>NZ_JARUBF010000001.1:1977857-2637142 GCF_029626025.1 Solwaraspora sp. WMMD406
CAGCTGATCCCGCCGACCGCCGCGAACACGCCGCCGGACGAGGACACCCCGGCCTCGCCGCGTAACCCCTGGCTGGAGCTGGGTCTCGGGTCGTTGAGCCGGGCCGCCGCGTTGACCGTCCAGGACCAGGCCGTGCTCAAGCAGTTGGAAGCGGACGGATTCAGCGAGAACGTGGCGATCACGCTCGACAACCAGCAGCCGATCATGACGATCGAGGTGATCGGGGAGTCCGCGGAGCAGGCCACCGAAACGTCCGAGGAGGTCGTCCGGCGACTCGAAGCGAGCGTGGTCGGCCTGCAGGCCGACTACGGCGCGAACGAGGAGAGCTTCATCACCGCCCGGCGGCTCGACCGCGGTGACAACATCCAGGAGGCCAACTCCAAGGTCAAGCGGGCGATGGTGGCGGTCGGCGGGGTCGGCGTGCTGCTCAGCGCCGCGCTCACCATCGGCTTCGACGGGCTGATGCGTCGGCGGCGGCGGGGACCGGCGACCGGCGTACCGGTGAGCACCGGACCTGGTTCCGACGACACCATGAAGCTTCCGTCGGGCACCGCCGTGGCGACTCCGGAGATCTCGATCCGCTACGCGCCGTCGACCCGGCGTCCGACGAGCACCGACGGTGGACATTCCGGCGGCGTCTACAGCTCGGGTAGCCGGTCCGAGCGGCCGGACGACGTGCCGTCCGGTGCCCAGGCCAACCGGGGCGGTATTCCCTTCCCACGGGTGGCGGGACGGCCGGCACCGGGTTCCGGCGCGGGCTCGTCCAGCGTCGGCGCGACCTCCGGCGCGGGTGCTAACCCGGGCGGCGACGCCCGTGGCGGTCCAGGCGGCCCGCCGCGCGGTGCGGCCGGTGGCGACACCGCCGGTTCCGGGCTGCCGTCGGCGGGCCGGGGCACCGGGCCGCAGCCGGCGGGCGACAAAGCCGGGCAACCCGCCGACTCCGGCGGCTCGCGGGTGCCGAGGTCCCCGGACGCCGACGAGACCGCGGTGATCAGCGCGGTGCCGGCCGAAGACGCGACGATCATCCTCCCGATTCCTCCGGTCGGCCGGGACTCCTGGACCTCGGAGGTCTCCGAGAACGGGAGCCGGACGCGGTGACCCAGTCCGGGTTGCACCCGGCGGACCTGGAGCCGTCCTGGATCGGCGAGCGGACGTACGTCACCCGGCGACGGCTGACCCGGATCGACGCGCCGGTGCTGTTGTCGCTGATGATCTGCCTGCTCACCCTGATGCCGGCCCATCTCATCCTGCCCGGCATGACCGATCTCGGGCGTCCGGCGTTGGTCGTCGCTTTGCTGATGTGGTTCTGGTGGATGACCGCCCGGCTCAACTCCCGGCTCGTACTCACCGGCCCGCAGCCGCTGCGCTGGGCGGTGCTCGCGTTCCTGCTGTCGATGCTGCTGTCGTACGCGATCGGGTTTCTGCGCGGGCTGACGATGATGGAAGCCAACTCGGCCGATCGGTGGATGCTCACGGCGGCGGCGATCTCCGGGGTGATCCTGCTGACCGCCGACGGGATGCCCAACTGGCAGCGGCTCGAAGGCGTACTGCGGGTCTTCGTCTACTGCTGCGCCTTCGTCGCGGTGATCGGGCTCATCCAGGCGTTCCTCTATCTCGACCTCACCCAGTACATGCGGATTCCCGGTCTGGAGATGAAGGGCTGGGTGGTCGGGCTGGAGATCCGGGGTGGCGGGGTCCGGGTGCCGAGCACCACCTTCCACTACATCGAGTTCAGCCTGCTGATGGCGATGGCGCTGCCGTTCGGCATCCACTTCGCCAGGTTTGCCCAGACCCCTCGGCAGCGTCAGCTGTTCGGCTTCCTGGCCCTGCTGATCGCGGCGGCGATCCCGGCCACCATGTCCCGTACCGGGTTCGTCGCGCTCGGCATCGTGCTGCTGGTGCTGATGCCGATCTGGGGGTGGCGGATGCGGTACAACATGCTGGCCCTCGGCGCTGTCATGCTCGCCGGCATGGTGGTCGTCAAGCCAGCCCTGGTCAGCACCATCTCGACGATGTTCCTCGGGGCGAGCAGCGATCCGAGCATCACCTCGCGCACCGAGCGGTACGACATGGTCGGCTACTACTTCAACCAGCGGCCCTGGTTCGGTCGCGGCACCGGCACCTGGGTCTCGCCGCAATATCAGTATCTCGACAATCAATGGCTGGCGTTCGCTCTCACCAACGGAATCATCGGTGTGATCGTGCTCGCCGGCCTGCATCTGAGCGCCATCGCACTCGTCATCGTCGCCCGGCGTCGCTCGTCGTCAGAGCGCGAACGGCACCTTTGTACGATTCTCATCGCCGTTCAGCTGGTCGCGATCGCCGCTGGGTTCACCTTCGACTCGCTGAGCTTCAGCACCTACGCGACCGCCATGTCGCTGATGGTCGGCCTCTGTGGTGCGGTGTGGCGACTCAGTCACCCGGCGTTGATGATCCGTACGTCGACCCCGAGATGGTTCGGGGCCTGAGCTGATCCGTCGGCCGCCGACGCCCCTTCGCGTATCCACAGTGGTGTTTCTGACTCCACGTTCAGCGCAATTATCCATTGATCTCGTTGTCCGTCGGGGTGCGTGATTCCGGACGGTCATGCCCGCCTGTCCGAAGGGCTGATCCCGGCCCGACCGGCGTCGACACAGGCGGTATGCATGCCTGGTTGTGAGCTGGACTCGCACTGGTAGCGTCGGCGCTGCCATAGCCCGGGGGACACGCGGGACATCCGCGTCGGGCGGCTCCTGGAGGGAGTGCAGTGAGGGCGGTCGCATCTGTTCTGACCCGCCGGGTCAACCGGCGGATCGGTTCCGTCGCCATGGCGGCGACGCTGTTCGTGAGTCTCGTGGTCGCCATGCCCGCTGCGTCGGCGGCCGCTGATCCCTGCGCCCCTCCCGTGAACGTCATCGCCTGTGAGAACAGCAAACCGGGCACGCCGAAGTCGGCCTGGGACATCTGGCAGGTCGGTGACCCGACCATTCAGGGTTTCGCCACCGAGATCACCGTCAACGTGGGCGGACAGGTCGGGTTCAAGGTGACCACCGACGCGCCGGGCTACACCATCAAGATCTACCGCCTCGGCTGGTACGGCGGCGACGGCGCGCGCGAGTGGGCGACCCTGCAGCCGAGCCTGCCGCTGGCCGACAACTCGCCCGAGGACTGCGTACACGCCCAGGACACCCAGTTGTTCGACTGCGGGACCTGGGAAGTCGGCACCACCTGGAACGTGCCGGTCGACGCGGTCTCCGGCGTCTACATCGCCCGGCTGATCCGTTCGGACACCGGCGGCGACAGCCACGTCCCGTTCATCGTCCGCGACGACAGCAGCACCTCCCAGATGGTCTTCCAGACCTCCGACACCACCTGGCAGGCGTACAACACCTACGGTGGGGCCAGCTTCTACGAGGGCGCGGCACCGGTCAATCGCGCCTACAAGCTCAGCTACAACCGGCCGTTCGCCACCCGCGCGGTGGGCAACGGACGAGACTATCTGTTCGCCAACGAATACCCGATGATCCGATTCCTGGAACGCAACGGGTACGACGTGAGCTACATCAGCGGTCTCGACGCGGACATTCGCGGTGATCTGCTGCTCAACCATCAGGCGTACGTCTCGGTCGGGCACGACGAGTACTGGTCGCCGCAGCAACGGGCCAACGTCGAAGCCGCCCGCGACGCCGGCGTGCACCTCGCCTTCTTCACCGGCAACGAGGTCTATTGGAAGACCCGCTGGGAAAACAGCGTCGACGGCAACGGCACGCCGTACCGGACGCTGGTCTGTTACAAGGAGACCTGGGCCGGCGCGGACATCGACCCGACCGACGAATGGACCGGGGTCTGGCGGGATCCGCGGTTCCCGACCGGCGAGGTGCGCGAGCCGGAGAACTCCCTGGTCGGCAACCTCTACATGGCCAACAACACCGACCTCGCCATGCAGGTCCCGGCAGAACAGGGCAAGCTGCGCTTCTGGCGCAACAGCGGGGTCGCCGGCCTGACCCCGGGGCAGACCGCCACCCTTGCCCCGCACACAGTCGGCTACGAGTCCAACGAGGACCTCGACAACGGCTTCCGGCCACCGGGCACCTTCCGGCTGTCCACCACCACCGGCTACACCCCGGAGTACCTCGTCGGCTACGGTCCGGACGTCGAGGAGGGTGAGACCACCCACCACATGACCCTGTACCGGGCGGCCAGCGGCGCGCTCGTCTTCGGGGCCGGCACCATCCAGTGGTCCTGGGGCCTCGACGCCGTCCATGACGGCGGTTCCGGCGCGTCGGCCGACCCGAACATCCAGCAGGCCACCGTCAACCTCTTCGCCGACATGGGCGTCGCGCCGACCACCCCGATGGCCGGGATCATGGTCACCGGACCGTCCACCGACGCACTCGCCCCGACCGCCAGCATCACCGCTCCGGTCGACGGCACCGCAGTCGCCCACGGGTCGCTGGTGACCGTGACCGGTTCGGCGATGGACGCCGGTGGCGGCCTCGTCGCCGGGGTCGAGGTGTCCACCAACGGCGGTGCCACCTGGCATCCCGCCACCACCGGCACCTCCACCTGGACCTACCAATTCCACGCCAGCGACACCTCCGCGCACACCCTGCTGGCCCGGGCGGTCGACGACAGCGGAAACCTCGGCGACCCGTCGGCACCGGTCGGTCTGTCGGTGAACGGCCCCTACACACTGTTCGGTGAGCGGGTACCGGACCACCCGGTGTTCGTCGAGAAGGATCCGCAGACCGGCATCGCCCTGGATCCCCAGCCGGAGGTGGAACTCGGCGTACGGTTCACCCCGCAGATCGACGGCCTGATCACCGGGCTGCGGTTCTACAAGGGCGAAGGCAACGTCGGCACCCACCGGGGCACGCTGTGGACCAACGGCGGCACCGAGCTCGCCTCGGCGACCTTCACCGACGAGAGTGGCACCGGCTGGCAGCAGGTCGGGTTCGCCACGCCCGTACCGGTCTCGGCCGGCACCAGCTACGTGGCGTCCTATCGGGCGCCGCAGGGCCACTACGCCAGCGACCCGGGCTTCTTCACCACCGATCACCTGTCCGGGCCACTGATGGCACCCAAGACCGACGGTGCCGTCGGCAACGGCCTCTACCGGTACGACGGCGGGTTCCCCAACCAGTCGTACGGGGGCGCCAACTACTACGTCGACGTCACCTTCGTCACGGCGGAGAATGCCCCGCCGTCGGTGTCGACGACCGTACCGACCGGCAACGCGGCGAACGTGCCGACCGACCAGGCGCCGTCGGCTGTCTTCTCCAAGCCGGTCGACGACGCGACGATCGCGTTCGACCTGGTCGACGGGGACGGCCAGCCGGTGCCCGGCACGGTCGACTACGACGAGACCGCCCGGCGGGCCACCTTCACGCCGGCCGTACCGCTCGCCGAGGCCACCACGTACACCGCGACCGTGCTGGCCAGCGACGACGTCGGGGTACCGATGGGCGCGCCGTACTCGTGGTCGTTCACCACCGAGTTCTCCCAGCAGGTGGTAACCCTGTTCGAGACCGACGCCGTACCCGAGGTGACCTCGACCGGCGAGAACACTGCGGTCGAGGTGGGGGTCAAGTTCACCCCGGCGGTGGACGGGCAGGTCGTGGGGATGCGGTTCTTCCGGGGGCCGGGTAACACGGGTAGTCAGGTGGGTCGGTTGTGGCCGGTGGGTGGGGGGAGCCCGTTGGCGGAGGTGACGTTCCCGGAGGGGTCGACGACGGGGTGGCAGTCGGCGGCGTTCGGGCAGCCGGTGTCGGTGTCGGCGGGTACGACGTACGTGTTGTCGTACTACGCGCCGAACGGCAACTACGCCTACGACACCGGGTTCTTCAGCTCGGCGCACAGCCGGGGTCCGCTGAGCGCGCCGAGCGGCGACAACGGCGTCTACACCTACGACGGTGGAATCCCGAGCCTCAGCTACAACTCGGCCAACTACTGGGTCGACCCGTACTTCCTGCCCAGCGGTGACCAGCCGACGCCGACCCCCACGCCGACCACCGGTCCCGGTGCGCCGACGGTGACCGCGACCGATCCGGTCGCGGCCGCCGCCGAGGTCCAGCCGGACACCACGGTGTCGGTGGTCTTCTCCGCCGACACCGGTGACGCGACGATCGAGTTCATGCTGTTCGATTCGACCGACACCCCGGTGCCCGGCACCGTCGACTACGACGCCTCGACCCGGATGGCCACCTTCACCCCGACCGCCCCGTTGGACCAGATGACCAGTTACACCGCGTCGGTACGGGTCGTCGTCTCCGGTGGCGCCGCGATGGGCGCACCGTACACCTGGTCGTTCACCACCACGTTCACCGATGAGGTGGTGACCCTGTTGGAGCCGGACGGGCTGCCGCAGCAGTCGTCCTCCGGGGACAGCACCGCCGTGGAGCTCGGCATGCGGTTCACGCCGGCGGTGGACGGGCAGGTCGTGGGGATGCGGTTCTTCCGGGGGCCGGGTAACACGGGTAGTCAGGTGGGTCGGTTGTGGCCGGTGGGTGGGGGGAGCCCGTTGGCGGAGGTGACGTTCCCGGAGGGGTCGACGACGGGGTGGCAGTCGGCGGCGTTCGGGCAGCCGGTGTCGGTGTCGGCGGGTACGACGTATGTGTTGTCGTACTACGCGCCGAACGGCAACTACGCCTTCGACGGCGGGTTCTTCAGTTCGGCGTACAGCCGGGGTCCGTTGAGCGCACCGGGCGGTGCCAATGGTCTCTACCGCTACGGACCCGGCGGCGGGTTCCCCACCGAGAGCTACAACTCGGCCAACTACTGGGTGGATCCGTTGTTCCTGCCGGCCGGCAGTGGCGGCCCGGCACCGGATCCGGACGCCAGCCCGTCGCCGGGCACACCCGGGCCGTCCCCGGACCCGACGCCGAGCGGTTCGGCCTCGCCGACCGCGTCGCCGTCACCGAGCGCCTCGCCTTCGGCGTCGCCCAGCGCCAGCGCGTCGCCGGAGCCGACGGCGTCGCCGGGCCCGACCGAGCCGTTGCCGCCGGTGAGCATCTTCGGTCCGGAGGACGTGCCGCAGAGCGCCAGTTGGGCGGACACCGACGCGGTCGAGGTGGGCGTCCGGTTCCGGGCCGACGTGCCCGGTACGGTCACCGGGGTCCGGTTCTACAAAGGTCCGGGCAACACCGGCACCCATCGTGGTTCGATCTGGACCGCCGACGGCGTACGGCTGGCGACCGCCGTGTTCACCGACGAGACGGAGTCGGGCTGGCAGACGGTGACGTTCGACCAGCCGGTGCCGATCCTGGCCGACACCACCTACGTGGCCTCCTACCACACCTCCGTCGGGCAGTACGCGGTGACGGCGAACCAGTTCGCCACCGAGGAACTCGATCGGGCACCATTGCACGTGCTGGTCGGCGGTGGCGCCTACCACTACGACCCGTACGGCTGGGTGTTCCCCGGCTATTCGGTCAATCACAACTACTGGGTGGATGTCGTGTTCACGCCTAACTCTTGAAGCTGGTTCCGGTCAGGCCGTTGAATCATCCGCAGGGGTGGCAACTGCCGCCGGCGTCGAAGGGATATCCGTGCGCATCCTCACCTGCCTGCACACGCTCGAGATCGGCGGCACCCAGATCAACGCCATCGAGATCGCGGCGACCGTCGCCCAACTCGGGCACGAGGTGATCATTTACGGTCCGGACGGCGAACTGCGGAGCATGATCGACAAGTGGGGACTGGAGTTCGTACCGGCACCCCCGAAGGGGGAGGCGCCCTCGCCGCGTAACGTCGCCGCGATCGCCGACGTGGTGCGGCGTCGCGGCATCGACCTGGTGCACGCCTACGAGTGGGCGCCTACCCTGGAGACCGCGTACGGTGCCTACCTGCGCCAGGGCGTCCCGCTGGTGGTGACGGTGCTCTCCATGGAGGTGCCGGCCTGGGTGCCCCGCCATCTGCCGCTGATCGTCGGCACCGAGCAGATCGCGGCGCAGGAGCGGCCGCACCGGGCCGAGGTGCACGTGATCGAGCCACCGATCGACACGACGGCCAACGCCCCGGTGGTGGATCCGGCCGCCGTCGAGGCGGCCCGGCGCGGCCTCGGGGTGGCCGCCGACGAACTCGCGGTGGTCTCGGTGTCCCGGCTGGTGCCGGAGCTCAAACTGGAAGGGCTGCTCGCCGCCACCCGGGCGATGGGTCGGCTCGATCCGGCGCTGCGGATGCGGCTGGTGATCGTCGGCGACGGCCCGTCGCGGTCCGAGATCCAGACCGCGGCGGACAAGGTCAACGCCGATCGGGGCACCGAGGTGGTCACCCTGACCGGGGCGATGCTCGATCCGCGTGACGCCTACGCGGCCGCCGACATCGTGATCGGCATGGGCTCCTCGGCCTTGCGGGCGATGGCCTTCGCCAAACCGGTGGTGGTGCAGGGCGAGCGCGGCTTCTGGCTACCGCTCGACCCGCAGACCCTGCCGGTCTTCCTCGACCAGGGCTTCTACGGGCTGGGTGACGGCACGGACGGCACCGGGTTGGTCACCACCGCCCTGGCTGAGCTGGGTGCCGACCCGAGCCGGTGGGCCGAGCTCGGCGAGTTCGGCCGGCGTACGGTGGTCGACCGGTTCAGCCTGCAGGCCGCCGGCCGCCGACAGATCGAGATCTACGCCGACGCGCTCCGCCGTCGGCTGAGCCTGCCGAAGCGGGCCGGTGCCCTGGCCCACCCGACCGCCCACCTGCTCAACTTCAAGGCGTACCTGGCCCGCGAGCGGTTCACCGCCGGTCGGGCGACCAGCGGGGAGCGGCCGTGACCGCAGAGTCCTCGCCGCCGGCTCCGCTGGGTGGCCGGGTCCGGCGTGCCCTGGCGTGGAGCACCCTGAACAGCATCGCGCTGCGGATCGGCAGCCTCGGGGTCGGCATCGTGCTGGCCCGGCTGCTGGCTCCCGAGGAGTTCGGGGTCTTCGCGGTGGCGCTGACCATGCTGACCATCGTGATCTCGCTGGCCGATCTCGGGATGAGCGCCGACATCATCCGGCACGGGGTGCAGGGCCGGGCCGGAACGGTCACCACGATCTCGGTGATCACCAGCGTGCTGCTGGCCGGCGCGATGTGCCTGGCCGCCGGCCCGGTCTCGACGGCGATGGGCAGCCCGCAGGCCACGCCGGTGGTCCAGCTGATGTCGTTGACGTTGATTCTCAGCGGCCTGTCGGTGGTGCCGTACGCGGTGATGCAGCGGGAGTTCCGCCAACGCGCCCAGCTCGGCCTCGACGGTGCCAGCCTGGTGCTGAGCACCGTGGTGACGATCGGGCTGGTGCTGCTCGGCATGGGTGCGATGGCGCTGGCCGTCTCCCGGGTGGTCGCGCAGTCGATGGTCACCGTGTTGCAGTTCGTGTTGACCCGGTCCCGGCCGACGTTCGGGTTCGACGCGGGCGTGGCCCGCAGCCTGATCCGCTTCGGGGTGCCGCTCGCCGGTGCGAACGTGTTGTCCTGGGTGGTGATGAACGTCGGTCACCTGACGGTCGGCACGGCGGCGGGCGCGCTGACGCTCGGGCTCTACACCCTGGCGTTCAACATCTCCACTTGGCCGATGAGCGCCCTCGGGGTGGCCATCCGCGCGGTGGCGCTGCCCGCGTTCGCCACCGTCGACGACCGCCGGCGCAAGGCCGCCGGGTTCGTCTCGGCGGCGGCGTTGACCTGGAGCGTGGCCCTGCTCGTCGGCGTGTTGCTCTCCGGGTTGGCCAGCGTGGTGGTCCCGCTGCTGTACGGCCAGCGGTGGTCGATGGCCGCCGACGCGCTCGCCGGGTTGGCGTTCTTCGGCGCGTTCCGGGTGCTGTTCGACCTGGTGGCCACCTTCCTGATCGCGGTGGGGGCGAGCCGGGCGTTGTTCGCCGCGCAGGTGGTCTGGTTGGTGGCGCTCTTCCCGGCGGTGATCCTGGGCGTGCGGTGGTACGGCCTGGTCGGTGCCGGGGTCGGGCACGCGGTCGTCTGTGCCCTGATCATCCTGCCGATGTACGCGGTGGCGTTGCGCCGTCATGGCGTACGGGTGCGGTCCCTGGCCGGCGCGCTGGCGGCGCCGATGCTCACCGCGGTGCCGGCACTGATCGCCGGCCTGTTCGTGGTCGAGGTGGTGCCGGGTGCGCTGTGGCAGTTGCTGGCCGCCGGTACGACGATGACCGTGATCTTCGTCGCTCCGCTGCTGCCCTGGCTGCGGCGTCGGCTGCGGGAGCTGAAGGCGGCCGGCGAGGAAGCCGGGTCGGCGGGGCCGGGGTCCACCGACGAGTCCGCGCCGGGGCCGGGGACCGGGGACGGATCGGGGCCGGGGACCGGGCCGCTGTCGGTCACCACTGCCGCGTCGACGCCGGTCACCCCTGGGCCGCAGCCGCCGTTGGCGGCGGTAGTCAAGTCCTGATCGCGACGGAATTCGAGCGAGGTTGATGGTGTCGGAGCAACGCCGAGGCGAGTTGCTGCCCACGACGCGGGTGCCGGCTCCGGTGCCCGACGGTGATCCGGGTCGGGTCGCCCGGGTGTCGGTGATCATCCCGTGTTACAACTACGGCCGGTTCCTGCCGGAGAGCGTCGGTAGCGTGTTCGCGCAGTCCGGCATCGATCCCGAGGTGATCGTCGTCGACGACTGTTCGACCGACGACACCCGGCAGGTACTGGCCCGACTCGGTCGCGACGAGCACCGGCTGGTGGTCGTGCACAACGAGACCAACCACGGGCCGTGCGTCGCGTTCAACGACGGGTTGGCGGTGGCGACCGGCGAGTTCATCGTCCGGTTGGACGCCGACGACCTGCTGACGCCGGGGTCGCTGGCCAGGGCGGTACGGCTGTTCGACCACTTCCCGCAGGTCGGGCTGGTCTACGGGCACCCCGTGCACTTCCACGGCCCGGTGCCGCAGACCTCCCGCAGCGAGGTGACCGGCTGGACCGTCTGGTCCGGGGCGGACTGGATCGCGCACCGCTGCCGGCTCGGCGTCAACTGCGTCACCACCCCCGAGGCCGTGGTACGGGCCAGCGTCTATCAGGAGATCGGTCCCTGGGACAGCCGGATGCGGTACGCCTGCGACATGGAGATCTGGATGCGGGCGGCGGCGGTGTCCGACGTCGGCCACGTCGACGGGACCGATCAGGCGCTGCACCGGGAACACCCGGCCAGCGTGAGCGTGACCGACGCGGCCGGCCGGCGGACCGACCTGATCGAGCGCCGGACCGCGTTCGAGGTGTTGTTCGAGGGTCCCGGTGGCAAGCTGCCCGACGCGGCGCGGCTGCACGACGACGCCCGGCGGGCGTTGGCCGTCGAGGCCTTGGAGTCCGCCTGCCACGCGTACGACCGCCGGCTCACCGACCGGGAGCCGGTCGAGTGGTACGTCGAGTTCGCCCTGGAGACCTATCCGCAGGCGCGGCGGTTGCCGCAGTGGCGCGGCCTGCAACGGCGTCAGCGGGTCGGCGCGCGGCTCGCCCCACTGGTGCCGGGCTTCGCCGCCAGCGTGGTCCGGCGGCGACTGCGCAACGACGCCCGCTACCGCACCTGGACCCGGCACGGCGTCTGAGCCTGCCGTGCCAAGACCGGCGGTGACTCAGTCGGCGGCCAGCAGCGGGCGGTAGAACGCGGCGAGGTCGTCGCGCAGTCCGGCGACCGTGTAGCGGTCCCGGATCGCCTCGGCGCCTGCGGCCGCCCGCTTGGCCATCGATTCCGGCTCATCGCGGTAGCTCGCGCATGCCTGCTCGACGGCGCGGGCGTACGCCAACAGGTCGCCGTCGGGCACCGGGGAGCAGTACGCCGGGTCGAAGAATTCCCGCCCGGCCAGCCCCGGGTAGCCGACGACGTACGCCCCGCACGCCATCGCCTCGGCCGGTGGCATGCCGAAGCCTTCCCGGTCGCTGAAGCTGAGGAAGATCGCGCACTGCCGCATGATCTCGGCGGTCTGCTGCTCGGTCCGCCCGGCGATCAGGGTGATCTCCCAGTCCCGCAGGACGCCCCGGGACCGCAGGATGTGCAGCAGCTGGTCGCGTTCGGCCGCCCGGCGGTGCCCGACGTAGGCGATCCGCCGGGCCCGGGGCCAGCCACCGGGCGCGAACACCTCGGGGTCGACGACGTTGCGGGTCAGCCGTACCGGGATCTCGGGGAAGGCGTAGCGCAGCAGGTCGACGTTGTCGTCCGAGACGGCGAGCAGGGCGGTCATGCCGGGCAGTCCGGCGTACGGGGCTCCCGGCGTGGTGTCGGGGTACGGGATGTGGTCGAAGGTGTCGTAGGCGCGCTGGTTGAACACGACGATCCGGGGGCCGGCCGGAAGCTGGGCCAGCCCGGGGCCGTACCACTCGGGAACGACGAGGATGTCGGCCGGTGAGAGCGTGGCCTCGGCGGCCGGCACCACCGGTGTCTGGTTGGTGAACCAGGTGCAGCGGAAACCGGGCTCGCTGTGCATGACCACCGCCGGGATGCCCAGCTCGGCCAGCAGGTCGACGTGCCGGTAGATGACCCGGACCCCGCCGCTGGGGTGCGGGTTGTCCGGTGCCAGGTAGTAGACCCGGCCGGGGCCGGTGGTCGCCGTCGTGACCTGGAACTGCGGGATCTGCCGTCGGCGGACTTCGGCGGCGGCCAGGCGGGCGTGGACGAAATCGCGGGCCTGGCCCTTGAACCGGTTGATCACCTGAGCTCCGCAAGGCCGTACGAGGGGGACTGCGGTTGATCGTAGCGGGTGGGGCCGGTGCCGATCGGCCACTGTCGGTTGCCGGACATGGCCCGCCGCTATACGTACAGTGAACAATAAAGCGGACAAAACGTCGTACTGGTCGCTGTTAGCATCGACCAGCGCAACCTGTCGCGACATGATCACTCACAGTTCGAAAGGCATCCATGGCCGCCACCACCCGACCATCGGCTCGCCGCATCGCCATCATCGCCCTGGTGGTAGTGGCCAGTGTGCTCGTCGCGCTGACCGCCGTACGGCTGATCGTCGACGCCGCCCGTGGCCCCGCCGCCGCCCGGATCGCGCCCGGTGCGGTCGCCACCGCCGGTGGCGCGGGCGCGACGCTGCGCCCGGTCGACGGTGGTCCCGACTACTACGACCGGTTCTCACCCTCGCCACCGACCGGGCCCGAGTTCTTCCCGATCGCGGTCTGGCTGGAAAGCGTCACCGATCCGGCGGACACCGCCAAGGACCGCGAGATCGGACTCAACACCTACCTCGAAATGACCGGCACCACCAACCTCGACCTGGTCCGCGCCGCCGGCATGCGGACCATCACCAGCCCGATCGGCGAACACGGCGACGAAACCGTCGGATGGTTGATCTCCGACGAGGCGGACATGTGGGCCGGCCCCGGCGACGACCCGTGGACCGGCAACTTCCCCGGCCAGGGCGACATCTGCCAACCAGCCGACGGGCGCTGCGGCTACCGCGTCCAACAGGGCGTCCTCGGCCGCCTCCCCGCCGACGACCGGCTGCGGATGGCCAACTACGGCAAGGGCGTCGCCTTCTGGCAGAGCGACGCGGAAGCCGCCCGGTTCGTCAACGAGTTCGCCGACGTCGTCTCGGTGGACACCTACTGGTTCACCGACGGCGGGATCTGCGGACACAGCGAAGGCGGCCGGTTCTTCGACCCCGACCAACTGGTCACCGTCGACGGTGCCGAGCGGCTGCCCGCGGAACTGTGCCGCCAGGCCGCCAACTACGGCCGGACCGTCGACCGGGTCCGGTCGCTGGTGTCACCGCCGGGCAGCAAACCAGTGTGGAGCTTCGTCGAGGTCGGCCGGCCGTTCACCGAGGAGCACTATCCGACGATCAAACCGGAGGAAGTCGTCGCCGCCGTCTGGAGCAGCCTCATCCACGGCGCCCGGGGCATCGTCTACTTCAACCACAGCTTCAGCGGTCCCTGCCAGAGCCAACACGCGCTCCGCGAACAGTGCTACGCCCCGGTCCGGGCGGCGGTCGCCGACCTCAACGAGCGGATCACCCGACTCGCCCCGGTGCTCAACGCGCCGTACGCCGACGGGGTGACCACCGTCTCCGCCGGCGTCGACGTCGCCACCAAATGGCACGACGGCCACTTCTACCTGATCGCCGGATCCGGCGGCGGCAGCGTCGCCGAAGCCACCTTCTCCCTGCCCTGCGTCGGTGACGCCCGGATCACCGTGCTCGACGAGGACCGGACGCTGCTCGTCGAGGACGGCAGGTTCACCGACTCTTTCATCGACGGCAACGCCGTCCACGTCTACCGGGTCGACGGCGGCTCCAGCTGCGGCGCGTACTAGTGTCCTGCGCCGCAGGGCCTAGCTGTTGAGCTCGGCCAGCGCCGCGCGCCGCAGCGCGAACGGCGTACGGGACTTCGCGGAGATCATCACCGCCACGTCGGACGGCGTGATCGCGTCGAGAAACCCGGTGATCGACGTGGCGTCCAACGGAGTCTCGTCCCAGTACGCGTGACACAACGTGTCCTCGGAGGTGAAGCTCCGCGCGGCCGGGCCGCCCAGCACCTCGTCGACGAACACGCCGTACAGGGTCCACTCGGAGAAGTGCAGCTGGGCGCCGACCACGTCCGCCCACCGGCGGCCGGTCACCGACTCGATCCGGGCCAACAACGCGCGTACCACCACCGGATCCCAGGCCAGCAGCGACGAGACGTAGTCCGGGTACGGCGGCGGCTGCTGCGCCAGGCCGAGCAGCGTACGGGCCACCTCGTGCCACCGGACGTGCCGGGGCAGCCGCTGATCGACCTCGTCCGGCTTGCGGTAGAAGCGGACCACGCCGTCGCGCCGGAACGTCTCCGCCGAGAAAGGCCGGACGAACTCGATGTCCGAATCGACCAGCACGACCACGTCGGCCTCGATCCGGGCGGCGGCGGCCAGCTTGATCACCTGCTGGAGTATCCAGCCCCGCAGCGGCGGAAACGGTCGGCGCAGGTTCACCGAGTACTTGGTCCCCGGCACCGGGCGCACCGAGCCGGGCAGGAACTCGGCTTCGTCGTGTAGCACCGTCCGGTCGCCGCGCAGCTCGGCGAAGCGGGACAGATCCGCGCGCGGCACGATGATGTGGTGCCGCACCGAGTCGGGGGAGTGGGCGAGCACCGAGCGGTGCAGTGCCGCGCACAGGTCGAAATCCGGGCCGAAGCTCGGCGTGATCACGGCCAGCTCACTCATCAGAGTCTCCAAAGGTAGGCGTAGGCGTCACCGGACCACCGCCGGTGACCACGCGTCGTGCACCAGCACCCGCGGCGTACCGGAGCCGTCGGCCGGCACCCGCCACACGTCGCTGGTCGCCGCCCCACCGCCGGCGCGGGGCAGCCCGTAGATCACGGTGTCGTCGTCGAGCCACTCGACCTGGTCGTCCACGCTGCGCGTCTCGGCCAGCAGGGTCTCCGAACCGGTCGTCAGGTCGTAGACCGCCAGCCGCCACCGACCCGGCGGCAGGTCGCCACGCTTCTTGAACACGACCCTGGTCCGGTCCGGTGACAGCGACGGACATTCGGCGTCGACCCGCAACGTGTCGACCCGGCGGGCGGCGATGCTCCCCTGGACCAGCCAGGTCCGGCCACCGGAGGCGGCCGTCGCGTAGAACCGGTCGTCGTCGGCGAAGGTCACCCCCCACAGGTTCTTGTCGATCGCGGTGAGCAGCCCGCCGTCGACGTAGAGCGGGAACTCCTCGATGTCGCCGACCACCGCACCGCCGGTGCGGCTGATCACCGTACGAGTGGAGAACTCGCCCGGATTGGCGTACGAGTCGCCGGAGACGAACGACGTGGTCGCCGCCAGGCTCCCGTCGCCGGACAGCCGGGCCCGCGACGGGATCCCGGTGAGCGGCAGATCCCGCTCCGGGGCGAACGCGGCGTCCAGCAACCGCGCCCGGTAGACGGTGAGCAGGCCACGCTCGGCGGACAGGCAGATGGTCTGCGACCGTGTGGCGTACACCCGCTCGCAGGACGTGTCGGTCAGCACCCGGGGACCGTCGGGGTCGGACAGCGGAGTCATCGCCACCTTGCCGTGGCCGACGCCGAGCGCGGTGGAGCGGAACACCAGATGCGGCGCGGCGCGGACCGTAGCGAAGTCCTCGCGGGTCGGCACCGGGGTCACGTCCGCCTGCACCTGGGCCTGCGACTGGCGCACGTGCCACACGTATCCGCCGGCGCCGAACACCGACAGCAGCACCACGGCCACCAGGATCACCAGTCGGGCCCGCAACCCGGTCACGACGCACCGCCCGTCGACGGCGGGCCGGCGTCGGCTGACGGTGCCGGCTCGGCGTCGCCCGCCGACGTCGCGTCCGCGTCGGCTGACGGTGCCGTGTCGACGTGGCGCAGCAACCACCAGGCGAACGGCACCCCGGCGGCCAACGCGACCGCGAACACCGCCACCGCCGTCGTCGAACCCGCGACACTCCACAACAGACCAAACGCGACCGACGACGCGAACCTGGTCAGCACCACCATCGTCTGCGCGGCGGCGATGCCACTGCCCCGGGCGGCAGCCGGTACCAGCCTGGCGACCAGCGCCGGTAACACCCCGTCGGTGGCCGCGTAGAAGACCCCGAGCAGCAGCAAGACCGTGACCGTCAACCACCACCCGCCAGCCGGAGCGGCCGCCAGCAGATAACAGGCGAGCAGCGCACCGTGCCCGGCGACCATCACCCGGGCCCGGCCGACCCGGTCGGCGAGGCGCCCCAACGGAACGGCCAGCGCCAGGTACGCCACGTTGCTGCCGACGAACAACAACGGAAAGTACGACGCGGCGAAGTCGTCGCGGTCCTGCAACGTCAGATAGAGGAACCCGTCGCCGACGGTCACCAGACCGAGCAGGCCGGCGGCGAGCAGCGGCCGACGCAGCCGGGCCCCGGTCACCTCAGCGACCATCCGCTGTACGCCGAGCCGGGCCGCGCCCACCGCGGTCGGCAGGTTCGGCACGAACAGCACCAGCACCGCCAGCCCCACCACGGCGAACGCGAACGACACCAGAAACACCGAGTCGTAGCTACCCGGAACCGTGGCCAGCAGGGCGAACGCGACCAGCGGGCCGAGCGCGGCACCGAACGTGTCCAACGCCCGGTGCACCCCGAACGCCCGACCGAGCATGGCCGGGTCCGACGAGGCGGCGATCAGCGCGTCCCGGGGCGCGGTCCGCAGCCCCTTGCCCAGCCGATCCATGGTGATCACCGCGGTGATCGCGGCGAACCCCTGCACCGGCACCAGCGCGATCCGGCTCAGTGCCGACGCCCCGTAGCCGGCCACCGCCACCCACTTCGGCCGCCCACCCCGGTCCCCGGCGTACCCGCCGGCGATCCGGACCAGCGCGGAGACGCCCTGATACACGCCGTCCACGAAGCCGTACGCCACCGGGCTCAGCCCGACCACCGCCGTCAGGTACAGCGGCAACACCGACGCCACCATCTCCGAGGAGACGTCGGTGAGCAAGCTGACCGTACCGAGCAGCAGGACGGTGCCCGACACCCGCCGCCCGACGTGGCGACCCGGCGAAGCCGAGTCCACACCGGGGCGATCGCGCAGCGTGACGTACACCGGTCCGGCTCGCTCAGCCCGCCAGCGCGGCGGCCAGCACCTCGACGACCCGGTCCTGCTGCGCGGCGGTCAACTGCGGGTAGATCGGCACCGACAGCAGCTCCGGGGCGGTCGACTCGGCGTGCGGGAACGACCCGGCCGGGTAACCCAGGTCGGCGAAGGCCGGCGTCAGGTGCACCGGCACCGGGTAGTGGATGCCGGCCCCGATCCCGGCCGTGTTCAACGCGGCGACGACGGCGTCCCGGCGGGCCGCCCCGCCCGGCACCCGTACGCAGTAGATGTGCCAGACGTGCACGTTGCCGTCCGCCGTCACCGGTCGGACCACGTCGAGGTCGGCCAGCAGCTCGTCGTACCGGGCGGCGATCGCCCGGCGCCGGGCGTTGCCGTCGGCCAACCGGGCCAGCTTGGCCCGCAGCACCACCGCCTGCAGCCCGTCGAGGCGGCTGTTGAAGCCGAGCACCTCGTGGACGTACTTGCGGGCGCTGCCATGCGCCGACATCAGGCGGATGTCGGCGGCGAGCCCGGCGTCGGCGGTGACCACCGCCCCGGCGTCGCCGTACGCGCCGAGGTTCTTGCCCGGGTAGAAGCTGGTCGCGGCGATCCCGTCCGCACCGGCGCTCACGCCGTGCCGGGTGGCCCCCTGGCACTGCGCGGCGTCCTCGACGATCGCGACGTCCCGCCCGGTGCCGCCGGCCAGCCCGGCGAGGCCGGCGCGCAGCCGCTGCACGTCGGCCAGCTGCCCGTACAGGTGCACCGGGGCGATCGCCCGGGTCGCCGGGGTGACGGCGGCCAGCGCCGCGTCCACATCGATCAGGTACGTCGCCGGGTCGCAGTCGACCAGTACCACCCGGGCACCGGCCCGGGCGACCGCCTCGGCGGTGGCGATGAACGTGTTCGCCGGCAGGATCACCTCGCTGCCCGGACCGACGCCGACCGCCCGCAACGCCAGTTCGAGCGCGTCGGTGCCGTTGGCCACCCCGACGCAGTGCGGTACCCCGCTGAACGCCGCGTACTCGGCCTCGAAGGCGGCGACCTCCGCGCCGCCGATGAAGGCGGTGTCGGCGATGACCCGCTTGAAACCGGCGTCGACCTCCTCGGCCACCTCGGCATGGGCGGCGGCCAGATCGACCAGGGGGATGCTGTTCACGGACGACTCCTCGACTGCGACTACGGCTTTCGACTCCACCTGCGGCCCGGCCGGCTGACCGGCCGGGCGCAGGAACCGGGCCGGAGCGCCGACCCACACTTCGCCAGCGGGTACGTCCCGCAGCGCCACCGACCCCATGCCCAGCTGTGACCAGGCACCGACGCTGACACCGTCGCGCAGCAACGCGCCCGCCCCGACGTAGACGCCGTCGCCGAGCCGTACCCCACCGCCCAGCCGCACCCCGGAGGCGATCGTGGCATACGGACCGATCACGTTGTCGTGGGTCAGCACCACCTGCGGCATCACCGCCACGTGCGCGCCGACGGACACCTCAGCGGTCAGGTCCACCCCGGCCAGCAGCACACTGCCTTCCCCGACGACGCATCCGACGCCGACCCGGGCGCTCGGGTGCACGATGGTGGCGTACCGCTGCGGGGGCAGGCCGAACCGTTCGACCAGCCGCTGCCGCGACCGGTAGTTGCGGGGGTTGCCGACGCAGACCACCACGGCCGCGTCGGCCAGTTCGCCGACCAGGTCGGTGCCGCCGATCACCGGGACGTCGACCCGCCGGGTGCCGTGCAGCGCCGGGTCGTCGTCGAGGAAGCCGCGCAGCCGCCAGGTCGGCGACACCGCGTTGATCGCCGCGACGGCGGCGGCGGTCTCCCGGGCGAACCCGCCGGCGCCGACGATGACCAGGTCTCTCATCGGCCGGCCAGTTTGCGCAGCACCGCCACGATGTGGTCCTGGTCGGCCTCGGTGAGCGCGTGGTGCAGCGGCAGGATCAGCGAATCGCGGGTCAGCCGCTCGGTCACCGGCAGCGGGGCCGGTGTGACGTGCGCGTACGCCGGTTCCAGGTGGGCGGCCATGATGCCGCGCCGCGCGGACACCCCGGCGGCGGACAACTCGGTGAGCACCTCGTCGCGGCTGACCCCGTACTCCGGGTCGATGCGCACCCAGAACGACTGGAAGTTCGTCTCGCCGTACGCCGGGTCGACCACCGGGACCAGCCCGTCGATCCCGGCGAGCAGCTCGTGGTAGCGGGCGGCGAGCGCCCGCCGGCCGGCGATCAGTCCGGGCAGCCGGCCGACCTGGACCAAGCCGACAGCGGCCTGGATGTCGGTCATCCGGTAGTTGAAGGCGGTTTCCAGGTACGCCTCCAGCACCGGTTGGGTGCTGGCGTGCCGGTCGGCAGCGGAGACGTTCATGCCGTGTTCGCGCAGCCGGCGCAGCCGGACCGCGCCGTCGGCGTCGTCGAGGGTCAGCATGCCGCCCTCGCCGGTGGTGATCACCTTGCGGGGGTGGAACGACCAGGCGGAGATCGCCGCGCCGGCACCGACCGGCCGACCGTACGCGCGGGAACCGGCCGCGCAGGCGGCGTCCTCGATCAGCGGTACGCCCCAGCCCGCGGCCGCCGCGCGCAGCGCGACCGTGTCGAACGGCATGCCGCCCTGGTGGACCGCGATCACCGCCCGGGTACGCGGCGTGCGAACCGCCTCGATCGTCTCGACGGTCAGGTTGCCGGTGGCCAGGTCGACGTCGGCGAAGACCGGCTCGGCACCGGCGTGCCGGACCGCGTTGGCGGTGGCGATGAACGACAGCGACGGTACGACGACCTCGTCGCCGGGTCCGACGCCGTGCAGCACCAACGCCAGGTGCAGCGCGGTGGTGCAGGAGCTGACCGCCACCCCGTGGTCCGCGCCGACGGCGGTGGCGAACTCGCGTTCGAACTGCGCCACCCGGGGGCCCTGGGCCACCCAGCCGGAGCGGATCGCCGCAGCGGCGGCCTGCTCCTCCTCCTCGCCGAGCATCGGCAGCATCACCTGGATACGGCGGGTGGATTCGCTCATGCCGGCTGGCTCCAGTTCTTGGTCTGCATCCGCTCCAGCGCGCCGGGCTGCTCGCGCAGCAGCCGCTGGAAGTATTCGAGGGTGTGGCCGATACCCTCGGCCAGTGACACCCGGGGTGCGAAGTCGATGGTCTTGCGCAGCTTGGAGGTGTCCACCCACAGCCGGGGCACGTCTGCCGGGCGGGGTTCCTCGAAGACCGGGCTCAGGTCGGTGCGGCCGACCGCCGCCAGTACCGTCTCGGCCAGCAAGCCGATGGTCAGCTCCTCGCCGTAGCCGAGGTTGACCACCTCGCCGACCAGCTCGGTCGACTCCGCCACCCGGGCCAGCGTCTCGACGCAGTCCTTGACGTACAGGAAGTCGCGGGTGACGCCGCCGTCGCCGAAGACCACCGGCGGCTGTCCGGCCAGGGCGCGCAGGAGGAAGCGGGGGATCACCTCGCCGGAGTCGCCCTCGAAGTGCGAACGCGGCCCGTAGTTGTTGAACGGCCGGACGCAGACCACCGGCAGCCCCCAGCACTCCAGGTACGAGCGGGCGTAGTGTTCGCCGGCCAGTTTGCTGCTGCCGTACACGGTCAACGGCCAGGGGGTGGTCTCCTCGGTGATCGGGAACTCCAGCGCCCGGCCGTAGATCTCCGAGGTCGACACGTACAGCAGTCGGGACACCCGCGCGGCCCGCGCCGCCTCCAGCACGTTGAGTGTTCCGAGCGCGTTGACCTGGTGGTTCTCCACCGGGCTGTGCAGCGAGTGGCGCACCCCCAGGCAGGCCAGGTGGAACACCACGTCGACGCCGGCCATCGCGTCGACGCAGGTCTGCGGGTCGCGGATGTCGCCCTCGATCACCCGCATCGATTCCGTGCCGGGGAAGTCGAGGTTGTCCCGGGTGCCGTTGCGGAAGTTGTCCAGCACCACGACCCGCGCCCCGAGCGAGACGAGGTGTTCGGCCAGGTGCGAGCCGATGAACCCGGCGCCGCCGGTCACCAGGACGGTGGAGGTGCTCAGGTCGACGGCGGGCGCGGCCGGTCCGGTGGGCGTCGTCATGCCGGGCTCTCCTCGTCCAGCGGGATCATCGTGCCGCCGGCGGCGAGGCTGCGGGTGGCGGCTTCCAGGATGGCCAGCACCCGCAGGCCGGAACGACCGTCGGTCAGGGCGGGGGTGCCGGTACGGATGGCGCGGGCGTACTCCTCGACCATGGTGCGCAACGCTTCCCGTTCGGTCAGCGCCGGGGCCACCATGTCGCCGGAACGGTACGACACCAGCATGTCGCGCCGTGCCTCGGTGCCGAGCTCGTCCGGGGCGGCGACGTCCACGCCCCGGTCGAACAGGGCGAGCCGTTGGCTGGGGTTGAGATCGTCCCAGACCAGGGTCCGCTTCGACCCGCCGACGATCGTGGTGCGGATCTTGACGGGGGAGAGCCAGTTGACGTGTACGTGGGCGATCGCCCCGCTGCTCAGCCGCAGCGTGAGATAGGCCACGCAGGCGCGGCCGGCGCCGATGCCGTCGGCGCCGTGCGCGGCGACCGCCACCGGGCGTACCCCCGGGGGCAGGATGAAGTCGAGGATCGACAGGTCGTGCGGGGCGAGGTCCCAGATCACGTCGATGTCGCGCTGCACCAAGCCCAGGTTGATCCGTACCGAGTCGAGGTAGTGCAGCTCACCGAGCTCACCGGCGTGCAGCATCTCGCGGATCCGCAGCACCGCCGGGGTGTAGCAGTAGGTGTGGTCGCACATCAACGTCAGACCACGCCGCTCGGCCTCGGCGACCAGGGTGGCGCCGTCGGCGTGGTTGGCGGCGAGCGGCTTCTCGACCAGCACGTGCTTGCCGGCCCGCAGCGCGGCGGACGCGACGTCGAGGTGGGTGCCGGCGGGGGTGGCGATCGCCACGGCCCGCACCGCGTCGTCGGCGAGCACCCGCGCCAGGTCGTCTGTGGCGCCGATCGTGGAGTAGTCGCCAAGGACCGTACGGGCCCGGCCGAGATCGAGGTCACAGAGCCAGCGCAGCCGGAACGCCGGGCTGGACATGAAGTTGCGGACCAGGTTGGGGCCCCAGTAGCCGGCGCCGATGACGGCTACGCCGATGGGCTCGTCCGGCATGGCAGGCGGATGAGTCACGGATGTCCATTTCGTTGGGGGGGCATGCTGACCCGGACACGGCCGGGAGACCCGGGCCACCGAAGGGCGCGAGCGCAGCCCACCGGCGGGCCCGGCGGAGAGGGTCCGTCGGCGAAGCTACCGAGCGTTGCCGTCCCGACGCTAGCGCTGTGACGTAAACCCGGCACAACCGCGCGGCCACGAGGTACCTTCGGTGACCCGGGTCCGCCTGTCGGCCAGTGCCGGCCCGGAGAGTCGGCCGCCTTCCGCTCGGATCCTCGGGCCGTGCCGGGGTGCCGGGTCAGCTTCCCGACAACGGCGGCGACGGAGAACACCTACCGTGTGCGCCGCACCTTCGGCAGCTCTGACAGACTGCCGGTGACCAGGGAGGATCACTGTTGATGGCCGCCACCACACCAGACCGGGACGCCGCCGGCGCCGGCTCAAGGTCACACCCGGGCGTCGCTGTCGCCGGTTCCGCCGACGTGGCCGACGCGGCACGCATCGGTGCCGGCACCCGGGTCTGGCACCTGGCCCAGATCCGCGAGGACGCGACCGTGGGCCGCGACTGCATCATCGGCCGGGGGGCGTACGTCGGACCGGGGGTCCGCCTGGGTGACAACGTGAAACTGCAGAACCACGCATTGGTCTACGAGCCGGCGCAGCTCGACGACGGGGTGTTCGTCGGCCCGGCGGCAGTGCTCACCAACGACGAGTACCCCCGCGCCGTCACCCCGGACGGGCGGTTGAAGACCGGCGACGACTGGACGGCGGTCGGGGTGACGATCGGCACCGGCGCCGCGATCGGTGCCCGCGCGGTCTGCGTCGCGCCGGTACGGATCGGCCGCTGGGCGACGGTCGCCGCCGGTGCCGTGGTCACCCGGGACGTGCCGGACTTCGGCCTGGTGGTCGGCGTACCGGCCCGCCGGGTCGGTTGGGTCGGACGGGCCGGCGTCCCGCTGGTCGCCGACGGTGACGGCCGGTACGTCTGCCCGCGTACCGGCACCAGCTACCAGGAACGCGACGGCCGACTCGTCGAGGACGCCGCGCCGGACTGACCCACCCAACCCCCCGCCCGGTGATCGTCGCGCCCCGGTGATCGTCGCGCCCCGGCGGCGAACGCAGCTGTCAGGCGTGGGTACGCCGGTCCCGCTTGCTGGCACCGGCGGCCACCTTTTCGGCGGTCTCGTCGACCGACACCGCCTCGGCCGGGACCGAGTCCACCGACACCGCGTCGGCCGGCACCTCCGCGTCGGCCGGCGCCGGTGTCGTCGCCTCGTCCCGGGACAGCTCGGCCTGTTCCCGTTCGGCCTCGGCGGGTGGCGTGGCCATGGTGGCGGTCGTCGCCGCTGCGGCGGGCGTCGGCAACGCCGTCGTGTCCTGCTGTCCGGCCAGCCGTTGCTGTTCGGTGGCCAGTTCCGCCTGGACCGCCGCGAGCGTACGGCGGGCCTCGTCCGACTCCTGACGGGTGAGCACCATCTGATGCCGCAGGTCAGCCAGGGCCTGCTGGGCCTCGGCGACCTCCTGCAACACCTCGGTGAGCTGCTGCCCGGCGGCCACCACCTCACGTTGGGCCGAAGCGACCTGCTGCTGGCTGCTGGCGAGTTGCCGCTGGGCGATCGCCGCGTGTTCCTCGGAGAGCCGCCGGACGCTGGCCGCGTGGTCGTCCGCGCCGCCCCGCGTGCTCAGCGCGTACGCCTCGGCCTGCTGGCGGATGGTGACCGCCTGCTCCTCCGCGCGGGCCCGGACATGCGTGGCGTACTCCTCGGCCTCGCCGCGCTGGTTGGCGATGATCTCCTGCGCGGTGGCGCGCCACTGCTCGACCTCCTGCTCGGCGGTGGCGCGCAGGTCGGCGATCTCCCGCAGCGCGGTGTCCCGCCGCTCGGCCACCTCCTGCTCCACGGCGTCGCGCAGCGCCGTGGTCTCCTGCTCGGCCGCGTTGCGCAGGGCTGTGGTCTCCTGTTCGACCGTGCTGCGTTGGTCGGCCAGTTCCCGCTCGACCTGGCTACGCAGAACGGTGAGTTCCTGATCGAGCTGCGACCGGGTCTCGGCGACGAACGCCTCGGTTTCGGCGTGGGTGCGGTTGACGTACTCGGTGGCCTGCTCGACTGCCTGGGCCGCCTCCCGCTTGGCGGCGGCGGCCTCCGACTCGCCCTCGGTACGGATCCGTTCTGCGTCCTGCCGGGCGGCGGCCACCGCTGCCGTGGCGGCGTCGCGGAGGTTCGTCGCCTCGTCCTGCGCGGCGGTCACCGTCCGGCTGGCCTCCATCCGTGCCTGGGTGACCAGACGCTCCGCCTCGGCCCGGGCGTCGCCCACCATCCGGTCGGCCGACTCCTGTGCCGCCCGGACCGTCTCGGCGGCCTGCTCCTGTGCGGTGGTGACGGTGTCGCGGGCCTCCCGCTGTGCCGCGTTGACCGTCTCGGTCGCCTCCCGCTGGGCGGCGTGGATCGTGTCGTTCGCCTGCTGCTGGGCCGCCCCGAGCACCCGATCGGCTTCCTCCCGAGCGGCGACCAGGGCGGCTTCCGCTGCCGCCCGCAGGTTCTCGGCCTCGTCGCGGGCGGTGGCCACGGTCGCCTCCGCCTCGGCGCGGCGGGCCGCGTTCGCCTTGTCCTCCTCGGCGCGGCGGGCGGCGAGCGCCAGTTCGAAGTCCCGGATCGCGGTGTCCGCCTGTTGCCGGGCGTCGGCGAGAACCTGCTCGGCCTCGGCCCGCCGGGTGTCGATCTCCTCGGCCGCCGTGGTCCGGATATCTTCGGCCTGGTCCTCGGCGAGCGCCAGAATCTGCTCCACCCGTGGTCCCAGATGCCGGAACGAGACCTGGTCGAGGAAGCTGGCCTCGCGCCGCGACTCGGTCAATTCGGCCTGTAACTGCTCGATCTGGGCCGCCAGCGTGTGCAGTTGGACGTATGCCTGCTCACGTTCCGCGCCGAGCGTCGCCAGCTCGTTCTCGGTGCGGGCGATGTATCGATCCACCTGGCGTTTGTCGTACCCGCGCAGGGCCAGTTCGAAGTTGGGCCCGGAGGTGGCGTCCCCGCCAAGTGTGAAGAGTTCTTCGCCTTGCGCCATGGCTCCATCCTCACACGCACCGACCCGTTGCGGGGCGATACCCACGCTCCTGACAGGACGCGCGTCACTTCGGAGGAATTGTCAGGTGTGAACCATTCGACGGTGGGTAGGCCGGAACAGCAGCCAGGCGGCCGGACCCCGATTCCGCCTGTCCTACCGTACGCATCCCTGCCGTACGCATCCCTGCCGTACGCATCCCTGCCGTACGCATGCCGAAGACCGCGCCGGGATGCGACGCGGCCTTCGGTGCGACTCGATGCCGGTGCCGGCGTCAGCTCGCCGGTAGTCTCGGCGTCAGCTCGCCGGTATCAGCGTCAGCTCGACGAGCCCGCGCCGACCCGATCGGTGCTCTCGCCCGACTCGGCACCCTTCTTGGCGTCCCCGCCGCCGCTGGGCACCCCCGGCACGATGCCGGCCAGCCCGGAGAGCATCTGGCCGAGCTGCGCGGTGACCGCGTCCTTCTGCCGGGTGAGGTCCT
Organism: Solwaraspora sp. WMMD406; assembly: GCF_029626025.1. Classification (NCBI taxonomy): domain Bacteria; kingdom Bacillati; phylum Actinomycetota; class Actinomycetes; order Micromonosporales; family Micromonosporaceae; genus Solwaraspora; species Solwaraspora sp. WMMD406. The sequence continues at coordinate 2,003,921 of NZ_JARUBF010000001.1, forward strand.
CGACCTCGCGGCGGGCCGCCTGGGTGGTCAGCTCCGCTTCGGTGCGGGCCTCGGTGAGCAGACGGTTCGCTTCGGCGCGGGCCTCGCTGAGCGTCTTGTCCGACAGCGCCTTGGCCTTCTCCACCGTCTCCTGGGCGGAGCGCTCGGACTCGACCCGACGGGCTTCGGCGCGCTGCTCGATCTCCTTGGACCGTTCCTCGGCGGCGCGGGCGCGCCCTTCCGCCTCGGCGACCAGCCGCTGGGTCTGGGCGACCTGCGCGGCGTGGCGCTCCGACTCTTCCCGCTCGGCCTTCTCCCGGCGTTCGGCCAGCTGCAGTTCCAGCGCCTGCAGGTCCTTGTCGCGCTTGTCCCGGGCGTCGGTGAGCAGCTTGGTCGCCTCGGCGCGCTTCTCCTCGGCCTCGCGGGCCGCCTTGGCCCGTAGCTGGGTGATCTCCCGTTCGGCGGTGGCCCGCAGCGTCGCCACCTCACGCTCGACCGTCGACTTGAGCTCGGCGACCTCGTGGGCGGTGACCGCGCGCAGCTGCTTGGTCTCCCGTTCGGCGTCGGCCCGCAGCGTGTCGGCCTCGCGCCGAGCCTGCACCCGTACCTCGGCGGCCTCCCGTTCCGCCGCCGTGCGCACGCTGCCCGCCTCGCGCTCGGCGCCGGCCTTCATCGCGGCGGCCTCCGCGCGGGCCTTGTCGGTGATCTCCCGTGCCTCCAGCCGCGCGGCGGACAGGATCCCCTCGGACTCCCGCTTCGCCTCGCCCCGGTGGTCATTGGCCTGTTCCTCGGCGAGCCGCAGGATCTGCTCGACCCGGGTGCCCAGTCCGGACAGGGTCGGCCGGTTGTTTTCCTCGAGCTGCTTGTTGGTGTCGGTGAGCTTCTGCTCAAGAGCGTTGAGGCGCTGCTCGGCTTGGCGGAGCCGACGCTGCGCGTCGTTCATCCGCTGCTCGGCCTCAGCGCGAGCCTGCTCCGACTGGGTGAGGGCGGCTACCAACCGCTGCAGGTGGTCATCCACCTGGTTGCGGTCGTAGCCACGGAGCACGACGGTGAAGTCGTGCGGAGCGCTGGCGTTATCGAAGAACGCAAGGGAGGACTGCTGCTGGGGCATTGGGACATAGTGGCAGACACACCAGGGGGCTTCGCAAGAGCGGACGAGCCACGTCCACGATAGCCGACATGGTCATCTTCTCCGGCCATCCGGTGACCGATATACCAATGGTAGGCGTTGTGTATACGCAACGGAGTTGACTGGTGACCGTGGATGGTCCGACCGCCTGTGGATCGATCGCCATCAGATAGACGTCGTCGCAGCTCGCTGCGGGTTTGCCACCGGTCGGCGCCGATCGTGCGGGTCATCCGGTAGCCGCCGAGCGCTTCAGTCGGTGGCCGACTCCACCGGTGCGGCGGCCGGTTGCACCAGTTCGACCAGCACCCCGCCGGCGTCCTTCGGATGCACGAAATTGATCCGGGACCCGGCGGTGCCCGGTCGGGGCGCGTCGTAGAGCAGCCGTACGCCCCGCTCGCGCAACGCGACGCACGCCGCGTCGATGTCCGACACGGTGTACGCCACCTGCTGCACCCCGGGGCCCGCGCGGTCGAGGAACTTCGCGATCGTCGACTCCGGGGTCAACGGGGCCAGCAGTTGCACGGATCCGCCGTCCGGGGTCGGGCCGACCGACAACATCGCCTCGCGTACGCCCTGCTCGTGATTGATCTCGGTGTGTACGCACCGCATGCCGAAGGTCCTGGCGTAGAACTCGACGGCGGTGTCGAGGTCGGGCACGGCTATGCCGACGTGATCGATCCGGAGCAGGCCGATGTCTGTGACATAGTCCGCGGCGGTCTCGGTGGGAACGGCTTCCGACATGGCGTTATTGTTGCCGAACCATCGTTAAGTTGTCGCCGGTAACCCGGCCTTGTCCCACGACGTGGAGGCGAAACCCCGTGACCTCGGTGATCGTCAGCGGTGCGCGCACCCCGATGGGCCGGCTGCTCGGCAACCTCAAGGACTTCCCGGCCACCGCGCTGGGCTCGGTGGCCATCTCCGCCGCCCTGCGGCGCGGCGGCGTCGACCCCGATCAGGTCCAGTACGTGATCATGGGGCAGGTGCTGCAGGCCGGAGCGGGGCAGATCCCGGCCCGACAGGCCGCCGTCGGCGCCGGCGTCCCGATGAGCGTACCCGCGCTGACCATCAACAAGGTGTGCCTTTCCGGACTGGACGCGATCGCCCTGGCCGACCAGCTCATCCGGGCCGGTGAGTTCGACGTGGTGGTGGCGGGCGGGATGGAGTCCATGACCAACGCCCCCCATCTGCTGCGCGGTCAGCGGGCCGGCTACAAGTACGGCGACGTCGTGGTCGCCGATCACATGGCGCTCGACGGCCTCACCGACGCCTGGGACTGCTGCGCGATGGGTGAGTCCACCGAACGGCACGGGGTCCGGCACGGCATCACCCGCGCCGAGCAGGACGCCTTCGCCGCCACCAGCCACCAACGGGCCGCCGCCGCCCAGAAGAACGGGATCTTCGCCGAGGAGATCACCCCGGTCGAGGTGCCGCAGCGCAAGGGAGACCCGGTGCGGCTCGTCGACGACGAAGGGATCCGACCGGACACGACGGTCGAGTCGCTGGCCCGGCTGCGTCCCGCGTTCGCCCCGGACGGCACCATCACCGCGGGCAGCTCCTCGCCGATCTCCGACGGAGCCTGCGCCGTCGTCGTGATGAGCAGGAGCCGGGCCGAATCGCTCGGGCTGGACTGGATCGCCGAGATCGGAGCACACGGCAACGTCGCCGGCCCGGACAACTCATTGCACTCCCAGCCGTCCAACGCCATCCGGCACGCCCTGGACAAGGCCGGAATGACCGTCGCCGACCTGGACCTGATCGAGATCAACGAGGCGTTCGCCGCGGTCGGCATTCAGTCCATGCGCGATCTGGGGGCCAGCCCGGACATCGTCAACGTCAACGGCGGTGCGATCGCACTCGGCCACCCGATCGGCATGTCCGGCGCCCGGCTCGCGCTGACACTCGCCCTGGAACTGCGCCGCCGTGGCGGCGGCGTCGGTGCCGCCGCGCTCTGCGGCGGTGGCGGTCAGGGCGACGCGCTGATCCTGCGGGTTCCCGCAGCGGCATGACCCGGGCCGAGCCGGGCATCGGGCCGTCGCGCCGACGTCACCACGACGTCCCGCACCTGGTCCGCCGCGCCCGCGACGGCGATCCCCGATCGGTGGCCCGCCTGATCACCCTGGTCGAGTCGGGTGACGAGCCGGCACTGGCCGCCGTCGCCGCCGAACTCGCCCCGCACACCGGCCACGCCCGGGTGATCGGGCTGACCGGGGCACCCGGTGTCGGAAAGTCGACCACCACCAGCGAACTGATCCGGGTACTCCGCGAACAGGACCGCCGGGTGGGGGTGCTGGCGGTGGACCCGTCCAGCCCGTTCACCGGTGGGGCGATCCTCGGCGACCGGGTCCGGATGCAGGAACACGCCACCGACCCCGGGGTCTACATCCGGTCGATGTCCAGCCGGGGACACCTCGGTGGTCTGGCCGCGGCGACCCCGGCCGCCGTACGGGTGCTCGACGCGGCCGGCTGCGACGTGGTGCTGATCGAAACGGTCGGAGTCGGCCAGGCCGAGGTGGAGATCACCGGACTGGCCGACACCACCGTGGTGCTGCTGGCACCGGGCATGGGCGACGCCATCCAGGCGGTGAAGGCCGGCATCCTGGAGATCGCCGACGTGTTCGTGGTCAACAAGGCCGACCGCGACGGAGCCGACGCCACGGTTCGGGACATCCTGGGCATGATCGGTCTCGGGCGGACCGGCCCGCAGTGGTGGCGCCCGCCCGTGGTCCGGGCGATAGCCGCCCAGGGCGAGGGGATCATCGACGTCGCCGCCGCGATCGACCGCCACCACGACTGGCTGGTCAGCCGGGACGAGTTGACGGCCCGCCGGGTGCGCCGGATCGCCGCCGAGGTCGAGGCGATCGCGTTGGGCACGCTGCGCGCCAGGATGAGTTCACTGCGCGACGGTACGCGGCTGGCCGAGTTGGCCGCCCGGGTACTCGACGGCCGACTCGATCCGTACGCCGCCGCCGGACGGCTGCTCACCGACCTGGCCCCGGCGGAGCCCGGCTCGGCCCCGGCGGAGCCCGGCCCGGCCCCGGAAAAGCGCGGTGGGACGTCCGACGGGCACGGGACACCGCGTCGAGGCGGAGCCGGTTAGGGTCGGCGGGTGGACACCACCCCCGATCCGTTGACCGTCCAGTTGGACGACGTCACCCTCGGCTATCACGACAGCGAGCCAGTGCTCCGTACCCTTTCGGCGACGGTCCGCTCGGGCCAACTGCTCGCGGTGACCGGCCCCTCCGGTGCCGGCAAGACGACCCTGCTGTCCGCGCTGGCCGGCTCCCTGCGGCCACAGGCAGGGACGGTCTCGGTCGACGGGGAACCGCTGCGCGACCGGGACCACGCCGTGTCCCGCAAGGTGGTCCTGGTCCCGCAGGACAACGGGCTGGCGGCGGTGCTCACCGCCGGTGAGAACGTGCAGGTGGCGCTGATCGCGGCCGGGTTGAGCCCGGTCGACGCCCGGCGCGCGAGTATGGCCGCGCTGGAACGGCTGGGTCTCGCCGGCCAGTCCGATCAGCTGGTCGAGGAGCTTTCCGGTGGCCAGCAGCAGCGGACCGCGTTGGCCCGTGCCCTGGCGCTGCGCGGCGATGTGCTGTTGGCCGACGAGGTGACCAGCGAGCTCGACGCCACCAACCGGCAGCTGGTGTTGGATCTGCTTCGGGCCGAAGCGGACCGGGGCGCGGCCGTGGTCTTCGCCACCCACGATCCGGAGGCCGCCGCCGCCTGTGACGCTGAGCTGCATCTGCTGGACGGCCAGGCGGAGCTGCTGCGGCCGGCGGGATGAAAGCGAGCTTCCCGCCATGCCCGCACCTCGATCATGCCCGCACCTTGATCAGGAGAACAACGCGCTGTAGCCGTTGAGCGCCGGTTGGCCGCCGAGGTGGGCGTAGAGGACCGTGGCGTCGCGGGGGATTTCGCCCCGCGTCACGAGGTCAATCAACCCGGCCATCGACTTGCCCTCGTACACCGGGTCGGTGACCATGCCTTCGGTCCGCGCGGCGAGTCGCATGGCGTTCAGGGTGGCGTCGTCCGGTACGCCGTAGACGCCGCCGTGGTACCGCTCGTCCAGTTCGACGTCGTCGTCGCCGAGTGGACGCCGTACGCCGATCAGCTCGGCTGTCCGCTGGGCGATCCGGGTGACCTGCTCCCGGGTCCGCGCGACCGTGGCCGAGGCGTCGATGCCGAGCACCCGCCGGGGTCGGCCGCCCGCCTCGGCGAGCGCGGCGAACCCGGCGACCATGCCGGCCTGGGTGCTACCGGTCACCGAACACACCACGATCGTGTCGAAGAAGACGTCGAGCTGGCGCTCCTGTTCCGCCAGCTCGTACGCCCAGTTGGCGAAGCCGAGACCACCGAGACGATGGTCGGAGGCCCCGGCCGGGATCGCGTACGGCTTGCCACCGGCGTCGGTGACGTCCCGCAGCGCCTGCTCCCAGCTGCGCCGGAAGCCGATGTCGAAGCCGGCCCGGACCAACCGTACGTCGGCCCCGGCGAGCCGGCTGATCAGGATGTTGCCGACCTTGTCGTAGACCGGGTCCGGCCAGTCGACCCAGCTCTCCTGCACCAGCACGGACGTCAGCCCGGCGTGGGCGGCGACCGCGGCGACCTGCCGGGTGTGGTTGGACTGGACTCCGCCGATCGAGACGAGGGTGTCGTAACCGCCGGCCACCGCGTCGGCCACCAGGTACTCCAGCTTGCGGGTCTTGTTGCCGCCGTACGCGATCCCGGAGTTGCAGTCTTCGCGTTTCGCCCAGATCGCGGCACCACCGAGGTGTCGGGTCAGCCGGTCCAGCCGGTGCACCGGTGACGGGCCGAACAGCAGCGGGTAGCGCGTGAACGAGGCGATCGACATGATGTCCTCCGTACGGTCGGGGGTCAGGTGAGCGCGGTCAGGTGAGCGTCGGGTCGGCGGCGAGGTCCACCAGCGACTGCCAGATCCGCGCCGTGACGTCGGTGGCGCGGGCGGCGTCGCGGGCGGCGCAGGCGTCGATCAGCTGCTCGTGCAGGGTGACTGATCGCGCCGCGCCGGCCGGGCTGAACTGGTGCCGTTCCAACCGCCGGATCAGTGGCGTGTACCGGGCGATGGTCGCGGCGGCGGCCCGGTTGCCGGCCGCGTCGACCAGGACCTGATGCAGGTCGTCGTCGGCGGCCAACGCGGCGTCGAGGTCGCCGGCCGCGCAGGCGGCCGCGAACCGACGATTGGCGGTACGCATCGTGGCCACCTGCGCGTCGTCGAGGGTCGGTACGCCGGTGCGGGCGGCGAGTTCGTGCATCGCCCGTACCACGGCGGCGGCGTCCCGGACCTCGTGCGGCAGCAGTGGGGTGATCCGGGTGTGGCTCTGCGGCTTGCGTTCGACCAGGCACTCGTCGGCGAGCCGGGCGAGGGCGTCGCGTACCGGCGCCTTGGACAGTCCGAGCTGTTCGGCGAGGTCTGCGTCGCGTACGGCGGTGCCGGGTGCGAGGTCGCCGCGCACGACGGCGTCGCGGATCGCCGCGTACGCGCTGTCGCGCAGCAGCGTCCGGGGTACGGGCTTCAACACACTGAAATGTTAGATGTCAACCTGCCTCGGCCGCTAGCGCGAACCTGAACGGCGGTGGATCTAGAAGGATCTGGCCGGTATACCGACCGAAATCCTTCTAGATCGCTGGCAGTGGGACCTCCTCAACCAGGCCAGCCGGCGGCCCGCAACGCGGCGCGTACCTGATCGACGACCTCCTCCGGTCGGGACCGGATCAGAAACGCGGGAAAGCGCAGTATCCGGTCGCCGGCGATCCACACGTCGTTCTGCCGCCTCATATCGGCCGCCCACTCGCGTACGTCCATGTGGTGCGCGCCGTCCACCTCCACCTGCAGCCGCCACTGACGCCAGTACGCGTCGAGATAGCGCAGCCGGCCAGACCGATCGCGTCGCCGCTGCTGCAGGTCCGGCAGGGGCAGCTGGTGACGTCGGCAGAGTCGGATGAAGTCGATCTCGGACAGCGCCGTCGCGCCACCGTCGGCGTCCACGGCGGTGGCGCGAATGAGCTGGCGGCGTCGGGTTCGCTGCATCCGCTCCAGCACGGCGAGTATCTCCGCCGGGGCGACGCGACGCTGTTGACATCCGGCGGCGATGATCGCCCGCGCCTCGTCGTCGGATCGGGCCCAGGCAGCCGCGTCCACCAACGACCGCGCCATGCTGGTGCGCATCGGACGTCCGACCTGACGGTCATCGTCGGGCAGTACACCGGTCCGGTGCACCACCACCGCCGGCATGTCCAGCGGCAGCCGCCGACGCAGGTCCGGGTACTGCTGGTCGCTGTCGACGAGGATCCTGATCGGACCGGAACCAGTGAAGCGCAGCCCTCCCTCGCGGGCTGCGGTCAGCCCGGCCAACAACGCTGTCGGACCGGCCAGCAGCACCGCCACCCAGAGGGCCTGACCAGCGGTCAACGGACCGTTGTGGGTCAGCACCACGCCGGAACAGATCCGCCGCCACTGGCTGCGGTCGAGCCGGCGGCGCAACCCTGACCGGCCAAGCTGCTCGATGGCCTGCCTCGAGGTGAGGACACCGGACTGCTCGAACACGAGCCAGTCAAGATCATTGCTAGCGGGGCCAGGCAGGCTCCGGGGCGGCCACATCCGTCGAGTGTCGCCGGCAGCGTCAACCCGACCGGCGGCGCTGCCAGGTGCTGGCGGCGTCCCCTCAGAACGTGTGCGAATTCAGAACCGGGTGCGACGTCGCATCAGTCGCCGCTCGCCCTCACAGCTGAGGGGCCACCTCGGCGGCGACGAGTTCCAGATGGTCCAGGTCAGCCAGGTCCAGCACCTGCAGGTAAATCCGTTCGGCACCGATCTCGGCGTACCGACCGATCTTGTCCACCACCTCGGCCGGCGTGCCGGCCAGGCCGTTGGCGCGCAGCTCATCGGGCTTGCGGCCGATCACCGCCGCCCGGCGCGCCACCTCGGCGTCGTCGCGGCCACAGCACACGATCAACGCGTTGGACAGCCGCAGGCTGTCCGGGTTACGGCCGCCCTTGGCGCAGGCCGCGCGGACCTGTTCGAACAGCCGGGCCGACTCCTCGATCCCCACGAACGGGGCGTTGAACTCGTCGGCGTAGCGGGCGGTCAGCTGCGGCGTGCGCTTGCGTCCCGTGCCGCCGAGCAGCACCGGCGGGCGGGGTCGCTGCACCGGCTTGGGCAGCGCCGGCGAACCGGCCACCTGGTAGTACATGCCCGGGTAGTCGAAGGTTCCGCCGGCCGGCGTCTCCCAGAGCCCGGTGATGATCGCCAGCTGCTCCGCCAGACGGTCGAATCGCTCGCCCACCGGCGGGAACGGGATGCCGTACGCGGTGTGCTCCGCCTCGTACCAGCCGGCGCCTACGCCGAACTCGACCCGGCCGCCGCTCATCTCGTCCACCTGCGCCACGGCGATCGCCAGCGGTCCCGGGAGCCGGAACGTCGCCGCGCTCATCAGCGTGCCCAACCGGATCCGGCTGGTGTCGCGGGCCAGGCCGGCCAACGTGGTCCACGCGTCGGTCGGGCCGGGGAGCCCGTCCGCGTCACCCATCACCAGGTAGTGGTCGGACCGGAAGAACGCGTCGTAGCCGGCGGCTTCGGCGCAGCGCGCCACCGCGAGAAGCTGCTGGTAGCTGGCGCCCTGCTGGGGTTCGGTGAAGATCCGCAAGTCCACGCCGTCGAGCATATGCCCGGTCCGGCCGCTTTCGTCGGTCGGTCGGTAGCGGGTCGGTTCGCCTCGGCCGGGTCGGTGGCCGAGACCGGCGAACGGATCCACCAGCGGTTGCGCGCGGAGCGGATCGACGCGGTAATCGACGACCGGGCGGAACGGGCCGGGGTGAAGTTCCGCGACGGCGAGCTGGTCGGCGTCCCGCTGCGGGTGCCGGTGGAGCAGGTGGTCGATCATGTCCGCGTGGCGATTCGGCGCGACGATCTCACCCAGTGGGCTTAGCCATCGTTCAGGGAGCCCTCTAGACTCGGAATCGCCGTACGACGAGGAGGCCCCGATGGACGCCGAACAGATCGCCGCCGGCCGTGCCCGCTGGCAGGCCCGCTACGACGCCGCCGCCAAGCGGGACGCCGACTTCACGACGCTGTCCGGCGCACCCGTCGAACCGGTCTACGGCCCGCCCGACGGGGTCGACCACCCTGGCTTCGAACGGATCGGCTGGCCGGGGGAGTACCCGTACACCCGGGGGTTGTATCCGACCGGCTACCGGGGGCGGACCTGGACGATCCGGCAGTTCGCCGGCTTCGGCAACGCCCGGCAGACCAACGAGCGGTACAAGATGATTCTCGGCGCCGGCGGCGGCGGACTGTCGGTCGCCTTCGACATGCCGACACTGATGGGCCGCGACTCCGACGACCCGCAGTCACTCGGCGAGGTCGGCCACTGCGGCGTGGCGATCGACTCCGCCGCCGACATGGACGTGCTCTTCGACGGCATCGACCTGGCGGCGGTCACCACGTCGATGACCATCTCCGGGCCGGCGGTGCCGGTGTTCTGCATGTACCTGGTCGCCGCCGAACGTCAGGGCGCCGATCTGGCCACTCTGGACGGCACACTGCAGACCGACATCTTCAAGGAGTACATCGCGCAGAAGGAATGGCTCTTCGCCCCCGAGCCGCATCTGCGCCTGATCGGCGACCTGATGGAGTTCTGCGCCGAGCGGATCCCGCGCTACAAGCCGCTGTCGGTCTCCGGCTACCACATCCGCGAGGCCGGCTCCACCGCCGCGCAGGAGCTGGCCTACACCCTGGCCGACGGCTTCGGCTACGTCGAGCTGGGACTCTCCCGTAACCTGGACGTCAACCGGTTCGCCCCCGGGCTGAGCTTCTTCTTCGACGCGCACGTCGACTTCTTCGAGGAGATCGCCAAGTTCCGGGCCGCCCGGCGGATCTGGGCCCGCTGGCTGCGCGACGTCTACGGCGCCACCGACGAACGGGCCCAGTGGCTGCGGTTCCACACCCAGACCGCCGGGGTGTCGCTGACCGCGCAGCAGCCGGTCAACAACGTGGTACGGACGGCGGTCGAAGCGCTCGCCGCCGTGCTCGGCGGCACCAACTCGTTGCACACCAACGCCCTCGACGAGACCCTGGCGCTGCCCACCGACGCCTCCGCCGAGATCGCCCTGCGGACCCAGCAGGTGCTGATGGACGAGACCGGGGTGGCCAACGTCGCCGACCCGCTCGGCGGCTCCTGGTACGTCGAGGCGCTCACCGACCGGATCGAGGCCGAGGCGGAGGAGATCTTCGCCCGCGTCCGTCAGCTCGGCGGCGACGGTCCGCACCGGATCGGGCCGATGACCTCCGGCATTCTGCGCGGGATCGAGGACGGCTGGTTCACCGGGCAGATCGCCGAGGCGGCGTTCGCCTACCAGCAGGCGGTGGAGGACGGCAGCAAGAAGATCGTCGGTGTCAACTGTCACACCGGTACGGTCGCCAAGGAACTGGAGATCCTGCGCATCTCGCACGAGGTGGAGGTCGAGCAGTGCCGGTTGCTGGCCGCCCGCAAAGCCGGCCGCGACGACGCGCTGGTCCGCCGGCGCCTCGCCGAGCTGGTCGCGGTGGCCCGCAGCGACGACAACCTGGTGCCGGCGATGCTCGACGCGGTCCGGGCCGAGGCGACCCTCGGGGAGATCTGCGACGCGCTGCGCGGCGAGTGGGGCGTCTACCGGGAGCCGCCCCGCTTCTGATGTCCCTGGTGTCCGGCTGTCCGACGTGACGGGGGACAGCGGGTGCCGACGATCCATGGTACGCAGTACGCCGTGACGGGACTTGCGGTGAGCTGTCGGCGGGTGGTGCAGATCTATCGGGGCGAGGCCGGTGACGTGGTCGCGCTCTCCGGGGTCGATCTGACCATCAACCCCGGCGAGATGCTGGCTTTGGTGGGCCCCTCCGGTTCCGGCAAGTCGACACTGGTGGCGCTGCTCGCCGGGCTGATGCGTCCGTCCGCCGGGCGGGTCAGCGTCGGCACATACGACCTGGGCAAGCTCTCCGACCGGGAGATCTCCCGGATGCGGGGTACCCAGATCGGGGTGGTGCTGCAGGGCGCGGCGCGCAACCTGTTGCCGTACGCGACGTTGCGGCGCAACGTGTGGCTGGCGCAGCGGCGGGCCGCCGCCACCGCCGGTATCGATCTGGACGACCCGGACCGCATCCTCGACCTGGTCGGGCTGCCGGGCCAGGGTGGGGCGCGGATCGCCGACCTGACCCCCGGTGCCCGGCAGCGGGCGGCGCTCGCGGTCGGTGTCGCCGCCTCGCCCGGACTGCTGCTGGTCGACGAACCGACCAGCCAACTCGACACCCGGGGCCGCGACGAGGTGCTGGACGCGTTGGAGACCGTCAACGCCGAGCGGGATACCACGATCGTGGTGGTCACCCACGACGCCGCCGTCGGTGCCCGGCTCGGCCGGGCGGTGACCATCCGCGACGGTCGGGTCGGCGCCGAGGGGCGCGACGGCGAGGACTTCGCGGTGGTGGCCGGCGACGGTACGGTGCAGCTGCCGCCCGAGGTCCTCGGCGACTTCCCGCCCGGCACGCTGCTGCGGGTGGCCCAGGTGGACGGTGCGGTGACCCTGGTCGTCGGCGGTGAGGCCGCCCCGCCCGGCGAACTGCCCGGGGGCGTGGCCCCGCCCGGCGAACTGCCCGGGGGTGTGGCCCCGCCCGGCGAACTGCCCGGGGGCGTGGCCCCGCCCGGCCCGCTGTCCGGCGGCGTCAACAACGCCACCGTGGACTGATCTGATGCTCGCACTGATTCTCGGGGCGCTGCGGGCCCGAGCGGGCCAGGCTGTCGCACTGCTGGTGCTGACCGCGCTCGCGGTCACCGCAACCACCGCCGCCCCCTGGTACGCCGCTGCGGCCACCCGCACGGTCGCCGAGGCGGCCGTCGCCGACGCCGGGCCGGGCCAGTTGGCCGCCCGGGCGACCGGCCGGATCGAGCTCGACGGCCCGGACCTGCCCCGCGACCAGGTGGTCGACCCCACCACCGGTGACCGGGCCGCCCTCGACGCCGCCGGCGCCGACCTGCTCGACCAGGCCCGCCACGACGGCTCGGCGACCATCGGATTCCCGGACGCGCGGGCCAGCAGTGCGGTCTGGAGCCTCGGCACCCTCGCCTCCGGGGAGACCGGCGTCTCCGCCGACCTGGTGCACCGGGAGCAGATCTGCACCTATGTGAGAGTCACCGGCAGCTGCCCCCGCGCCCCCGGCGACGTCCTGATCAGCGCCCGGACGGCCGAGCGGCTCGGCGTCGAGGTCGGGGATCCGATCACCCACCAGGCGAGCCGCCAGGCGACGATCGCGCTCACCGTCACCGGCACCTACCAGGTCGCCGACCCGCATTCGCCGTACTGGGCCTTCGGCCTGCTGAGCACCGGGGCCGGCACCGACGACGCGGACGCCGACAACGGCGATCCGGCCTTCGCCACCGCCGGCACCCTGGCTGCCGCGCCAGCGTCGATGCTCTCCCTCGACCACCATCTGGTGTTGCCCGGTGCCGCCTTCGTCGACGGGGTCGACGTGGCCGGCGAGCTGCGTCGCCCGGCCGGCGACGGCAGCGGGCGCTGGTCGGTCCGTACCGACGCCGGCGTCCTGGTCGACCAGATCACCCGGCACCGCCAACTGGTCAACCTGGGCGTCGGCGTGGCCGCCGGCCAGCTGCTGCTGTTGTCGTGGTTCGCCCTGTTCTTCGCCGTCCGGCACACCGCCGAGCACCGCCGCCGCGACCTGGGACTGGTCAAACTCCGGGGCGGTGCCCGATGGCGGGTCTGGCTGCTCACCCTCGGGCAGAGCGGGCTGCCGATGCTCGTCGGCGCGCTGGTCGGTCTGGCCACCGGCCTGCTCTGCGCCCGGCTGCTCGCCGGTGCCGCACCGGACCCGGTCCGGCTCGCCACCGCCGCCGGACTCGCCGCCGCGGCGGCCGGTACGGCGATCGCCGGCGCCCTGATCGCCGCGATCGCCGCCGACCTGCGTAACGCCCGCGCCGGCGTGGTGGACCTGCTCCGGCACGTCCCGGCGCGCCACCGGGGATGGCGAGCCGACGTCGTCGATCTGATCGCCGTCGCGGTCGCGGTCGCCGGGCTGTACCAGGCCTACACCGCCACCACCGAGCCGGGCGAGGTCAGTGGCGTCGTGCTGTTGGCCCCCGCGCTGCTGGCGCTCGCCGTCGCGTTGGTGGTCGGTCGGTTCGTCACCCCCGGCGCGGCCCGCGCCGGTGCCGCGTTGCTGCGCCAGGGCCGGCTGCCCGCCGCGTTGGCCGCGCTGCACCTGGCCCGCCGGCCGGGGACCGCTCGGCTCGTCGCGTTGCTCACGGTGGCGGTGGCGCTGTTCGGGACGGCGATCTCCGGCTGGACCGAGTCGGTCGACGCCCGCGCCGTCCGGGCCACCCACACCGTCGGCACCGACCAGGTGCTCACCGTGCAGGCCCGCAACCGTGCCCACCTGATCGCCGCGGTCCGGGCGGCCGACCCGTCCGGACGGCAGGCGATGGCGGTGGTGCGCAACTCCAGCGGGCCGGCTCACCACATCCTGGCCGTGGACACCGCGAGATTCGCCGCCGTCGCAGCCTGGCACCCCCGGTACGGGCCGGCCGCCGCCGAGGTCGCCGCCGCGTTGACCGCGCCGGTCACCGGGGTCGCGGTGGCCGACGGCGAACTGCGGCTGACCGCCGTCGGGCCGGCCGACGTACCGGTCAGTGTCGTCGCCCACCTGGTCGACCCGATCGGGAATCCGGTGACAGCGGTCTTCGGCCCGCTCGGGCCCACCCTCGCGGAATATCCCGCGACGGTCGAGGGCTGCGGCACTAACGGCTGCCGGCTCACCTCGCTCGAACTGCGTCAACCGGGCTGGAACGGTCGGCCGATACCGGCGGCGGAGGGGGCGGCCGTCACCCTGCGGGAGCTGGCCGGCCCCGCGACACCCGCGCTCGACCGCGACTTCTTCACCGACCTGCGCAACTGGCGCGGCCCGGTGGCGGCCGGCGAGTACGGGCCCGGGTTGGCCGTCGATGACGACGGGCTGACCGTCACCGCGCCCCGGCCGGGCCGGGAACGGTCCACCCGGGTACACGTGATCGAGACCCCCGTGCCGCTGCCGGTGGTGCGCACCGGCCCGGAACTCGCCCCGGACCTGCCCGGCGACCCGCGACTGGAGGTCTTCGGAGACGACGACCTACCGGTGCGGTACGTGGCGGTGGCCGACGCGCTGCCGCAGGCCCGGTTCCGTGGCTACCTGGTCGACCTGGAACTGGCCGACCGGCTGGCCGGCGGCGCCGGCCGGGGCGACGTCCCGCAGGTGTGGTTGGCCCCCGACGCCCCCGGTGACCTGATCGACCGGCTCACCGCGCAGGGCCTGACGGTCATCGACGTCGAGTCCCAGGCCGAGGTGGTCGGACAGCTCGGCCGGCAGGGTCCACCATCGGCGTTGCGGTTCCAACTGGCCGCGGGCCTCATCGGGCTGCTGTTGGCGGCCGGCGCGCTGATGGTCGTCGCGGCGGTGGAACGCGACGACCGGGCCGCCGAACTGACGGCACTGCGGGTGCAGGGTCTGCCGGCCGGTGCCGTCGCGCGGATCGCCTACGGCGGGTACGTCGTCGCCGGGGCGCTCGCCGTGGTCGTCGGACTGGTGGTGACCGTCGTCGCCCGGTTGCCCGTACTGCGGACGATGCCGGTCTTCGTCGACAACTGGGCGGTGCTGCCGCTCGAGATCGGCCCGCGACCGGTGCCGCTGGTGATCACCCTGGTCACCGCGACGGTCGTGCTCGGCTGCGCCGCTGTCTTCGCGGGCCGTCGCCTGGCCCGCGCCGTCGAGTCGGACGCCGGCCGACCCGGTGCCGACGACGCACCGGCCGCCGGCCGTTCCGGTGCCGGTGGACCCCGTACGGGCGGACCCCGTGCCGACGACCCGCCGGCCGAGGGGAGGCACGGATGATCTCACTGCTGTTGTCGATGGTGGCCGCCCGGCGCGGTCAGGCGATCGTGGTCTTCGTACTCAGCGTCTTCGCCACGGCGGCCGCGGTGACCGGCCCGGCGTACCTGGCCGCCGCCGACCGGGCGGTGGTGGCCGCGGAGACGTCGGCGGCCACCCGGGCACAGCGGACCGTCAGTCTGTCGGTTCCCGAGTCGCTACCCGGCCAGGAGAGCGCCTTCCAGGCTGTCACGAACGCGGTCGGCGACCTGCCCGGCTTCCGGACCGTCTACTCGGTACGGTCACCGATCCTCGGGATAGAAACCGCCCCCACCGCCGAGTCGTACCTGGTCTTCCGCGAGGACGTGTGCGCCAACCTGAAGATGGTCGAGGGCCGGTGCCTGATCTCGCCGTACGAGGTTGTCGTCGGCGTCGACACGGCCCGCGAGTTGGGGGTGGTCCCCGGCCAGGGAAAGACCATCACCGTGGCCAAGTACGACCAGATGCGACGGACCTTCATCCCGGCGGGCGCGCCGGCCGAGGTCACCGTCGTCGGCGTCTACGCGCCGCTGGATCCGCAGGCGCTCTACTGGGGCCGTACGCCGTACTTCGTCCCGGGCACGTCGAACGCCTACCGGGAGCCGGTCTTCACCGGCCGGTTCACCGTGGACGGCATCGACCGGGAAGGCGATTTCCGCAGCGTGGAGGCGTTGGCCGGCGACGACGCCTTGCGCCCGGACCGGCTGGCGGCCCTCGACCGGCAACTCGACGACATCAGCGAGCGGATCACCGGAGAAAACGCCGGGTTCGTCCTGCTGACCGATGACGTGTCGCCGCTGCTGGACCGGATCGTCGCCGCCCAGTCACTGACCCGCCAGGTGGTGCCGGTCGCGGCCGTACCGCTGGTGGTCCTCTGCCTGTTCGTCATCTTCATGGCGGTCGCCGCCGGGACCGCCGCCCGCCGTACCGAGCTGGGCCTGCTCGCTCTGCGCGGCACCCCGCAGCGGGCCCGTTGGGGTCTGGTCGCCGGTGAACCGGCGGCCGCCATCGCCCTCGGCGCACCCGTCGGCTACCTGCTCGGATCGGTGTTCGTCGGGATCCTCGCCGGCCTGCGGTTGGAGGAGGGCCGGTTCGCGCCGGTCACCTCCGGTACGGCCGTGCTGGCCGCCTGCGCGGCGTTCGTCGGTGCCCTGCTCGCCGGGCTGCTCGCCCAACGCCGGGAACTCGCCAGCCCGGTCGTCGACCTGCTGCGGCGGGTGCCGCCCCGGACCCGACTCTGGGCGTCGTTGCTGGTCGAAGCGGTCATGCTCGCCCTGACCGTCGTCGCCGTCGCCCAGCTACGGATCTTCGACAGTGAACTGGTCGGCCTGTCGTTGCTGGTGCCGGGGCTGATCGGGGTGACCGTCGCGCTGGTCGCCGCCCGCCTGGTGGCCCCACTGACCGGGCGACTCGGTGCCGCCGCGCTGCGTCGGGGCCGGCTCGCCGCCGCGCTGGGGCTGCTGCACCTGGCCCGCCAGCCGGCCGGTCAACGCCTGTTCGCCCTGCTCACGGTCACCGTCGCGGTGACCGGTTACGCGGCCGTCGCGTTCGACGTGGCCGAGCAGTCGCGGTCGGCGCGGGCCGAGGTGCAGGTCGGCGCCGCCCGGGTGGTGACCGTGCTGCCGGTCGACGCCGGGACGCTGCTGACCGCCGTGCGCAGCGTCGACCCTGACGGCGGGTACGCGATGGCCGTCGGCCGCTCCGGCGCCGACGCCAGTACCGGTGCCTACCTGCCGGTGCTGCTGGCCGACACCGCCGCCCTGGCCGCCACCGCCCGCTGGCGGCCGGAGTTCGGCCCCGCCGGTGCGGCCGAGGTCGCCGACCTGCTGCGGACACCCGCCGACGCGCCGATCGCTGTCGACGGGACCGAACTGGTCGTGGAGTTGATCGTCGGCGCGCCCCGCCGGATCGAAGCCGGGACGCCGCTGCGGGACGTCCGGTTCACCGTGCATCTGCGGTCACCCTCGGGGCGTCTGGTCGCGGCGTCGGTGACCGCGAGCGCCGGCGAGCGCGGCTACCCGCTCGCCGTCGACTGCGCCGACGGCTGTCAGCTGGCCGGCTTCTCGGTCCGACCCGAACGGCCCGGCGGCGGTCCGGCGACGGCACCGGACGAAGGCCCCGCACCGGTCGACCCGGACGTGACGGTGACCGGGCTGGCCGTCGACGGCACCCGGCTGCTCGATCCGGCCACGTTGAGAGACGAGACCAGGTGGCGCGGACAGTCCGACGCCCCGGTCGAGGTCGACCCGTCCGGGCTGCGGGTACCGACCGCGGACGTCGCCGACCCGTGGATCGTGCCGACCGACACCCCGTTCCCGCTGCCGGCCCTGATCACCCAGGTCGACGACCGGCCACAAGGGCTCCAGCGCACGACCACCATCCGGCTGGACACCGGTGTACCGGTGGAATCGGTGACCGAGGAGCCGGTCGGGGTGCTACCGGCCGTGGGCACCGGGGGGCTGCTGGTCGACCTGGAGTACGCGGTACGGGCCGTACCGGAGAACACCCTGCTCGACGCGGCGCAGGTGTGGCTGAGCCCGGACGCCCCGGCCGACGTCGCCGAGCGGCTCGACGCCGCCGGGCTCACCGTGACCGGCGAGGTCACCCCCGAACAGGTGCGCCAGCGGCTCGACCGGACGGCACCGGCCCTGGCGATCTGGTTCCACCTGCTCGCCGCCGCGCTCGCGGTGGTGTTGGCCTGCGCAGGGATCGTGCTACTGGCCGTGGTCGAACGGCGTCGTCGTGGTGAGGACCTGGCGGCGCTGGTCGTCCAGGGACTGCCGGCGCGGACCGCGGCCCGTTCGCTGGGCTGGAGCGCGGTGCCGGCGGTGGTGCTGGCGACCGTCACCGGCCTCGGTGCCGCGCTCCTGGCCTGGTGGGTGACAGGCGACTATCTGCCGGTCGCCGTCGACGGCGACGTCGCGCTGGCCCCGGTGGCCTGGTCCCGGCCGGTTGCCGTGCTGCTTCCGGTGATCGGCGTCATGCTGCTGTTCGGGGTGGTGGCGCTGGCGTTGGGACGTACGGTTCGCGTGCGAGACTAGGTAACCATGAGCGACCCACGTACCACCCCGTCGATCTTCACCCGCGGCGCGGTAGACCTGAGCTCCCTGCGCAGCGCCGCGCCGGCCACCCCGCGTCCCGGCACCGGGGGCCCGACCAACGCCGGTGGCGGACCGGCTGCCGGTCCGAGCGCTCCGGCCGGTGCGCCGGCCGGCGGCGGCGTCGCCGTCATCGACGTGACCGAGGCCACCTTCCAGGCGGAGGTCCTCGAACGATCGATGACCACACCCGTGGTCATCGACTTCTGGGCCGAATGGTGCCAGCCGTGCAAGCAGCTGTCGCCGATGTTGGAGCGACTGGCCGCCGAGGGCGGCGGCGCCTGGGTGCTGGCCAAGATCGACGTGGACAGCAACCAACGCCTGGCGCAGATGTTCCGGGTGCAGAGCATCCCCATGGTGTACGCCGTGGTCGGCGGCCAGCCGGTCGACGCGTTCGCCGGTGTCGTACCCGAGTCCCAGCTCCGGCAGTGGATCGGCGCGGTCCTCAAGGCCGGCGGCGTCGCCGTGGAGGCGCCGGAGGATCCTCGGCTGAGCGAGGCCGACGAGGCCCTCATGATGGGTGACCTGGACGCCGCCGAGCAGGCGTACCGCAAGATCCTCAACGAGGCACCGGCGGACGCCGTCGCGGAGTCCGGGCTCGCCCAGGTCGCCCTGGCCCGCCGGGTGCAGGGCGTGCAGCCGGCCACGGTGTTCGCCGCCGCGCAGGCCGCTCCGGACGATGTGGCGGCACAACTGCTGGCCGCCGACGTCGAGGTGCTCAGTGGCCAGGCCGAGCAGGCCTACCAGCGGCTGATCGACCTGATCCGGCGCAGTGCCGGTGACGACCGCGAGACGATCCGCAAGCACCTGGTCTCGTTGTTCACCGTGGCCGGACCGGACGACCCGGTCGTCACCAAGGCTCGCCGCGCCTTGGCCAGCGCGCTGTTCTGAGTTCACGCCGATGCGCCGGATCGCCGTGCTCGACGCACCGTCCAACCTTGGTCTGCGCCCGCCGACCGGGACGTCGGTGCCGGGCTGCGCGAAAGCCCCCGGCGCGCTACGCGACCACGATCTGGTCGCCCGGCTCGCCGCCCGCGACGCCGGTTGCCTCACCCCGCCCCGGTACGACCCGGCGGACTGGCGTCCCGGAGACGGGGTCTGCCACGCCGGGTCGATCGCGGCGTACTCCGTGGCGCTCGCTGGCCGGATCGGCGCGATCATCGACGCCGGAGAGTTCCCGGTGGTACTCGGTGGCGACTGTTCGATCCTGCTCGGTTCGGCGTTGGCCATGCACCGGCTCGGTGAGGCGGTCGGAGGCCGGATCGGGCTGGTCTTCGTCGACGGTCACTCCGACTTCCGGCACCCCGGCAACGCCTCGTACGTCGGCGCCGCCGCCGGCGAGGATCTCGCCCTGGTGACCGGGCGGGGCCAGCCGGATCTGGCGGCGATCGAGGGCCGCCGCCCGTACTTCCGGGACATCGACGTGGTGGTGCTGGGCATCCGTACCCAGGACGAGTACCGCCTCGACCTGCAGGCGGCCGGCATCGTCACCCGGCCGGTCCCGGCGTTGCGCGCCGAGGGCGCGGCACGCAGCGCGCAGTGGGCCCGGGACCAGCTGGTCGACTGCGCCGGATACTGGGTGCACGTCGACGTGGACGTACTGGATCCGGCGGTGATGCCGGCGGTCGACGCGCCCGATCCGGGTGGCATCGCCTTCGCCGAGTTGGAGGCGCTGCTCGCCGAGTTGGTCGGCACCCCGCACTGCCTGGGCGTGGAGATCACCGTCTTCGACCCGGACTACGACCCGGACGGTACGCACGCGGCGGAGATCGTCTCCACGGTGGTCGCCGGGCTTCGTCCGGTCCACGCCGACCAGGGTGTCGCCGGCTCGGCACCGACATCGCCACCCCCGGAGACGGCGGACACCCCTCCGGCGACGGAGGCCGCGACGCCAGCTCCGGTCGTCGAGCCGACCGCTAACCTGGTTGAGCAGGATCCGCCGGCGGTGGCGGCGTTGCGGCCTGCGGTTCCACCGGTTCCGCCGGTGACGTTGACGGTCGCCGACCGGATCGCGCCGCGTGGGGCGACCAAGCCAGGACGGCTACGGCGGCCGACGCCGTCCCCACGGCCCGCTGCCGCAGACTCCGTCGACTCGACGCCGCAGCCGACGACCACGACCACCGAGGCACCAGCTCCTTCCGAAGACTGAGTCAGTCCCGATGGTGCGTTGTCAGTAGGTCGAGCACGGCTTCCCACTGGAATGGACCGTCCGGGACAGCCGGCCGCAGGGCGTCGGTGGCGGTGAAGCGAACGCCAGCACCGGCGAGCAGGTCGATGCTGCGGCTGAAGGCTGGGTGGGCGGCGAGCACCGCCTTCGCGTACGGCGAGGCGATCACTGGCGTACCCGATCCCAACGCCTCGTTGAGGATGCCCAACGCTGCTGTGTTGTTGGTGCCGGCCGCCCACTGGTTGATCGTGTTGAAGGTAGCCGGTGCGACGATGATGGCATCGGCCCTTGGCAGAGACTTCGGTTCCTGCGGTCCGCGTGGTTCGCGTTTGACTGGGTGGCCGGTGACCCGCTCAAGGGATGCGGGGTCGACCCATTCGCCAGCGGCCTCGGTTATCACGGGATATACGTCCCAGCCGTCGCTACGGAGTTGTCCAGCCAGCTCGGCCACCTGGGCGGCCGGCGGTGCGGCGCATATGACGAGTAGGACGATGGGGGCGGCTTCGGTCATGAGTTCTGTACTCCTGCCCGGTTGGCGAGGGCTCGTAGCCCTGGTGTATCGCTGCGGCGTTCCCGCCGGAGCAGCTGGGCGATGAGGTCAGCGGCGGTGGCGTTGAGCTTGATGGCCTCGGGTACGAGGCGTTCGTACTCCAGGAGCTTTCGTACTCCAGGAGCTGGAGCATCGCTTGCGGGTCTGAGCCCCTACATCCCCCAGGGCAGCCCGCTGACGGTCAGTTGGCGGCGAGGCCGCGTAGGAAGGTTTCCGCGATCGGCACCGCCTGACCGGAACCCGATCCGCCCTGCTCCACGAAGACCGCGAACGCCAGGTCTCCCTGCCAGCCGATGAACCAGGCGTGGGTGTTGGCCGGGTCGTCGTCGTACTCGGCGGTGCCGGTCTTGCCGTGCACCGGCTCGCCCGGCACGTCCCGCAGCGCCTCGGCGGTGCCCTCGGTCACGACCTCGCGCATCATCGACCGCAGCGCCTCGGCGGCGGCGGTGTCCAGTTGCGGGCCGTCAGCTGCCGGATCCTGCGGCGCGGGGTCGACGATCAGGACCGGCTGGCGCCACTGTCCCCGGGCCACGGCGGCGGTGGCGCCGGCCATCGCCACCGGGCTGACCAGGGTGGTGCCCTGACCGAACGCGGCGGCGGCGCGTTCCGGGGCCGGCCCGCCGGTGGAGACCGCGCCGCCGAACGCCGGGGTGCCCAGGCGCCATTCGGCCTCCAGGCCGAGCAGCCGGCCGGCCTCGGCCAGGCCGTCGGCGCCGAGTTTCGGCGCGAGTTCCACGAAGGACGTGTTGCAGGACCGGGCGAACGCGGTACGGAACGGCACCGTACCCAGCTCGAAGTTGTCAGCGTTGGTGAACGTGCGCCCGTCGACGCTGGCGGCCCGGGGACAGCCCACCGGCTGGTCCGCCGTGATCGCCCCCGATTCGAGCAGGCCGAGGGTGCTGACCATCTTGAACGTCGAGCCGGGTGGCACCTGGGCGGTGAAGGCCAGGTTCTCCGTACCGCCGTTGGGTCCGTTGGCGACCGCCACCAGATGGCCGTCGCTGATCCGTACGGCGACCAGGGCGCTGCGCCGCTCCTCGCCGGCGAGAGCGGCGTCGGCCGCGGTCTGTACGGCGGCGTCGAGCGTGGTCCGCACCGGTTCGCCGGCCTGCGCTTCGGTCGTGAACAGCACGGTGTCGGTGGCGGCTACGGTACCGTCCGGTCCCGCCCGCGCGATCAGCACCGACAGGCCGGGCGTGCCCCGCAGCCGCTGCTCGTACTCGCCCTGCAGCCCGCCGTGGCCGACCAGGTCTCCGACGACGTACCGGCCGGGGTGCGTCTCCATGTCCTGACGTTGGACCGGATCCACGGTGCCGAGCAGGGCTCGGGCGAACTCCCTGGTGGGGGCGAGATCACGCCGTTCGCCGCGGAACTTGGTGCCGGGTAGGTCGTAGATCCGGGAGCTGATCTGCTGGTATGCCTCGTCGCGCAGGGTCACCACGTCGACGAACGCGTCGGGCTTGGCGGCGGCGAGCCGGTCGGGCAGGTCGGAGACGTCGATCGGTGGGTCGATGGCCGGACGGATGGCCCGGAACGCCGCGTCCAGTTGCCCGGCCAGTACGGCGGGATCCGCTACCTCGCTGGGCTGGACACCGACCACGACGACGCCGCGTGGGGTCACGATGGGTTCGCCGGTGCCGTCGAGGATCGGGCCGCGTCGCGGGGTCAGCCGGCGCAGCGCCAACTGGTCGCCGGATTCGAGCTGGTCGTGGACGACGCTCGGCTCCCAGATGACCTGCCAGGCGTCGTCGGGGCCGCGCCGCAACCGGACCGTGGTCGGGTAGCTCCACCGCAGGTCGCCGGGGAGTGTCCACTCGACGGCGATCGTGCTGGTCGCGATGTCGGCGTCGATCGTGGCATCGGACTCGCGGCGTAGCTGCGGTGGCGGGTCGCCGAGTTCGCCGACGAGCGTGGTCAGCTCCTCGCTGACCTCGGTGGCCGCGACCCGCTGGCCGGCGGTGTCGATGAAACCGATGGGGGACAGATCACCGGCCAGCCAGCCCTCGAGGAAGGCGTCGACGGTGCCGTCCGGACTGTCATCGGAGGAGCAGGCCGCCAGCAGCGTCGCGACCAGCAGCGCCCCGGTCGCGGCGGCGGCTGGCCGGAGCCGCTGACGGTGACGGCGCTGGTGGCGGTGACGCGGATCGGCGACGTTCGGCACCGTGAAACGCATGCGGCGGTCCCCCTTCCGGACGCATGGCGGACAACCGAACGGTAGTACGGCAGCGCACCGTAGGCGGTACCCGGATGGCCGGGCAAGGTGATGATCGCCGATCGGCGGGGTAAAGGCGACCATGAAGGGGTCATCAGGACCAGCCAATATCACACACGGTGTTCAAACGGTGTCGCCAACTCGACGGTCTCCTACCGATGCCCGGCGGGATCATGATTCGAGAGGCATAGGCTTGGCCGTGGTTGACCCCACAGCGTGGTGGGGCCGAGGGGAGTTTGCACCATGAACCGGCGTCCGGTGACGAAGTCCAAACGCGCGTCCTTGGCCGGTGACGACCGCCGCGAGCCTGACGCGGTACGCGGCGGCCGGCCCGGTGATCCGGATCCGACCACCGTGCCCCGACCCACCGGTCAGACCCAGGGATGGACGTTCACGCCGCCGGAGACCACGCTCGCGGCGGTCGTCGACGACAGCGACGACGCCGACCTCGACGAGCCGATGCCCAGCGCCGAGCGGTTGATCGCCCAGGCCGTCTCGCTCGCCGACGCCGATCACGACACCGCCTCGCTGGTCGACCGGTTCTGGCGGTTCGCCGCCGACGAGGAACTGATCGGCTACACCCCGCAGGAGATGCTTGCCGCCGCCCGCTCCCATCGGGAGCTCGCCGCACACCGACTACCCGGCGAGCTGAAACTACGCCTCACCGGCCCGGGTGACGGCCAGCCGCACACCGTCGTCGAGATCGTCACCGACGACATGCCCTTCCTGGTCGACTCGGTCACCGCGCTGTTGACCGAACGTCATCTCGACGTCCAGGTGCTGGTGCACCCGCTGGTGGTGGTCCGCCGGGAACCACTCGGTCAGCTCACCGAGGTCGCCGCCGACGTCGAACCCGACGACGCCATCGACGGGGACCTGGTGGAAAGCTGGATGCGGATCGAAATCGATCCCATCCGCGACCCCGACGACCGCGACCGGCTCGGCCGTGACCTGCAGCGGGTCCTCACCGACGTACGGGAAGCCGTCGAGGACTGGCCCAAGATGCGTCGGCGGGCCCTGTCCATCGCCGACGAACTCGACCGCGCCGGGCGGACGTCGAGCGTTCCGCCCGTACCCGAGAAGGACATCAGCGACTCGGTCGAACTGCTCCGCTGGCTCGCCGATGACCATTTCACCTTCCTCGGCTACCGCGAGTACCGGCTGGCGGACAGCGGTGCCGGGGACAAGGCGCTGGTCGCGGTGCTCGGCACCGGGCTGGGAATCCTCCGCCAGGATCAGACCCGACCGCGGCTGCTGGCCTCGATGACCCCGCAGGCGGCCGCCAAGGCGTTGGAGCAGCGCCTGCTGATCATCACCAAGGCGAATTCGCGGGCCACCGTGCACCGGTCCGCCTACCTGGACTACATCGCGTTCAAGATCTTCGACGCCTCCGGCGCGGTCGTCGGGGAACGCCGGTTCCTCGGCCTGTTCTCCAACGCCGCGTACCGCACCAGCGTGCAGGAACTGCCGGTGGTCCGGCGCAAGGTCGCGGAGGTGCTGGAACGCTCCGGACTGAGCCCGCGCAGCCACTCCGGCAAGGACCTGCTGCAGATCCTGGAGACCTACCCGCGCGACGAACTGTTCCAGATCCGCACCGACGACCTCTACCACGCCGTACTCGGGGTGCTGCGGATGGCGGGTCGTCGGCAGCTGCGGCTGTTCGTCCGCCAGGACGGCTACGGGCGGTTCATGTCCTGCCTGATCTACCTGCCCCGGGACCGGTTCACCACCCACAACCGGCTGCGGATGCAGCAGATCCTGCTGCGCGAACTCAACGGCGTCGGCGTCGACTACACCACCCGGGTCACCGAGTCGATGCTGGCCCGGGTGCATTTCATCGTGCGTACCGACCCGGCCGACCCACCCACCACGGTCGACGCCGACCGGCTCGCCGAACTGCTCGCCGACGCCACCCGCCTGTGGGAGGACGACTTCCGGCTCGTGCTCGACCGCAAACTCGGCGACGAGTCGGCCAAGTCGCTCTACCGGCGGTACGCCAACGCCTTCCCGGAGGGATACAAGGAGGAACACACCGCGTACCAGGCGGTGCAGGACCTGGCGAAGCTGGAACTGCTGGAGGAACCCAGGCAGCTGGAGATGCACCTGTTCCGTCCGTCCGGCGCGGACGTCGACGAACGAGACGTCCGGTTCAAGGTCTACCGGTACGGCGAACCGATGGTGCTCTCCGACGTCCTGCCGGTGCTGCACTCCCTCGGCGTGCAGGTGATCGACGAGCGGCCGTACGAGATCGGCCGCGCCGACCAGCTGATCTACCTCTACGATTTCGGGTTGCGGCTGCCGGTCGGCGCGCGGGCGTTGGCCGAGGTCCGCCCGCACGTGGAGAACGCCTTCTCCGCCGCCTGGCGCGGCGAGGCCGAGATCGACGGGCTCAACGAACTGGTGCTACGGGCCGGGCTGACCTGGCGGCAGGTGGTGGTGCTGCGGACGTACGCGAAGTATCTGCGCCAGGCGGGCACCGTCTTCTCCCAGGAGTACATGGAGTCGACGTTCGTCAGCTATCCGGCGATCGCCCGGCTGCTGGTCGATCTCTTCGAGGCCCGTTTCTCGCCGAGCACCGGCGTCGACGACGAGCAACGGCGCCGACGCGGACAGGAACTCGTCGCCTCGGTCGGGCACCAGTTCGACCAGGTCGACAGCCTCGACCAGGACCGGATCCTGCGAGGTTACCTGACACTGATCCTGGCCACCCTTCGGACCAACTTCTACCAGCGGGGGCCCGACGGCCGGCCGATCCCGTACGTGGCGGTCAAGCTCGACCCGCAGGCCATCCCGGATTTGCCGGCCCCCAGACCGAGGTACGAGATCTTCGTCTATTCACCCCGGTTCGAGGGCGTGCATCTGCGGTTCGGCGAGGTCGCCCGGGGTGGGCTGCGCTGGTCGGACCGGCGGGAAGACTTCCGGACCGAGGTGCTCGGCCTGGTCAAGGCGCAGATGGTCAAGAACGCGGTGATCGTGCCGGAGGGGGCCAAGGGCGGGTTCGTGGTCAAACCGTCCGGCGGTGCGACGCGTGGGCGCGGCTCGTCGGAGCCACCGGACCGGGAAGCGGTGCAGGCCGAAGGGGTGGCCTGCTACCAGCAGTTCATCTCCGGCCTGCTGGACGTCACCGACAACATCGTCGGCGGCCGGATCGTACCCCCGCCCCGGGTGATCCGGCACGACGGCGACGACCCGTACCTGGTGGTCGCCGCCGACAAGGGCACCGCGACCTTTTCCGACGTGGCCAACGCGATCTCGCTGTCGCGGGGTTTCTGGCTGGGCGACGCCTTCGCCTCCGGTGGTTCCGCCGGCTACGACCACAAGCGGATGGGTATCACCGCCCGAGGCGCCTGGGAGTCGGTCAAGCGGCACTTCCGGGACTTGGGCGTGGACATCCAGCGGGAGAGCGTCACGGTCGCCGGCATCGGCGACATGTCCGGTGACGTGTTCGGCAACGGGATGCTGCTATCCGACCGGTTGCGCCTGGTCGCGGCCTTCGACCATCGGCACGTCTTCCTCGACCCGGAACCGGATCCGGCCGTCTCCCACGCCGAACGGCGCCGGATGTTCGACCTGCCGCGGTCGTCGTGGGCCGACTACCGTCCGGAGCTGATTTCCGCCGGCGGCGGGGTGTATCCGCGTACGGCCAAGTCGGTGCCGATCAGTCCGCAGGTCCGCACGCTGCTCGGCCTCGACGACGCCGTCGACGTGCTGAGCCCGCCGGAGCTGATCCGGGCGATCCTGCGCGCCCCGGTGGACCTGCTGTTCAACGGCGGGATCGGCACCTACGTCAAGGCGTCGACGGAGTCGCACGCCGAGGTCGGCGACAAGGCCAACGACGCGATCCGCATCGACGGCCGGTCGGTGCGGGCGAAGGTGATCGGCGAGGGCGGCAACCTGGGACTCACCCAGCGCGGCCGGATCGAGTACGCCGCCTCGGGCGGCCGGATCTACACCGATTTCATCGACAACTCGGCCGGGGTGGACTGCTCCGACCACGAGGTCAACATCAAGATCCTGCTCGGCGCGGCGGTCGCCGACGGGGAGTTGACCGTGCCGGAGCGAGACATGTTGCTGGCCGAGATGACCGACGAGGTCGCCGCGCTGGTGCTGCGGGACAACTACGGTCAGGCCCGCGCGCTGGCCAACGCCCGCGCGCAGTCCCGCGCGCTGCTGCCGGTGCACCGCCGGCTCATCGCCGACCTGGAACAGGCCGGGCACCTCGACCGTGACCTGGAGGCGCTGCCCGGCGACGACGAGTTGGCCGAGCGGATCGCCGCCGGTGCCGACGGGCTGACCAGCCCCGAGTTCGCGGTGCTGCTGGCCTACACCAAGATCGCGCTGGAGCGGGAGGCGCTCGCCGACGGGCTGGCCGACGAACCCTGGACCGACCAGGTCCTGGTCGACTACTTCCCGACCCCGCTGCGCGAGCGGTACGCCGAGCGGATGTCGGGGCACCGGCTGCGTCGGGAGATCGTGGTGACCAGCCTGGTCAACGAAGCGGTCAACCGGGGTGGGGTGTCGTTCGCCTTCCGCACGATGGAGGAGACCGGCGCGTCCGCCGCCGACGTGCTGCGGGCCTACGTGGTGGTCCGCGACGTCTTCGGGCTCGACGAACTCTGGGCCGGTATCGACGCCTTGGACAACGTGGTGCCGACCGAGGTCCAGGTCACGGTGCACTTGGAGAGCCGGCGGCTGCTGGACCGCGCGGTCCGGTGGCTGGTCACCAACCGCCGGTCGCCGCTGGACGTGCCGGGTGAGACCGCCCGGCTGCGGGCCGGGGTCTCCCGACTGCTGCCCGAACTCGGCAGCTACTTCCGGGGCGACGAGCGCGAATCGCTGCGGGCGCACGTCGAGACGATGATCGGTCGTGGGTTGCCGGCGGAGCTCGCCGACCGGGCCACCCGGATCATGTACAGTTTTGGCCTGCTCGACGTGGTGGAGGCCGCCGCCGACACCGACCGGGACGTCACCGAGGTGGCCGCCGTCTACTTCATGCTCTCCGAACGGTTCCGGGTCGACTGGTTGCTCTCCAAGATCTCCCTGCTGCCCAGGGAGGACCGGTGGCAGACGCTGGCCCGTACGGCGTTGCGCTACGACCTGTACGCGGCGCTCGCGGCGTTGACCGTGGAGGTGCTCACCAGCACCAAGTCGGATCTGCCGGTCGGTGAGCGGGCCGAGCAGTGGGAGCAGGCCAACGCCAGCGCCGTGGTCCGGGTGAGCCGGGCGATGGAGGACTTCGCGCATTCGCCGGCCGATCTCGCCGCGCTGTCCGTTCTGCTACGCCAGATCCGGACCCTGGTCCGCACCTCCTCGGCCACCTGACCGATCGACGCCGCCGAGGCGGCATACGCTCCGTTCCAGGCCGCCGAGGCGGCATACGCTCCGTTCCAGGCCGCCGAGGCGGCATACGCTCCGTTCCAGGCCGCCGAGGCGGCATACGCTCCGTTTCAGACGACGACTTCGGTACGGGCCGCCAGCCCGTACGACCGGCAGGGGGCAGGATGCTCGACAAGCGCCTCTACCACCACCTGGTGAGCTGGCTGGGACAGTGGCCGGCCGGCCGGCCACTGCAGGTGGTCGGCTCCGAGCGGCGGGTCCGCCCCGGCTGGGACGGCCGACCGCATCCGCTGGTGGGCGTGGGGGCACCGGGTGGCGCGGTGCTGTCCGTACCGCCGGACCGGGTGACGGCGGTCCGGGCGATGAGCGACCTGCCGGTCGGGGATCTGCTCGCCAAGCTGCCGGCGGCGGTCGGCTACGCCGACTGGCGGGCCCACCGGGCGGTGTTCCGCTACTGCCTGGCACCCGCGCCGCTGCCCGACGCCGGCGACTGGATCGCGTCCGACGACGAGGTGGTGCCGCCGTGGCTACGCCCGTTCACCGGGCAGGTGTTGGTGGCCCGCGACGCCGACGGGGCCTTCCTGGCCGGGGTCGGGGTGAAGCGTCACGACGCGCACGGCCAGGAGATCGCGGTCGGAACCGTACCGGCGGCGCGGGGGCAGGGTCTGGCCCGGCGGCTGGTCGCCCAGGCGGCCCGCCGGGTGCTCGACAACGGCGCGGTCCCCACCTATCTGCACGAGGTGGGCAACCTGGCGTCGGCCCGGGTCGCCGACGCCGCCGGCTTCCGGGACCGGGGCTGGACGGCGTACGGCATCTCCGCCGACTGACCGGCCCGGCGACTGCCTCCGGCCCGTCGATCGACTCGGGCTGACTGACTCCGGCCGCTCGTGGTTCACCCGGTCCGGATGATGCCGGGCCACCCGATTCACGGCGAGTCTGCGATGTGGGCGGAGGGAGCCGATGATGCCGCAGACGACGCCGGCTGTCGAACAGTCGCAGGTCACACAGGAATTCTTCGATCGGATCACGCGCAAGGAGAGCATCTTCCTGCTGCGTCAGATCTCCGGCACGGTCCGGTTCGACCTGGCCCACGACGAGCGGGTGGACTACTGGTTCGTCGCCCTCGACAAGGGCGCGGCGACCGTGACCCGGGAGCAGCGTGACGCGGACTGCGTCCTGCGTACCGACCGGGTGATCTTCGAGGCGATGGCCCGTGGAGAGATCAATCCGATGGCGGCGATGCTGCGCGGACAGATCATGGTCCTCGGTGATCTGCGGCTGCTCATCCTGCTCGAGCGGATGATGCCGGGGCCGCCCGGTGCCCGTGATCCACGCACGTTCGTCCGGCGGGAGAGGACGGAATCATGACCGAGGGAATGGTCAGCATCCTGGACGGAAACACCTTCGTGGTCAGCGACACCCAGGGCGACATCGACGCCTCCCCGGCGGCGCCGACCGGGCTGTTCTCCTTCGACACCCGGTTCCTGTCGAAGTGGCAGTTGACCATCGACGGCGAACGGCTGAGTTCGCTCTCCGTCGACGACCTGCAGTACTTCGAGGCGCGGTTCTTCCTGGTGCCGGGCGAGCCGACGCACTACGTCGACGCCGAGATGTCGGTGATCCGGCAACGCTGGGTGGGCGGCAGCTTCGACGAGGAGATCACCATTCTCAACCACTCCCAGGAGCCGATGGAGCTCACCGTACGGTTGGAAGCGGGTGCGGACTTCGCCGACCTGTTCGAGATCAAGGACGTCCGGCACAAGGTGGGTAAGCACTACGCACACGTGGACCGGGACAGTCTGCGGCTGGGCTACCAGCGGGAGAGCTTCCATCGGGAGACGATCATCTCCAGCAGTGAGCCGGCGACGATCGACGAGCACGGGCTCAGCTTCACCATCACCATCGAACCGCACGGCCAGTGGGTGACCCACATCAAGGTGAAGACCACCGCGATCGGCCCCGACGGGCGGGACCTGCGGGAAGGGTTGCTCGGCCAGCACTTCGACCGGCCCAAGCCGGAGATGCGCCGCGACCTGGAAGAATGGCTGGCGCGGGCGCCCCGGCTGGCCTGTGAATGCGAGCCGCTGGCGTCGACGTACAAGCGGAGCATGGTTGACCTGGCCGCGCTGCGCTACACACCGCTGTCGCTCGGCGGGCAGTCGGTGCCGGCGGCGGGCGTCCCGTGGTTCGCCACCATGTTCGGCCGGGACAGCATCTTCACCAGCCTGCAGGCGCTGCCGTTCGCTCCGGAGCTGGCCTCGTCGACGTTGAAGCTGCTCGGCGCGTTGCAGGGCAGCAAACTCGACGACTTCCGCGACGAGGAGCCGGGCAAGATCCTGCACGAGATCCGGTACGGCGAGTCGTCGGCGTTCGAGGAGCAGCCGCACACCCCGTACTTCGGGGCCGCCGACTCGACGCCGCTGTTCGTCGTCCTGCTCGACGAGTACGAGCGGTGGACCGGCGACGTCAAGCTGGTCCGGGCATTGGAGCAGGAGGCCCGGCGGGCGTTGCACTGGATCGACACCTACGCCGACCTGCTCGGCAACGGCTACGTCTGGTACGAGCGGCGCAACACCGACACCGGTCTGGAGAACCAGTGCTGGAAGGACTCGTGGGACTCCATCTGCTATCGCGACGGCCGGCTGCCGGAGTTCCCCCGGGCCACCTGCGAACTGCAGGGATACGCGTACGACGCGAAGGTGCGCGCAGCCCGGCTGGCCCGCGAGATCTGGCGCGACCCGGGGTACGCCGACCAGTTGGAGCGGGAGGCGGCCGACCTGAAGACCCGGTTCAACCGGGACTTCTGGGTCGCCGACGGTGAGTACTTCGCTCTCGCGCTCGACCCGGAGGGCGGCCAGGTCGACGCGCTGTCGTCCAACATCGGCCATCTGCTGTGGAGCGGCATCGTCGACACCGCCAAGGCGAAGAAGGTGGCCAAGCATCTGCTCAGCCCCCGGATGTTCTCCGGTTGGGGGGTGCGCACCCTGGCCGAGGGTGAGGGCCGGTTCAATCCGATCGGCTACCACGTGGGCACGGTCTGGCCGTTCGACAATTCGTTCATCGCCTGGGGTCTGCGCCGGTACGGGTTCGTGGAGGAGGCGTCCCGGATCGCCGACGGGATCGTCAACGCCGCGCAGTACTTCGACGGCCGCCTGCCGGAGGCGTTCGGCGGCTACGACCGGGCCTTGACAAAGTATCCGGTGGAGTATCCGACGTCCTGCAGCCCGCAGGCCTGGTCGACCGGCGCCACCTTGTTGCTGCTGCGAACCCTGCTGGGTCTGGAGCCGCAGGGCGAGCACCTGGTCGTCGATCCTGCGCTGCCGATCGACATGGGTCGTATCGAGTTGCTCGACATACCGGGGCGGTGGGGGCACATCGACGCCTTCGGCCGTGGCCGGATGGACATCCACCGCAAGCGACGCCAACCGGCCTGACCGCGCGTGCCGTAGTCTTGGCGATCGTGCGAGTCGGGATCGTCATTCTGCCGGACGAACCATGGTCGGTGACCGCCGAGCGGTGGCGGCAGGCCGAGCGGTGGGGTTTCGACCATGCCTGGACCTACGACCATCTGGGCTGGCGTGACCTGGTCGACGGGCCCTGGTTCGACGCGGTGCCGACGCTGACCGCCGCCGCCACGGTCACTTCCCGGAT
The DNA here is from genome assembly GCF_029626025.1 of Solwaraspora sp. WMMD406. Lineage (NCBI taxonomy): Bacteria > Bacillati > Actinomycetota > Actinomycetes > Micromonosporales > Micromonosporaceae > Solwaraspora > Solwaraspora sp. WMMD406. The sequence continues at coordinate 2,035,983 of NZ_JARUBF010000001.1, forward strand.
TCCGCTGGGCACCCTGGTCGCCTCGCCGAACTTCCGTCACCCGGTGCACTTCGCCCGCGAGATCACCGCGGTGGACGACATCTGCGACGGGCGGCTGCTGCTCGGCATCGGTGCCGGTGGGCAGGGCTTCGACGCCGAGGTGCTCGGTGTCGCGCCGTTGTCGCCCCGCGCCCGGGTCGACCGGTACGCCGAGTTCGTCGAGTTGCTCGATCGGCTGCTGCGCGAACAGCGGGTCACCTGGCGGGGACGCTACTTCGAGGCGGTGGACGCCCGGAGCACCCCGGGCTGCCGGCAGCAGCCCCGCGTACCGTTCGTGCTGGCCGCGAACGGTCCCCGGTCGATGGCGCTGGCAGCGCGGTTCGGCGCCGGCTGGGTGACCACCGGGACGGTCTTCGACGACTTGGACGGCTGGTGGGCGTCGGTGGCCGGGCTGGCGGACCGGTGTACGGCGGCGATGGACGAGGCCGGCCGGGATCCGGCCGGCCTGCGCCGTTACCTCTTGTTGGATTCCGCGCCGGTCTTTTCCCTTTCCAGCGCGAGCTTCTTCGCCGACGCCGTCGAGCGGGCCGCTGGTCTCGGGTTCACCGACGTGATCGTGCACTGGCCACGTCGGAGCAGTTGGTACGCCGGTGACGAGCGGGTCCTCGTCGAGGTCGCCACCGAGGTGCTGCCGACCCTGCGCAGGTGAATCACCAGGCGGCACCGATCCGGACCCGGGGTGCGGTCGACGTGCCGCGTCGGCTCTGGCCGGGGTACAGCCACAACTCGGCGCTGGCGTCGTGCCGGGTGACGATGTCGGTGTGGCCGTCGCGGTCCCAGTCGGCCACCCCGAACGCGGTGTAGCCGCGCCAGCCGTTGCCGATCCGGACCCGGGGCACGCTCGAGGTGCCGCGTCGGCTCTGGCCGGGGTAGAGCCACAGGTCGGCGCTGTCGTTGTCCCGGGTGACGATGTCGGTGTGGCCGTCGCGGTCCCAGTCGGCCACCCCGAACGGGCTGTGGGCGTTGAACCCGGAGCCGATCAGCACCCGGGCGGTGGTGGCCGGCCCGCGCGTGCCCGTACCCGGGTAGAGCCACAGCTGTCCGGTGCCGTCCTGTCGGGCGAGCACGTCGGCGTTGCCGTCGCGGTCCCAGTCGGCCACCCCGAACGAGGTGTGGCCCAGCCAGCCGCCGCTGAGCCGCACCGGCGTGGTCGGGTATCCGCGTACGCCCCGTCCGGGATAGAGCCACAGGTCACCGGTGGTGTCGTTGCGGGTGAGGATGTCGGCGTTGCCGTCGCGGTCCCAGTCGGCCGCCCCGAACGAGGTGTAGCCGCGCCAGCCGTTGCCGATCCGCACCGACAGGACGCCGGACGGCGCGCGGACGCTCTGGCCGGGGTCGAGCCAGAGCAGGCCGTTGTCGTCCTGCCGGCTGATGACGTCGGTGTGCCGGTCGCCGTCCCAGTCGACGAGGCCGAACGGGGCGTACCGCAGGGAGGTGAGCTGGCTGAGCAGCCAGGTCCGGTTGCTACCGGCACCGACCTCGCTGTAGGAGCCGATGCCGGTGCAGCTGGCCGCCTTGAGTACGCCGGCCTGCACGTAGGTGCCGCCGGACGAGACCAGCAGCGGGCCGCCGCTGTCGCCCTGGCACGGACCACGGTCGACCATGATCCGCTTGATGCCCAGGCCGTCGGGCTGCGGCGGGGTGATGTTGACCCCGACGAACTGCAGCCGCGACGGCAGGCCGCCGGTGCCGTCGCGCCCCCAACCGGTGGCGACACCCTGGTCGTACGGGGTGAACGGGCCGCCCTGCGCGCCGTTCCACAGGTGTGCCTCGGCGGGGGTGGCCAGCCGGACTGGGGTGATGGTGGTGATCGGCGTGCTGAGTTCCAGCAGCGCGACGTCGTTGTGTCCGCCGATGTAATCAGGGTGGGCCAGGATCCGGGTGATCCGGCGCGACTCGCCGCCGGTGCCGGCGACGGTGTTGCCGACCCGGACCGACACGTCGCCGACCGAGGCCGGTACGGCGCAGTGCGCGGCGGTGAGCACCCATCCGGGGTGGATCAGCGAGCCGGTGCAGAGGCCGCCGGACGTGGTGTTGCGGACCTCGGCGACGAAGGCGAGGTCACCGGCGACGACGGGTTGGCCGCCGACGATGGCGTGGGCCGGTGCCGGAGCCAGCAGGGGTGCGAGCCCGGCGAGCAGGCTGGCGGCCAGTGACGCGGCCAGCCGGTGGCGGGATCGGTCCCTGCCCGGGACGTGGTGTTGGCGCATGGCGATCCTCCAGATCGACGTGCCAGCGGATCGCTCGCCCCGCTGGGGATGAGGGGCGTCGCTGGCTGTTGTCGACCAGAGTGGAGCTTCCCGGCGGGACGCGACGGTCGTCGCGGCGACGGTTGGCACGAATTAGCTAGACAGCGTGATGATCAATCCTGGGTCGATCGTGGCGCTGGCGCTGGCGCTGGTGCCGGCGCTGGTGCCGGCGCTGGTGCCGGCGCTGGTGCCGCGTCTACACCGGTGCCACCGACCTCGGTCCGCAGCGCGGCCACCTCGGTCCGCAGCGCGGTGAGCTCCGCGGTGAGCGCGGCGAGGTCCGCCCGGGTGGCCGGTGCCGTCCTGGCGTCCGCGGCGGCTTCGGAATCGTCGGCGTTGGATTTGGCGTTGGATTCGGCGTCGGTATCGGCGTCGGCTTCGGCCGAGGCGGTGGAGATCCGCTCCACGATCCAGCTGGCCAGCGAACCGGTGACGAAACCGATCAGGCCGATGCCGCCGATCATCAGGGCGAGCGCGACGAACCGGCCGGTGGTGGTGACCGGGAAGTAGTCGCCGTAGCCGACGGTGGTGATCGTCACCACCGACCACCACAGCGCGTCCGGATAGTTGGTGATCGCGCCGTCCGGGTCCGCGCGTTCGGCGTCGAGCACCGCCAGCCCGGAGACGATCACCAGCAGGACCGTGGTCGAGCCGACATAGAGCGCCAGCCGGCCACGCGCCCAGATCTCGGTCCGTCGGGTCAGGGTGAGTACGGCGGTGACCAGCCGCAGCATCCGTAGCGGCCGCAGCACCGGCAGCAGCAGCACGATCAGGTCGAACAGGTGGGCGCGGACGAACCGCCACCGGTTGCCGGCCAGCCACAACCGGACGAGGTAGTCGCCCCAGAACAGCAGCCAGATCCCGATGTTGGCAGTGACACACACATCCCGCCAGCGTGCGGGCAATTCAGGGTAGAGAATGGGCGCGGCGTACACCACGAGGAACGCCACGGCGAGTACGGTCAGCGCGCCCGCCGTCCGGCGCTCCCACCTGGCGACTTTATCTTCGTCCTGGGCGACAGCAGGCCCTTCATCCTGGAGAGACATGCCCGACAGGCTGCCTGATGGCGGCAACCGGCCGACGACCGGCCCGACCCCGGGACGTGGCGAAGCCGCCAACCGCCGGTCCGGACGCCCCGGCAGCCCCGGCCGGTCGGGCCGCCCCGGCCGGCGGTGGCGGGTACCGATGTGGCGGCGCGGGGCGGACCGGTTCCAGCATCCGGCGCAGGTGATCGCCGGCGCGTTCGCGGTCGCGGTGCTGACCGGTACCGCGCTGTTGATGCTTCCGGTGGCCAGCCGGGACGGACAGTCCGCGTCGCTGGTCGACGCCATGTTCACCGCGACCTCGGCGGTCTGCGTGACCGGTCTGGTCGTGGTGGACACCGCCGGGTACTGGTCGGTCTTCGGGCAGCTGGTGATCCTGGCGTTGATCCAGGTCGGCGGCCTGGGCATCATGACGTTGGCGACCCTGTTGACCGTTCTGTTGTCCCGCCGGCTGGGTCTGCGGGCCCGGTTTCTCGCCCAGGCCGAGACGAAGAGTCTCAGCATGCGTGACGTCCGCCGGGTGGTCCGCAACATCGTGCTGTTCAGCCTGGCCAGCGAGTTCGTGGTGGCCGTGGTGCTGACCGTGCGCTTCGCCCTGCGGTACGACTACCCGTTGGCCCAGGCGGCCTATCACGGACTCTTCCACGCCATCTCGGCCTTCAACAATGCCGGGTTCGCCCTGTACACAGACAGTTTGGTCCGGTTCGTCGCTGATCCGTGGATCATGATCTCTGTCTCAGTAGCGGTGATCGTCGGTGGCCTCGGCTTCCCGGTGGTCTTCGAGCTGCTGCGTTCGTGGCGACGGCCCCGGACGTGGTCGGTGCTGACCCGGATCACCGTGGTGCTGACGGTCAGCCTGCTGATCCTCGGCACGGTGTTGTTCACGATCGTCGAGTTTCGCAATCCGGGCACCTTCGGCGAGCTGGCCGCGCCGGAGAAGCTGCTGGCCGGGTTCTTCGCCTCGGTGATGACCCGTACGGCGGGGTTCAACAGCGTCGACATCGGTGCGATGCGGCCGGAGAGCCTGCTGCTCAGCGACATCCTGATGTTCATCGGCGGGGGCAGCGCGGGAACCGCCGGCGGAGTGAAGGTGACCACCGTCGGCCTGCTGGCGTTCGTGCTGTGGGCGGAGATGCGCGGCGAGACGCAGGTCAACATCGGTGCCCGCCGGGTGCCGGAGAGCAACCAGCGCCAAGCCTTGGCGGTGGTCCTGCTGGCGTTGGGGGCGGTCGCGGTGGCGACGTTCGCGCTGCTCGCGATGACCCGTTACTCGTTGGATCAGGTGCTGTTCGAGGTGATCTCGGCGTTCGCCACGGTCGGGTTGTCCACCGGCATCACCGCTGGTCTGCCGCCGGCCGCCGACGTACTGCTGATCTTGTTGATGTTCATGGGTCGGATCGGGCCGTTGACCGTCGCGTCCGCGCTCGCGCTGCGCGAACGCGGCCGACGCTACGAGCTGCCCGAGGAGAGGACGATCGTTGGCTGATTCACGAAACGAGCCGGTGGTGGTGATCGGCCTGGGTCGGTTCGGCGGCGCGCTCGCGCTGGAACTGGCCGGGCGTGGCACCGAGGTGCTCGGCATCGACGGGGATCCGAAGATCACCCAGGGCTTCAGCGGGCAGTTGCCGCACGTGGTGACCGCCGACGCCACCGATCTGGAGGCGCTGCGCCAACTCGGCGTCGGTGAGTTCCACCGGGCGGTGGTGGCGATCGGCACTGACATCCAGGCGAGCATCCTGGCAACGTCGCTGTTGTCGGAGCTTGGCGTCGCGGACATCTGGGCCAAGGCGATCAGCCGCCAGCACGGCCGGATCCTGGAGCGGATCGGGGCACATCACGTGGTGCTCCCCGAACACGACATGGGCGAACGGGTCGCGCATCTGCTCACCGGTCGGCTGCTCGACTACGTCGAGGTCGACCAGGACTTCGCGATGATCAAGACGACTCCGCCGCAGGAGGTGGTCAGTGTCCCGTTGCGCGAGTCCCGGGTCCGGTCCCGCTTCGGCGTCACCGTCGTCGCGGTCAAGAGCGAGGCGCACGGGGCGAAGGCCCGGTTCACCCACGCGACGCCGGACACCGTGCTGATGTACGGCGACATCATTCTGGTGATCGGCCGGATCAACGACGTGGAGCGGTTCGCCGAGTCGGCCTGAGTCGGCGTCGGCCTGAGCCGGCGTCAGCCTGAGCCGGCGTCAGCGCGGTCGGCGGGCGTGGTATACGAAGGCCGGCGGCAGGTTCGCCAGGACGGTCCGGCCGACCACCACTTCCTCGAACCGGTCGTGCAGCAGCTGCCGGAACCGGCGGGCCGGCGGCGTGTGCCGGGTGAGAACGTATCCGAACGTGGTGAAGGCCCCGTCGGGCGACAGCGCGTCGTGCACCGCGTCGAGCGAGGCAAGCTGCAGGTCACGCGGGAACGACACCCACGGCAGTCCGCTGACCACCACCGTGGCGTGGGACAGGTCGCGTTCGGTGAGGAACGACCGGCAGTCGGCGGCGTTTCCGGTGATCACCTCGACACCCGGGTGGCGGCTGGCGAGCAGCTCGGCCATGGTCGGGCTCAACTCGATGGCGAGGTGCCGGCCCCGGCCGGCGAGCCGGGACTGGATCACCGCCGTGAACGCCCCGGTGCCCGGACCGAGCTCGACCACGATGGGATCACCCCGCTCGGGGATCGGGCTGGTGATCGCGTCGGCGAGTCGCCGGGAACTCGGTGCGACCGCGCCGACCCGGGTGGGTGAGCGGAGGAACTCGCGGAGGAACATCGGTCCGTCGCGCCGCTGCCGGACCAGCCCGGCCGCCGCCGCGTCGGAGATACCGACCGTCGGTACGCCGCTGCCGCCGGCGACGTCCGGTGCTGCGGGGCCGGCTGCTGCGGGGCCGGCAGTGGCTGCGTCGGAGGCGAATGCGGTCACGGAGGTCTCCTCCACAGGGGGTGATCGACCGGCGAGCGGCAGACCGGCGAGCGGCAGCCACAGCATGCCGGGGATGGCATGATCCGTCAACTATGTCTTCTATGCCGAGGTAGCCACGCAGCGTCGCCGCCGCGCCGGTCGTCAGCGCCGGGTGTCGAGTAGCCCGCGCAGGTAACCGGCCTGTCCGACGTGCTGTAGGTCGTCGTTGGCGACGCTGACCAGCCGTACCCCGAGGGTCACCGGCGGGTCCCAGCTGTCGTCCACGATCCGGTCCAGGTCGTCGTCGCTCACGGTGACCAGAAATTCCCGGGTACGGGTGGCGACGGCGCTGTAGTGGTCGATCAGCGTCTCGGCGCTGTCCGCAGCGACGGCGGCGACCTGCTCGGCGGTGTGACCGTAGCCGGTGTCGGCCGGGTCTGCGGTCAGCCCGAACCGTCGCGCCCAGTCACCGCCCACCCAGATCTGCGGTTCGCCGAGGATCTCCGCCAGGTGGTCGTCCTGGATTCGGGTGAGGTGCCAGACCAGCCAGCCGATCGGGTTGGCACCGTCCGCCGGGGCCCAGCGCAGCTGCTCGGGGTCGAGTCCCTCCACGGCGGCCCGGACCAGGTCCGGCAGGCGGTCGAAAGTCTCCACCAGCAGCTCGCAGACCCGCATCGCTTCCGTACCTCTCCGCCGCTGATCGAGACCGCCGCCGTCCCGCCGACCCTACCGACCGGGACCCCTACCAGCCCGGACCCCTACCAGCCCGGACCCCTACCAGCCCGGACCCCTACCAGCCCGGCCGGCCCGGCCGCGCCGTAGGTTATCAACGACGGATGGCCCGCTACCTGCTCTTTCCCGGTCGGCATCACCTGCTTACCCGGTTCCAGGCCGACTATCTGCGTCAGCTGGCCGCGACCACCGCGACCGATACCGACGGTGACGGTGACGGGTGCACGGTGGTCTGGGCGGTCACGTCGGCCAACCACAGCAACACCCGACGGAACCGTTACCTCTCAGTGGGCTTTAGTGAGCGCACGGTTGGTAGTCCTGCCTTGCGGTAGGACGGTCCCGGTCTGATCCGCTTGAGCGGTGCCGGGTTCACGCTTCACGGCCACCTGCCCGCGTGTGCGGGTCTTCTGGTCGGCTCCACGTGCTGCCACCGGGCCACTCCCGGCGGTTGCCGCCGCAAGGGCGGCCAGGTTCACAGCGGCGTTGCGGTCACGGTCGATGACTAGACCGCACGCCTCACACCGGTATTCACGCTCGGACAGGGCCAGCTTGGTTTTCACCGTGCCACAGCCCGAGCAGGTCTTGCTGGACGGGTACCAGCGGTCGGCCACCACAAGCCGGCCGCCGTTCCATCCGGTCTTGTACGCCAACTGGCGGCGGATCTCCGAGAATCCGGCGTCGGCGACGTGCCGAGCCAACCGCCGGTTGCGCAGCATGCCGGTGACGTTGAGGTCTTCCACCACAACGGTGCCGTACGTCGTGGCGAGTCGGGTGGTGAGCTTGTGCAGCCCGTCACGGCGCAGATGAGCGACCCGGGCGTGAGCGCGACCGAGCCGGCTCGCGGCCCGTTCCCACCGCTTCGAGGGACGTCGTCCGGTACGCCGGTCCGGGCCCTGCTTGCGCGACAGCGTCCGGCCGAGCGCATGCATCCGTTGCCGCGCGGCCACGAGGTGGCGCGGGTTGTCGACCAACTCGCCGGTGGACAGCACCGCGAGATGCCGGATACCGACGTCCACACCAACCACCGAGCCGGGTCGGGCCGGGCTGCGTTCGGCGCGTTCGACCTCGACGGTGAACGACACATGCCACCGTCCGCCATCACGACGCACTGTCGCGGACATGATCCGGGCGGTGCCGGCTTCAATACGGCGGGCGAGCTTGCGGGCGGACTCGTGCAACTTCAACCGGCCCAGCCGGGGTAGCACCACGTGCATCTTGTCCGGTTCGACCCGGATCGCCCCGGTGGTGAACCGCACGCTGGGCGTGGTACGGCGGCGGGACTTGAACCGGGGGAAACCCGACGGCCGACCGGCGCGTTTCCCGCTGCGGGAGTCAGTCCAGTTCTTCAACCCGCGAGCGAGCGCGTCGAGGCCGGTGTTGAACGCCTCCTTCGACACCTCACCCCACCACGGCGCGACGTCGGGCTTCGCGGCGTTCCAGGCCTTCCGAAGACCGGCCAGCGACCAGGACAGTGATGGCGTTAGCAACTCGTCTGGTACGCCGTAGGAGCGTTCGGCGATGCGCTGGTCCATGACCGCCTTGACCTTCGCGAGCGCCCAGTTGTGGGCGAGCCGGGCGGCCCCAGCGTGTGCAAGGACGTCGCGTTCCTGGCGCGAGGTGAGGTCGAGGGCGAACCGGTACGCCTGGATCGTTTTCACGCCGGGCCACTCTCGGTGGCGGCTTCGACCGCCCGGCGGGCACGGTTCGCGGCAGCGCGACGCCCGTACAGGCGGGCGCACAACGACGTCAGGATCTCCGTCACGTCGCGGACCAGATCATCGTCGACCTCAGCCGGGTCGACCACCAGCAGTCGGCGGCCCTGCGCGGCCAGCGCCGCCTCAACGTACTCGGCCCCGAACCGGGCGAACCGGTCCCGATGCTCAACCACGATCGTTGCCACCTTCGGGTCGCGCAGCAGCGCGAGGAACTTCTTGCGGTGCCCGTTCAACGCGGATCCAACCTCGGTCACCACCCGGTCGACGCCGAGTTTCTGCCCGGTGGCCCACACGGTGACCCGGGCGACTTGCCGGTCCAGGTCGGGTTTCTGATCGGCTGAGGACACCCAGGCGTACACCACGGTCTGCCCCGTCTCGGCCGACGTGCCGGTGACCGGCTCACCGACCATGATCAGTCGACCGATCCGGTAGGTGGGAACAGGCAGCGTCCCGGCTGCGTACTGTCGCCGAGCGGTGATGTACGCGATGCCGGTCGACGCTGCCCACTCCTTGAGGTTCACGCGAGCATCATAGCAGCTTCAAGAGCGCCATAGATGCCCGGAGCGCCAACAGTCAGCTACCCCGTGCCCTTTCACCGCCGGGAGGCGGCGATCGAGCGGTTCAGCGTACTGACCGGGCTGCGGTCGCTGGTGGTGCCGGTGTTCGACACCCGGGCGACCACCCGGTTCGCCGAGGTCACCCTGAAAAACGTGGCGGCGGCGACCGGGCTGGAACTGACCGCGACCAACACCGTGCTGGCCTGCTCGACCCCGGAGGTGGCGGCGATGTACGCCGAGCTCGGCTTCCCGGTGGCCGGGGTGGAAGCCGAGGTGTCGCCGTCACCGGACCGGCCGTGGGACGTACTGCTGCGGCTGGCCGCCGGCGACGAGACGTGGCGGGATCTGGCGCACCCGGCCACCGTCGACATCTTCCACAGATACGGACTGGACCGGCTGGTCCAGGCGGTCGTCAACGACCCGGTGGTGGGCGACGAGGGCGGGCTGACCGCCACCCGGGACTACCGTAGCTACGCCGAGGCGTTCGCCGAGGCGGCGCACCGCAAGTGGACGGCGGTCCGGGAGCACGTCCGACCCGGGCGGATCGTCGACATCGGGTGCGGGGCCGGCGCGGTGCTGGAGCTCGCCGACCGGGAACCGGCCCTGCGGGAAAGCGACCTGATCGGGGTCGAGGTGGCCCGGCACCTGTTCGAGGAATGCGTACACAAGAAGGCGCAGGGCTTCTTCACCAACCCGAACGTGTTCTTCTACCACCGCAACGTGCTCGGCGGTGCGGTGTTCCCGCCCCGCTCGGTCGACACGACCCTGACGTTCGCGCTGACCCACGAGATCTGGTCGTACGGCGCCCAGCTGGACTCGGTACGTCGGTTCGTCCAGGCGATCTACGACCACACCGTACCGGGCGGGGTGTGGATCAACAGCGACGTCTGCGGACCGGACGGCCGGGACCGTCCGGTGCTGCTCGACCTCTGCCGTACCGACGGGGCGAATCCGGCGGCTCCCCGTACCGACCTGGCCGCGCTACCGGCGGCGCGGGTGGCGCAGCACGTTCGTGTCCTGTCCACCCGGGCCCGGCTCGACCAGTTCGCGGTCGACTTCGCCTTCCCGACGCCCTATCAGCCGGTGCCCGACCGGCCCGGCGTGGTCGAGACGACGCTCGGGGCGGCGATGGACTTCCTGACCCGCAAGGACTATCCGGACAACTGGCTGTCGGAGACCCGTGAGCAGTTCTGCGGGCTGGAGTACGCCGACTGGAAGGCGCTGCTGGCCGACGTCGGCTTCGAGGTGGAGGCGGCGAGCGGGCCGTGGCGTAACGACTGGATCGTCACCAACCGGCTCGACCCGGTGGCCACACTCCGCACCCTGGACGGGGCGGCGATGGAGTGGCCGGTCACTCACGTGTTGCTGGTGGCCCGCCGACCGGTGAACAGCTGAGCCGGACGAGGGCGGCGGTCACAGCTGGTTGAACGGCTCGGCGTAGCGGAACGTCCCCGGCGTCGGTGGGTCGGTGCCGAGCACCCGGACCTGGAAGTACCTGCCCCACCGCGGGTCGGGCGCGACGACGCCCAGCGGTTGGCTGGGCCGTAGGCCGAACCGTTGGTAGTAGGCGGGGTCGCCGAGCAGCGCCACCAACGGCTCGTCCAGGGCTTCGGCCGCGCCGAGAACCGCGTGCATCAGCGCCGTACCGACGCCGCGACCGTGCCGGTCCGGACGTACGGCGAGTGGGCCGAGGCCCAGCACCGGCAGGTCGTCGAGGTACGCCCGGGTGCAGACGACGTGCCCGACGACGTCACCGCCGCCCCCGCTGTCACTCCCGTCTCCGCCGTCACTGCCGCCTCTGCCTTGGCTGTCGGTGTCGCCGCCGTCGGCACGGTGCTCGACGGCGACCAGGGACAGCGCGGGCAGCCACGACTCGTCGCCCCGTAACTCGTCCAGCAGGCGCACCTCGATCGGTGGATCCGGCTGCCCCGCCCGCGCGAACGCGGCGGCCACCACCGCACGGACCACCGGCACGTCGGCCGGGCGTTCCCGTCTGACCAGCATGGTCACCATTAGGCCGACCGGACGCCAACCAGGCAACCGAATTGGCCCCCACCATCGGTCGACACCAGCTGTTTTGCCGGATCGGCAACAACGTTTGCCGGTACGGTCGGGGTAGGCGCATCGTGGGTGCCGGAGGTGGTCGACGTGACCGACAACAGAGCGGGGGGACCCGCGTACCGCGTCGCCGTGGCGGTGATCGGCGGCGGTGCCGCCGGGTTGAGCGCGGCGCTGACCCTGGCGCGGGCGCGCCGGTCGGTGATCGTGATCGACGCGGGTGAGCCCCGCAACGCGCCGTCGCCCGGCGTACACGGATTCCTGACCCGCGATGGAATGAGCCCGGCCGACCTGGTGGCGACCGGCCGGCGCGAGATCGAGCGGTACGGCGGCGTCGTGCTGCCCGGCCGGGCGGAGACGGCCGAGCGGGTCGGCGACGGATTCGAGGTCCGGCTCGCCGACGGCCGGCTGGTCGCCGCCCGGCGCCTGCTGCTGGCCACCGGGGTGGTCGACGAACTACCGGACATCCCGGGGCTGCGGGACCGCTGGGGCCGCGACGTGGTGCACTGCCCCTACTGCCACGGCTGGGAGGTCCGCGACCAACCGATCGGTGTGCTCGCCACCAGCGCCATGGCACTGCACCAGGTGCAGCTGTTCCGCCAGTGGACCGCCGACCTGATCCTGTTCACCCACACCGGCCTGGACCTCACCGACGAGCAGGCCGAGCAGCTGGCGGCGCGCGGCGTACGGGTGGTGGCCGGGGAGGTGACCGGCCTGGAGGCCACCGAGGACCGGCTCACCGGGGTCCGGCTCGCCGACGGGATCGTGGTGCCTCGTACGGCGGTGACGGTCGCCTCCCGGCTGCGGATCGCCGACGCGCTGCGCGGACCGGACGGGCTACTGACCCGACTGGGCGTGCCGGTGATCGACCTGCCCAACGGAATGGGCGAGCAGGTCGAGGCCGATCCGACCGGGCGTACCGCAGTGCCGGGTGTCTGGGCCGCCGGCAACCTGACCAGCCCGTTGGGGCAGGTGATGGCGGCGGCGTCGGCCGGGTCGATGGCGGCGGCGGCGATCAACGCCGACCTCGCGCTGGCCGACACCACCGCAGCCGTACGCCGACACCGGGCCGAGATCGCCGGCGAGGAGCCGCCGGCCGAGCCGGAGCACCACGGACCGGCCGACGTCGCCGCCATGATCAGCCAAGGCTTCTGGGACGAGCGGTACGGCTCCGTCGAGCGGGTGTGGAGCGGCAATCCGAACCCGCACCTGGTCTCGGTCGTCGAAGGTCTGGCGGCCGGCACCGCCTGCGACGTCGGGGCCGGTGAAGGTGCCGACGCGATCTGGCTAGCCGGCCGAGGCTGGGAGGTCACGGCGGTCGACGTCTCCGAGGTGGCGTTGCGCCGCGGCGCCGACCAGGCGGCGGCGGCCGGGGACGACGTGGCGAAACGGCTCACCTGGCAGCAGGCCGACATCCGTACCTGGGATCCGGGCCTGTCCCGGTTCGACCTGGTCACCGCCCAGTTCATGCACCTGCCGGACCCGGACCGGGCGATGCTGCACCGCCGGCTCGCGGCGGCGGTCCGCCCCGGCGGCACCCTGTTGATCGTCGGCCATCATCCGTCCGACCTGGACATCGTCGGAATCCGCCGACCGCGCATGCCGGATCTGATGTTCACCGCCGAGCAGGTCGCGGCGGTGCTGGATCCACAGGAGTGGGCCAGCGTCCGGGTCGAGACGGTGCCCCGGTCGGTCACCGACCCGGACGGGGACCCGCTGACGATCCACGACGCGGTGCTGCACGCCGTCCGCCGCCGGTGACGGACGGACGGCACGCGACGGGGCGCCGGGCAACTGCCCGGCGCCCCGCACGTCGGCCGCTGACGCGGCCTGCGGTCATCCGATGACGAGGTCACCGCCGGAGGCGGTCAGGTTGACCTCTTCGGTCGCGGTGCCGGTCCAGCTCGACGAGAACATCAACGTGTCGCCGTCCCAGACAGTGATCCCGATGGTGTCCCGCCGGCCCGGTCCGCCGGCGTCGGTCGCGGTCACCCGCATGGTCAGCCCGGTCGCCACCGGCACCGGCTGCTGCGGGGTGGACAGGTCGAACAGCGTCACCTGGTAGCGCAGCTGCGCCACCGGCACGCCGCCGACCGTGGTCGCGCCGTACGACTCCAGGGTGGCGCCCTGGAACTTGTACCGCTGGTCCCCGGAGCGGTAGCCGACCAGCACCTTGCCGGCCAGCTCACCGGCGTTGGTGATCCGGCCGTCGAGGCTCACCTCGACCCGGTGCTCGGGGTCCAGCGGGTACGCGCCGGCGGTCGACTCGCTGCGGAGATAGCCGTCGCCGCTGATCCGCAGCCCGGTCGACGGGGCGACCGTCACCGTGGCCGTGACGGATCCGAGGTAGCGACCGTCGACCGTGGCGGTCACCGGGTGGTTGCCGACCGGCAGGGTCGCCGTACAGCTGGCCACGCCGCCGGTGACGTCGCCGCCCCAGAGCTTCACCTCGGTGGTACACAGCGTGGTGTCCCCGGTGGTGAAGGCGAACGGGGCACCTCGGACGTCGCCGGCATCGGCACCGACCGCCGCCCGCAGCAGGACCTGCGCCGAGTCCGCGCCGGCCACCGGGTGCACCAGCGTGTCCCCGGTGTACGCCAGCTCGGCCGGGCGGACCTGGTCGATGCGGATGTCGGCGTCGTTGAGGTCGAAGAAGACGTTACCGATCGCTTCGATCTTGATCCGACCGGTGGTGGTGTCGATGTTCGGCAGGGTGATCGTGGCGTTGCCGGTGTTCGGCACCGCCTCGGCCAGCACGTACGGGAACGTCTTCGCCCCGTCCGTCGACAGTGAGATCGTGACCTGCGTGGCGTTCACCGGCGCCGCGTCGGTGCCGGCCACGTCCCAGGTGATCTCCTGGCTGGAGCCGCCGAGGTAGAACGACGGCACCGGCTGCGAGGTGACCAGGAACGGGCCGGCGTCCGGGGCCAGCACGACCGCGGTCTCGGCGTTGCCGACCCCGCCGCCGCCGACCCGCCCGTCGCGGGCGGTCAGCTTGAAGTGCATGGTCCGATCGTTGTCGTAGCCCACCCAGTCGGCGGTCGGCAGGAACTCCGAGTAGCAGTCCACCAGGGCCTGGGTCAGGTTGGAGGCGCTGCCGCTGGCCGGCGGCTCCGGGGCGGCCGGGCAGGCACCGGTCTTGGCGTTGGTGTTGCCCGCCAGGATCTGTGCCATGTCCGGGAAGACCCGGGTCGGGTTGTCGTCGACCGCGTTCAACCCGGGGGAGTAGTACTGCTGGGTGTCCTGCGGGCTGACCAGCGCTGACGTGCCGAAGACCCGGAACAGTGGGCCGTTGGTCTTGATGTTGCTGGTCAACGCGGTACCGGCGGTGCTGCCGCCGGAGATGCCACCACGGTCGTTCTGCTCCCACATGTACGTCAGCGGGTCGCCGTCGGCGTCGGTGGCGCTGCCGGTCAACGCGAACGGGGTCCGGACCGGGATGGTGAACTGGTCCGGCACGGTCACCACCGGGGCGTGATTGGTGGTTTCGGTGACCTGCCAGCCACCGTTGTCGACCGGTCCGCCCTTGGCGGTCTCGCCGACGAAGCCGTCCGCGCCGACGAAACCGGTCAACCCCAGCGCCGGTACGTTGGTCTGGGCCACCGGGCCGCCGTTGAACGTCACCTGGAAACCGGTGTCGTTGATGGCACCGAGTCCGCCGAACGCCGCCACGGTCACCGTCGCGCCGGCCGGCCAACCGGTGATCGCCTCGATCGCCGCCTTGACGTCGGCGGTGGTGTAGTTGACCCCACGGGTGATCGGCGCCGACGACTGCCCGGCGTAGCTGATCGTGAACGAGTCACCGTCGGTGTCGAAGTCGCGCAGCGACACCGTCTGCACCTCGTTGATCGCCGGCCGCGACGAGTTCACGAACGTGGTGATCTCGTAGTAGCTGCGCTGCGACCAGTACGGATCGGAGTGCGGCTGCAGGTTGTCCTGCTGGCAGATGCCCGCGTACGCCATGATCGACGACCCGCTGCCCGGCTCGTACGAGTTGGTGGCGCTGCGGTTGCCGCCGGAGCAGTTCCACTGGGTGCCGTTGAAGGTGTGGTTGCCGGCGAACTGGTGGCCGATCTCGTGCGCCACGTAGTCGACGGCGTAGAAGTCACCGATCGGGTTCGGCAGGCCGGTGCAGCCCCGCGCCTTGCCGTCGCCGCCGACCACGCCGAGTCCGGCGACGCCGCCACCGGGCAGGCCGAAGCCGATGTGCCCGACGTCGAAGGCGCTGGCCCCGACGAGCTGACCGAGGACGATCCGGTTGCGGTTGAGCGTGGCACCGGAGCAGCCGGTCAGGTTGGCCTCGGTGAAGCAGGGGGCCGCGCCGCACGGGCCGTTCGGCCCGGCGGCCGCCTCGACGGTGTTCAGGTTGGTCTTGTCGGTGTCGTTGATCAGCACGAGCCGGATCGCGGTCTCGTCTTCGTAGACCTGGGTCACCCGGTTGATCAGCGTCACCTTGGCGGCGGTGACGTTCTCCGCGCCGAAGTAGTTCGCGTACGACGGGTCGGTCAGGAACGCCAGGCGGTAGGTCCGCAGCTTCACCAGCGGTCCGGCCGCCTCGTCGGCCTGGGCCTGGTCGATCTCCTCGCCGATCTGCTCGGCGGCGGCCCCGACGTCCGCACGTTCGATCAGCTCACCGTGCCGGTTGACCAGGTCGTGGGCGTAGTAGCTGGCGTACACGCTCTGGTCCCGGAAGTACGGGTCGACGTACCAGGAGCCGTTGGCCGAGCGCACCGAGGCGTGGAAGCCCAGCGGGGTCAGGTCGGCCCGGATCGTCGCGGTCGGGTCGTCGACACCGGTGCCGGCGTACGTCTGGATCTCCGGGTGCCGGGCGGCGAGCCCGTCCTGCATCACCGGCGAGTTGACGACCTCGAAGCGCTGCAGGTCACCGTCGGGGGTGGGCACGGTCAGCACCAGCGGCGCCGACCGCGCCGCGCGGGCCGATTCGGCCGGGGCCCGGTCGAGCTGCGTGGAGATGGCGTCCCGGTCCAGGGTGTACGCGGCCAGTCGACGGGCGTCGATGTCTGCCGGGGCGGCCGACCGGCGCGCCGCCGGTATGCCGTCGAGCGTGGACCACGGCGAGTCGGCGATCGGCGTACCGCCCTCGGGGGCGGCACTGGCCGCTCCGGACGGGCCGACCGCCGGCAGCAACGCCGCCGCGACCACGGCGACGAGCAGGGCGACCAGTCGCCGGTTACGGGACCGGCCGGTCCCGGGCGGGGGCGGTGACTGGCCGCTCGGTGTCGAGGGGTTGCTCAAGTCGTCTCCTTGGGTTCCGATCAGAACCACGACCCGACCAGCCAGGGGTGAGGCGGCCGGCGCGCCGAGGATCTTGGGGGGTCGAGCATCGACGCTAGGCCCGCCCGCCGGGCGCGGGCATCATCCGTAGGGATGAGTCGGCGCAGGTCCGCGCCGGGATGTGACGTCGGCTCCGACGATCGGCCGTACGGTTGCTATGGATGCTCCATAACGGATCCGCCCGGAAACCGCGATGCAACGCGGGGACGCTAAGGACGTGCGCGAACGGGTCGGTCAGCTGAACGCGGTCAGGAACCGGTCCCGGAACGAGTCCATCGGCCACACCGGTGCTTGCGGGTCCGGGCGCAACCCGTCCGGCCAGTCCCACCCGGCGATCTGGTCCAGCACGGCCTGGTCGCGGGTCACGATGGTGATCGGCACGTCGTGGCTGGCCCCCGGACCGGTCACCACCGGCGCGGGCTGGTGATCGCCGAGGAAGACCAGCACCAGATCGTCGTCGTCCTGCGACTCCAGATAGGAGATGATCGTGCTCAGCGAGTAGCCGATCGCCTTCGGGTAGTCCTCCCGTAGCCCGTCCTCCGCCGACCGGTCGGCCTGGCCGACGGCCATCGCCGTACGGTCGAAGACCGACCCGTCGCGCACCGTGTTCCAGTTGACCAGCTGCGGGATCGGGGTCCACGGTGCGTGGCTGGACAGCAACGCCACCTCCGCCATCACCGGCCCGTCGGTGGCCTCCCGCTCGAACCGGTCGAACGCCGACAGGACGTACTGGTCCGGGATCGAGGCGAAAGTGAACTTGTCGCCGGCGTACCCCATGTTGCGCGAGTCGTAGACCTGGTCGTAGCCGAAAAACGACCCTTCCGGCCAGGCCCGCGAGTTGCCGGGGAAGAAACCGGACACCCGCCAGCCGGCGTCGCCGAACGCCCGGGTCAGGGTCAGCCGGTCACTGGCGACCAGGCTGCGGTAGCGCTGCTGGTTGTCCACCCACAGCCCGGACAGAGTGCTGGCGTGCGCCAGCCAACTGCTGCCGCCCACCGTCGACGAGGTGAGGAAGGCGCTGCGGGACCCGTACCCCTGGGCGGACAGCCGTCGCGTGCCGTCGTCGAGGACGTCGGCGACGTACGGGGCGAACTCCGGGGCGGTGACCGAGTCGCGGCCGTAGCTTTCGACGAACGCCAGCAGCACGTCCTTGCCGCGCAGCGCGGTCAGCAGCTCGTCGCCCGGCACGTCGCGGAACGCGTCCACCTCCGCCACCTCGGCGAACTCGTGCCGGTCGTGCAGGCTGGCGCTGACCTGCAGCGTGTGATCGTAGGCGAGTCGGGCGGTGGCCCGGTCCGCCACCGGCAGCGCGAACGTGAGCGTCCCGTTGTCGTAGACGGTCACCGTGGTGCCGAGCAGCGCGAACGCCAGCCAGCCGGCGGCCAACGCGCCCACCACGCCCCCGCCGACCCGCCGCCGCTCGGCCAGCAGCCGGGCCACCCGCAGCACCGCCAGCACCGCTAGGACCAGCACGGCGACGGTGAGCAGCGCGGCACCGACCGCGGCGGCGACCGCCGCCGGCCGGCCGTAGGAGGCGTCGACGAACCGGTACGCGTCGGCCAGCAGCCCCACGTCCATCACCGGGTCGAACGGGCGGCCCAGTACGGAGAAGAAGCCCATGTCGGCGACCTTGAACACGGTCAGCACCCCGAGTACGACGCCGAGGGCGGCCGCCACCGGGACGCGTACCCGGTGCGGCAGCACCAGCAGCACCGCTCCGGCAAGCACCGCCTCCAGTGGGATCCGGGCGAACACCTGCGGGACCACGAACTCCACCTGGTACGGCAGTGTCAACGCGGCGAGCACGCCGGCCACTGCCAGCACACTGGCCGCCCAGCCGGCGGTACGGCGTACCCGTGGCCGCCAGCCGCCACCCGGTGGTGTCGGCTCGCTCTCGGTCGTCTCTGGTTCGCTCTCGCTGGTCTGTGGCGGCTTCGCCTCGCTGGTCTGCGGCTCGTCCCCCGTCGTGTCCGTCTTGCCGGGGTTTTCCGCGTCCGGATCGGTCGTACCCAGGTCCGTCGCGTCAGTGGCGGGCGGGGCGGGATGCGTCGCGGAGGACAAGATCAAGACCTTCCCTGGTACGTCGAGCCTGGTACGTCGAGCCTGGTCGTCGAGCCTGGTCGTCGAGCCAGCGGTGCGCCCGGCCGGGCCGGACTCAGCACGATATCCACACCATCGGACACCTAACAACACGCACGGACCGGCTGGTCAGATCGATCCGCCCGGAGCCGGCCGTACGGGAGCTGGCGGTGTGCGGGTGACGGACGGAGAACCAGGCATGATGTTGGCAATTCTCAAGCGGGGCATACGGTATCCGGAGGGGCGATGTCGGTGAGCCAGATCGATGTTGATGACGAGGCGCTGGCCGAGGCAATGCGGCTGTCCGGGGCCAGGAGCGAGAAGGAAACCGTGAACCTCGCGTTGCGGGAGTACGCAGCCCGACACCGGCGGATCGCCGTACTCCAACACCATGCCGGGGTCGCGCAGGGTTGGGACTACGAAGGCTGGCAGGAGATGCGGGCAGCGGGCAAAGCGCTGGCTGCGTGACCCGATACCGAGCCGACTCGTCGGCGCTCTGGCACATGCCGCGCGCATCGACGTGCCGTACCGTTGGCGATCACCGCGACAGCCGGGTTGCCGCCGGCCCTGCGGGCCGCCCGGGTCAGCCCGGTTGCCGCGAGCGGCGTCCCGGACTGACCGGTGCGAGTCCCGTCACCCCGCGACCCGTCACCCCGCGACCCGTACCACCTCGCAGTGGTAGCCCGCCGAGTCACCCGCGACCAGCTCCACGGTGGCCGTTCCGTCCTGGTGGTACACCTCGAACTCCGCGCCGGGGCCGTCGTCGGGAGCGGGCACCCGTACCCGGGTCCGCTGGCCCGGCGCCGGCGCGTACAGCCGCAGCCGCACGCCGTCGGCCCAGAGATAGTCGGGCCGGTCGGTGACCGTCCCGAACGGGATGACCGCGCCGGGCCGGGCCAGCACGGGTACGCTGTCGAACCCGTGCTTCTCGGTGATCCACCCCGGGCCGGTGACCTGCGCACCGGTCATCAGGTGGGTCCAGGTGCCGGCGGGCAGGTAGTAGGTGACCTCGCCGTCCGCGCTCATCACCGGGGCGACGAGCAGGTCCGGGCCGAGCATGTACTGCCGGTCGAGGTACGCGGTGGCCGGGTCGTCCGGGAACTCCACGATCATCGGCCGCATCACCGGTACGCCGTCGCGGTGGGCCTCCTCGGCCGCCGCCGCCAGGTACGGGATGAGGCTCAGCTTGAGCCGGGTGAAGCGACGCAGCACGTCGACCGCTTCGTCGTCGTACGCCCACGGCACCCGGTACGAGCCGGAGCCGTGCAGCCGTGAGTGTGAAGAGAGCAGCCCGAAGGCGATCCAGCGTTTGAAGACGGCCGGGTCCGGTGTGCCCTCGAAGCCGCCGATGTCGTGGCTCCAGTAGCCGAAGCCGGACGCGGCCAAGGACAGGCCGCCGCGCAGCGACTCGGCCATCGCCACGAAGGTGGACTCGCAGTCGCCGCCCCAGTGCACCGGGAACTGCTGGCCGCCGGCGGTCGCCGAGCGGGCGAAGAGCACCGCCTCGCCCGGTCCGCGCTCGGCCTCCAGCAGCTCGAAGACCGTCTTGTTGTAAAGGTACGAGTAGTAGTTGTGCATCCGTTGCGGGTCGGATCCGTCGTGCCAGACGACCTCGGTCGGGATACGTTCGCCGAAGTCGGTCTTGAAACAGTCCACTCCCATGTCGAGCAGGACTTTCAGCTTGCCCGCGTACCACCGCACCGCCGCCGGGTTGGTGAAGTCGACGAGCGCCATCCCGGCCTGCCACTTGTCCCACTGCCAGATGGAACCGTCCGGGTTGCGGACCAGGTAGCCGGCCTGCCGGCCCTCCTCGAACAGGTACGACCGCTGGGCGATGTACGGGTTGATCCAGACGCAGACCTTCAGGCCGCGTTCGTGCAGCCGGCGCAGCATCCCCTCGGGGTCCGGGAAGGTCGCCGGGTCCCAGATGAAGTCGACCCAGTGGAACTGCCGCATCCAGAAGCAGTCGAAGTGGAACACCGACAGCGGCAGGTCCCGTTCGGACATCCCGTCGATGAACTCGGTGACCGTCTTCTCGTCGTACGAGGTGGTGAACGAGGTGGACAGCCAGAGCCCGTACGACCAGGCCGGCACCCGGGCCGGTCGGCCGGTCAGCGCGGTGTAGCGGCGCAGCACGTCCTTGGGGGTCGGCCCGTCGAACAGGTAGTAGGTGAGCGACTGGCCGGGCACGCTGAACTGGGTCTGCGACACCACCTCCGAGCCGACCTCGAACGACACGTGTTCGGGGTGGTCGACGAACACCCCGTAGCCGGCGCCGCTGAGATAGAACGGCACGTTCTTGTACGCCTGTTCGCTGGCGGTGCCGCCGTCGGCGTTCCAGATGTCGACGGTCTGGCCGTTCTTGACGTACGCCCCGAAGCGCTCGCCCAGTCCGTAGATGGTCTCGCCGACGCCCAGGGCCAGCCGTTCGTGCACGAACGTGTGCCCTTCGGCGTCGGTCACCGCGCCGATGCTGCGTTCGGAGGAGGAGGTGACCAGCCGGTCGCCGCGCAGGAAGTCGACCCGCCACGGCCCGGTCAACGCCACCCGTACGGTCAACTCGCCGGTGGTCAGCCGCGCGCTGAGCCCGGTGACGGTCACCCGCACCGGGTGGTCGGTACGGTCGGCGATCGCGAACCGGGGCTGTTTGGGCAGGCCGCCGGAGTGGTGTCCGATGGTCACCCCGGCCACCCCGGGGGCGGGGGAGAAGAACCGTACGGTGATCACCGGCCGGTTGAGGGTGTCCCCGCGTCCGGTGATCCTGCCGATCGGCGCGAAGACGGTCAGCGCGCGTCCGTCCGGTTCCACCTCCACCGACTCGACCGTGCCGGGGCGCAGCACGCTGACCCCGGGACGTAACTGCCAGTATCCGTCGGTGAACTTCACTTGTCGGCTCCTGCCGTGACGCCGCGCGCGAGGGTGCGCTGGAAGATGACGAAGAAGATGATCGCCGGGAGGATGCTCAGCAGCGCTCCGGCGTTGGTGGTGGGCGCGTCCATCAGCCGGTCGCCCTGTAACGAGGCGAGCGCGACCGGGACGGTCTGGGTCTGGTTGTCGATCAGCATGACCAGCGGGATGAGGAACTCGTTCCAGGTCCAGATGAAGAAGAAGACCAGCAGCACCGAGATAGTGGAGCGGATGTTGGGCAGCACCACCCGCCAGAGGATCCGCCAGGTGCCGGCGCCGTCGAGCGCGGCGGCCTCCAGCAGTTGGCGGGGGAAGGTGCCGAGCACCGAGGAGAGCAGGTAGGTGCC
Source organism: Solwaraspora sp. WMMD406 (assembly GCF_029626025.1). NCBI lineage: Bacteria > Bacillati > Actinomycetota > Actinomycetes > Micromonosporales > Micromonosporaceae > Solwaraspora > Solwaraspora sp. WMMD406. Next base: position 2,057,895 of record NZ_JARUBF010000001.1, read on the forward strand.
GAAGGCGGCCTGGATGACGGTGAAGATGATGATCACCGCCAGGCGGGTGTTGTAGAGCCCCGCCTCCTTGGCGAAGTGGTAGAGCGGGTAGACCAGCGCCTCCTGCGGAAGCATGTTGGCCAGCAGGAAGACGCCGACGATCCAGAGCCGGCCACGGACCCGGCCGATTCCGAGCGCGTACGCGCTGAGCAGCGAGACGAGTACGGCGAGGACCGCGACCGAGCCGGAAATGAGGATCGAGTTCCACAATTTGACCGGGTAGTCGACCTGCTCCCAGTAGGTGCGCAGTCCGGTGGTGTAGAACTCGGTCGGCCAGGACAGCGGCCCGTTGGTGGAGTAGTCGCCCGGCGCCTTGAAGGCGTTGAGCAGCATGAACACGAACGGCACCAGCATGACGAGCGCGGCTGCGGTGACCAGGGCGAGCACGATCCAACGGCTGACCCCTCGGTGGTGCCGGTCGGCGGCCATCACAGACCTCCCCGGCGTTCGGCGCGCTGCTGCGCCACGAGGAAGCCCACCGCTATCAGGACGATGATCAGGGTCAGCACCATCGAGATCGCCGAGCCATAGCCGACCTCCAGCCGTTTGAAGAACGTGTAGTACGCGAAGTAGGACGGCACGTTCGTGGCGTTCTCCGGGCCGCCACGGGTCAGCGCGTAGATCGGGCCGAACACCTTCATCGCGGCGATGGTGCAGGTGAGGCCGACCACGAAAGTCTCCGGGCGGATCTGCGCCAGGGTGATCGACCGGAACCGCTGCCACCAGCCGGCGCCGTCGATCTCGGCCGCCTCGTACAGCTCCGGGTTGACCCGCTCCAACGCCGCCATGAACACGACCACCGGGTAGCCGAGCTGCACCCAGATCATCACGGCCATCACCACCGGCAGCGCGCTGTCCGGGTCGCCGAGCCAGTCATGGCCCAACGCGCCGAGCCCGACCGCGTCGAGCAGCCCGTTGAGTGCCCCGTCGGGGCGCAGGATCCAGCCCCAGATGATGCCGGCCACCACGACCGGGAGCACCTGCGGCAGGTAGAAGGCGGCGCGCAGCGCGGCGGCGGTACGGGGACGGAACCGGCGTCCGATGGTGTCGAACAGCACCGCGGCGAGCACCAGCCCGATCAGGGTGGGCAGCACCACCATCGCGATGATCATCGCCACGGTGTTCTGGAACGAGGTCCAGAAGACGTCGTCGGTGAGCAGGTTCCGATAGTTGTCCAGGCCGGTGAACCGGGGCTCACCAACACCGGACCACCGGGTCAGCGAGAGGTAGCCGGTGTAGCCGAGCGGGCCGCCGATGACGAGCAGGAACAGCAGCACGCCGGGCAGCAGGTAGAGCCAGTACACGGCGTTGCGCCGGTCGGCCCGGCGCGCGGACCGGCCGGCCCGGGTCGATCTGGTCGGGGCCGGGGTCGACGAGGCCGGGTTGGTCGGGGCCGGGGGTGACGCCGTCGTCCGCCCGGCGGCGGGGACGGTCTCGGGAACTGCCATGGGGGTCCCTCCACGGCGGGACGGGCGCACGGTGACCGGATCGACCGGAGTGCGTCGGGGCGCGCGCCCGTCCCGACCGCCGCTCAGTCGCGCGTGATCTCCGCGACGCCGTCCTGATAGGGCTTGGCGATCGCGTCGAGGACCTCCTCGGGCGACCTGGACTGGTTGATCAGCCCCTGAATGCCGGAGACGAGCACGTCGTAGTAGCCGGGCACCGGCCAGTCCGGGTAGAAGGCGAGGCCGTCCTGGGCGCTGATGGTGTTGAAGTCCTCGACCAGCTTGCGGTCCTTCTCGTCGCTGATCGTCGCCGGGTCACCGGCCACCGGCACCCCGCCGTTGTTGCCGATCAACGCCTGGATCTCCGGCCGCAGGGTGATGTCGATGAAGTCGTACGCCAGGGTCTTGGCCTCGCTGGACTCCGGGACGACCCAGATGTTGCCCGACGAGCCGGGGTGCAGGCTGGTGCCCGGGAAGAGGAAGGTGTCCCAGTCATAGCTGATCTCGTCTTTGAACCGGCCGAACCACCAGCTACCGGAGACGATCATCGGTACGTCGCCGGCGATGAACGCGGTGCCCATGTCCTCGGCCTTGAGGCTGGCCGAGTCGCTGGCGATGTAGCCCTTCTCGACCCATTCGGCGAAGGTCTCGGCGCCGTAACGCAGCGGGTCGGCCTGGAAGTCGACCGGGTTCTCGTACAGCTGGTAGTCGTTGACGAAGTCTCGGTCGGCGCGGGAGAGGGCAAGCAGGTAGAAAAGCTGCCCGGCCGGGTACTCGGCGCCGGACATGCCCAGCGGGGTGATGCCCGCGTCGACGAAGGTGTCCATCGCGGCGGTCATCTCGGCCAGGGTGGTCGGGACGCTCACCCCGTGCTCGGCAAAAAGCTCCGTGTTGTAGTAGACCATCACGTACTCGCCATAGTTGGGTACGCCGTACCAGGCGCCCGAACCCATCACCCCGTTGTCGTACCGGGCGGTGGTCTGCAGGCTGGGGCTGAGCGCGGTGTCCCAGCCGCGTGCGGTCGCCTCCTCGGTGAGGTCGGCGAGCAGCCCCTGCGAGGAGAGCAGGCCGGCGGTGGCGTTGCCCTTGTTGTACTCCATGATGTCCGGGCCCTCATCGGAGTTGATGATCATGCCCGCGTTCTGCTGGATCTGCTCGAACGCCTTGCGTTCGAAGCGCACCTCCACCCCCGGGTGCTCTTCCTCGAAGATCTCGATCGCCCGGTCCCAGCCGATGCCCATCGCGCTGTTCTCGCTCTCGTAGTGCCAGAGCTTGAGAACGTTCGCCTCGCCGTCGGCCGTGTCGTCGCCGCAGGCGGTCAGCCCGGTCGCCGTGAGCGCGGCCACCATCACCGCCGTGGCTACTCTGTGAAATCGTCGCATTGCTAATCTCCCTGATGAGTATCGAGCGGTACTCGTCAAGCCCGTCGTCGCGTGCCAGCGCGGCGGCGGGCTACTTTGGTGTCGGGGTCGGTGGGTCGCCGCCGGCCCCGTCGCCGCGCGCGGTGTCGCTTCGGGTACGCGGGGAGCCGCTGGACCCTCGGATCTCCAACGTGCACGGCAGGAGTTGCTGGTGGACTTCGTCGCTGCCACCGTCGACGTGCCGCAGCAGCGTCTCGATGGCGATCCGGCCCAGTGCCGAACCGGGCGAGTTCATGGCGGTCAGTGCCGGCGTCGCCAGATCGGCGACCTGGGGTGAGGTGACCATGGAGACGACCGAGACGTCGCCGGGCACGCTCCGGCCCCGGGCGGTCAGCTCGCCGAGCAGGCCGAAGACGGCACTCTCGTTCATGGCGAGAATCGCGGTCAGGTCGGGTGCCTGTCGCAGGGCGGTGGCCAGTGCGGCCCGGCCACCGGCCGCGCTGTCCTCGGCGAAGGTCGTCAGTGGCGGCAGGCCGTGGTCGGCCATCGCGGCGGTGAACGCGTCGCGGGTCCGCAACGCCGGGCCGTAGCCCGCCGCGACGGCGTCGGCGGAGTGGTTGACGTAGACGATCCGGCGGTGGCCGAGGCCGACCAGGTAGCCGACCGCGTCGCGGACCGTCCGGTCGAAATCAATATCGACGTACGACAAGCCGGTGGTGTCGGCGGTGCGGCCGATCAACACCTGCGGTACGCCGATCTCCCGCAGAACCTCCACCCGGGGATCGTGCAGTTGTACCTCCATCAGCAGCGCGCCGTCGAGCATCCGCTGGCTGGCCAGGCGGCGCAGCTCATCGAGGTCGCCCGCGCCGATGGGCGAGAGCACCAGGTGGTAGCCGGCCGTACCGGCGGCGGCTGCCGCGCCGGTGACGAACGCGGTCTCGGTGGCGCCGAGACCCCGTTCGTCCATCGGCATCAGCAGGCCGAGGATGCGGCTGCGCCGGCTGGCCAGCCCCCGGGCCATCGCGTTGGGCTGGTAGCCGAGCTGGGCCATGGCGGCCAGCACCTTGTCCCGGGTCGCCGGGGAGATCGGCCGGGTGCCGGTGAGCACGTACGACACTGTGCTGGCCGACACCTGAGCGAGGCGTGCGACGTCCTGCATGGTGGCCATCGGACACCTCCCTGCGTGTCGCGTCGGGCCCGGTTCACCCGGTGGGTGGCCGGCTGGGCGGGCCCGGTGACCTCTGTCGAACCGCTTCGACGAAGCGGTTCGACAGAACGTAGGACACGTGTTACGACCACGTCAATAGGCAATGACAGGTCCGCGTCGGCAACCTCGGTCCGTGACGGCCGGCCGACGTCCGCCCTGGCTGGGGTGCCCCGTGCTGTACGGATGGCGGTACGGTGTCGTCGCTGCCGCAGCGACCGAAGGGGGTTCGGTGGCGATCGTCAAGCGGGGAAGTCGGCCGATCGTCGTCGACGGCTGCCACTACCGCTGGACGGTCTGCAGGAAGCCGACCTACAGCCAAGCCATGGCCTGGTCGCCGCTGACGTTCGCGGTCGAACGAGTCGAGCCGCCGGGTCGCGCCATTCTCGTCGTACGGCTGTCGTCGGCCCATCCTGGCAACTGGGTCCACGCCGAAGCAACGCCGGTCCGGCCGGCGATGGTCGCCGCCGCCATCCGCCAAGCGCTCGTACGCGGCTGGCAACCGGACCGACCTGGCTCGCCGTTCGTCCTCGACGCGGACTTGACCCTGTGACCACGAGCCGCACTCACGCCCGGTCGAACCGGACCGATCGAGGCTGCACCCGGGGTACAGGTCGATTAATCGGGCAGGAGGCGATGCTCAGCCAGTCGTGCGGCGGCTAGCTGGACATGTGCGTCGGTGAACAGACGAGCCTTTCGTAGGCTCCATGCCGTAACGCGGCGGGTGAGCTCTGTGACGTCGCCTGTGGGTGGTGGTTGCGCTGCGGCGAAATGCACGGTGGCGAGGAGTTCGAGACTGTACGGTGATTCGAAGCCGTCGACGACATCGAGCACCAAATTTAGCTGAGAGAGGCTTTTGGGATTCGTCTTTACTGACTCGCTGGCGGCTTCGTAGCCGCCGGTTAGGGGTTTGATCGGTGCGAACTCGGTTACCCGCGCTGACCTGTCGCCGAGGCCGGTGAGGAAATGGCCTTCCAGTGTGGCCAAGACGCGCGTCAGGCTCTCTGAGTACGGTCCGTATCGTCCACGAACGAATTTCAGATTGAGCGGTGCGCCGGCGATTTGCAGGAGGTAGGCCAACTTCTGCACCTCTAGTTCGCTGATTCCATCGCGGAATTCCTGCAGCCTGGCACGGTCCAGATATGCACCGATCGCAGCCACTAGCAGGGCGCGTAGGTCGGTCAGTTTGGGGCGTGGCGTGGCGTCGGGCATGCTCTCGGGGGGAGGTGCTCCCTCCGGGGCGAATATCACGGCGCGGATCTGGGGCATTCTCCGACAGGCATCTTCGATCATTGGCCGGATCTCGGCCCAGTCCAGGCCGCCGTTGCCGCAGCCAAGCGCTGGGATCGCGATGGAGCCGATCTCGTACCGCGAGACGACATCGACGAGGTCTGCCAGGCCAGCGCGAATGTCGTCTATCTTCGAAGGGTTGCGCCAGTGCTTCTTCGTGGGGAAGTTGATGATGTATCGCCGAGGGCCGACGATTCCACGATCGACGACGAACATCCGACCCAGTCGGACCTCGCCACGCTTACAGGCAGCCTGATAAGAGCGGAAATTCTCGGGGTACGCCCGTTTGAACTGCAGGGCGATGCCTTTGCCCATCACTCCGACCGTGTTGACCGTGTTGACGAGGGCGTCGGTGTCGGCGGTGAGAAGGTTGCCGTGGCCATCCTCGATCATCCCCGTCACCCCCTAGGCCGTTGGAACCCGTAGTACCACGTGGGTACGACAGCCACACGTGAAGTTAGGTAATGGTCACCCAGCGTGGCTCGCGCTTGGGCCGCATGCGCAGGATCGTACGCTGCTACCTGCTGGAACACAGCCAAGGGCACTTCCCTGTGTACCAGGAACTCCGCCATCCTGCGGCGCTGGCGGTCCGGGTCCTCCTCGGTGCTGTTCCAACGCTCTGCGTACATCAGCGGCCAGTCCACCATGCTGTTCAAGTCATCAAGGTTAGTCGTGAACGTGGTGGCTGCGTTGGCGGCGTTGCCGTCGGTCGCGACCCATGCCAGGCCGGCGTCGACCACGGCCCCGACTGTCGCGGCCAGGTAGACAAGCTGACGGTCGCCGCCCGCGTACCGTCCAGGGATGCTGTCACGGTGGTCGCAGGCAATCCGATACATCATGGGCGAGCGCGGGGCGAAGTAGAACGGAACGTAGTCCCCAACGTAGCCGCGCGGACCGATCGGAATTTGTCGCCGGCGGCGGGAGTCCTTGATCGCTGGATCACCGACCTCTGTACGGGTGAGGCCGGCACGGGCGGACACATCGCAGGCCAACCGACCCGTCGCGGCGATGATTGGAAGGTTTTCCACGTGGGTGAAGTGCAAGATCCATCGATCTCGTACGGACGTCGATGCTGCTGAAGACATCCGTGCCGGACCTCCGCTTATGTGACTGCGAGTACGGGAGTCTATCGGAGGGTGCAGACGGTGCTTGTGCCTGAACTAGACGATGATGGTGTGCCCTCGGGACGAGTCGAACGTCCGACCCCGTGATTCGTGGTCACGTGCTCTGTCCACTGAGCTACGAGGGCGTGCTGGTCGGTGCTACTGGCACTGACCAGTGTCGTGTGCCCGGGGAGAGTCGAACTCCCATGCCTTGCGGCACCGCGTTCTGAGCGCGGCGTGTCTACCGGTTCCACCACGGGCACGTGGCGCGTCGTTGCTGAAGGGGAGTTGCCGGGTACAGGTCCGGCGATGAGTGGCGGGACGTCATGAAGGGCGCTGGTGCAGACGGCGAGCTGGCGACCGATGGACTCAGCGATGCGTCGCGTCGTCTCTCAGTCGGTCAACGGCGGCGGTCGGCCACGGCGGCCGACAAGGCAAGCTGGCCACGAGGGCGGTGCAGCAGACCGAGCGACACACGTCGCCCTCGCCGCATCTCCGGCTTCCTCATGGCTGCCCCCTTTGGCGTGCTCGTCCCGATGGTCGTTGCGTGTTTGCTGACTCGAACCGTAGGCGTCCCTGCCGGGCAGGTCCACCGATTTCCCCGCTGGGCCGCCTCAACTCGACCTGCGCTGCCCCGCCTGGTCGCCGCGATCGTCGGGCGGGCCGGCTACCCGAACAGGGTCACTGTCAGCCAGCATGGCGTCGAACTCGTCCTCGGTCACGTCGAACTCAGCCAGCTCATCGTGCTGCATGCCACCAGCATCGCACTCGGCCGTCGACCAGCACAGTGCGCAACCGCCACGTGCCATCCTCGATGTCTACCTTGGGATTAGAAGAAGATCATGGATGGCTGGCCAGGAGCTTTCGCCCCTGGTGTCAGCCCGTCCGTGACTGTCGGCCAACGTCCGCCCCGGCCGGGTGCCTTGGCTGTACGAATGGTGTACGGCGAGGTCTGGGCGATGGGCAGAAATCGCCACTCATCTACTCGGCGGTCGATTCGTCGCTGTTGCCGTCGTCGAACCATGACGGGGCGGTGCTGCATCCGACGTAAAGGGTCGACTCGTCCGTCCCACCCCGGATCAGCGCGGCGATCAAGGCGCTGATCTGCACAAACTTTCCGTCGTCGATGGTCGTTCATGGTCAACTTCTGTCGTAAACTGACGCCCTGGAGACGCCCTGACGCCCTGATCTTGGATGGTCCGGGCGGTGCCGACGGCGGCCGGGGACGCAGCCGTGCGGGTACGGACCCGGCGCGATCGGTGTCGGTGGCAAGCCAGTCCGGGTTCTGGACTGGCGCGGCGGCCGGAAGCCCCAACCCCGACGGCGGCCAACCCCGCCGGTTTCCGGACCTCCTTGCCGCCGTCGACCACAGGGCGGGCGGGGCTTCGAACCCCAAACCCGCGTAAGGGCTGTGGATCGGGTCGAACCGGGTATATCGATGCGCTGACCTGCGGCGGGTTCCTTGAAGCCTCTCGGCTTCTCGCAGCCGCTTCGGCCATCGTTTGTACTGGCGTTGTCGTAGCTGATCTTCAAGTGCTCGTTTGTCGCTGTTGGACGGGCTTGAACGATGACGTGATCCCGACTCGTAAATTCGGTGATTGTGCGCTTGTCGTCAATGATGGTGGCGTGACTCGGGTGTTTCCTCGTCGCCGGCGGCGGCGGACCGTCGCGGTTGTGGTCTTAGCTGTCGCCTGTGGTCTGGCGTCGGTGATCGTTTGGTGGAATCCGTGGGGGTGGGGGCTGCCTCGGTTCGGCTGGGAGGGCACGGAACAGGCTGGCTGGATCGCGGGGATTGCCAGCGGTGTGCTGTCGTTGGTAGCACTCGTCGACGGGTTCATGGCGCGGGGCGTCAAGCCTGGTTCATCGTCGGTACTGGCGGGAAGCGCTGTACGAGTCGGTCGGGTCCCGGAGCGGGCGGCGTGGTTTCAGGATCGGCCTGCGCGGGTGGATCTTGCGCGCGCGGCAACAGCGGGTCGGACGGCGGTGTTGACGCAGGTGTTGTCGGGGATGGGCGGGGTGGGTAAGACCCAGTTAGCGGCGGAGTTCGCACGCCGGTTGGATCGGGATCGGGAGGTGGATGTGCTGGTGTGGGTGACGGCGTCGAGTCGTGACGCGATCGTCGCCCGCTATGCCGACGCTGCCCGCGTGGTGGGTGCCGCCGTGGCGGGGGACGGGGACGGTGAGGCTGCGGCCAGCCGGTTCGTGTCGTGGTTGGAGCGCACGTCGAAGCGGTGGCTGGTCGTGTTGGACAACCTCGACAGCCCTGGTGACGCTGCGGACTGGTGGCCGCCGAACAATCGCAGAGGTCGGACGGTGGTGACGACTCGTCGCCGTGATCCGGTGCTGCATACGGACGGTCGTGTCCTGGTCGACGTTGACGTGTTCAGCGCGGATAACGCCGTCGACTACCTCGATGGTGCGATCGGTACCAGTGGTGACCAGGATGACGACCTAACCGCGTTGGCCGCTGAGCTGGGGTATCTGCCGTTGGCGTTGGCGCAGGCGGCCGCGTTCATCCGGGACCGGGGCATCGACCCTGTCGGCTACCGGACCCGGCTCGCTGACCGGCGCAAGAGGTTGGCTGATCTTGTCCCGCCTGATGATGCCTTACCGGATGGGCACCGGGCGACGGTCGCGGTCACCTGGTCGTTGTCGATCGACGTGGCGGACAGTCATCCGCCGGCCGGGCTGGCCCGGCATGTGCTGAACCTCGCCGCTGTGCTGGATCCGAACGGCATTCCCGAGGCCGTGTTCACCGCCGGTCCGGCCGTGGAGTATCTCGCAGACCGCAGTGGGCGGAACGATCTGGCCGTGGATGAGGTGCGAGACGCGCTGCGCAACCTGCACCGGTTGAGTCTGCTCACCCACGATCCGCAGGCGGGTGTGGTCCGTGTCCACGCCATGGTGCAGCGGGTCACCTGCGACGCACTCGACTCGGTCCACCTCGCTGCGGTCGCCCGGAACGTCGCTGATGCCCTTTTGGCTAGCTGGCCAGCCATCGACCGGGGCCACGGAGCTACTCAGAGCTTGCGGGCCAACTCTTCCGCTCTACGGATGGCCAGCGGTGATGCCCTACTTCGCCCCGGCGTCCACTCCCTACTGTTCCAAGCGATCAACAGCCTCGGGAACACGGGACAAGTTGAGTCCGCCGTAGCCGCGTTCGCAGAGTTGCTCACTGACTCTTTGCGGGTGCTGGGGCCGGATCATCCCGACACCCTGACCACTCGTAGCAATGTCGCCGGCTGGCGGGGTCGAGCGGGTGATGCCGCCGGTGCGGTGACCACCTTCGAGGAGTTGCTCACTGACTCTTTGCGGGTGCTGGGGCCGGATCATCCCGACACCCTGACCACTCGGAACAACCTCGCCGGCTGGCGGGGTCGAGCGGGTGATGCCGCCGGTGCGGTGACCACCTTCGAGGAGTTGCTCAATGACTCTTTGCGGGTGCTGGGGCCGAACCATCCCGACACCCTGACCACTCGCAACAATGTCGCCGGCTGGCGGGGGGAGTCGGGTGATGCCGCCGGTGCGGTGACCACCTTCGAGGAGTTGCTCAATGACTCTTTGCGGGTGCTGGGGCCGGATCATCCCGACACCCTGCGGGCCCGGAACAACCTCGCCGGCTGGCGGGGTCGAGCGGGTGATGCCGCCGGTGCGGTGACCACCTTCGAGAAGTTGCTCAATGACTCTTTGCGGGTGCTGGGGCCGAACCATCCCGACACCCTGACCACTCGGAACAACCTCGCCGGCTGGCGGGGTCGAGCGGGTGATGTCGCCGGCGCGGCGAGCGCGTTCGCAGAGTTGCTCAATGACTCTTTGCGGGTGCTGGGGCCGGATCATCCCGACACCCTGCGGGCCCGGAACAACCTCGCCGGCTGGCGGGGTCGAGCGGGTGATGTCGCCGGCGCGGCGAGCGCGTTCGCAGGGTTGCTCAATGACTCTTTGCGGGTGCTGGGGCCGAACCATCCCGACACCCTGACCACTCGCAACAACCTCGCCTTCTGGCGGGGGGAGTCGGGTGATGCCGCCGGCGCGGCGAGCGCGTTCACAGGGTTGCTCAATGACTCTTTGCGGGTGCTGGGGCCGGATCATCCCGACACCCTGCGGGCCCGCAACAACCTCGCCTCCTTGCGGGGTCAAGCTGGTGATGCCGCCGGTGCGGTGACCACCTTCGAGGAGTTGCTCACCGACTCTTTGCGGGTGCTGGGGCCGGATCATCCCGACACCCTGCGGGCCCGCAACAACCTCGCCTACTGGCAACTACAGAGCAGCCTCTGATCTGCGCCGCAGACGCGTTTTATGCGACGGCAACGGTCTCTCGCCGCAGGCCGAGATAACACGGCGCGGCGCGTCCGGCGGTTGCCCGGCGGTGACGGTCGTTTCCCGCCTGGCCGCGTAGCGGTCCGTGGCGGCTTGCCGCCGGGCGGTGTTCCGCCCGTGCGTCGCGCTGGGCGCGGCGTCTTGATCCAATACAGATCTATTGGGACTGCGTGATTTCCGCGTTTGACCGTTGGGCGTGACCGAGATGGTTAGATGGTGATCCGGTCGCCGTAGGCGAGGATCAGGGCGTTGAGGGCCCCGCCCCAACCGTAGACCCGGCCAGTGATGCTCCCTCCCCTGCGTTTCTGCTGGACGACGAGGTGAATGACCTTCATCGAGGCCTGCTCGGTCGGGAAGTGCCCACGTCGGCGGGCGGCCTGACGAATCCGTGCTCGGTGCGTTGGTTCGGTGGACCGCTGTCGGGGTACTCGTTGGAGTGCAGAGGTAGGTACGGCTGATCTTGCAGAGGTCAGGTGCTGTGCTGGGGGCTTGGTAGGTCGTGGTGGGTTGCGTTTTGCAGGCGTAGGCGGGTGAGGCCGAGCATGTCGATCAGCCATCCGGGTCCGCCGGTGATGCCGCGGGCGCGTAGGAGGATGTCGACCTCGTGGTGGGTCGCCGGTCCGGTGTTGGCGAGGAAGTCCTCGCAGATCTGGAGCAGGAGTTGCAGCAGGTCGCCGTGGTTGGTGTCTGTGGTGGTTGGTGAGTCGTCCGGGGTGGCCGGGGTGGGCATCAGGCGACGTTCTCGATGGCGGTGAGGCGGTTCTTGAGCCGGTAGCTGGGGCCGTTGATCGGGACGACGTCGCAGTGGTGCAGGAGCCGGTCGAGGATGGCGGTGGCCAGGACCTCGTCGCCGAAGACCTGGCCCCATTCGCCGAAGCCCTTGTTCGAGGTCAGCAGGGTGGAGCCCTTTTCGTAGCGTTTGGAGATCACTTGGAAGACGAGGTTGGCCTCGGGGCGTTCGAGGGGCTGGTAGCCCACTTCGTCGATGACCAGGACGGTGGGGCGTGGGTAGGTCTGCAGCTTGCGGGCCAGCCGGCCGATCGCGTCGGCGGCGGTGAGGTGGCGGACCATGTCGTCGAGGGTGGTGAAGTAGACGGTGAATCCGGCTCGGCAGGCGGCGACCGCGAGGGCGACGGCGATGTGGGTCTTGCCGACGCCGGGCGGGCCGAGGAGAGCGACGTTGGCTTTGGCCTGCACGAACGCGAGGGTTGCGAGGTCACGGACTTTGCGGGGGTCCAGGTCGGGTTGGAAGCTGAAGTCGTAGTCGTCGAGGGTCTTGTGGTGCGGCAGCTTCGACAGGCGTAGCCCGGCGCGGAAGCGGCGTTCGTCGCGGACGGCGAGTTCCTCTTCCAGGACGAGGTCGAGGAACTCCAGGTAGCCCATGGCCTCGGTGTCGGCCCGGCCGGTGAGTTCCCGCAGCGTCTTGGCCAGGTGGGGCAGGCCGAGTTTGGTGGCGCTGGCGTGGATGCGGTTGGTGACCAGCTCACTCACTTCGAGACGTCCTTCAGGTGTGGGCGGTTGGTGAACGGGCTGGCCGCAGCGATCTGCTCGTAGACCGACAGCGGCCGGGCCTCGACGGCGATCTGGGCGGCGGCGGCCCGGTTGAGCAGGGCTTGCAGCGGTCCCTGGCCGCTGTCGTGGCGGGCCGGTCGGCGTGTGGTCGGCTGCCCGCCGTCGGGGTCGCCGGTGGTGACGGCACGGGTGTGTCCGTCGGGCAGTCCGTCCCAGTGGGCTTCGTCGACGACGCGGGCGCCTCGGCCCACGGCCCGTTGGTGCGTGGCGAGCAGGGAGGTGCCGTCCAGGCCGGGCGCGGTGGCGTGGATGGTGATGGTGGCGGCGGTCGCCCGGACCTCCACGAGCTGGCGGTGGCGGACCCGTCGGGCCGGCACGGAGTAGAGGTTGCCGGCGTAGGCGACCAGGCAGTCCTTGCCGACGTGCCGCAGATGCCGGTCGGCGACCACATACGCCCTGGCCGGGACCGGTCGCAGCGCGGCGTGGTCCCGGACCGCCCGCACGCCGATGATCTCGCCGTGGGTGCGGTGTCGCACGGCCCGCCGCTGCGGAACCCAGGCCAGGAACGTGGCATCGAGTTCGGCCAGCGACGCAAACGCCCGTCCGGCCAGGACGTGATCACGGACGATGGTGACCTGCCGTTCGACCCGCCCTTTGCCGGTCGGCCGGTATGCGGCAAGCACATCGATGTCGAAGTCGTAGTGTCCGGCGAAGGCGACCGCTTCCGGGTGCAGTGGAACCGCCAGGCCCGGGGCGACGTGCCGGCGGACCACGGTCTTGGTCCGGTCGTAGACGATCGCCCCGGGAACCCCGCCCGAAGTGCGCGAACGCCCGCCGGTGACACTCCCAGAACGCGGCCAGGTCCTGGCTGGTGGTGAAGCAGCAGAACGGATCCCGCGAGTACGACAGCGCCATGTGGAACGAGTACACCTTCGGAATCCCGACGTGAGCCAGGATGCCGCCCTCGTCACCCCAGTCCACCTGCGCCTGCGCACCCGGAACGACCTCGAACCGGCGATGCAGCCCCGCCAGCTGATCCGGGCTGATCCCCAGCTCCGCGGCGATCCGGGGACGGGCCTGCTGCAGATACAGCTTCACCCGCTGGTAGTTACCGGTGAACCCGTACTGCTCGACCAGGCGTTCATGGACCACCGTGCCCTTGAGCAGCAACTCCGCCCGCAACCACGCATCGACCACATGCGCGAACACATCGATCAGCTGCCCACGAGCCGGCCGCGCCCGAACCGGCGGCACCACCTCGCCGCTGCCAGCAGCCAGGTACTTCTTCACCGTCCGCCAGTTCAGACCCGTCTCACGGGCGATCTCCGAGACACTCGCACCAGCCTCGTGCAGCGCCCGGAACCGACGCACGTCCAGCCACCGCTGCTCATCCAACGCCCTCACCGCCAGCCGTCCCACGCCGGTCCGATCACGACCCGGGCAGCCTCACCCCCAGCCACCCGCAGACGACGGACAAACGGTGCGCGCCTCTGCAAGATCAGCCGTACATAGCTCTGCACTCCAGGCCGTACCCCGACAACCGCCGACCAGGTTTCGGCAATCCGGTCCGGTCTCGCGCCGCGTCACCGGCCGATTTTCAACCTCGGTGCCGGGTGTGGGCTGCGTCAGGGCGAGATCTTCGGCATCGGCGTCGATGATCTCGACCTGGATGCCGGCTGGGTGCATGTCGTACGTCAGGTCAAGCGGGTCCGGTCCCGGCTGGTGTTCGGTCTTCCGAAGAACGACCGGGATCGCCGGGTGCCGCTGCCGGCGTCGGCCGTCCGGGTGCTGCGGGAGCACCTGGTCGTCTTCAAGCCGGTCACGATCACCTTGCCGTGGGAGGACCCGTTCAAGGGCGACCCGGTGGCGGTGCCGCTGGTGTTCACCACGACGCGGGGAACGCGCTGAACCGGGCGACGTTCGATGGCAAGAGCTGGCAGCCGGCGGTCGAGGCGGCGGGCATCGTGCCGACCAGGGCGACGGGGATGCACGATTTGCGGCACGCAGGCCCCAGTTCACGCTGCGGGTGTACACGCATCTGATGCCGGCCGGCGAGGAGCGGACCCGACGCGCTGTTCGAGGACGACGCAGGGAAGGGCGGCGAAGGCGACGACGGCGGGGACGTCTCGGATGACCCGGACGCCCTGTAGACGCCCTGAGGGGCCTCGGTGGGGGTGTTCGTGCAGCTCAGCGGGGGTGCGGGTGCGAGAATCCGGCGTACAGGTCGACCCCGTCCGTCCCACCCCGGATCAGTACGCCGATCAAAGCGCTGAGCTGAGCGGACTCCTGTCGTCGATGGTCATTCACAATCAATTTTCGTCGTCATCTGGCACCCTGGAGACGCCCTGATCTTGGGCCGACAACCCGGCTCGGCCGGGTACTCATGAGGTGACTTGATAGCGAGCCAGCATCGACACGATGGTTTCGACGCGGGCGGTCAGGGCCTCGCCGGCCGGGTGATGGATTCGTACCGAGGTGATCGTGGAGCCGGGGTCGTTGGCCAGCTCCAGGCGGAGTGCGCTGGTGCCGATGAGCGGATAGGCGTACCACCGGTGCGGGTCGTCGGTGTCGGTGGCGTCGAGTCCGAATGCGATGGCGTCCCAGTCCCAGTCGTCGGCCTCGTAGTAAACCAGTTCGGCGAGCGACTCGATCAGGGCGCGGACATTCGTCGTGAGAACCCAGCCGTCGGTGGTGGCTGATGGGCTCAGCTCGCCGTCGGTGCTCATCCGGTGAGGGTAGGCCGGGCAGTCGGAAGCTCGGACCGCGACGGCGGCCGACCCCGGAGATCGAGCGGCGGCGGTTGACGAGGCCGCACGGCACCTGCCGACTTAGACCTGATCAGCGGCGAGTGTCACTACCTGACCGGGACGATTCCCCGCCGCCGAGCTCGTCCGGGTAGCGCTGGACGTGCGGGTCGCGGCCGCCCGGCTCATCTCTTGAGATGGCCGCCCCTGCGGATCTTTGCCAGGCTGGGGTGCCAATCCATGCCGGTGGACAGGCTGCCGATACCGGCTACGGTCGTAGCATGTCAGCTACAAGCGTGATTCCCTCGCGTGACCTGCGTAACCACACTGCTGAGGTCCTGCGCCGCGTCGAGGCGGGTGAGGAGATAGAGATTCTGTACAATAATCGACCAGTGGCCAGGCTCATCCCGCTGCACGCCCGCCGCCAATGGATACCGGCAACCGAAATCTTGGCGCGAATCAGCGCGCTCGGGCCTGACCACACCGGCATGAGGGACGAACTGCGCGGCACTCTGACCGACACCACCGACGACCTGCCGTGGTAGCGCCACGCCGCGCCGCCGCCGACACGTCGCTGTTCATCGGTTCGGAGGCGCGCCGCTTTGATGATCAGGCACTTGTCGGGCTGGACTTGGGCGTGTCCGTGATCACCCTCGGTGAACTCCGCCTTGGAGTCGTTAGCGCCAGCCACAATCCCGATGCCGCCTCCCGGCGTCTGGCCACCTATGAGCTGGCTAGACAGTTGAGCTGGCTAGACAGTTCCAGCCGCTGCCCATCGACGAACGGGTCAGCGACGCCTGGGCGCTGCTGGTAGCGAAGCTGCGTGCCGAAGGCCGCAAGGCCCCGATCAACGACAGCTAGATCGCAGCCACAGCATTGGCGCACAACCTCCCGCTGGCCACCCAGGGCACCGACTACGACGTGAGAGGCCGGTTCGCTAGGTCTTGTCCATTGTGGGTTGGTCTGATCGTGCGAATGTGAGCGGTGGTCGTAACCGGTGAGGACGTGACCGCGTTGGGTCGATCATGGGTGAACGCGCGGCGTATCCGAGTGACCTGACCGACGAACAGTGGGCGGTGATCGGACCGTTCCTGCAGGCGTGGAAGACCCGCCACCCGTCGGTGTCCGGGCATCAGGGCCGCTACGAGCTGCGGGAGATCGTCAACGCGATCTTCTACCAGAACCGGACCGGCTGCCAGTGGGCGTACCTGCCACACGACCTGCCGCCGAAGTCGGCGACGTACTACTACTTCGCCCGGTGGCGTGACGACGGCACCGACCAGGTCATCCACGACCTGCTGCGGTGCCAGGTCAGGGAGAAGGCCGGCCGTACCGAGGACCCGAGCGCGGTGGTGCTGGACACCCAGTCGGTCCGCGTGGCCAACAATGTGCCCGCCGCGACGACCGGCAAGGACGCCGCCAAGAAGGTACCGGGGCGCAAACGGGGCCTCGCCGTGGACGCGTTGGGGCTGGTCATCGCGGTCGTGGTCACCGCCGCGTCGGTCACCGACAACGCCATCGGCATCCGGCTGCTCGACCAGGTCGTCGCGCACACCCCCACCGTAACCCGCGCGTGGGTCGACGCAGGGTTCAAACAGGACATGGCGCTGCACGGCGCCGTCCTGGGTGTCGACGTCGAGGTCGTCAAACGCGCCGACACCCGGCCCGGGTTCGTACCGGTCCGCAGACGCTGGATCGTCGAACAGACCCTCGGCACCCTGATGCTGCACCGCCGTCTCGTCCGCGAGTACGAGAGCCGACCGGAGTCCAGCGTGTCACGCACCTGGTGGGCGTCCACCGCGAACCTGGTCCGCCGACTGACCGGCACCAGCACACCCACCTGGCGGCAGCGGTGAACCTCACCACGGTCCTCGACCTGATCGCCCACCAGGAGGCCGCCGCCGGCCAGACAGCCGACCGGCTACGCGAGCAGATCGCCACCCTCACCGCCGAACTCGGCCGCGTCGACAGCGAACTGGCCGCCCTGGCGACCACCCGCACCACCCTGCGCGCGCTCGCCGCCGCCGAGTTCACCGCCGACGACCCGACGATCGCCAGCACCCCCTACCAGCAGATCCTGGAAGTCCTCGCCGCCACACCCGCCAGGATGCGGGCGAAGGGCATCTGCCTCGCACTCGGCGTCGAGCCTTCACCGAAGCACGTCGAAGGCGCCCGCGCGAAGCTCAAACGGATGGTCAACCGCCGGGTCCTCACCGAAGACGAACCCGGAGTGTTCACTCTCGCCCCGAAACGGACGTAATCTTCCGAACTGCCCTCTGATACCCGGCTTGACCGTGCTCAAATCTGAGCGACGACAGCACAGGGCCGCCGGTGACCGGAGGTTGCCCACAGCTGGATGGTGTCAAGCCCCGGGTTTGATGGAGAGTTGGTTATCTGGTTTTCAGGGGTGCGGTGACCGGTTGGGTCATCGCGTGTAGCGCTTCGTACTCGGCGGGCGGGACGTGTCCGAGTTCGCCGTGCAGGCGACGGTTGTTGTACCAGTCGATGTACTCGACGGTGGCCATCTCCAGGTCGTCGAGACCGCGCCACGGACCGGTGTTGCGGACGAGTTCGGCCTTGTACAGGGAGTTGAACGCCTCGGCCATGGCGTTGTCGTACGAGTCGCCCCGGGAGCCGACCGAGGCGACGGCGCCCGCCTCGGCGAGCCGTTGGCTGTAGCGAATCGCTCGATACTGGACTCCCCGGTCGGAGTGGTGCACGAGTCCGCCCAGGTCAGCGCCCTGATTCTCGCGGCGCCAGATCGCCATTTTCAGCGCGTCGAGCGCCAGATCCGTGTACAGGCTGGTGGCCACCTGCCAGCCGACGATCATCCGGGAGTACACGTCGAGGACGAACGCGGCGTACACCCAACCCACGGCGGTACGCACGTAGGTCAGGTCGGCGACCCACAGCCGATTCGGGCCCGCCGCGGTGAAGTCGCGTTCGACCAGGTCAGCGGGCCGGCTGGTCTAGGCGGCGGG
Source organism: Solwaraspora sp. WMMD406 (assembly GCF_029626025.1). Taxonomy (NCBI): domain Bacteria; kingdom Bacillati; phylum Actinomycetota; class Actinomycetes; order Micromonosporales; family Micromonosporaceae; genus Solwaraspora; species Solwaraspora sp. WMMD406. The sequence continues at coordinate 2,075,891 of NZ_JARUBF010000001.1, forward strand.
CCGGGTCGTGCGCGGTGACCTGTCGCGCAGCAGCCCACGCAGCCCGGCGGCGCGCATCAGCCGCTCGACCGTGCACCGGGCCACGTCGACGCCCTGCCGGTGCAGCTCGTGCCAGATCTTGCGGGCCCCGTAGACGCCGTAGTTGGCAGCGTGGACCTGTTCGATCATCGCGGTCAGCTCTTCGTCGCGCCGTGATCGGGCCGAGGCGGGGCGGGCCTTGGCGGCGTGGTAGGTCGATGGTGCGATCCCGGCTGGCGTGTCTTCAAGCGCCCGCAGGACCGGCTGGACACCGTGTTCGGCCTTCTGGGAGTCGACGAACTCCACTCTCATCGCGACGGCCGGTCCAGTTCGGCCGCGAAGAAAGACGCTGCGGATTTCAGGATCTGGTTCGCCCGCCGCAGCTCACGGACCTCCCGTTCCAGCGCGGCGATGCGGTCGGCGTCGCCGCTGGTGGTGCCCGGACGGTCGCCGGCGTCGGTCTCGGCCTGCTTCACCCAGACCCGCAGCGCCTCGGGGTGCACGCCGAGCTGGTCGGCGATCCGCCGGATCGCGCCGACAGCGGACGCCGGGTCCCGGCGCGCGTCGAGGGCCAACCGGGTCGCACGCTCACGCAGCTCGTCGGAGTACTTCTTCGGTGCGGGCATCGCTGGTGTTCCTCCCAGGTTTCGATGTCTCCATCAAACCCGGTGCGGGACATGGTCTCTGACCTGCGGTTGTCAGTCCGTGTGAGAGATCAAGTGCGCCCGGTAGGGTTCGAACCTACGACCTTGGGATTAGAAGTCCCCTGCTCTATCCGCTGAGCTACGGGCGCCTGCAGGTCGACGGGCCCGCCGTGGCCGGCTGCCGACCTGCCGGATGGATCTTCCGGTCCGGCGTGCACATAGTAGTGGCCGCTGGTTGCCGTGACGAGCGGCTAAGCCGGCCGCGTCGTGTACCGGGCCGTGTCGATGTCGTTCCAGCCGGTCGGGTGGCAGCCCTCGCGCCGGGGCCGACGCTCACACCTTGTCCGAGATCGTCACCCCTCCTCCGGCACGCCACGGCTGGCCGGGCGTTCCGCCGACACCCGCTGACCCGGATCCGGCCCGGCCGGCTCGCTGGTGAAGTACGCCCGTAGCCAGCGGTCCAGCTCGCTGAAGACCTGGTCACGGGCGGGTTGGCGAGACAGGGTCAGGTCGTGCATGCCGCCGTCGATGCGGACCAGGGTGACGTGCCGGCCGAGCCTCGGTGCCCAGCGGGCCATGTGTTCGACGTCGAGGACCGCGTCCGCCAGGGTCGCCGCGTCGTGCCAGCGGAGGCTGCGGAACGACCGGGTCGAGCAGGCCAGCAGGATCGGCGCGCTGATGTGCAGCCCGTGGCGGAGCTGCTTCTGTGCGCGTCGGATCGCGGTCAGCCAGCCGACCCGGACCGGAAAGCCACCCAGCGGTTTCCACGCGAGGTCGTAGTTCCATTCGCCGCGATGAGAGGCATGCACGCTCTGGCCGTACACGTGGGAGAGCCCGACCCGGACGACGCGGTAGGGCGTCCGGGCGGCGACCCGGCAGACGGCCGCCGCCACCGGTCGGCGCATCAACCAGGGTGCGTTGATGTCGAAGAACGGGCTGTTGAGGAACAGGCCGTCGGGCGCGAGGCCCTGGTCGGCGCGGGCGTGTGCCCAGATGGAGGCGATCAGCCCGCCGGTGGAGTGGCCGTTGACCAGCAAAGTCTCGTTGCCGTCCTGCTCACGGATGATCCGGGCGGCGGCGTCGAGTTCGGGGAAGTAGTCGCTGATGTCGCGGCAGAAGTTGGGGGTCTGGTGCGGCAGCAGGCTGCGGCCGTACTTGCGCAGGTCGAGCGCGTAGAAGTCCCAGCCGCCCCGGACGAAGTGGTCGGCCAGGTGGGTCTGGAAGAAGTAGTCGACGAAGCCGTGCAGGTAGAGCACGGCCCGGCCGCTGGGGCGGTCGGCGCGGCGGCGGATCAGGGTCGCGACGACCGGTCCCTCGTCGTCCGGGTCGAGCTCGATGACCTGCTGCTCGTACGGTGGTCCGAGGATGTCAGGCTGCACGCCTCCGACCGTACCGCTGTCGGGTTACCTGTGGGTAGGTAAGGATGGGAACATGGACATCGAACAGGTACGCGACTTTCTGCGGACCAATCATCGTGCCGTGATGGTGACCCGTCACCCGGACGGCGGGCTGCAGACCAGTCCCGTGTTGGCGACCGTCGACGACGAGGGCCGCGTGCTCGTCAGCACCCGTCAGACCGCCGTCAAGGTCCGCAACCTGCTGCGCGATCCTCGGGTGACGTTCTGTGTGACCACCGACCGGTTCTTCGGCGACTGGGTGCAGATCGACGGGCAGGCCGAGGTCGTACCGTTGCCGGACGCCCTCGACCCGCTGGTGGACTACTACCGGCGGATCTCCGGCGAGCATCCGGACTGGGACGACTACCGCGCGGCGATGCAGCGGGAAGGCCGGGTCGCGGTCCGCGTGACGGTCACCCACGCCGGTCCGGACCACCACGGCTGACCCCCAGCGGTACGGCTCCGTCAGGTCCCCTTCGTACGGCTCCGTCAGGGTAGCCGGATCAGGGCGGGTACTCGACTCCGTTGGTGTCCCGCTGGCGGTGCCGTACGCCGGGCCGGGTCAGCGCCTCCTTGTAGACGCCGATCGCGACCATCCGGCCGTCGCGCCCGCCGAGGATGACGGTGGCCAGGACGCCGATCACCGGCGACTGCTCCTGGTCGAGCCCGTAGCGGATGTCCGCGACACGGACACGCATCGAGCGGTCCCCGTACACCCAGTCGGCTTTGCCCAGGTGCAGCACGTCGCCGACGCGGAGCAGTTCGTCGTCGTCACGCGCCATCGGAAGCCTCCTCGTCGGACGCGCCCGCGACCGGCCACAGGCCGGCATATTGCAGTACGGCGCGAATCCGGCGTGCTTTCGCCGGTTCCCATCGGTCGAGGACGGCCATCGCCCGGTTGAACGGTTCGCAGAATGCCGCCGAGTCACATACCCGGCATTCGCCGAACCGGGTCGGCAGGTGGGTGGTGACGATTTTCCGGGCCCGCTTGAGTATCGCTGCGTCGAGCCTCGAACGGTTGATCTTGTTGCCGCGCTGCGTGCTGCCCGGTGCGGCGGCGACGCCGAGCGACGTGTACCGGGCCAGGCGTGGCGTGCCGCCGATGCCGTCGTTTCTGAGCACGTGATCCCCCTTGAAATGTCGGTGATCCATTGGATTCCACCCTGGACTAATCGCCGCCTCGGGATGAAGATGTTGTGGTCACAGTTGCGGATCACGGACCGGCAGGAGGGCCAAGTTGGCTGACACGAACGATTTTCGCCATGTGCTCCGTCGAGAGCGGATGGCGCGGGGAATCTCGCAGGACGCCCTTGGTGCCGAGGTGTACGTGACCGGCTCGCAGATCGGTAATTACGAAGCAGGTAGATCAATTCCTCCGGACGGCGTGGCACGTGCCCTCGACGAGAAGCTCGGTGCCGAGGGCGAACTGCTCAAGCTGGTGGCCGTGGCGCGCGGCGAGGCCGTCGCCCCGTGGCTGCGCCCGTGGAAGACGACTGAGCGGCAGGCGATCCTGCTGCGCTGGTACGAGCACTCCATCATCCCGGGCCTGCTACAGACCGAGGCGTACGCGCGGATGGTGGTCGAGGCCGGTCCCAACACCGAGGCTCAGGTTGACGGGATGACGCACGAGCGGCTGGAGCGGCAGGCCGCGACCTTGGGCCGATCCAGCCCGGTGACCCTGAGCGCGATCGTGGGGGAGGCCGCTCTCAGGCTGGGCGATCCGACGATCATGAAGGAGCAGCTAGAACATCTGGTCGAGATCGGTGATCGCCCAAACGTCCATGTTCGCGTTGTGCCGTTCGCCGCTGGGATGCACGCTGGACTTGGCGGCGCATTCGTCCTGGCGAGCATGCCTGATGGGTCATCGGTGGCGTACGTCGACGGCACGCTCGAAGGTGAGGTGGTGAGCAAGGCCAGGGACCTGGGCCGGCTCCTGACAGCGTGGGAATCCATCTGTACGAAGGCGCTACCCTGTGACCAGTCCCGCGCCTTCATCCTGAAAGTAGTCGATGAGTTATGAGTCACGAGCTGAAGTGGCGCACTAGTACCCGTAGCGGTCCCAATGGCGGCGCCTGTGTCGAGGTCGCCGACAACGTGCCGGGTCGGGTGCTGGTCCGTGACACCAAGGACCGGGCCGGCGGGGTGCTGACCTTCGCGCCGGCGTCCTGGTCGGCGTTCGTCGGCCTGGCGAAGTCGATCGAGCGCTAACCGACACCTACCCGTAGATCCACGAAGCCCTCGGCCTCCTGCTCAGCCAGGAAGCCGAGGGCTTTCGCGTCGGGCACCTTCGCCGAGGGCTCGTCGCTGTCCGGCCATGCGTGTGGCCAGTCGAGGGAACCGTCATTGTTGTCAAACCGGCTGCTTGACGACAATGACGGTTCCTTCGGCGGCAGCCGAGTCTGCTGCATCGCGCGGGCGATCGAGGCCAGTCAGTCTGCGCCAGGTCTGGGGACTTGCCAGAGTGCGCTGACGGGCATGGCGCGCAGTTTGGGGCCGAAGGGCAGCGTAGCGGTGCCGGTGTAGAGGACGACGCCGACGACGAAGTCGTCACCGAGTCGATCGGCGAGCCTGCGGAGCCCGCGGAAATCGTCCGGTCCGACGGTCGAGGCAGCTTTGACCTCGACACCGACGACGTGCCCGGATCTGTTTTCCAGCACGGCGTCGACCTCGTACTGGTCGCGGTCGCGGTAGTGGGACAGCTCGGCGGGCTGGACCGACCAGGTGAGTTGGCGAGCCAGCTCGGACAGGACGAAGGACTCCAGCAGCGGGCCGAACGGCGCGCCGGGGCGCAGCAGCGCTCGGGCGTCGACGGCGATCTCGTTGGCGGCGATGCCCGAGTCGACGAAGACCAGCTTGGCGGCGGCGGTGGCTCGGGTGCCAAGGTTGCGCGACCACCCCGGGATCCGCTTGACGAGGAAGATCTCCTCCAGCGCCTGGAGGTAGCGCGAGATCGTCGGCCGACTCAGCCCGAGTGCGGATTCGAGGGAGTTGGCGGCGATGACGGTCGCCGACCTGGCGGCGAGGAGCCGTACCAGTTGACGTAGTTGACCTTTGCGCTGGATGTCGGAGAGCTGCCGGACGTCCCGGTCGATGAGTGCCTGGACGTATGCGTCGAGGAACCGTTGACGGCGGCGGGGGTCGTCCCGGGACGTGGCCTCCGGCAGGCCGCCGCGAACGATCCTGGCGGCGTAGTCGGCGCGGGTCACGGTCGACTCGTGACGCAACTCGGGGCCGAGCGTGAAGACGGCGTCGATGAAGCCGTCCGGCTCACCGTCCAGTTCTCCCTGGGAGAACGGCCACAGCTCGATCGTCTCCATCCGGCCGGGCAGCGCGTCCGGAGCGGCGACCATGCCAAACAGGCGCGAGGACCCGGTGAGGAGATAACGGGCGGGGCGGGGATCGTCGTCCACGGACGCCTTGATAGCCAGCAGCAGCTCCGGAACTCGCTGGATTTCGTCGATGACCAGCAGCTCCGCGGAGTCGACGAAGCCGACCGGGTCGGCGACGGCCGCAGCGCGATCCTGCGCCCGGTCAAGGTCGCGGCGTTCGACGAGACGGTCCCCGGCGACCACGCGTACGAGGGTGCTCTTCCCCGCTTGACGTGCTCCGCTGATCAGCACGACGCGTGTGTCCGCCAACGCGGCGTTCACCTGTGCCGCCGCGTGACGTGGGATCAGGTGCTGCGTGGACACGACGTCATCGTAACCGCCCGACTTTCGGTCTGCGGGCACCTAGACTTTCGATTTGCGGGTCGGTCTGCTTTCGATCTGCGGAGTGAGAGTCAGGGCTATTCGAGAGACACCCGGTAGAGCCGGCCGACGGTGGCGCACGGGTCCGGGGTGACCCGGGCGGCGGTGGCGAGCAACGACAGCGGCTCGTTGTGCTGCCGTACGGTCTCCGGGTGGGCTCCCGGCGGCAGCGGCAGCAGGTAGAGCTGGCCGATTCCCCAGGTGGCGATCCAGTCGCGCCGCTGCCCCACCGAGATGTCCGCGAAGTTGTCCGGGAAGAACGCCGTTTGCCGGCCGGTCAGCGCGCTGTGCCGGCCCACCTCGGTGCTGGTGACGATGGTCAACGTGGTGTCGTCCCCGCATCGCCGTAGTTCCTGCTCCACCGCGCCGCCGGTGAGGCTCTCCGAGTCCGGCGGCGTGACGATGAGCTGGTATCCGAGCGCCCAGCCGGCCGGTAGCGCCAGCAACAGCACCCCGATGGTGAGGCCGGCGCGCTGCCCGGTGAACCGGGCCGGGATCGGGGTCCGGAACAGCAGCACGACGGCCAACAGCAGCATCAGCAGCACGACCAGGCTGAGGTAGCGCCGGCTCAGGTAGCCGGTGCTCAGCTCGGAGAACGCGACCTGCGCGGTGAAGGCGGCCAGCGCGGCCAGGCCGACCAGCAGCCAGCGTGGCATACGCCGGATCGGTGTCCGGCGTAGGAGCAGCAAGCCGGCGGCGACGGTGACCACGACGGTGGGCGCCCACACGGCGGCCTTGATCGCCTGCAGGGCTGCTGCGGGCGCGTTGCCGACCAGCCGGGCGAGCCAGCCGAGCGGGTCGTCGGTGACGGTGGGCACCTGATCGAGATCGATCACGTCGGTGACGTACAACTGCGGTACGGCGGTCGCGATGATGCGGTTGTCGGCGGGGAACGGCGTACCGAAGTGCGCCAGCCCGTAGACCGCCCACGGCGTCATCGTGACCGCGAAGACCAGCCCGGCGGCGACCAGCCAGCGCCAGTCCCGGCGGCGGGCCACGATCAGCAGCACCGCCAGGAGAAGTACCGCCGGGAGGGTGTCCGGTCGGGTGAGCACCAGCCCGCCGGCGGCGGCACCGGCCGCCGGCCAGGCCAGCGTTGGTCGGCGGTCCGTCGTGACCAGGGCGAGGATCAGCAGGCTGAGCAGGAGCCCGGCCAACGGGAAGGTCCGCGCGGTGAGCACCTCGTCGAGAAACGGTACGAAACCGAGCAGGCCCACGGTCACCAACGGTCCGAGTCCCCGTACGCCGATGCGGCGGCCCAGCACCGACAGCACCGCCGCCGTGGCCAGGACACATCCCAGGGCGGCCAGCAGACCGGCCTGCGGACCGGTCCGGGTGACCGCCGCCGTGACACCGACCAGGATCGGCCAGAGCGGACCGCACCCCATCGAGTACGGCTCGGTCGACTGGTAGCTGTGCCGGGAAGCGATGCGGAAGAAGTCGCCGCCGAGGGTCTGGGACAGCTCGTAGTAGCGCCACGAGTCCGGGTTGTACGGCGGGCCGTTCCAGTAGTGCACCAGCAGGATGGCGAGCACCCCGACGAGCGACACCCAACCGGCGATGGTGACCCAGCCGGGCATCGACAAGGTCCGCGAGGTGGCGACCGGGCTGTCGGTCGGCGGGTTCGGGTTCGTGAGCCGGGTGGCCGTACTCATGTCCCGGCCCCGATCGTCGCCGCCTGACCCTGACCCGGTACGTCGGTCAACTGTTCGCGCAGGTACGGCCCGGGTGGGCCGGCGGTGTGCCCTGTCGTGCCGGCCGACTGGCACACCGTCACGTCCCGCACCGAGTACATCGGCCGGGCCCGCACCTCGATCAGGATTCGCGCCAGGTACTCGCCGAGCACGCCGAGGATGAGGAAGAGGCCGGTGAAGCCGCCCGACACCAGGATCGCCAGCGTGGTCCACCCTTCGATGGGGTCGGACTTGAACAGGAACACCGCGATCGCGTAGCCGATCCCGGCGAGTGACAGGGCCCCGAACATCAGGGACAGCCGGTGCGCCACGCGCGGCCCGAAGTTGGAGAAGGACAGCAGGATGTCGAAGGCCAGGCTCGACGTCTCCCGGTTCTGCCGACGGCGATGGGTCGGGGTGTCCACCGTGGTCCGGGTGTAGCGCAGGTGCTCGTGCCGGTGCCCGAGGATCGCGTACAGGGCTTTGCGGTAGCGGACCTTCTCCCGCATGGCGAGCATGGCGAGCAGCGTGCGGCGCGACGTCAGCCGCAGACGTTCGGTCCGGAGCGGGGTGTCGAGGTCGCTGTACCGGTTGACCAGCCGGTAGAAGATCCGGCTGCGGAGCGGTCCGTCGTCGCCGCTGGCGGTGACGATGTCGCAGCCGCTGGTGGTGCCGATCTCGTACATCAGGGCGAGAGTGTCCAGTGGGAAGTCCACGGTGGGGCTTTCCAGCTCGAAGACCCAGTCGCCCATGGCCCGGTCGAGCCCGGCCTTGATGCCGGCCTCCACGCCGTGCCGCCGGGCCAGCCGGATCACCACCGCGTTGAGCCGGTGCCGGGTGGCGCTGGCCCGCACCAGTGGGGTGGGATCGTCCGTCGAGTTGTCGTCGACCAGCACCAGTTCATGCAGTTCGAAATGCTCGGTGAGCCAGGGTCCGATCTGTTCCAGGAACGGCTCCAGCGCCGTCTCGTCGCGGCAGTAGAGCACGAAGCTCACGAAGGTCTTGAATGCCATAGCGCCTCATCGAGGTCGTAGATCGTGTTCACCTTGCCGCTGAGCAACGTGACGAACGAGGGACGTTCGCAATCTGTCCGGATCAGGGTCGGGCGGGAATCGTCGACCTCCGCCGTACGGAGCACGGACTTGACCGTGAACAGGCTTTCCACCTGGCGCAGCCGGCCTGCCGTGGGAAGGAACCGACGGGTGAGTGTGTGCATGTAGGGATAGCTGCTGGCCGGTCGGGCGGGACAGGTTCCGCAGTTGGCCAGGGCAGCTGGCCCGCAGTCCGCCACTTGGTCCTGACAGGAGAAGGTCGGCAGGACGTCGGGGCTGGTCACGTGGGGTGTGTAGGCGACGGCGCTGAGGCTGTGCCACGGAGTGTGTCCGAACGGCATGAGGGAGAAGAAGTCACCGTCCAGTACGGTGACGGCCACGTCCCGGTGGCCCGGGGCGTCGACCAGCACCATTTCGCAGAGTTCGTACTTGAGTGGCACCGGCGGCAGGCCGAACGCGGCGAGGAGGGCGTTGGTGCCGGCGTAGGTCGCGTTGACGACCGACTCGGATTCCACCTGGGTGCCGGATCGCAGCGTCGTCCGCCAGATCCCGCCGTCACGCCCGGCTTCGGCCACGGTGTCACCCAGATACCACCGCAGCCGGTCCGGGTATGCGTCGAGGCGGGCCAGCATCGCCGTACGCAGCGCGGGCGCGTCGAAACCGAACTCGTCGGTTTCGTACGCGGCCTCGACGCTGCCGGCGTGGAAGAACTCCGCAGAGTCGATCCGTCTGGCCGGCACCCCTACCGTGGCACAGAATTTCTCGAAATGCTCGGCATCCACGTAGGAGTGTTCTGCGGCGATGGCGTACACGGATCGGAAGCGTTTGTTGATCGCGGCGGGGAAGTCGCGGAGGAACCGCTCGTAGTAGCTGGCTGAGCGCAGGGCCGTGTAGACGCTGCGCGGGTAGTGATAGCCGTTGTGGCCACGGGCCTGGTTGATCAGGCTGGCCCGCGCCAACGGCCGCCGGTCGATGTCGACCACCGCGACGGAATCGCCCTGGACGAGTCGCCGCCATGTGGCCCACAGGCCGAAGATGCCCGCGCCGAAGACGAGGGTATCGACGGAAACGCGATCTCTGCCCATGGCCAGGAGGCTAGCATCGGTCTTGTCCATATTTGTCAGCATTTTTATGAGGTGAATGATGCTCACAGGCCTGGTGGGTCACACCGGATTCGTCGGCGGCAACCTCGCCCGACAACGCACCTACGACGTCGAGGTCAACCGGGCCACCGTCGACGCGATCGACGGGCACCGGTTTGCCCGGCTCGTCATCAGCGCCGCGCCCGGCGTGAAGTGGCGCGCGAACGCCGACCCGGACGCCGACAGCGACGCCATCGACACGCTGGTGACGCACCTGCGGACCACCTCGGCCGATCAGGCCGTCCTCATCTCCACCGTCGACGTCTACCCGCAGCCGCAGGGCGTCGACGAAACCACACCTGTCGAACCGAACGACCATCCGCAGGCGTACGGCCGCAACCGGCTTCGGCTGGAAGAGTTCGTCCAACGGCACTATCCCCGCTGCCTGGTGCTCCGCCTGCCCGCCCTGTTCGGACCGGGCCTGCGCAAGAACCTCATCTACGACCTGGCCAACGGGCGTACCGAAGAGTTCTGCCACCGGGACTCGACCTTCCAGTTCTACGACCTACGGCGACTGACCGCCGACCTCGACCTGGCGGCCGCAGCGGGACTGACCGTGCTCAACCTGGCCACCGAGCCGCTCGCCGCGCAGACCGTGGCGCAGGAGGCTTTCGGCCGGACGCTGAGCTGCGACACGGTGGCCCGGATCGACTACGACGTACGTACCCGGCACGGTGCGGTGTTCGGCGTCGAGGGGCCCTACGTCAGCGGCGGCGACGAGGTGCTGGCCCGGCTGCGGGCGTTCGCCGGGGACCTGGATCGGGACCGGGTGGCGGCATGAAGGTGGCGGTCAGCAACATCGCATGGGAGCCCGTCGACGACGAGAAGGTCGCCGACCTGCTGCGTCACGCCGGAGTAGCGGGCATCGAGGTGGCGCCCACGAAGATCTGGCCGGATCTGGCCGCCGCGACCCTCGACCAGGCCCGCGCGTACGGGCAGTCGTGGGCCCGTGCCGGTCTGCCGGTGGTCGCCGCCCAGTCGCTGCTGTACGGGCGCCCCGATCTCACCTTGTTCGGACCGGATCGGGAGGAGTTCGTCGCCTACCTGTGCCGGGTGATCGACCTGTGCGCGGCGATGGGCGCCACCGCGTTGGTCTTCGGCAGCCCGCGAAACCGGCAACGGCACGGCCTTCCGGTCGAGACGGCCGACGACATCGCCGCCGACGTCTTCGGCCGGTTGGCGCACCGGGCGGACGCGGCCGGGACCAGTCTCTGCCTGGAGGCCAACCCGGCGGCCTACGGCGCCGACTACCTCACGCGGGCGGAGGAAGCAGCCACGCTGGTGGCCACGGTCGACTCACCCGGGCTCCGGCTGCACCTCGACACGGCCTGCATGGCGCTGGCCGGGGACGACGCGGGGGCCTCCGTACACCGGTTCGCCCCGCTGCTGCGCCACGCGCACCTGAGCGAGCCGGACCTGGGACCGGTCGGCACCCCCGACCATCGGCACGCGGAATTCGTCGCGGCGCTGCGGACGGTGGGTTACCAGGGATACGTCAGCGTGGAGATGCGTCCGTCGGACGGTGATCGGGTGGCGGCTGTGGAACGTGCCGCACGGTACGCCGTCGCGCTCTGCGGTGACCGGCCATGACCGCCGCCACTCGACAGCTCACCCGGGACAGCGGCCGGCGGATCCCGCGCTACGAAAGGCACGACTTCGCCCCCCGGCGTAGCCGCTACGCGGTGGTGGTCCCAGTGATCAACGAGGGCGAACGGCTGCGGGCGCAGGTACGCCGAATGTACGACTGCGGTCACGGCCTGGACGTGTTGATCGCCGACGGAGGCAGCACCGACGGTTCCCTCGCCGAGGACTTCCTGGCCGCCCACGGCGTACGGTCTGTGCTGGTCAAGACCGGTCCGGGGCGGCTCAGCGCCCAACTGCGGATGGCCTTCGCGGCAGCCCTGGCCGACGGCTACCAGGGGGTGATCACCCTGGACGGCAACGGCAAGGACGGCGTCGAGGCGATCGCGCGGTTCCGGGCCAGGCTCGACGACGGGTACGACTACGTGCAGGGTTCCCGCTTTGTTCCCGGTGGCTCGGCGGTGAACACGCCGTGGTCGCGGTATCTGGGTATCCGCCTGCTGCACGCGCCGATGCTGTCGGCCGGCGGGCGAACCTGGTACACCGACACCACCAACGGGTTCCGGGGCCACTCGGCACGGCTGTTGACCGATCCCCGGGTCGGCGTGTTCCGGGACGTGTTCGACGCGTACGAACTGTTGGCGTACCTGCCGGTGCGGGCGGCCCAGTTGGGTCTACGGGTCTGTGAGGTGCCGGTGACTCGGGCCTACCCGGCCGGGGCGGTGCCGACCAAGATCAAAGGCTGGTCCGGGAACCTGGACCTGCTGGCCGTCGCGGCCCGCGCGGCTACCGGCCGCTACAACCCATAGCAGATCCGTACGGGCACGGTCGGGTTGTCCACAAGTCGCGCTCTGTCCACAGCCGGCGAACGCGGTGGCTGCCGCAGGGCGTCCCGCCGGGTGAGGCTGGCTCCCGAGTCGACTCGGAAGACCTCATGAGACCCAGGCCAGACCACGAGACCGAGCGGAGATGCGATGTTCGACACTTATGTAACGATTGTCGGTAACGTTCTGACGGCACCGGAGTGGCGGCGGACCACCCAGACGAACACCTTGGTCGCCAACTTCAAGGTGGCCTCCACGGCCCGGCGACTCGACCGGGAAAACAACCGGTGGGTCGACGGCAACAGCCTGCGGGTCCGCGTCAACTGCTGGCGCAAGCTCGCCGAAGGCGTCGCCTCCTCGATCATGCTCGGTGATCCGGTGGTCGTCGTCGGCCGGCTCTACACCCGCGACTGGGTGGACGGCGAGGGCAACAACCGGATCCAGTACGAGATGGAAGCCGTCGCCGTCGGCCACGACCTCGCCCGTGGCCGGTCCAGGTTCATGCGTAACCGGCCCACCCTCGCCACCAGCGAGGTCGAGCAGGGCGACGCGGAACGCCGGGTGCACGGCGAAGCCACCACGGACGTGTCGCCCGACGAGGTGCCGCCAACCGGCAACGAACTGTTCGACGCCGACGACGATCCCACCTTCGCGGAGCCGTCCAGGCCCTCGCCGGTCGAAGGCGCACCGCCACTCGCCGCCAACGGTCGGCCGGCGGTCACCCTCGCGATCGACGTCCTCGCCGCCGCCGCCCGGACCACGGCCGAGCCAGCCGACACCCGAGGTGACGCGGCTGACACCCGTGCGGTCCACACGCGAGCCGGCGGCACCGTTGGCGGTGTGGTCGAAGAGGACGTGGTGGAGGAATCAGTCGGCGGCTACGCGGACCCGTCGGCAGCGGACGACCCGGCCACCGACCCGGCCGGCGAGCAGTTCGACAGCCCGGGGGAGGAGCCGGCCGAAGAGTCGGACGCGGCCGAATCGCCGCAGCGCCCAAGCCCGAGCCCGAACACGAGCACGAGCCGGGGGCGGCGGGCACCTCGCCGTACCCCCGTCCCGGTCTGAGCGGTACGACCTCCCCGCTCGGGTGCGGTGGGCGGCACAGCGCGGTGCCGCCCACCGCACCACCCGCCGGCACCAGCTGACTCGGCAGGTTACCGACCCGTACGGCTCAGGCGGTGGCCTATCGACCGACCACGGCGACGTAAGCTGCCGACGTGGCTACCCGATCCGGCAGATACCCGGCCCTGGCCGCTACCGCCGCCACCGCCGGCGGGATGCTCGCCGGGTACGCCCTCGACGCCCTGCTCGGCGACCCGCGCCGGCTGCACCCGGTCGCCGGCTACGGCCGGTTCGCCGGCACCCTGGAACGCCGGATGTACCGGCCGTCGCGGCGAGCGGGAGCGGCGTACACGGCGGTGGCGGTCGGCACGCCGGTGCTGGCGGCGGCGGCCGCGTCCGCGCTGACCCGACACCGCCCGGTGGCCCGGGCCGTGCTCGTCGCCGGTGCTACCTGGGCGGTCCTGGGCGGCCGGACCCTTCGCACCGAAGCGGGCGTGATGTCCAAGGCACTGCGCCGGGGCGACGTACCGGCCGCTCGGCGGCGGCTCAGCCACCTCTGCGGCCGGGACCCGTCGGCGCTCGACGCCCCGGAACTCGCCCGCGCCACCGTCGAATCCGTCGCCGAGAACACCTCCGACGCCGTCGTCGCCCCACTGTTCTGGGGCGCGGTCGCCGGACTGCCCGGCCTGGTCGGCTACCGGGCCGCCAACACCCTCGACGCGATGGTCGGCCACCGGTCACCCCGCTACGAACAGTTCGGCACCGCGTCGGCCCGGCTCGACGACGCACTCAACCTGGTGCCGTCCCGGCTGACCGGGCTGGCGGCGGTCACCTGGGCACCGGCCGTCAAAGGCGACCGGTCGCGGGCCTGGCACGTCTGGCGGCGCGACCGCGCCGACCATCCCAGCCCCAACGCCGGGCAGTGCGAGGCGGCGTTCGCCGGTGCGCTCGGCGTACGGCTCGGCGGCCGCAACGTCTACGCCGGCCGCACCGACGTCCGCCCCTTCCTCGGCGACGGTCCCCGCCCGTCACCCCGCCACATCAAACGGGCCGCCCGGCTGTCCGGCCTGGTCGGGCACACCGCCGCCGTACTGCCGCTGGTCCTGCCATTCGCCGGGCTCGCGGTCCGTGCCCTGGCCCGCACGGTGACCAGACGCGCCCTGGCCGGCACAGTGATCAACCGCGCCCTGGCCCGGTCGACGGCCAGACCGCCCGGCCCGCCCAGACCGCCCGGCCCGTCCAGCCGATGACCGGCGGCGGACTGCTCGTCGCCGGCACCACCTCCGACGCCGGCAAGAGCGTGCTCACCGCCGGCATCTGCCGCTGGTTGGCCCGCAAAGGGGTCAGAGTCGCCCCGTTCAAAGCGCAGAACATGTCCAACAACTCGGCCGTCGTACTCGGACCGGACGGCCGGGCCGGTGAGATCGGCCGCGCCCAGGCGATGCAGGCCGCCGCCTGCGGGCTGACCCCCGAGGTCCGGTTCAACCCGGTGCTGCTCAAACCCGGCAGCGACCGGTCCAGCCAGGTCGTCCTGCTCGGCGAAGCCGTCGACACCGTCACCGCGACCAACTACCGACCGGTGCGGTCCCGCCTCGCCGCCACCGCTCACGCCATCCTCGCCGAGCTGCGCGCCGAATACGACGTGGTGATCTGCGAAGGCGCCGGCAGCCCCACCGAGATCAACCTGCGCCAGGGCGACTTCGTCAACCTCGGACTCGCCCGCCGGGCCGGCCTACCGGCGATCGTCGTCGGCGACATCGACCGGGGTGGCGTCTTCGCCGCCATGTTCGGCACCGTCGCACTGCTCAGCGCCGACGACCAGGCGCTCGTCAGCGGCTTCGTGATCAACAAGTTCCGAGGCGACCCGGGTCTGCTGGAACCCGGGCTGGACATGCTGCGGCAGGTCACCGGCCGGCCCACGTACGGCGTACTGCCCTGGGAGCCGCGCGTCTGGCTCGACGGCGAGGACTCCCTGGCGTACGGCACGACCCTCGGCCGACCCACGCCACCGTACGGCCGGGACACGCTGCGGGTCGCGGCGATCCGGCTGCCCCGCGTCTCCAACGCCACCGACCTGGAAGCGCTCGCCGCAGAACCCGGCGTACGGGTCCGGCTGACCGCCGACCCGGCCGAGGTGGCCGCCGCCGACCTGGTCGTACTCCCCGGATCCAAGTCGACAGTAGACGATCTGGACTGGTTGCGGGCGACCGGTCTCGCCGACGTGGTCACCGCTCATGCCGCCGCCGGCCGCCCACTGCTCGGCATCTGCGGCGGCTATCAGATGCTCGCCCGGGTGATCCACGACGACGTGGAAAGCCGACGCGGCAGCGTACCCGGCCTCGGCCTGCTGCCGATCGAGATCCGCTTCGCCCGGCGCAAGACCCTGGCCCACGCGCGCGGCACCACCTACGGCCCTGCCGACGACACCGACACCGCCGCTGACACCGCCGACGGGCCGGTCCCGGTGCGCGGCTACGAGATCCATCACGGGTACGTCTCCCACCGTGACCCGGGGACCCGGCCGCTGTTCACCGACGCTGCCGGGCGCGGCGAAGGTGCCCGCGTCGGATCGGTCAGCGGCACCCACTGGCACGGCGCGTTCGAGTCCGACGAGTTCCGCCGCCGCTACCTGACCGAGGCGGCCCACCAGGCCGGCCGACACGGGTTCACCCTCGCACCGGACACCAACTTCAGCGACCTGCGTCTGCGCGGACTCGACCTGCTCGGCGACCTGGTCGAGGAACACCTGGACACCGACGCGCTGTGGCGGCTGATCACCTCCGGGCCGCCCGCCGGCCTGCCATTCCTCCCACCCGGAGCGCCAGAGCCGTACTGACTCACCGGGAGCTCGTCAGTTCGCGGGAATCAGTCCGACCAGGGTGTCGAGGATCTCGTCGGCATCGGTCTTCCACTTGTCTCGGGTGAGTTGACCGCTCGCTTCCATGCTGATGGCCCCGTGTACGCCGCTGAGCAGCACGGCTCCGAAGTGGTGGGCTTGTGCGTCACCGACCAGTTCGCTCAAGACCGCGATGAACGGGTCCTGGAATCCTCCCGTGCCACAACGGAACCCTGACGGGTCAGCGGCCCAGCGGTCAGTCGAGGTCGTGCTCGACCGGACTGGTGTTGAGCACCCAAGCGAGCGGCATGCTCGCGGCCGGCCGGTATCGGTCGCCGTCGAGGCGGTACATGGTGACGGTCTGCGTCGGGTCCTGGCCGATCGTCCAGTACTGGGGGATGCCGGCATCGGCGTACTCGATCGGTTTCGCGGCGGTGTCTGTGGCCTCGGAACCGGGCGAGATGATTTCGACGACCAGAAGGACGTCGGTGACGGGTAGCCATACGCCGTCGTTCTGTGCCTTGCTCCAGACAACCAGGTCAGGAATGCGGCCACCGACGCCGCCCGCTTTTCCGGGGATGCGCAGCCCGACGGTCTGGG
Source organism: Solwaraspora sp. WMMD406 (assembly GCF_029626025.1). Taxonomy (NCBI): domain Bacteria; kingdom Bacillati; phylum Actinomycetota; class Actinomycetes; order Micromonosporales; family Micromonosporaceae; genus Solwaraspora; species Solwaraspora sp. WMMD406. Next base: position 2,092,469 of record NZ_JARUBF010000001.1, read on the forward strand.
CGATGCGGTCGGCCGGAATGCCGGCGGCGAGCAACCAGCCGGTGAGCCGAGTCGCGATGATCGCGTGCAGGTACCCGGCCGGTGGCATGACCGACAGCACTCCCTCGGGGCTGATCTCGTACTGATGGTGCTCGTCCTCGGCCATCATCGCGGTGAGGTCGTCGAGCGTGATCACCGAGGGCATATGCCGTCCGACGGCTTCTGCGCTCATGCCGCCTACTGTATCGGTCGAGGCCGCTGGAACGGTACGAGAAGGGACTTCGGTGTGGACGAGCGTCCGGACGTGGTCGAGACCTTCGACGGCCTGGCCCGGCGGGTGTACGCCGGACCGGCCCGCCTCGGCCCGGTCCGGCTCGTCGCCGTCGACGGTCCGAGTGGTGCCGGCAAGTCGACCTTCGCCGATCGGCTCGCGGCCGCCTGCGCGGCGGTCACCCCGACCGCACCGGTACGCCCGGAGCCCGACCCGGCAAGGCCAGCCGGGCCGGCGACCGAGCCAGCCGGGCCGACGACGACCACTGGAGTCGCTGTCGTGCGTACGGACGATCTGCTCGACGGCTGGACCGACCAGTTCACCTTCTGGCCCCGGCTGCGCGACCAGGTGCTGGACCCGTTGCGCGCCGGCCGGCCGGCCCGCTACCGACGCTACGACTGGACCGCCGGCCGGTTCGCCGACACCTGGACAACCCTCGCGCCGCCGGCCGTACTCGTGCTCGAAGGAGTCAGCGCGGCGCGGGCCGCGATCCGCCCGACGGCGACCCTGTCGGTTTTCGTCACCGCGCCGGCACCGGTACGGCTGGCCCGCTCGCTGGCCCGCGACGGCGCGGCGCTACAACCCGTGCTAGACCGGTGGCGGCAGGCCGAGGACCGGTTCTTCACCGCCGACGGTACGGCCGCAACCGTGCACCTGCTGGTGGACGGAGCAGCGGAAACGCCGGACGGCTCGGTGCGCTGCCGGTGGCGTGGCGTCGGCGGTGACGTGGACGCCGACGGTGCCGGTGGGGCACCATCGGCGGGGTAGGGCCAGGTCAGCCGACCCCGGGGAGCGTGCCGAGATGACCGCAGACAACGGTGGAGCAGCCGCAGACAGTGGTGGAGCGGCCGCCGGCAACGGCGAGACGACCGCGAGCGACGCCGGCGCGGCGACGCCGGCCAAGCGCCGGATCGTACTGACCGGGATCAGTTCCCGCGCCTGGGAGCACCCGGCCGACCGGGGCGCGTTGACCGCGCTGCGGGAACTGCGCGGCTTCGACGACGTCGTCAAGACGTTCTTCGGCATGTGGAACGAGCGGGCGTTCCGCCTGTCTTACCTGGCGTCGTCGATCCGGGTGGACCACCGGCAGTACCCCCGGGTGTACCGGCTGTTCGCCGAGGCGGCGGCCAGCCTCGACGTGCCGGAACTGCCGGAACTGTTCGTCACCCAGTCGCCGGTGCTCGGCGCCAGGGCGATCGGGCTGGACCGCCCGTTCATCGTGCTCGACAGCGCCTGCGTGCAGCAGCTCGACGACGAGGAACTGCGCACCCTGCTCGGCCACGAACTCGGCCACGTCCGCAGCGGCCACGCCGTCTACCAGACGATTCTCACCATTCTGACCCGCTGGGCGACGAACCTGGCCTGGCTGCCGGTCGGCGCGATCGCGCTGCGGGCGATCATCGCGGCGATGCTCGAATGGTGGCGCAAGGCGGAGCTGTCCGCCGACCGGGCCGGCCTGCTGGCCGCCCAGGACCCGGCTGCTTCGCTGCGGCTGCTGATGAAGCTCGCCGGTGGCGGCGACCTGACCCAGATCGACACCGCAGCCTTCCTGGAGCAGGCCGCCGAGTACGACGGCGGCGGCGACCTGCGCGACAGCCTGCACAAGCTGCGGATGACGGCGTGGAGCACCCACCCGGTGCCGGTGGCCCGGGCGGCGGCACTGCGCGACTGGATCGACTCGGGCGGGTACGGCCGGGTACTGGCCGGCGACTATCCGCGCCGCGCCGACGATGCCAACGCCTCTGTGTCGGAGGAGATCAAAGCAGCTGCCCAGGCGTACCGGGAGCAGTTCAGCCGTACCCAGGATCCGCTCGCCGGGTTGCTGCGCCGTCTCGGCGGCGGCGCGGCCGACCTGGGGGAGTGGGCCAGCGGAGCGGCGGGACGGGCGCGTTCCTGGATGGGCGCGGCCAGCGCCAGCCGTACCGAGGACAACTGGCCGGGGGCGACCGCCAGCGACCCCCGCCGCCCGTCGCCCCCACCACCACCGGCCTGACCCGCCACCGGCCCGGTGGTGTCCGGTGCGCGGTGCGGTCGTCCACCGACGATCGCGCACCTACGATCGCGCCATGACGAACGATCCTGCCACGACGACTTCGATCCTGACCGAGCCGCAGTTGCGGGCCGCCATCAGCCGGGAACTGCCCGGCGTCCGGGCCGATCTGGAGCGGTTGATCCGGATTCCCGGTATCGCGTTCGACGGGTTCGACCACAGCGAGGTGCAGCGGTCCGCCGAGGCGGTCGCCGAACTGGCCCGGGGCTGCGGGCTCGACGTCCAGGTGGTCCGGGCCGGCGACGGCCAGCCGGCGGTGATCGGCCGGCGGCCCGCGCCGCCGGGAGCCCCGACCGTGCTGCTCTACGCCCACCACGACGTACAACCCGTCGGTGACCTGGCCCGGTGGGACGGCGACCCGTTCGAGCCGGTCGAGCGCGACGGGCGGCTGTACGGGCGCGGCGCCGCCGACGACAAGGCCGGCGTGATGGCGCACATCGCCGCCCTGCGCGCGTTCGGCGACGCGCTACCGGTCGGCGTGGTCTTGTTCGTCGAGGGCGAGGAGGAGTACGGCAGCGAATCGTTGTCGCAACTGCTCGACGAGCACCGGGACACCCTCGCCGCCGACGTGATCGTGATCGCCGACTCGGCCAACTGGGACATCGGCGTGCCGGCGTTGACCACCTCGCTGCGCGGACTGGTCAACTGCTTCGTCGAGGTGCGCACCCTCGACAAGGCGGTGCACAGCGGCATGTTCGGCGGCCCGGTGCCGGACGCGCTGACCGTCCTGTGCCGGCTGCTGGCCACGTTGCACGACGACGCCGGTGACGTCGCGGTGCCGGATCTGGTCGGCCGGTCCGGCGCGGCGGTCGACCTGCCGCCGCAGCGGCTGCGCGACGAGGCCGGCCTGGTCGACGGCGTCCGGTTCACCGGCACCGGGGCGCTCACCGACCGGCTCTGGACCAAACCGGCGCTGGCGGTGCTCGGCATCGACGCCCCGCCCACCGACGGCGCGCCGAACGCGCTGGTGCCGGCCGCCCGGGCCAAGCTGAGCCTGCGGCTGGCCCCCGGCGACGACCCGGCCAAGGCGTACGCGGCGTTGACCACCCACCTGCGGCAGCAGGTGTCCTGGGGGGCGCAGGTCGAGGTGACGCTGGAAAGCGACGGTCAGCCGTGTCTGATCGACGCGGCCGGCCCGGTGTTCGACGCGGCGCGGGCAGCGTTCCAAGCCGCCTGGGACGGTACGGCCCCGGTCGATATCGGGGTGGGCGGGTCGATTCCGTTCATCGCCACCTTCCAGGAGATGTTCCCGGGCGCGGCGATCCTGGTGACCGGCGTCGAGGATCCGTACGCCGGTGCGCACGGGCCGAACGAGAGCCTGCACCTGGCCGAGTTCGAGCGGGCCTGCCTGGCGGAGGCGCTGTTGCTGGCGAAGGTCGCCGAATCGGCGATTCGGCTGCGCGCGGAGGATGCCGTACGCTAGGGTTCGAACATGCGTACGAACGAGGTGATCGCGCGGCTCGACGCCGCCGTCAGTGCTCTGCGGGACGTCAGCGTCTCCGCCCTGCCCGAGGAGTCGCTGCGGGCACAGCTCGGTGAGCTCTCGGTGGCCCTCTGCGCTGTCGATTCGGCGTTGGCCCGGGTCGCCGACGAGGTCCGGGCCCGTGGCCTGCGGATCGAGGAGCCCGCCGGGGCGACCGATCCGATCCGCCGCCGATCCGACACCGATCCGGGGCTGCTGGTCACCGCCTGACCGACGGCCGGCGGACAGCGGCCGGCGCACGGCGCGGGATCGGCGGATCTTGTCGCAGGTGGCTGCCAGGATGAGCTGGTGCGGTTCATCGACCTGGCGGCCACCTCGGCCGCGGTGACGACGACACCTGGCCGGCGGGCCAAAGTCGAGTTGCTTGCCGCCGCGCTGCGGGCGTTGCCCGCCGACGAGATCGCCACCGGCGCGGCGTACCTCGCCGGTGAGCTGCCCCAACGTCAGACCGGTGTCGGCTACGCCGGTTTGCGGGACCTGCCGCCCCCGGCGCAGGTGCCGAGGCTGTCCGTCGGTGCCGTCGACGCCGCCGTGTCGGCGATCGCCGCTGTCGCCGGCGTCGGCGCGAAAGACCGCCGCCGGCACCTGCTCGGGGCGTTGTTCGCCGCTGCCACCGTCGACGAGCAGCGGCTGCTCGTCGGACTGTTCACCGGCGAACTGCGCCAGGGCGCACAGGCCGGGCTGCTCGCCGACGCGGTCGCCCGAGCCGCCGAGGTGCCGCTCCCGCTGGTCCGCCGCACGCTGCTGCTCACTGGCGACCTGACCGTGGTCGCGTCCGCCGCGCTCACCGGCGGCGTCGCGGCACTCACCGCCTTCACCCTGTCGGTCGGCCGCCCGCTGGCCCCGATGCTGGCGAGCAGCGCCGCGTCGGTCGACGACGCGGTGACGGCGACCGGCGTCCCGGCCGTGGTGGACGTCAAACTCGACGGGATCCGGATCCAGGTGCACCGCAGCGGCGACGACGTCGCCGTGTTCAGCCGCAGCCTGGACGAGATCACCGCCCGGGTGCCGGCGGTGGTCGCCGCGGTCCGGGCGCTACCCGTACGGGACGTGGTGCTCGACGGCGAGGCGTTGGCGCTCGACGAGACCGGCCGGCCCCGACCGTTTCAGGAGACGGCCCGTGTCGGCGTGCGACTCGCGCCGTACTTCTTCGACCTGCTGCACCTCGACGGCGTCGACCTGCTCGACGAACCCGGTGACACGCGGTGGCCGGCCCTGGCGTCGATCGTCCCGCCCACGCTGCGGGTCACCCGGACGACAGTTACCGACACCGACACCGACAGCGACAGCGACGGGGGCGGCGACAGCGACGGGCCGGTCATCGGCGCGGCAGCCGAGCAGGCCGCCGCCGCGTTCGCCGCCGCCCTCGACGCCGGACACGAAGGAGTGGTGATCAAGTCGCCGCGCGCGCCGTACGACGCGGGTCGGCGGGGTGCCGCCTGGGTCAAGGTCAAGCCTCGGCACGTCCTCGACCTGGTGGTGCTGGCGGTGGAGTGGGGCAGCGGCCGGCGCAAGGGCTGGCTTTCCAACCTGCACCTGGGCGCCCGGGATCCGGCCGGCGACGGGTTCGTCATGCTGGGCAAGACCTTCAAAGGGCTGACCGACGAGACGCTGCGCTGGCAGACCGACCGGTTCCAGCGGCTCGCCGTCGAGCATTCCGAATGGGTGGTCCGGGTCCGCCCGGAGCAGGTCGTGGAGATCGCGTTCGACGGGGTGCAGACCAGCCCGCGCTATCCGGGCGGGCTGGCGCTGCGGTTCGCCCGGGTGCTGCGCTACCGCGACGACAAGACGGCCGCCGAGGCGGACACCATCGAGACGGTACGGGCCATCCACGCCGGCCGGCGTACCTGGTAGTTGTCCGGCGCCCGGTCGGGCGGTGCCGGCTGGTCCGGCGGCGCTGGCGGCCGGCCCGGCCCGGCGTCGCGGAACCGCAGCAGGTCCGCTTCGGACTCCCACCGTTCGCGCACAGACTGTCAGACCAGCGGATTGTGGCCGGCGGCCACGATCTCACTGGCCGGCGGCGGTGGCGGCGGTGTGCCGTCACCGAACGGGCGTCCGCCGAGTCGCTCCCGGCCGTGCGGGCTGAGCCAGTTCGCCAGGTCCGGCCCGAGTGGCACCACCCGGGTCGGGTTGATGTCCCGGTGCACCTCGTAGTAGTGCCGCTTGATGTGATCGAAGTCGATCGTGTCGCCGAAGCCGGGCGTCTGAAACAGATCCCGGGCGTACGCCCACAGCACCGGCATCTCGGCCAGCTTCTCCCGGTTGCACTTGAAATGTCCGTGATAGACGGGGTCGAAGCGGACCAACGTCGTGAACAGCCGCACGTCGGCCTCGGTGATCGTGTCGCCGACCAGGTAACGCTGGGTCTCCAGCCGGGTCGAGAGCCAGTCGATCCGGTCGAACAGCCGCTGGTACGCCTTGGCGTACGCCTCCTGGCTGCCGGCGAAGCCGCACCGGTAGACCCCGTTGTTGACGTCGGCGAACACGACCGCGTTGACCTCGTCGATCTCGGCGCGCAGCGGCTCGGGATACAGCTGCGGCGCCCCGGGCCGGTGGTAGGCGGTCCACTCGGTCGACATGTCCAGGGTGATCCGGGCGTAGTCGTTGGTCACCACCTGCCCGGTGGGCACGTCGACGATCGCCGGTACGGTGATCCCCCGCTCGTAGTCGGGGAACCGGGCGAAGAAGGCCTCCTGCAGCCGTTCGATGCCGAGCACCGGGTCCCGGCCGTCCGGGTCCAGGTCGAAGGTCCAGCTCCGTTTGTCGTGTGTGGGACCGGCGACCCCCATAGACAGCGCCTGCTCCAAGCCGAGCAGCCGGCGGACGATGATGGTCCGGTTCGCCCACGGGCAGGCCCGGCTGACCACCAACCGGTACCGGTCCGGTTCCACCGGGTAGCCGTCACGCCCGTCGGCGGTGATCCGGGTCGCGATGTACCGCTGGTCGCGGGTGAACTCCCCGCCAGGATTGACATAGGTGCCGTCTGCCGTCTTCGCCATGTCGGTACGGTACCCAGTTCGCTGTCGTCCGCATCCGCTGTCGGCCGGCTCGACCATCCGACTGAGCGGCCGTCACCCGGTCAGGCGCTCTCCCGGACGATCAGCTCGGAGGGGTAGACGGTGGAAGCGTGGCGCAGTGTCTGCGCCAGCACGGCGGTGGCCGCGGCGGCGGCGATCTGGTCGACCGGGTGACTGGCGGTGGTCAACGACGGGGTGCTGAGCGCGGCGAACGGGACGTCGTCGAATCCGGCGACGGCGATGTCGCCGGGCACCGTGATGCCGCGCTGGCGCAGCACCTGCAGGGCACCCAGCGCGGTCGCGTCGCTGATCGCGAAGATCGCGTCGGTGTCCGGCCAGCGCTGGAGCAGCTTGACGGCGGCCCGGCGGCCACCGGCGGCGGAGTAGTCGCCGGCCACGAGACGGGCCGGCAGGCCGACGGTACGCATCATCGTGCGGTAGGCGGTCACCGGGCGGGCCGAGCAGAGCAACCATTCCGGACCGGTGATCATGGCGATCCGCCGCCGGCCGACCCCGTACAGGTGCCGCAGCACCGCTTCGCTGCCTCCGGCGCTGTCGACGTCGAAGACGGGCACCGTCGCCGAGCCCACTCCGATCGCGGCGACCCGACCCCGCAGCGCCGCCGGGATGTCCGCCAGCATGGGGCCGGTCGTGTTGACCAGCACCACACCGTGCACGCTGCGGTCGTCGGCCAGCCGTTGCAGGGTCGCCGCCGAATCGATCGGCAGGTAGTAGGGCGAGACGCCGACGCCGTGCGGCGCGCAAGCGGCGGCCGCCGCACTGACGAACCGCTGGACGTACGGGTCGTCGAAGACGGTCGGCTCTTGCCCGGCGACCGCGACGGCGATCCGGTAGCCCTTTCCGGTGACCAACGCCTTGGCGACGGGGTCTGGCGTGTAGCCCAGCCGGGCGGCGGCGGCGTGGACCCGCTCGCGGGTGGCGGGGGAGGCCGGGCCGGATCCGGCGATCACCCGGGAGGCGGTCGCTCGGGACACCCCGGCGGCCCTCGCGACGTCCTGGAGAGTCACCGTACGGGGTGCCCGCTTGCTCATCGATCCATGATGCCTCGCTGAGCTGGGTACGGGCTTGCGCTGGAACCGCTCTCAGCGGTGCGATCTCCTGGCGCCCGTACGAGGAGGGCGACGAGCGGGACAGCGATCCGGCAGGTAAGCGATCCGGCGAGGAAAGGTGACGACCAGTGCGTACGGCTGATCTGGATCGATCGGTGCCGGAACCCGCCGCCGGCACCGTCCGCGCGGCGCGCAACGCGGTGGCGGTGGTGTTCGGCCTCAACGGTGTGGCGCTGGCGTCCTGGTTCGCCCGGGTGCCGGCCGCCCGTGACGGGCTCGACCTCACTCCCGGTCAGCTCGGGGTGCTGCTGCTCGCTATGTCCGCCGGGTCGCTGCTGGCACTGCCCACCGCCGGCCTGACCACCCACCGGTTCGGGGCGGCCCGCGCCGTCGCGGTCGCGGCCGGGCTGGTCGCCGTCGGTCTGCTGCTGATCGGGGTGGCGGCCGGGGCATGGGCGGTGGTGCCGGTGGTCGCCGTCGGTCTGTTCGCCGTCGGCTACGGCTCGGGCACCTGCGAGGTGGCGATGAACGTCGAGGCGGCCTCGGTCGAGCGGCTGCTGCGCCGTACGGTCATGCCTCGCTTTCACGCGGCATGGAGTCTCGGCACGGTGACCGGTGCCGCGCTCGGGGCCGGTGCGGCGCGGATCGGGCTGCCGATCGGGATCCACCTGGCCGCTGCCGCGCTGGTCGTCGTGACTGGTACGGCGATCGCGGTCCGGTCTTTCCTGCCGGTGCCGGCGCGGGCGGCCGACGAAGCCGGCGGGACCCGGGCGGGCGGTGGTCTGCTGGCCGCCTGGCGGGAACCTCGGATTCTGCTGATCGGTGCGCTGGTGATGGTGATGGCGTTCACCGAGGGTACGGCGAACGACTGGCTGGCCGTGGCGTTCGTCGACGGCCACGGGGTGGGCGCGGCCGCTGGCGCGCTGGCGTTCGGGGTGTTCGTGACCGCGATGACAGCGGGCCGTACCGCCGGCACGGTGGCGCTGGACCGGTGGGGCCGGGTGCCGGTGTTGTCGGTGTCGATCCTGGTGGCGGCGGTGGGTGCGGCGGTGGCCGTGTTCGCGGCGTGGGTGCCGCTGGCGCTGGCCGGTGTCGCCCTGTGGGGTCTGGGTGCGTCGCTGGGCTTCCCGGTCGGGATGAGTGCGGCCGCCGACGATCCGCACCGGGCCGCCGCCCGGGTGAGTGTGGTGGCGGTGATCGGCTACACCGCGTTTCTGGCCGGTCCGCCGCTGGTCGGCTTCCTGGGTGACGGGGTCGGTACGTTGCGGGCGTTGCTGATCGTCCCGGTGTTGCTGCTGCCGGCGCTGCTGCTGGTGCCGGCGACCCGCCCACCGGTCCAGCGATGAGTGGCGTCAACTCGTGGTTGACGATTGGTCTATCGTCAACCTATGGTTGACGCATGACTGATTCCGCGCACACCACCACCGGGCCGTCCGGCGCGGCCGGACGAACCGGCACGTCGATCCGGCTCGACGACCTGATCGACGGCATCACCCGGGCCCACCCGGACCGGCTGACGCAGCTCACCAACGCGGTCGTCATCGCCGACCACCTCGGTGAGATCGCCGACCACCTGATCGGACACTTCGTCGACCAGGCCCGTCGCTCCGGTGCCTCGTGGACCGACATCGGCCGCAGCATGGGCGTCAGCAAACAGGCCGCCCAGAAGCGCTTCGTGCCCAAGACGCCAAACGAGACCAACGATCTCGACCCCAGCCAGGGCTTCGGTCGGTTCACCTTCGAGGCCCGCGAGACCGTGGTCGCCGCTCAGAACGAGGCACGGTCGGCGGGCAACGACGAGATCACCACCGGGCATCTGGTGCTGGCGCTGCTCTCCGTACCCGACACCCTGGCCGCGCGGGTGATCGCCGAGCTCGGCCCGGGCGTCGAGACGGCCCGTCAGGTGGCCGCCGTGGCGTTGCCGCCGGCCGTCGACGACGTACCGCAGCTGATTCCCTTCGACGCGCACGTCCGTAAGGTCCTGGAGTTGACCTTCCGTGAGGCGCTGCGCCTCGACGACAGCCAGGTCGACACGGAACACATCCTGCTCGCGCTGCTGGAGTTCGAGGCGGGCACCGGCTTGTTGGCGGACCTCGGCGTCACCAAGGCCGCCGCCGAGCAGCGGATCCTCGCCGGACGTACGGACACCGCCACCGCCACCGCCGACGGCTGAGCGAGGCGCGAGCAGGCGCGCGTCAGGAGCCGACGCGATCGGTCTCCGCACCGACGAGCCGCTCGGGTGCCGCCGGTCGTCTCGACTCCGGGATCGTGCGGTCGTCCCGCAACCGCAGGTACGGCTCCCGGTCGTCGGGATGACCGGCGGCGATCGCCCGCCCCCGCTCCAACTCGGCGTCCAGTTCGCCGCCGAGCAGGATGGCGATGTTCGTCAACCACAACCAGATCAGAAAGACGATCACACCGGCGATCGCGCCGTACGTCTCGTTGTAGGAGCTGAAGTTGGCCACGTAGAACGCGAAACCGGCGGAGACCGCCAACCAGAGCACGACCGCCAGGATTCCACCGGGGGTGATCCACCGGAACCCGCCGTGTCGGGCGTTCGGCGACGCCCAGTACAGGGTCGAGAACATCAGGCTGACCAGGGCCACCAGCACCGGCCATTTGGCGATGTTCCAGGCGGCGACCGTGGCGGGGCCGATCCCGAGCAGGTCGCCGGCCTGCCGCGCCAGGTCGCCGGTGAACACCACGATCAACGCGCTGGCCAGCAACATCAGCCCGATGACGGCGGTCACCCCGAGCCGGATGGGCAGGGTCTTCCAGATCGGCCGTCCTTCCGGCACGTCGTAGATCGCGTTCGACGCGCGCATGAAGGCGCCGATGTAGCCCGAGGCCGACCAGAAGGCGACGAGCAGACCGAACAACGCCACCAGGCCGGCCGTGTCGCTGTTCTCCCTGACCTGGGTGATCGCGCGGTCGAGGAATCCCCCGATCTCTCCGGGCGCGAGTTCCTGGATTACCCCTTGGACGTCGTCGGTGGTGTCGTCACCGAGCAGCCCGAGCGCGGCGACCAGCACCAGTAGGCCGGGGAAGATGGACAGCACACCGTAGTAGGTCAGACCGGCGGCGAGGTCGGGGATGGCGTCCCTGGTGAACTCGCCGGCGGTCCGCTTCACCGCCGCCCACCACGACGAGGCGGCGAGATCGGTCGGACTGTCCGGACCCTCGTCGGGGCCGACCGGTAGACGTACCGACCGGTCGCCGGTCGCCGAGTCGCCGGTCGCCGAGTCGCCGGCCGTCGAGTCGCCGGTCGCCGAGTCGCCGGCCGTCGAGTCGCCGGCCGCCGAGTCGGTGGTCGACCTCGCGTCGGCCTGCGGTCGGTCGTTGGTTGACCCGTCGTTGGTTGACCCTTCGCCCGCCGGCCGGTCGGCGACCGAGCCGTCCCGGGCGGGCTCCGATCCTTCGGTACGCGTCGCTGCCATCAGGGGGGACCTCCAGTTCTGCTTTCCTGGAGGTCTTGCCCACTGCCCGCCCGCGTCAATCACTCGCGTCCGGCTGGCGGATCGGTCGGCGGCGTCGTCGGTGCGGCCGGGCTGGACCCATAGCGCGGTGATCCACAACTACCCGAACCCACGAGTGTCGAGCAATATGCGATCCATGTTTCGTGTTTCTTGCTGCTTACGTAGGGTAGGGTGCCGGGTGACGGATTCGAGTCGAGCGAGGCGCTGACATGACGGAGCTGGCGAGCGGGCGGACAGCCTCGGGCCGAGGCTGGACGTTTCTCACCAACCACGCGCACGTCCTGCTCGCCATCGCGCGGGATCCGGACGCCCGGCTACGCGACGTCGCGGACAGCGTCGGCGTCACCGAGCGGGCGGCGCAGGCGATCGTCGCGGACCTCGAAGCCGGCGGCTATCTGCGGCGCAGCCGGGTCGGCCGGCGGAACCACTACACCGTCAATCCGGCCGGGCGGTTCCGCCACCCCGCCGAGGCAGACCGGCGGATCGGCGACCTGTTGGCGTTGTTCACCGGCGACCCGGCACTCGATCCGCAGACTGCCCCGGGCGGCCGGGCTGCCCCGAGCGAGCAGACGACCACGGGCGACCGGTGACGCGGGTCACCGCGCCCGGCTGCCGATGACACATCGGCGGCATGGCCGGTTGGCCGGTCCCCGGACGGCCCCGATCGTACTGGCGTACGCCGCCGCTCGTGCCGGTTGTCGCCGGTAGCCGTGGCCGGGACCGCGTCGACGAGCCCGGCCGCACTCGGCGAGGACCGGGACGGTGACCGCCGCTGTCCGGGACGCCGTCACTGCCGAGCCCGCCCGCGCCTGCGTGCGCCTCGTACCACTGGCGCGCGACCGGTACACCGAGGTCTACCTTGGTGACGCACAACTCGGCCGGCACGGGCGCTGCTCCGACGAGCATGGTGCGATCGTCGTGGACGGCGTCGAGCCCGGCCGCTACAGCCCGGTGATCGCCTTCAACGCCATCACCGGTGACGTCACTTGTCGAGTACGTCAATTCCACGTACCAGCTGTCGGTGCTGCCCGGTCAGGTGATCAAGCTGCGATGCGACTGTGGGCACGGGCCGGGCCGCTGGCATCCGGCCGGCGGCAGCTTCACCGGCGCGGAGCCGGTCTGGGTGGGCTGGACACCGGTCACCGTCGACTTCGACCTGAGCGAGGCCGCCCGTACGCCGTAGACGTCCGAGCGGCCTCGCGGTGAAACCAAGCTGGCCCTGAGTACGACACCGCCGGGAGTGGCCCGGTGGCAGCACGTGGAGCCGACCAGAAGACCCGCGTACGCGGGTAGGTGGCTGCGAAAGACCCGCGTACGCGGGTAGGTGGCTGCGAAGCGTGAACCCGGCACGGCAACGCCGGCCAGACCGGGACCGTCCCATCGCAAGGCGGGACTACCCGCCGCTCGGACACGTGCGCGGCCCGTCACCACGGGCGGCCAGAGGGCCTCTGGCCTCGGCAGGTAGCCGGGCGGCAACGGCTCGCTAACCACACCGCAACATCACGGGCGACACTGCCGTAACAACCTCTACCTACGGTTGTCTCTAGTCTATAGAGAAGGGAGTGACATGACAGTGACGCATAGCGCGCCTCTCGCCGAGGTGACGGAGCCCGTCAACAAGGTGTTGACGCCGAGCGCCTCTGGGCACGCGCCGATGGTGTCGATCGTCGATCTCCACAAGCATTACCGCACGACCGACGGTGACGTTCACGCAGTACGAGGAATCAGCTTCGATATCGCCAAGGGTGAGTTCGTCACCCTGCTCGGCCCGAGTGGTTGCGGCAAGACCACGATCCTTCGTTCGGTCGCCGGACTGGAAACCCCCACCTCCGGTGCCATCTCCATCGGCGGCCGGGTCGTCTACTCGTCCGACCGTCGCATCCGCCTGACTCCCGCGCAACGCCAGATCGGCATGGTCTTCCAGTCGTACGCGATCTGGCCACACATGTCCGTCTTCGACAACGTCGCCTACCCGCTGCGGCGCCGGCGACTGCCGAAGGCCGAGATCCTGTCCCGGACCACCGAGGTGCTGGAGATGCTCGGGCTCGCGTACGCGGCACAGCGCCCGGCGACCAAGCTCAGCGGCGGACAACAGCAGCGCGTGGCGGTCGCCCGTGCGCTCGTGTCGCGCTCCGACCTGATCCTCTTCGACGAGCCGCTGTCGAACCTCGACGCCAAGCTGCGCAAGGAGGTCCGACAGGAGATCCGTGACCTGCAGCAGCGGCTCGGCATCACGGTCCTCTACGTGACCCACGACCAAGAGGAGGCGATGGCGGTCTCGGACCGGATCTTGGTCCTCGAGGGCGGCGATATCAAGGACCAGGGCACGCCGTCGCGGGTCTACTCGCGTCCGGCCGACGTGTTCGCGGCGAACTTCGTCGGCGAGAGCGAGACGCTCAACGGCACCGTCGTCGAATCGGACAACGACCACTGGCTGGTGCAGACCGACATCGGGCGGCTCCACGTGGCACGGCAGCCGCAAGACACCGTACGGGTGTCCGACGCCGTCGTCCTCACCGTACGTCCGGAGCACCTGCAGTTGCGCGACCCGGTCACGGACACCGCGATCCCGACCATCGCTGGTTCGGTGCGGTCGGCGTCGTTCCTCGGCCCGTTCGCCGAACTCGTCGTCGAGCTGGAATCCGGTCACCTGGTCACGGCCCGGGTGAGCGGCGGCGCCGGTGCCGCCCCGGGGGCCCCGGTACACGTACGCATCGAGCCGCACCACGTCGTGCTGCACCCCGACCGCGCGTCGCGCGACCCCGCCGCCGAGCCGGCAACCGCCGCCTAGCCGCCAACCACCACGCCCGCCCGGCCGCCAAGTCACCGCTGCCTAGCCGCCGACCACGACGCCGCCGAGCCGACGACCCGCTGGGTCGTTGCGCCACCGAATCCCGGCGGCCTCCGGTGACGATCCCGTACGCCCACACCCGTGCCCGCGTCGCGCGGCGATGCCGCATGCCCGCGTCGCGCGTGTCGACGAACTCGAACAGCGAACAGACGAACGCGAACAGACGAACGCGAACAGAGGAGAGACCGGCATGACCTACAACCAGGTGCACCCGAAGAGCCACGCGGTCGAGGTCATCGACCGCAGCGAGACCTTGGCCAGGATGAACGACGCCCTGGAGATCGACTTCACCAAGACCGCCGTCGTACAGATCGACATGCACGTACGGCAGATCGACAAGGACTGGTCGTCGTTCCCGCAGAACGTGGCCGACCGGATCCTGCCGAACGCCGCCGCGTTCCTGGACGCCGGCCGCGAACTCGGGTTGCCGGTCATCCACGTCATGGTCTACCAGCGCCTCGTCGAGCGGGGCATGCAGCCGCGCACCTCGATCGTGCAGAGCACCGGCCGGCCCGGCACGCCGTACGGCCTGGCACCGAAGCCCGGCTACCACCCGGACGCGCCCGAGGGCTACTTCGAGTGGGACGTGATGCCGATCCTGGGGCCCAAGAAGGGCGACTACATCATCAACACCAAGCGGCAGATGACCAGCAGCTTCCTGTCGACCGACGTGGAACACCTGATCCGCTGCCTCGGTGTCGACACGTTCTTCGTCGTCGGCATCAACACCAACAACTGCGTCTCCAACTTCTCGTTCGACGCCTACAACCGGATGTGGACGCCGATCATCGTCACCGACGCCGTGGGCTCCACACACGGCAAGGACCTGCACGAGTTCGCGCTGCAGAACTACGCCCGCACGATCGGTTTCGCGATGTCGTCCGACGAGGCCGTCGAACGGCTCTCCGCCGCCAAGGCCGCCGCCGGTGTCCCGCCGATGGCCAGCGCCTGACCGCACGCTCAGCCGTACGCCAGCCGTACGCCAGCCGTACGCCCAGCCGATTCCCCGACAGATCGAAGGGACCACCTCATATGCTCACCGGACCTACCATCGACGTCTACGACCGTACGGAGTTCCTCCAGGTCATCAACGACGCCGTACCGATCGTCCCGGCCACGGCCGCGGTCGTGACGGTCGAGATGACCAACCGCCGGCTCACGCCGACCGCGCCCTTTCCGCCCGGCGTACGCGACGACCTGCTCGCCAACACCGAGAAGCTGCTGACCCTGGCCCGGGAGAGCGGCACCGCGGTCATCCACGTCCTGTCGGCGCTGCGGCCGGTGGAGGCGCAGGCCAGCGCCGACACGCGGGTCAACCGGGCGTGGGCCGCCATCGGCGAGTCGCCGAGCCCGTACGGCCCGGTGCCCGACGAGTCGGTCGACGTGCAGGACGGCACGTTCCAGCCGGACTTCGCGGTCTCGGTCGCCGACAGCGACTACATCATCAAGACCAAGAAGTCCCTGAGCGCCTTCTACCAGACCGACCTGGAGTGGCTCACCAAGGCGCTCGGCGTGGACACGCTGATCCTCGCCGGGGCGAACACCAACGCGGACATCCAGTCCACCGCCTACGACGCCAGCTGCAAGGCGTACAAGGTGATCACGGTCAGCGACTGCGTCGCGACCTGGTTCGGTGAGGACCTGCAGGAGCTGGGGCTTCAGCAGCTCGGCCGCTGCCAGGGCTGGGTGCTCAGCCTGGAGCAGCTCGCCGCCAAGCTCACCGTCACCCCGACACCGACGGAGGCGCTGACATGAGACGGACCACGATCGGGTGGCGGATCGCGGCTCCGCTGGCGGCGGTGTCGCTGACGCTGGCCGCCTGCGGTGGCGGCGGGGACGACGCCGAGGCGGCGGCACTGCCGGAAGAACTCGCCGTGGCGTCGACCGTCGACATGACCGACGAGGAGTACGCCGAGTATCTGACCAAGTTGGAGGAGGCGTCGAAGGCCGAAGGCGGTGTGCTCAGCTACTACTTCAGCGCCCCGGCGGCGGCCGCCGAGAACCAGATCAACCTGTTCATCGAGCAGTATCCGTGGGTGGAGCTGGAGTACACCTCGGGCGGCACGCTGGAGCTGATCGAACGGATCATCACCGAGAACGCCGCCGGTCGACCCAGCGCGGACGTGCTGCAGGGCGGTCCGTTGGAGGACAACACGTTGTGTCGGGACGAAGGTCTGTGCCTGGAGTACGACCCGCGTGGTGAGGCCGGTCTACCGGCGGATCGTCAGTATCCGGACTGTGTCTGCTCGGTGGCCGACTTCTTCACCTTCCACATCGTCTACAACACCACCAAGGTGACCGCCGCCGAGGCGCCGAAGACGTACGAGGATCTGACCGATCCGAAGTGGAAGGGCCGGTTCGGCATCAACATCGACCAGCTCGACTGGTTCGCCGGGATGCTGGCCGAGATGGGCGAGGAACCGGGGCTGGAGTTGATGGAGGCGATCGCCGCCAACGAGCCGGTCGTGTACGCGGGCGCGGACGGGCTGGAGAAGCTCGCGGCGGGTGAGTTCGACCTCGCGCTGCCGCAGAGCGCGACCCGCACGATCCGGGACATGATCGCCGACGGGGCACCACTGGAGATCGTCACCACGCCGGTGACCATCGCCCAGCCGGACATGTACTTCGCGCTCAAGAACGCGCCGCATCCGGCCACCGCGCGGCTGTACATGGAGTGGCTGATGAGCGACGACTGGCAGAACAAGGTCGCCGAAGCCGTCGTGAAGGTGCCGATCAAGCCGGACGCGCCGATTCCCTCGTCGGCGGAGGGGATTCTGGAGGCCGAGCTGTTCTTCGAGACCACCGACAACTTCGGTGACTACGAGACCCGCGTCGAGCAGCACCAGTCGATCTTTGTGACGGGCTGATCGACATGACCACCCTTGTGGAAGGCCAGGCGCGATTCCTCGCTGGCCGTTTCACCCGGTTGTCCGCTCTGCGGAGGGTGCTGTCCCTCCGTGGAGCGGTCTACGGCCTGGTCCTGATCATCCTGCTGGCCCAGGTGGCGCTGCCGATCGCCATCCTGCTGTTCACCAGCTTCAAGGACGCCCGGCCCACCGACGCCGACTTCTTTTCCCTCACCTTCACCCTGGAGAACTTCCGCGACGCGTTCGCCTCCGGTCGGCTGCTGAGCGTCACCTGGACGACGGTGCAGTTCGCCGTCGGTTCCACCCTCGTGGCGCTGGTGTTGGGCACGTTCCTGGCCTGGATCGTGGCCCGGACGAACGTGCCGTTGCGCAACGTCGTGGGCGTGCTCACCATCGTTCAGATGGCGGTGCCCGGGATTCTCGTCCCGGTCGCCTGGACGTTCCTGGCCAGCCCGAACATCGGGGCGATCAACGTGGCCTGGCGCAACATCACCGGCACCGAGGGCACCTTGTTCAACGTCTATTCGATGCAGGGCCTGATCCTGGTCAACGGTCTGACCATGGTCCCGATGGTCTACCTCTTCGTGGTCACCGTCTTCTCCTCGATGAACTCCTCGCTCGAGGAGGCCGCCGAGGTGTCCGGGTCGTCGAAGGCGCGGGCCGTGCGGGACATCTCGCTGCCGCTGGCGGCACCCGGCATCGCCGCCGTCGCGATCATGGCGCTGATGCGCGCCTGGGAGGCGTTCGAGATTCCGTGGTTCCTGGGCGTCAACGAGAAGATCTTCACGTACGCCTCGGAGATCTACCTGCGGACGAGCACGCCGCCGAGCAACGTCGGTCTCGTCTCCACCTACGCGGTCTTCATGCTGGTGGGCGCGGTGCTGATGATCTGGTGGTACGACCGGTTCAACCAGGCGGGGGAGCGCTACGCCGTGATCAGCGGCAAGAACTTCTCGTCGGTACGGATGGACCTGGGCCGGTGGCGGATTCCGGTGGCGGTCCTCGCCTTCGCCGTACTGACGTTGGTGATCCTGCTGCCGCTGCTCATGCTCCTGTGGATGTCGCTCAACCCGTTCTTCCGCCAGTTCAGCTGGGAGGCCGTCACGTCGCTGTCGCTGGAGTCCTACGTGTCCGCCGTGCAGGCACCGAACATCCTGCAGGGCTTCGGTAACAGCCTGCTGGTCGGCGTGCTCGCCAGCATCGGAGTCCTCACGCTGTCGACCCTCGCCGCCTGGTATTCGGCCCGGCGGATGGCCGGTGGCCGGCTGCTCTACCTGCTGACCTCGGTGCCGATGGCGCTGCCCAACGTGATCGTCGGGGTGAGCTTCCTCTGGATCTTCCTGATCATGCCGTTGCCGATCTACTCGACGCACTGGGCGCTGGTGATCGCGTACATCACGTTGATCATCGCGGTGGTGTCCCGTCTGGTCAGCGCCCGGATGCTGCAGATCAGCTCCGAGTTGGAGGAAGCCGCCCAGGTGGCCGGGGCGAGCTTCATGCGGGCGATCTGGACGATCGTCGTACCGCTGCTGTCGCCGGCGCTGCTCGCGGGCGCGCTCATCACGATGGTGATGAGTTTCCGTGAGCTGCAGACCACGCTCTACCTGGCGGGTCCGCAGACCCGTACGGCGGCGGTCGTCATGTTCGACATGGCCGGCGACGGACAGTTCTCCACCGTGGCCGCGTTCGGCATCGTGACGTTCGCCATCCTGCTCGTCGGTCTCGTCGGCTACAACCGACTCAACGCCCGGATGGGACTCGAGGGCGGCCTCTAGGCCGCCCTCGGGCCCGGGCCCGTCACCCTCCGCAACCCTTCAGTGAGGACGCATGACCACCACCGCCGCTCTGCCGCTCACCGACCGCGACTACCCCCGGTTCTCCGACGCCGAGTTCGCGCGTCGCGACGCCGCGATCCACACCCGGATGGACGCGCTCGATCTGCAACTCGTCGTCGTCTGCGGCCGGGGCGGCCGTGACCCGAACGTGCTGTACGTCAGCGACTGGTGGTCGACCCGGGAGGCCTGGGTGCTGTATCCGCGCCACGGTGAGCCGACGATGCTGATCCAGCTGTCGAACCATCTGCCGCTGGCCCGGCGGATGTCCCGGTTCCCGGACGTACGGTTCGGCGGGTCCGCACCGACCGGTTCGGTGGACACCGTACCCACCTTGATCGAATGCCTGCGGGAACGCGGCATCTCGACGGGCCGGGTGGGGCTGGCCGGGACCGTCACCTGGCGCGACCACGCCCGCCTCACCGCGGCGTTCCCGGCGGTGGAATGGGTCGAGTTCGGCGGGCAGCTGGCCGACCAGCGCCAGATCAAGAGCGCCGAGGAGCTGGAGCGGCTGGTGACGTCGGCGCGGATGTGCGACGCGTCGGCGATGGCGATCGCCGAGCAGGCCCGGCCCGGCATGACCGAGCACGAGGTGGCCCGGATCATCGAGGACAGCTACCTGGCCGACGGCGGGATCAACGGGATTCACTTCATGGTCGCCACCCAGATGTCGGATCCACGCGGCGGCGTCCCGTGCCAGCACCAGTCCGACCGCCGGCTACGGGTCGGCGACGCCCTGGTGGCCGAGCTCAGCACCAACTACGCCGGCTACTCCGCCCAGGTGCTGCGCAGCTACACGATCGGCGCCGATCCGACGCCGCTCTACGCCCAGCTGCACAACGTCGCGCTGGAGGTCTTCGACGCGGTCTCCTCGGTGATCCGGCACGGCTCGACGGTGTCGGACATCCTCGACGCGGCGGAGCTCGCCCAGCGGCGGGGCTTCACGATCTACGACGACCTGGTGCACGGCTGCGCCCAACTGCCGGCGATCGTCCGGACCCGCCAGACCTACCGGGGCGAGCCGGAAGGGTTCGTCTATCAGGAAGGGATGTGCCTGGTCGTCCAACCGAACGTGGTGACCGCGGACGGGCTGGCCGGCGTGCAGTACGGCGAGATGTTCCGGGTCACCGCGTCCGGCCTCGAATCGCTGCACTCGGTGCCGCGCGAGTTCTTCCGGTGCGGCTGACGGCGTGACGACGACCGACAACCAGGGACGGACGGAGCGCGGGCCGGTCCGGCGGCGCCTGGTCATCGACATCACTCCGCTGCGCGAGTCGCCGGACTACCGGCGGCTCTGGACCGGGCACGCCATCGCGATCATGGGCACCCAGATGACCCGGGTCGCCGTGCCCTACCAGGTGTACGTGTTGACCGACTCGACGCTCATGGTCGGCCTGGCGAGCCTCGCCCAGCTCATTCCGCTGATGATCTGCTCGTTGTTCGGCGGGTCGGTGGCGGACGCCGTCGACCGGCGCAAGCTGTTGCTGATCACCGAGGGTCTGCTCGCCGTCGTCGTCGCCGGCCTGGCGCTGCTCGCGCTGCTGGACAGTCCGCCGATCTGGGGCATTTTCGTCCTGGTGGCGATCTCGGCCGGGCTTTCCGCGTTGGAAGGTCCGGCCCGCAGCGCCTCGGTCGCCGGTCTGGTCCGGCGGGAGATCCTGCCGTCCGCCTTCGCGCTCAACCAGACCCTCACCCAGGTGGGCGCGATCGTGGGGCCGGCGCTCGCCGGTGTCGTCATCGCGGCGCTCGGGCTGTCGACGACGTACGCGTTGAACGTCGTCACGTTCGGCCTCTCGATCCTGGTGCTCAGCCGGATGCGGCCGCTGCCGCCCGCGCACGCCGTCACCAGACCGGGGCTCAGGTCCGTGATCGAAGGACTGACCTACCTGCGGAGCAAGCCGGCGGTGATGGGGTGCTTCCTGGCCGACGTGAACGCCATGTTCTTCGGCATGCCCCGGGCGCTCTTCCCGGCGATCGCCCTCGACCAGCTCGGTGGCGACGCCGTGACCGTCGGCCTGCTGCACGCGGCCCCCGGCGCGGGCGCCCTGATCGGTGCCCTCACCTCGGGCTGGGTGGGGTCGGTGACCCGACACGGGCGGGCCGTGATCGTCTCGATCATCGTCTGGGGTCTGGCGATCGCGGGGTTCGGCCTGTCGCACTGGCTGCCGCTGACCCTGGCGTTGCTCATGGTCGCCGGTGTGGCGGACGTGGTGTCGGCGGTGTTCCGCCAGACGGTGCTGCAGCTCAGTGTTCCGGATCACCTGCGTGGCCGGCTCTCGGCCGTGCACATCGGCGTGGTCACCGGAGGTCCGCTGCTCGGCGATGCCCGCGCCGGGGCGACGGCGAGCATCACCAGCCCGGCGTTCGCGATGGTCTCGGGTGGTCTGGCCAGTGCGGTCGTCATGGCCTTCCTGGGCTGGCGGTTGACGGCGCTGCGCCGATGGACGCTCGCCGACGCCTACACCGAAGACGAGGACAAGGTCGAGCCCAAGGTCGGTGGCGGACGCGAAGGCGGACGCCGAGAGGAACGAACCTGACATGGTGGAGTACGCGGAAGTCCGCCAACTCCCAGTCTCGCCTCGACTCTGTAGAATCGAGGCGTCAGTGGGCGCGCTACCCGGTGTGCCACGGTGCGGGGAGACACGGTGCGGGCAGAAACGAGGGCAGGACAGTGGTGATCGGGGACCACGAGGTGACGTCCTTCGCCGGGATCTCAGGAACCGTCCACGAGCGCGTCCGGGACTGGATGCGCTCGGCGATCGTCAGTGGAACGCTCAAGCCGGGATCCCGGATCGTCCAGATCGACATCGCGCGGATGCTGGGGGTCAGCCCGACCCCCGTACGCGAGGCGATGCGCGACCTCGCCGCCGAGGGCCTGATCAAGGTCCACGCCCGGAAGGTGGCCACGGTCACCGCGATCGACGCCAACGAACTGCGCGACATCCGGCTGCTGCGCGAGACCCTCGAAGCGTTGGCCGCCCGCCTCTGCGCGGAACGGATCACCGACGACGAGCTGGCCGAAGCCGAACGGATGCAGGAAGAGATGGAACGCGATCCGGACCTCGGCAAGTACGTCGAGCTGAACCGGGCGTTCCACGTGTTCCTCTACCACGCGGCCCGCTCGCCCCGCCTCACCCAGATGCTGTTGTCGTTGCGGACCGCCACACCCGGCATGCTCTCGGTCGCGTTCACCCGCTCCAAGGAGCGTCGTCTCGACGGACTCGACGAGCACCGACGCTTCCTCAAGGCCTGCCGGGACCGGGACCTCGACGCGGCGGAGACGATCTTCCGGACCCACTCGTCGGTCGCCTTCGACGAGATGGAAGCGTTCCTGGAGCACCGGCCGATCGACTGAGGCGGCATCCGTACCGGCTGCGGACGCAGCCGTACCGCCGGCCCTGTCCGTCCCACCGACCACGCCGGCCCGGCCAGCCCCATGGTGCGCGACCGGCGGGAGCCCAGCGGTGACCGGCGACGAGGCCCGTCCCCCCGCCCGGACCCGGCTGGCCGGGGCCGTCCCACCGCTGCTGGTCTTCTTCAACCCGCTCACCCAGCTCGCGTACATCCCGATCTCGGTGGGCCTGGGTCGCAGCCTCGACCTCAGCCCGGCGCAGATCGGCATCACCATCGGCGTGCACAGCGTGGCCACCGCCGCCGCCGGCGTGTTCGCCGGCCCGCTGCTCGACCTCGTACCGGTCCGTCGGATTCTCGTGCCGGGCATGATCGTCAACACGGTCGTGTCGATCCTGCTGTGCCTCTACCAGAGCTACGCCGTGCTCACCGCCGGGCGGCTGCTCACCGGCTTCGCCAGCGGCGCCATCGCCCTCTGCGGCCAGGCACTCGTCGCCGACCTGACCCGGGGCGACCCGAAGGCCCGCGACCGGGGCTACTCGATGCTGCAGACCTTCGTCAGCATGGGCGCCGCCTCGGCACTCGCCCTCGGCGCGTTCGCGGCCGCCCTGGACCGCCCGGTCCTGGTCTTCGCGGTCGGCGCCGGCTACGCGACGATCCTGCTCGGAGTCGTCGTCGTGGCCCGGCTGGGGCGCGAGCACCCACCCGCCACGCACGCCGCCGACGTCGCGTTCCGCCGCCGGATCGTCCTGACCGGGGCGGCGATCCGGGCGATGCTGCGGGAACGGCGACGCCAGTGGCTGATCCTGTCCAGCATCGGGATCGGGGTGATCATGCAGGGCAGCCATTTCGGCGTCAGCGTGCTGCTCGACCGCCTCTCCGACGACCTGAGCACGCTCGCCCGGGTCGGCGTGTCGATCCTCATTCCCTGCGGCGTGTTCACCGGCAGCTTCATCAACCGGATGTCGCTCAAGCGGATCACCCGCGAGCAGCTGTTCACCCGGCTCTACCTGGTGATCCCGCTCGCGGCCACCGCCTACGCCGTGGTGGCTCTCGCGGCGTTGGATGTGGGCGCCGTCGCGCTGACGCTGGTCCTGCTCGGCACCTGCCTGGGTGCCCTCATGCCGCTGTCCATGGCGATCAGCGTCAACTGGAACCCGGAGCTACGCGCGAGCGCCGCCGCCACCGAGACACTCTCCCGCAGCGTCGGCCAGACCACCGGCCCGATCGCGGTCGGCGTGCTGGTGGCCCTGGGCGGGGTCAGTACGGTCGGTCTGGTCGTCGTCGCCGCCACCGTCCTCGGGCTCGCCGCCTCCCGCAACATCTTCACCGCCAGGGCCTGACCCGCCCCCATGCGGAAAGGTACCGATCGGGAGGTTCCTTCGGAAACAGGGCCGACCGCCCTGGCCGGACGTACGCTGCGAGGAGTGGTGCCACTCCGCTTCACCGGTCCGCGTGCCGACCCGACGGCACGGCCGCGCTGGCCGTCGAGTCGCACCGTCGCAGCGACAGGTCGTGCCGTACGACCGGAAGGAGCCGCGTCACCATGCCCGACACCACCCGTACCATCGATCTGTTGATCGGCGGGAAATGGACACCCGCCGCGTCAGGTGCGACGACCACCAAGGTTCGCAACCTCGACGGCACGCCGCTGTCGGAAGTCGCCGCCGCCGGCCGTTCCGACGCGGCGGCGGCCGTCGACGCGGCCGCCGCCGCCAAGGCCACCTGGGGAACCTGGCCGCCGGGGCAACGACGCGAGGTACTGCTACGCGCCGCCGCGTTGCTCACCGAACGCGGCGACGACATCGTCCAGACGATGTCCCGGGAGACCGGTGCGGTACTCGGCTGGTGCCACTTCAACCTGCAGCTCGCCACCGGCATGCTCGCCGAGGCAGCCGCGCAGACGTACGGCATCGTCGGTGAGGTCATCCCGTCCGACGTGCCCGGCCTGACCGCTCTCGGCGTCCGTCAACCGGTCGGCGTGGTCGTCGGCCTCGCCCCGTGGAACGCGCCACTGATCCTCGGCATGCGCGCCGTCGCGCTGCCGCTGGCGTACGGCAACACGGTGGTGCTCAAAGCGAGCGAGGAGTCCCCGGCGACCCATGTGGCGATCGTCGCCGCCCTGCACGACGCCGGCATGCCGCCCGGCGCGATCAACGTGATCACCAACGCGCCCGCCGACGCCGCCGACATCGTCGACGAGCTCATCTGCCACCCGCAGACCCGCTGTGTCAACTTCACCGGTTCGACCTCCGTCGGGCGGATCATCGGCGAGAAGGCCGGCCGGCACCTGAAGCGCACCGTCCTCGAACTCGGCGGCAAGGCACCGATGCTGGTGCTGGCCGACGCGGACATCCCGGCGGCCGTCCGCGCCGCCGCGTTCGGCTCCTTCATGAACCAGGGCCAGATCTGCATGTCGACCGAACGGATCGTGGTGGACCGGACGGTCGCCGACGAGTTCTGCGACCAGTTGGCCGCCCACGCCAGCCGGCTGACCGTGGGCGACCCGCTCGACCCGTCGACCCAGCTGGGACCGATGGTCCACCAGCGGGCCGCCGACCACGTCGCGTCGCTGGTCGCCGACGCCGAACTGCACGGCGCCGAGGTGCTCACCGGAGGACAGGTCGACGGCCTGTTCTATCCACCCACCATCGTGCGCAAGGTGACCTCGGGGATGCGGATCTACAGCGAGGAGTCGTTCGGACCGGTTCCCGAGGAGCAGCTGACCTCGACCTCGACGTCGAGGGTCGCCGGCGACCGGGACGGCCACCCCGGACAGTCGCCGCGGTGATCGAGGTGGACGGCGTCGACGAGGCCGTCCGGATCGCCAACGACACCGATCTCGGCCTGGCCAGCGCCGTGTTCAGCCGCGACGTCGCCGGTGCCCTGCAGGTGGCGCGCCGGATCGAGGCCGGGATCTGCCACATCAACGAGACGTCCGTGCACGACGAGCCGCAGATGCCCTTCGGCGGGGTCAAAGCCAGCGGCTGGGGACGGTTCGGCTCCCGAGCGGCGCTCGCCGAATTCACCGACCTGCGGTGGATCACGATCTCGCCGTCGGACCGGCAGTACCCGATCTGACGTGGTGGTGCTCCGGTGGTGGCTCCACCAGGAAAGGAGGACGACAGGCAGATGACCGACCAGCTGACCGACGCACTGCGGACGCTGGAGAGCGGCGGAAGTCGTACCTCCAAGAGGATTCCACGGGCGACCGAGGGCACCGTCCGTCTGGACGTGACGGACGCCGCCGGAACCGTCATACGACAGTGGTTCGTCGTCATGGAGAACGGAACGGTCCTGGTCCGCGAGGCCGATCCGGACCGGCCCCAGCAGCGGCTCGTGCCGGACGCGGTGCTGCGTACCGACGACGAGATGTTCGAGCGACTGGCCAGGGGCGAGGAACGGTTCGTACCGCTGTTCTTCCGTAACGCCCTCGTGGTCGAAGGTCAGCTGGGGTTGGTGGACCTGCTCACCAGGGTGCTGTTCGCCGGACCGTCCGCCGCCCATCACCCCCGGGACTTCGTCCACCGACAAGCCGAAGCCTCATGATCGACAAGACGCTCAGCATCCTGGACGGAAACACGTTCCTCGTCACGGACGTGCGCGGCGACGTCGTCATGTCTCCCGACTTCCCGACCGGCCTGTTCTCGTTCGACACCCGCTTCCTGTCGACCTGGGTGCTGCGCGTCAACGGCGAGCGGCTCAACCCGCTGTCCCGCAGCGACCTGCACTTCTTCGAGACCCGGTTCTTCCTCGTCCCCGGCCGGCCCACCCACTACGTCAATGCCAAGATCTCGGTCATCCGCGAGCAGTCCATCGGCGCGAACTTCGTCGAGCGGCTCGTGGTCCTCAACCACGACATCGAACCGGTGGACGTCTCCGTCCGGATCGACGTGGACGCCGACTTCGCCGACATCTTCGAGATCAAGGAACATCAGCCGAAACGCGGCGTCCGGTCGGTGTCCCGGGGCGACCGGCGGCTGCACCTACGGTACGAGCGGGACACGTTCCGCCGGGACACCATCGTCTCCAGTGACAAGCCGGCCACGGTAGACGACGGCGGCATGACCTTCGACATCCGTCTCGAACCACACGGTCGCTGGGACGCCGAACTCCAGGTGGAGCCGATCATCAACCGGGGCGACGGCGGCTCCGCCAGCGTCTGGGAGGCCTACCGTGGCCGGATCCGACCACAGGTACGCGAGGAGCTGGAAAACTGGATCGACCGTGCGCCCCGCCTGGCTTCCGACTACGAGCCGCTGACGACAGCGTACAAACGCAGCCTGTACGACCTGGCCGCGATGCGCTACGCGTCGCTGACCGCGACCAGCCCGATCCCCACCGCCGGGCTGCCCTGGTTCATGACCCTCTTCGGACGGGACAGCATCTTCGTCAGCCTGCAGACGCTGCCGTTCGCCCCCACCCTGACCCCGCCCGTGCTGCGCCTGCTGTCGACGTTGCAGGGCACCGTCTTCGACGACTTCCGGGAGGAGGAGCCCGGCAAGATCCTGCACGAGTTCCGGTACGGCGAGTCGGCGGCGTTCGAGGAGCAACCACACTCCCCGTACTACGGATCGGCCGACGCCACCCCGCTGTTCGTCATCCTGCTCGACGAGTACGAGCGGTGGAGCGGCGACGTGCAGACCGTCCGCGACCTCGAACCACAGGCCCGCGCGGCACTGAACTGGATCGACGAGTACGGCGATCTGTCGGGCAACGGCTACGTGTCCTATTGGCGGCGCAACACCCGCAACGGCCTGGAGAACCAGTGCTGGAAGGACTCCTGGGACGCGATCTCCTACCGGGACGGCCGGCTGCCCGCCCTTCCCCGGGCGACCTGCGAGCTGCAGGGGTACGCCTACGACGCCAAGGTGCGCGGGGCCCGGATGGCCCGCGAGTTCTGGAACGACCACGTGTACGCCGACCAGCTGGAACGCGAAGCGGCGCGGTTGCGGGAACGGTTCAACCGCGACTTCTGGCTCGAAGAGGAGGGATACTACGCACTCGCGCTCGACCCGGACGGCAAGCCGGTCGACGCGCTCGCCTCCAACATGGGGCATCTGCTCTGGAGCGGCATCGTCGAGCCGGAGCGGGCCCGATCGGTGGCCGATCATCTGCTCGGGCCACGCCTGTTCTCCGGGTGGGGGGTGCGGACCCTGTCCACCGCCGAACTGCGGTACAACCCGGTCGGCTACCACGTGGGCGCGGTCTGGCCGTTCGACAACTCGATCATCGCCTGGGGCCTGTCGCGCTACGGCTTCCGGGACGAGGCCGCCCGGATCGCCGACGGCATGATCACCGCGTCGGGATACTTCGACGGGCGGCTGCCGGAGGCCTTCGCCGGCTACGAGCGGAGCCTCACCGGATATCCGGTGGAGTATCCGACAGCGTGCAGCCCGCAGGGCTGGTCGGCGGGGGCGACCCTGCTGCTGCTCCGGACGATGCTGGGGCTGAGCCCGTATCCGGACCATCTCGCCGTCGACCCGTACCTGCCCGCGTCGGTGGGTCGGATCGAACTTCTCGACGTGCCGGGGCGGTGGGGACGCGCCGACGCGTTCGGTCGGCGCATCCATCGCGGCGACGGTCACCGATCCGAACCGATCGCCCGGCTCACCCAAGGCGACTGAGCCGGGCTCACCCAGAGCGACCGAACGGTCAGGGGCGGGCCACCGAGGGGGTCCCGCTCGTGTCGTACGGGGTCCGGGCACGCGGATCGTCGGACGTACGGGCGGTCGCCGCGACGTCGGCCCAGTCCCGTCGGCCAGCCCGGTCCCGCCCGTCGGAGCCGGTGAGCGTCGGCGCGTCCGCGCCGCGCGGCTGGGCGTCCGGGCTGGTCTTGCGTCCGTTGGCGAACGTCACCTGCTCGAAGCGCACCTCGACCGGGGTGGCGTACCGCTTGCCGTTGACTGGGTCGTGCCGCATGAACCGGGCCGGCGCGACCCGTACTGTCACGTCGTACGGTCCCGGACCGGGCACGCTGGCGTTGCCGCCGTAGTGGTAGAGGAACGGATGCCACAGAAACGGCAGCTCTGCCGAGACGACCCGGTCACCGTCGCGGCTGATGTTGATCTCGACGGCGAGTCCGGGTACGAAGCGGCCGTCGGCACCATCGGCCACCGCGACCTCCAGGTGCACGTTGGCCTCTTCGGAAGCCTCCCGCCACACCAGTTGTCCGTCGGAATACTCGTACATGCCTTCGGCCCGCTCGTTGACGAACGAGATCACGTAGTCACCGGCACGCCGGCTCAACGCCCCGTCTTCGGCGGCCATCTCACGGAGCGCGTTCGTGTACGCGTGTCCCTGCTGGCGGGCGATAGCCAACTGCTCGTCGGTGGCTTCGTTGCTGGTCCGCATCGGCGGTCTGGCGGCTGACGTGGTCACGGTGTCCTCCGGGTCGCTCGGTTGCGTCTCCGTTCGTCTACCCGGTGGACGCCGGCTCACGCGCCGTCACTGGCGCGGATCGTCGACCGACCGCAGCGCGGGCAGGTTGAGGGCCGTACGGCCGGGACACCACGGCTGGTCCCGGCCGTACGGCGACAGGGGAGCGGTCAGCCGTTGCCCGGCGCCAGGTGGTAGCCGGACGCGACGCACTGGGCGCTGAGCGAACCGTCCGACACCGTCCAGTACAGGTGCGCCGAGCCCTGGCCGCTGCTGGTACGGGTGAAGATCAGGACATCGTCGTGGCTGATGTCGGGCGTCGAGTTGTCGGAGATCACCACGGTGCCGAGGGGTGCGCCGCCGAACACGCTCACCAGGGCGACCGGGTTGAGATCCGGATCGGCCGCGACGTCGGTGACCGGGATGGTCACCGTCCCACCCACCGTCGTGGGCAGGTTGAAGCCGATGCTGTTGCAGATCGGACGGCGGTTTTCGCCGGCGGCGGTGGCGCTACTGGAGCCGGCCACGGTGACGGAGGCAGCGGCCAGGCCGAGAACGACCGCGACCGCTGCCCGCGCGGCATTGACCCTCTGCCTCGACCCGGGCGCACCGATCCATTCGCCACCCGACGGATCCATAGGCCAGCAGCGGATACGAGACCAGGAGAAGGCCGCCCGAGGTGGCGAGGAGTCGTAGCAGGATCTGGTTCCACTCCACCTGCTCGGCGACCGGATCCCGCCACGGCGGCCGGGGTGCCAGGAACGCGGGAGCACAACAGCCGATCACGGTGGCCAGGCAGAGCAGCACGGTGCCGACGAGGAGGGCGAGGCGCGGCCGGAACATGTTCCGCGACGGTACCGGACGCGCGCCGGGGTCGACGGCAGTGTCGACCCCGGCGCGGGTAGGCGTGCTGGGTGATGGTCGGCGGTGCCGCCGGTCGCGGCCGCACCGGCTCAGCCCTTCCAGTTGGCCTTGATGTCTTCGACGATCGCCCGCGCGATGTGCAGGGTCTGGGCGCCGCGTGAGGCGTAGGTGGCGCCGCCGTTGTGCGGGGTGAGGACGACGTTGTCCATCTTGCGGAACTCCGCCGGTACGTACGCGTCGTGCACGAGCGGCGGCTCGCTGCGGAACACCTCGAGACCGGCGCCAGCGATCGTGCCGTCCTGCAACGCCCTGATCAACGCCGACTCGTCAACGATGCGACCACGGGCGACGTTGATGAAGTACGCCGTCGGTTTCATCATCTTGAACTGCTTCTCGCCGACGAGCTCGTAGTTGGCGTCCTCGAAGTTGACCAACAGGCAGACGTAGTCCGACTGGGTGAACAGCTCGTCAGGTTCGGCCCACTGGACGCCCCACTTCGCTTCCTCTTCGGGGGCCAGCCGGGTGCGCTTGTTGTACAGGACGGTCATGTCCATGTTGGTGAGCACCCGGGCCGCCTGCTTGGCGACCTTGCCGAAGCCGTACAGGCCGACGGTCTTGCCGGTGGTGCCCTGGCCCATGAACTGCATGGTCATCTCTTGGAAGAAGCCGACGCCGCGCAGATAGTGGTCGGACTCGGTGACCCGGTACGCGAGGTTGAGCAGCAGCGCCACCATCAGTTGGCCGGTCGCCCGTGGGTTCAGCCCGTAACCCTCCATCGTGTACCCGTCCGGGTCGGCCGGCGGCTCGGGGCGCTTGGCCTCCAGGATCCTGACCCCCGAGGCCTTGATCGCCTCGGCGTCGTGCAGGTCGGCCCGGTAGCCGGAGGTCCCGATGCCCACCAGCTTGGAGCCGGGCCCGAACAGGGAGGCCTGGATCGGCGTGTGGTGCATGCAGAACAGGTAATGCGAGCGGCGTGCCGCGCTCGCCAGTTCGTCCAGACTCGCGTCACGGTGGGTCCAGGGAAAGACCTCGACGTCACCGTACTGGCGCATCAGCTCGAGCGCCGGCTCGGGAATCGGGAGCGGTACGTAGATCTTGGGAAGCACGGGTTACTCCTTCTCAGTTCTGCCAGTTGGCCTTGATGTCTTCGACGATCGCTTCGGCGGTGCGCAGCGTCTGGGCGCCACGCGAGGCGTAGGTGGCGCCGCCGTTATGCGGGGTGAGGACGACGTTGTCCATCTTGCGGAACTCCGCCGGTACGTAGGCGTCGTGCACGACCGGGGGTTCGGTACGGAAGACCTCGAGGCCGGCTCCGGCGATGGTGCCGTCGCGCAGCGCGTCGATCAGTGCCTGCTCGTCGACGAGGCGGCCGCGCGCCACGTTGATGAAGTACGCGGTCGGCTTCATGAGCTTGAACTCGCGCTCGCCGAACAGTTCGGCGTTGTCGGCGGTGTAGTTGACCAACATGCAGACGTAGTCGGAGCGTGCGACGAGGTCGTCCGGGTCGGCGCACCAGGTGACGCCCCACTTTTCTTCCTCTTCGGGGGTCAGTCGGGTGCGTTTGGTGTACAGCACTTCCATGTCCATCGTGGTGAGCAGGCGGGCGGCCTGTTTGGCGACCTTGCCGAATCCGTAGAGGCCGACGGTTTTGCCGGTGGTGCCCTGGCCCATGAACTGCATGGTCATTTCTTGGAAGAAGCCGTTGGCCCGGCAGAACATGTCGGACTCGTTGACCCGGTAGGCGCAGTCGAGGAGCAGCGCCACCATCAGTTGTCCGGTGGCGCGCGGGTTGAGGCCGTACCCGTCGAAGCTGTAGCCGTCCGGGTCGTCCTCGGGCGGCGAGGGTCGTACGGCGCGGAGCATCCGCACCCCGGAAACGGCGATCGCGTCGAGGTCGTGCAGTTCGGGGTCCGGCCCGGAGTACCCGATACCCACCAGTTGCGATCCGGGTTCGAACAGGGTGGCGCGGATCGGTGTCTCGTGCATGCAGAACAGGTAGTGCGAACGTTTGGACGCACTCTCCAGTTCGTCGAGACTGACATCCCGGTTGGTCCACGGGAAGACCTCGACGTCGCCGTACTCGGCCATCAGGTCGAGCGCGGGTTGGGGAATCGGCTGGGTGACGAAGATCCTGGGACGCACCGAGGTGTCCTTTCGAATTTCGGTGTCGGTGTCGGTGCCGCGTGGCCGGGTGTCAACTGGTCCAGTTGGCCTTGATCTCCTCGACCAGCGCTTCGGCGATCCGCAGCGTCTGGGCGCCGCGTGAGGCGTAGGTGGCGCCGCCGTTGTGCGGGGTGAGGACGACGTTGTCCAGCTTGCGCAATCTCTCGTCGACGTAGGCGTCGACGACGTTCGGCGGTTCGGTCCAGAAGACCTCGAGGCCGGCTCCGGCGATGGTGCCGTCCGTGAGCGCGGCGATGAGGGCGTCCTGGTCCACCAGCCGGCCCCGCGCCACGTTGATGAAGTACGCGGTCGGTTTCATCAGCTTGAACTGGCGTTCGCCGAACATTTTCAGCTTGCTGTCGTCGAAGTCGACGAGCAGGCAGACGTAGTCGGAGCGTGCGACGAGGTCGTCCGGGTCGGCGCACCAGGTGACGCCCCACTTTTCTTCCTCTTCGGGGGTCAGTCGGGTGCGTTTGGTGTACAGCACTTCCATGTCCATCGTGGTGAGCAGGCGGGCGGCCTGTTTGGCGACCTTGCCGAATCCGTAGAGGCCGACGGTTTTGCCGGTGGTGCCCTGGCCCATGAACTGCATGGTCATTTCTTGGAAGAAGCCGTTGGCCCGGCAGAACATGTCGGACTCGTTGACCCGGTAGGCGCAGTCGAGGAGCAGCGCCACCATCAGTTGTCCGGTGGCGCGCGGGTTGAGGCCGTACCCGTCGAGGCTGTAGCCGTCCGGATCGTCGGTCGGCACGATCGGTGTGGACATGATCTGCTTCACGCCGGCGGCCTTCATCGCCGCCAGGTCGTGCAGATCCTCGCGGGCCATCTGCATGCCGATGCCCTTGAGCCGGCTACCGGGGCCGAAATACCGGGCCCGGATCGGCACCGTATGCATGATGAAGAAGTAGTCGCTGCGCCGCGCCGCGCTCTCCAGTTCGTCGATGCTCACTTCTCGGTGCGTCCAGGGGAAGACCTCGAGGTCGGCGACCTCGGCCATCAGGTCGAGCGCGGGTTGGGGAATCGGTTGTGAGACGAAGATCTTTGGCCGCATCGGCTACTCCTTGTGAAATCGGGCGAGGGCTGGGACCCGCTGCCAGCGCGACTGGTCCGGGTGCGCGTGTCTTCCCGTAGGGCAGGTCTTCGCACCGAAAGACCTGTCACTTGTCCCGGGTGAAACGTCTCACCGCCAGGACGGTGAAGACGACGGTGAGTCCCACGGTCCAGGCCAGGTACTGCAGGAACGACGGAAGCAGCGGACCCCCGTGCGTCAGGGCACGGGCGGTGTCGACGACGGCCGACACCGGGTTGACCCGGGCGAAGGACGCCAGCCAGTCGGGCATGCTGGCGATAGGGGCGAATCCGGAGCTGCCGAAGACGAGCGGCAACGTCGGAGTGATGAGCCAGGTCTGCGCTGTCTCGCCGTCGCGTACGGCCAGCCCAACCCAGGTCGAGAACGAGGTCACGGCCAAGGCCCACAGCGCGATGACCGCGGTGGCCGCGACGCCGCGCAGGAGACCGGTCTCGAATCGGAAGCCGATGACCACGACGGCGACGATCATGAGGATGGTGACCTGAATGGCGCTCTTGGCCGTGTCACCGAGCGTCCGGCCGAGGAGCACCGCCGATCGCGCGATCGGCAAGGTACGGAACCGGTCGTTGATGCCTGCGTCCGCGTCGTGGGAGACCGCGACACCGGTCCGCATCGCCTGGACCATCACCGCCTGGGTGAGTACCCCCGGGATGACGTACTGCCGGTAGGGCATGCCCGAGACGGTCGCGACCTGGTCCAGGACGTACGCGAACAGGACCATGTTCGTCAGCGGCTGGATCAGGGACAGTGCCAGCAACTGACGGTTGCGCCAGAAGCTCACCAGGTTGCGGCGGGCGATGGTCCCGGTGTTTTCGAGCGCATGGGGCAGAGTGACGTAGCGCCGCAGCGCGACACCATTGTCCGCGGTCCGGCCGCGGCCGGGACTCATGGATGCTCCGCCGCGGTGACGACGTCGAAGACTTCGTCCAGGGTCGCGCGGTGAACGGTGATGTCGATGAAATTCAGCCCTTCGGCATCGAGGGCGCGGACGGCGGCCGCGACCGTGAAGGTGCCGGACTGGACCCGGAATCGAGCCCGGGCGGAGCCGACGTTCACCGCGACTGCCGAGTCGTCGAGGCCGGCGGTGACCGCGAGAGACTTCGCGGCCCGGTGCGCGTCGGCGTCACCGGCGGCGTGCACCTCCACGATCTCGCCGCCGTAGGCCAGCTTGAGCTCGGGCGGGGTACCGACGGCGACGGTCCTGCCGTGGTTGATCACGGTGATCTTGTCGGCGAGGCGGTCGGCCTCTTCGAGGTACTGCGTGGTCAGGATGACGCAGGTGCCGTTGTCCCGGAGGTCTTCGACCACTTCCCACAGACGTTCACGGCTCGGCGGGTCCAGACCTGTCGTGGGCTCGTCGAGGAAGAGCACCTGTGGCGAGGTGATGAGGCTCATGGCCAGGTCGAGACGTCGTCGCATCCCGCCGGAGAAGGTCCGGGCGTGTTGGTGGGCCGCCGGGGTCAGCTCGAACCGCTCCAGGAGTTCGTCGGCTTTCGCCTTGGCGAGCCGGCGCGGTTGACGGTGCAGGCGAGCGATCAGGATCAGGTTCTCGCGCGCGCTGAGGCCGCCGTCGATCGCGGCGAACTGACCGGTGAGCGCGATGATCGAGCGCACCATGTGCGGCCGGGCGTGCACGTCGTGGCCGCCGACGAAGGCGCGGCCGGAGTCCGCAGTGGTCAGCGTGGCGAGGATCCGGATGGTGGTGGTCTTGCCGGCACCGTTGGGTCCCAGGATCGAGCCGATGGTTCCCGCTGGTGCCACGAGGTCGACGCCGTCGAGGGCCCGGAAGTCACCGAACCGCTTGCGTAGATCTTCGGTGAAGACGCCCTCTTGCATGATCTCCCTCGCGAGCAACACGGCCGCAGACGCCAACCTTTGTCGATTATGCATTATCGGTGGGCACAGTATGCACAGTCCACGCGTCGCCGCGCAAGAGTCGTCGGCGGGCTCGACGACGGGTCGTCGGTCGCACCCCGTGGGGGACGACATGCCAGGTCACAGGGCACGTGGCTGGTGGTTGGACGGCCGGCGGTGGTGGCGTCGACGGCTGACCGGGGGAGCGGTCGACGCCACCGACGGCCAGTCCGGCTCCGGGTCGAGCTGCGGGAAAAAGTCGATCACGTTAACAACCTGGCCGCCAGGTTAGTAGTGCGTTACACGCCTTGCGCGACGTGCCGGTACGCGCCCAGGATCGGCGCAATCGATTATGCACAACGTTGGAGGCGGAGATGGCAGCAACAACGCCGACCCTCGGGTGGGGCCTGGTCGGCACGTCCGGCTACGCCGCGCGCGTCTGCGTTCCAGCGGTCACCCGGACTCCGACCGCGCGTCTGCTCGCGGTCGCCAGCAGCAGCCGGGAGCGGGCGGCGAGCTTCGCGGCCGACGCGGGGATCCCCCGGGGCTACGGCGACATCGACGCTCTCCTGGCCGACCCCGACCTCGACGCCGTCTGGATCGCCTCCAGCAGCTTCCTGCACGTCGAACACGCCACGCGGGCGATCCAGCAGGGCAAGCACGTGTTGCTGGAGAAGCCGCTCGCACTCACCGCCAACGAGGCCTGGGAGCTGGTCAAACTGGCCCAGGCCTCGGGGGTCAAACTCGCCACCGGCTACCAGGCCCGCTACGTCCCCGGCCACATCAGGATGCGCGAGCTGATCGCCGCCGGCGCGATCGGGCGGATCGTGACCGCCCGGAGCCTCTACGGCATGCGCCGGGACTCGGCACCGAAGACGTGGCGCGGACACAAGGCAACCGCGCGCTGGGGGGTGCTGGCCGACATCGGCACCCATCATCTCGACCTGCTCCGGATGCTACTCGGCGAGGTGGAGTCCGCCAGCGGCCTCACCGCCGCCCAACGCGGGTACGAGACCGAGGATCTCGCCGTCGCGGCGCTACGGTTCTCCGGCGACGTGCTGGCGACCCTGACCGCGACGGCGAGCTACTACCGACCGACCACCGTCGTCGAGGTGGTCGGTACGCAGGGTGCCCTCGTCGCCACCGACACGTCGCCGACCGGGCAGGGCCAGGTCGTGCTGCACCACGTCGATGGCGACACCGAAGACATCACTGGTGGAACCCCGCATTCCGCCCAGGCGCAGCTGGCAACGGTGACAGCCGCGTTCCTGGGTGAGGACGTCGCCTTCGCGACGGGTGAAGACGGAGCGCGAAATCTGGACATTCTGGAACAGATTGCCCCGGCCTGACTCCGAAACCTTCAGCGGTCTCACCGATTACTACCCACATAGGAAGGTGTCACATGGGTCCAAGACTCAGTCGACGTTCAATACTGGTAGCGGGTGTCGGCATGGTCGGTCTGGCGGCCACCGCCGCCTGCGGTGCCGACTCGCCCTCGCCCTCCGCTTCCCCGGGCACCTCGCCGGGGACACCCCGCAGGGGTGGCAAGCTGCGCGTCGGCGTGATCGGCAGTTCCGGCAACATCTACGATCCGCACTTCACTTCGTCGGACACGGACCAGGGCCGTGGCCAGCAGATCGCCGACAGCCTCGCGCTCCTCGCGCCGGATCTGCCCTACCGCCGCGAGCTGGCGCTGGCCGAGTCGTTCGAGATGAACGCCGACGCCACGGTGGCGACGATCCGGCTGCGCAGCGGGGTCGAGTTCCACCACGGCAAGTCCCTGACCGCCGACGATCTCATCTTCTCGCTGCAGCGCATCCTGGATCCGGACAACCCGGGCCGTGCGGCGTCGTCGCTGGCCTCGATCGACCCCAACGCCATCAGGAAGCTCGACAACCTCACGGTCGAACTCACCCTGAAGACCCCGGACTCGCTGCTGCCCACCCGCTGGGGATCGTCGCAGACGAGCATCCTGCCCACCGACTTCGACCCGGCCAAGCCCGTCGGCACCGGGCCGTGGGTCATGCAGAGCTTCCAGGCCGGCGCCCGCTCCACGTACACCGCCTTCCCGAACTACTGGCGCGAGGGGCAGCCGTACCTCGACGAACTCGAGATCATCGACTTCGCCGACAACACCCCCCGGATGGCCGCGCTGCTGGCCGGCCAGGTCGACGCGATCGACGGTGTCGACTCCACCCTGATCCCTCAACTGCCCCCGAGCGGGTTCACCACGGTCATCACCAAATCGGGCTTCTACCAGCCGATCACGATGCGCGTGGACTCCGCGCCGTTCAACGACCCCAACGTCCGTCTTGCCATGAAGCTGCTCGTCGACCGTGAGCAGATGGTGCAGCAGGCCTACAGCGGCCTGGGCGAGATCGCCAACGACATGCCCTGCCCCGGCGACCCGGGCTACCCGGACCTGCCGCAGCGCGAGCAGGACATCGAGCAGGCGAAGAGCCTGCTGAAGGCCGCCGGCTACGAAGGGCTGACGATCACCCTCAACACGAGCGCCCAGAACGGCGGCATGGTCAACTCCGCGCAGGTCTACGCCGAGCAGGCCAAGGCCGCCGGTGTCACGGTGAACATCAACATCCAGGACGCCGCGACGTGGAGCGCCAACCACAAGGAAGACCAGTTCAAGCAGAACTACTGGGCGGCCGGGCTCGTCGGCGGCTCCTGGTCGCAACGGTGGAGCGAGGGCGGCCGCTCCAACGAGAGCTGGTGGCAGGACGCCGAGGGCGACCAGATCTACACCCAGCTGCTGAGCACCACCGACGAGGCGAAGCAGGCCGAGTACTCCGGCCAGCTGTTGACGAAGCTGTACGAGTCGGGGCCGGACATCATCCACTCCTTCAAGAGCAACGTCGACCTGACCACCGACAAGGTCAAGGGCGTGATCCCGATGGAGTCGAACGGCTGGAACCTCGGCAGCTGGCGCTACCGCCTGATGTGGCTCGAAGGCTAGCAGAACTCCTTTTCCGACGGGTGGCGACATGATCCGATCGATCCTGCTCCGGCGACTGGTCAGCGGGGTGATCACCCTCTGGCTGATCTCCGTCGTGATCTTCGCGGTACTGCACGTCCTTCCCGGCGACCCGCGTCTCATCGCGCTCGGCGACGAGTACACGCAGGAGCAGTGGGACGCGATGACTCGTGAGATGCAGTTGGATCAGCCGCTGCTCAACCAGTACGGCAGTTGGCTCAGAGGATTGGTCACCTTCGACTGGGGCAATTCCCTCATGTCGCCGTACCCGATCTCCGAGCTGCTCGGTAGCGCCGTCTACTACACCGCGCTGCTCACGTTTTTCGTGATGATCCTGGTGATTCCGATAGCCACGGTGATCGGAGTGTACAGCGCCGTACACTCCGGTCGCCTGGCGGACAACGTCGCTTCCTTCTTGACGCTGAGCCTCGCCGCGATGCCCGGCTTCGCCATCGCCGTCCTGACGATCTACTTCCTGGCCACGAACGTCTTCCGGATCTTCCCGGGCTCAAGCATCTTCGATCCGAACGCTTCGGTCTGGAGCCAGCTCGAACTCTTCGCCCTTCCGGTCCTCGCCTCGGTGCTCGGGCTGATCCCGTACCCGATCCGGATGGTCCGTGCCGCCATGATCGAGGCGCTGGAAAGCGACGCCGTCATGGTCGCCCGCCTCAAAGGACTACCCGAACGTACGGTGATCTTCCGGCACGCGCTGCGCATGTGCCTCGGCCCGATCGTCCAGGCTTTCGGGCTGACGCTCGTGTTCCTCTCCGGCGGCACGATCATCGTCGAGACGGTGTTCTCCTATCCCGGCGTCGGGTACGAACTGATCCAGGGGGTCGGCCGCCGCGACTTTCCGGTCATCCAGACCCTCGTCGTGATCCTTGCCTTCTTCACCATCGTGTTGAACCTGTTGACGGACCTGGCCGTCATGATC
Organism: Solwaraspora sp. WMMD406; assembly: GCF_029626025.1. Lineage (NCBI taxonomy): Bacteria > Bacillati > Actinomycetota > Actinomycetes > Micromonosporales > Micromonosporaceae > Solwaraspora > Solwaraspora sp. WMMD406. Next base: position 2,130,985 of record NZ_JARUBF010000001.1, read on the forward strand.
GTCACCCCTCGCCTCAGGACGAGAATGTGAGGCCCTGATGACGACAGAAGTTGTCGACCCGCTCGCCACCCCTGTCGCGGTGGACGCCCGTACGCCGGTGGCGCGCCAGCGCGGATTCGTCCGTCGGGCGCTGAAACTCGGACGGACCCGGGTAGGTCTCGCGGCCGTGTTCGCGGTGGTTCTGTTCGCGATCGTCGGCCCGTACTTCGCCCCGTTCTCGACCACCGAGTTCGTCGGCATACCGTTCTCCGGGCCCGGCGGCGAAGCACTCTTCGGCACCGACCGGATCGGCCGCGACGTCTGGTCACGATTCCTCTCCGGAGGTCGCGACCTGCTCATCGTCAGCGCGCTCGCGACGATCCTGGGCGTCGTCGTGGGTACCGTCATCGGACTCGTCGCCGGCTACACCAAGAAGGTCGTCGACGAGACCCTCATGCGCTTCGTCGACCTGATGATGGCCTTCCCCGGGTTGGCCTTTTCGCTCCTGGTCATCACGGTCGCCGGCGCCCAGACCTGGGTCCTCGTCGTCGCCGTCGGCGTCGGCCTGTTCCCGCACACCGCGCGGGTGGTGCGCTCCGCGACGGTCGGCGTCGCCGAATCCGACTACGTGCGCTACAGCGAGGCGACGGGCACACCCACGCGCCGCATCCTCTTCTCGGAGATCCTGCCGAACATCCTCGTACCGTTGTCGGTCGAGACCGGGCAGCGCTACACCCTCTCGCTTGGCTCCGTCGCCGGCCTCAACTACCTCGGTCTCGGCGTCAAGCCGCCGGCCGCCGACTGGGGCCTGATGATCCAGGAAAACCAGGCCGGCCTGCTCACGACACCGATGGCGGTGCTCCTGCCGGTCATCGCGATCATCATCGTCACCGTCGGCGCCAACCTGGTCAGCGACGGCCTCGCGGTGGCCGCCGCCGGGGCCGACGGCCGGTGAGCGGCATGTGCCAAGGAGCCGTGACGGCGCCTGTCACCGGAATGCGGAAGGGAAACGCAGCAGTGAGTGCCAGCGGCATGTGGAGGGAGTGGGGCAATGAGTGACGAGTCACGGTCCGCCGGGCCGGGTCTGCCCATCGGGCCGCCCGACGCGACCAGGGTCCCCCGCTACGCCGGACCGGACACCTTCGCCCGGCTGCCCCGCCTGCAGGACGTGTCCCGCGCGGACGTGGCGATCCTCGGCGTACCGTTCGACAGCGGCGTCTCGTACCGTCCCGGCGCCCGCTTCGGACCCCAGGCGATCCGCGCCGGTTCCAAGCTGCTGCGCAGCTACCACCCGGCGCTGGACGTCGAACCGTGGAAGGTGCTGCAGCTCGCCGACGCCGGTGACGTGGCGGTCAACCCGTTCGACATCGAGGAAGCCGTGGCCGAGCTTCAGGTCGCCGCGACGGCGCTCTACGAACAGGTGGCGAAAATCGTCACGATCGGCGGCGACCACACGATTGCCCTGCCGTTGCTGCGCGCGGCGTACGCCCAGCACGGGCCGATCTCGCTGGTGCACTTCGACGCGCATCTAGACACCTGGGACAGCTACTTCGGGGCGAGGTACACCCACGGCACGCCGTTCCGGCGGGCGGCCGAGGAGGGCATCCTCGCCCTGGACAGCTCCGCACACGTCGGGATCCGCAACTACGTCTACAGCCCGCACGACTTCAGCGAGGACCGGCGGCTCGGCTTCGCCATCGTATCCACGCTGGACATCGCGCGCCGTGGCGTCGACGACGCGATCGACCGCGTACGCGACCGGGTGGGCGAGCATCCCGTCTACGTCAGCATCGACATCGACGTCCTGGATCCCGCGCACGCACCCGGGACCGGCACCCCCGAACCCGGTGGCCTCACCACCCGGGAACTTCAGCTCATCCTCCACGGGCTGGTCGGTCTGAACATCGTCGGCGCCGACATCGTCGAGGTGTCACCGGCCTACGACCACGCGGAGCTGACGTCGATGGCCGGCGCGGTAGCCGCCTTCGAACTCCTGGCGATGTTCGCGAAGGCCGCGTCATGACCGCCGACCTGCCCACCGGCACCGACGATCACGTCCTCGACGTCCGTGGCCTGACCGTCACCGTCAACGCCCGCGAACCGTACGACATCGTCCGGGAAGTCGACTTCGGGCTACGGGCCGGCGAGGTCCTCGGCCTGGTGGGCGAATCCGGCTCGGGCAAGACGACGCTGGCGCTGTCGCTGCTCGGCTTCGCCCGGGACAACCTGACCATGTCCGGGTCCGTCACGGTGGCCGGCGTCGAGATGGTCACGGCCACCGAGTCGGCGCGGCGACGCGCGCGCGGGCGGGTGATCTCCTACGTCCCACAGGATCCGATGTCGGCGCTGAACCCGGCGCTGCGGATCGGGACGCAGCTGGCCGAGACCATGGGCGAGTCGCGGTGGATCCGCAGATCGGCCGACTGGGACCGGATCCGGCACCTGCTCGACCGGGTCAAGCTGCCGGCCACGAAGGAGTTCCTGCGCAGGTTCCCCCATCAGCTTTCCGGTGGACAGCTGCAGCGGGTCACCATCGCGATGGCGATGCTCAACCGGCCGAAGGCCATCGTCTTCGACGAACCGACCACCGGCCTGGACGTCACGACACAGGCGGCCGTACTCGACACGATCCGCGACGTCATCGCCGAGGAGGGGGTCGCCGCGGTCTACGTCACGCACGACCTGACCGTCGTCGGGACAATCGCCACCAGGATCGCCGTCATGTACTCCGGACTGGTCGTCGAGGACGGCCCGGCGGCCGAGATCCTCACCGCCTCGGCGCACCCCTACGCCCGCCGCCTCATCCTCGCCACCCCGACCGTGGATCAGCGCCGGAAGCTGGTCGGCATCGCGGGCACGCCACTCAACCCGAAGGAGCGCGGCGCCGGCTGCCCGTTCGCGGCCCGCTGCGACCTGGTCGTCGACGACTGCCTGGTGGCGACCCCCGTACCCGTCGACGTCGGCCCCCGTCACACGTCGCGGTGCCTGCGAACTGACGTCGTCCGGTCGGCCAGCTACGCCCGCCCCGCCGACACCGACCAGCGGTGGACACCGCCGGAACGCCGCGAGCCCGGGCTGCTCTTCGTCCGCAACGTCGACATCAGCTACGGCAAGCGCTACGACGAGAACCGGGTGCTGTTCGGTGTCGACCTGACCGTACGCGAAGGCGAGTGCGTCGCCCTGGTGGGCGAGTCCGGCAGTGGCAAGACCACCCTGGCCCGCGCGGTCAGCGGCCTGCACAAGGAAGCCGTCGACGGCCGGCTGCACTACGACGGCCAGCGGATGCCGTGGCCGTCCGGATCCCGGGCGAAGGTCGCCCGCCGCGAGATCCAGTACATCTTCCAGAACCCGTACGGCTCGCTGAACCCGCGCCACACGATCGGCCGGATCATCACCCGGCCGCTGGAGACCTTCGGGATCGTCAAGGGGGCGGCGCGACAGCGCGAGGAGGTACGCCGTCTGCTCGCCCAGGTCTCCCTGCCCACCGACTACGAGACCCGCTACCCGGCGCAGCTCAGCGGCGGTGAGCGGCAGCGCGTCGCGATCGCCCGTGCGCTCGCCGCCCGGCCCCGGGTGCTGATCTGTGACGAGATCACCTCCGCTCTGGACGTCTCGATCCAGGCGTCGGTGCTGGAACTCCTGGTGAAGCTGCGGGTCGAGGAGAACCTCAGCATGCTGTTCATCACCCATCACATCGGCGTCGTGCGCGCCATCGCGGACTCGGTCGTCGTCCTGCAGAACGGTGTCGTCGTCGAGGCTGGTCCGGCCGACGAGGTCCTGGACCGCCCGCAGCACCCGTACACCGAGATGTTGCTCCGCGACACCCTTGTCATGCCCGAACCAGGCGGCCTGGACGCGGGCGATGTCACGGCGGCCCGCGCGTAAGGGTTCGTTCGGTTCGGCGTACGGCCGGGTCGTCAGTCGCCGGAGACAGGCGGCCATCCCGGGGTACGCCGTCTCGGTCCGACCGGCAGGCACAGGGCGGCCAGCCCCGCGATCGCCATGACCACGGCGGAGAGCATGAGGGCCGGGACGATACCGAGGCCGGTCGCCGTGAGGCCCCAGGCGACGGCGCCGACCGACTGGCTGCCCATCCGTACCGTCTGGAACAGGGCCATGACCCGCCCCCGGATCGGATCGGGCGCGGTCAGGGCCATGGCGGCCGCCAGTGGCGTCTGCATGACCATCCAGGTGACGCCGAAGACGAACAGGGCCACCGCAGCGCCGATGAGGTCCTCGACCAGGGCCAAGGCACCGAGCGCACCCGCCGAGGCCACCCCGGCGAGCAGCAGGCCCGTGTTGTCGCTCGCCCGTCGGCGCAGGCCCGGCAGGAGCAGGGCACCGACGACGCTGCCGGCGCCGGCGGCCGCGAGGAGCAGACCGTAACCGGTGGCGTCGACGCCGAGGCGCAGCGTCGACACCGACGGCAGCAACGCCCAGACGGCGCTCGACGGGATACCGATCAGCAACGAGTGCACCAGGATTCGGCGGACCAGCACCGAGCGCCAGGCGAAGACCATGCCTTCGACGAGCGCGCGCCGCAGGGCCGGGCGGGTTCTGGCCGGTCGGCCGGGGACCTTGTAGAAGCACAGCACGACGACGAAGACCAGATAGGAGAACGCGTCGAGCACGAACACCGCGGACGGTCCGGTCAGGGCGACGAGCAAACCGCCGAGCACCGGCCCCAGCACCCGCGCGATGTTCAGGTTCACCTGGGCGAGTGCGACGGCGGAATGCAGCAGGGGTGGGGGGACGAGTTGCGGCACCAGGGCCTGGAACGCGACCGTCGACAGCGCCGATCCGAGGCCAAGCAGCAAGGTGTAGACCAGTAGAGCGGTGGGCCCGAGCCACCCGAGCAGGCTGGTGACCGCGAGCGCCGCACCCACCAGGGTCTGGAACGCCTGGGATCCGAGCAGGAGCCAGCGCCGGTCGACGAAGTCGGCGATCGCGCCGATGGGCACCGACAGCACCAGCACCGGCATCCGCGCCGCCGCCACGACCAGCGCCGCGAGCAGTACGGCGTTGGCGTGTCCGACGATCACCCACTGCGCGCCGACGGTGTGCATCCAGTTGCCCATGTCGCCGGCGAATTCGGCGAACCACAGTGCCCGGAACACCGGAATCGACAGCGCCGCGAACGGGCCGGGCTCGGTGCCCGTCCGGGCGTGGGCCATCCGTCGCCTGCGGGGCAGCACCAGCCGTGGGCTCGGCCAGTTCACAAGGTGCGCTCCGGGCCGGTGGCGGGGACTGCCGGTTCGGTCGCCGAAGGGGCGGCCTGGGTGGCCCGGGCGAGTAGGACCGACAGCCCGTACGCGCCGAGCAGGCCGAGCAGGCAGAGACCGACCATCGCGTACATCCCGATGGCGAACGAACCGGTCACGTCCTTGACCTGGCCGAGCCCGAAGGCGAAGCTCAGGCCGCCGATGTTGGCGCAGAGATTGGACCAGCCGCTGGTCAGGCCGGCGGTGCGGACGCCGAGCACTCTGATCGGGATCTCGAACAGTGGTCCGAAGTAGAACTGGAGGAAGACGGCCTGCACCAGCACCACCACGACGACGACGGGCAGCGAGCGCGCCGAGACCAGGGCCACGATCGTCGCGGTGAGCACGGCCAGCGAGACGCCGATCACCAGGGCGGGGCGGCGCAGCCGGTCCGAGACGTGTCCGCCGAGGAAGTTCGACGGTGCGGTCACGACCGCCGCCCCGGCGAGCAGCAGGCCCGCCGTGTGCAGGGAGAAGCCCTTTTCCGCGATGAGGTACGTGGGCAGCCAGAAGCTCAGGCCGTTGACCACGGAGTAGCGGACGAACTGCACCCCGCCGGCTACCCACATCACCGGGTGGGCGAGCAGGCCGGGTAGCTCCCGCAGCCGTACGTAGGAGTCAGGCTGGCGGGTCGGTCCGGGACTACCGGCGCGCCAGTAGAGCGCGGTGATCCCGAGTCCGAGCAGGGAGAAGCCGATGAAGATCCATCGCCACCCGACGTAGCCGACCAGGGTGGGACCGGCCAGGCTCAGCACGACGTTGGAGGAGAAGCCGCCGGCCACGTAGAGGCCGAGCGCGGTGGCTCGCCGGTGGGCCGGGAACTCGTGGGTGATGAGCAGCAGTCCGGGACCGAAGACGAACGCCCGGGCCAGGCCGGAGAGGGCCTGGTTGACGAGGAGGAGGGTGAAGGAGTCCAGCAGAGCGAAGATCAGGGAGCAGAGGTTGAGGCCGACCAGCCCGAGCAGGAACAGCCGCTTGGGGCCGTACCGGTCGGCCAGGTATCCCGCCGGGACCTGCATGGCGGCGAACACCAGCAGGGAGACGGCGCCGAGGGTGCCGGCCTGGCCGAAGGTCAGCCCGACATCGTCACGGATCAGCGGGAGGAACAGGGCGATGCCGCCGAGCGAGAGGCCCTGCGTGCTCTGGCAGATCACGATCAGGGCGATCGCCCACACCGATACCGAAGTTCGCGTCGAGGTCGACGCGGGGTCGGCCTTCGGCGGCGGTACGGCTACGTCACGTGATCTCAACATCTACCTTTGCTGATCCCAGCGACATGGTGCCTCGTGTCTCCTTCGTCGGGTCGGCGTGGTGATGCGATGCTGCGCACTATAGATTGTGCATAATCAACGTGATCAAGCATCCACCAGCCGTGGGCGATCCGACAAGAGGCGAAACACAATGCTTACAAGACGCGTCCCTGGTCAGCGTCCCGGTCGCCGGGACTTGACCGACGTCACTCGTCGCGGTCGCGCTCCAGATCGCTGCGGAGCAGGCGCAGGATCGGCTGACAGTGCTCGTGAGCCAGCCGCGCGGCCTCCTCGCCGTCACCGGCTCGGGCGGCGTCGACCAGCGCCCGGTGTTCCCGCTGCGACTGAGCACGCCGACCGGGCAGACGAGCGCTGTCCGACGGTACGTGCAGCGCGCTGAGCGTGAGCAACTCGGCCAACAGGGCGATCGCCCGATGGCGACCAGACGGCCGGGCCAAGGTCAAATGGAGCTCCCGGTTGAGCAGCGCGTAGCTGCCGCCGACGTCGGCGCGGCTCATCTTGCGGCACAACGCGTCGGCCTCGGCCAGCGTCGCCTCGTCCATCAACGGCACCGCGTGCCGTAGGTTGTCCGGTTCGACGACGGCGATCAGTTCCTGCATCTCGATGCACTCGGCGATGGTCAGCTTCCGCACCATCACGCCACGGTGCTCGTCGATCGCGACCAGTCCCTCGGTCGCCAAGGAGCGGAAGGACTCCCGTACCGGGGTGGTCGACAGGCCGAGCTCGGCGGCGATCTCGACCTGGCGGAGCCGGTCACCGGGTTGGATCAGGCCCAACAGAATGCGTTCGCGCAGCACGTCGGTCGCCCACGCCTGCGCGGTCTTGGCGGTCCGCGCGACAGTCGGCTGTTTGCGTTGCTTGACTGGCGTGGCTATCGCACGTCCTCCTGTCCTGCCGCGGCGACCGCCGTCGAATGGCGCCGTGCGTGTCCATCACGCTGTCCCAGCGGCGGACCGGGGGCGACCAGCGCCGCTCCACCGCACCTATGCACAATCTACAGCCTAGCCTACGGGCCGGATGCGTCGCCGTTACGGGCAGTGGCCGCGACGCTCTGGACCGCTGATCCGACGATGCCCGCCGGTCAGGTGACGAGTCGGCGGGTGAAGCCGGGGTCGATGAGGCGAGCGTTGGCGGCGGTGACCGCTCGGGGCAGCTCCTGAGGAATCGCGTAGCCGAGTTCGGCGTACCTGTCGATGCGCTGGGTGTCGCCGACCAGCATGTTGATCACCTTGTCGGCGTCGCCGATGCTGGCGACGTAGTCGTCGAGCGGCAGCGGATGGGACGCGCAGCTGACGTCGACCTCCGGCCAGAGCTTCTTCGTGGTGGCGTAGGCGCGGCGCTGCTGGTACGGCCGAGACATCAGGATGACGGACCGGGGATGGACGCCGTGTTCCGCCAGAAGACGGCGGGTGTTGACGATGTTCTCGCCGGTGTTGGTGGCTCCGGTGTCGATCAGGATCGCGTCGTCGGGTACGCCGTTGGCCAGGGCGTACTCGCGGTAGTGGACGGCTTCGCCGCGCGGGAACCGGTCGATGGTGGTCGGTGCGTTGGCACCGGTGAACACGACGAGCGGGTACATGCCCCGGTGGTAGAGATCGGTCGCGACCTTGGCCACGCCGAGATCATGACTGCCGAGACCGATGCCGACATCGACCGGACGCAGGTCGTGGCCCATCTGGTGGTAACCCCACAGGCATTCGACGTCGCGGCGGTGCTCGGCGGGGATGCTCACGCGGTTCGTCGCGGTCATCTCGTCCGACCTCCTCGAATTGTTACGAAAGCACGGGCTCACGCTAGTGGAGGAGTGGTCGCCGGACGGGGCTATGCCGGCGATCGGTCCGTACGCTGAGCCGCGAGCAGGCAGCCGATCACGATCGCACCCAGCCCGGCCGCCGCAGTGACTGTCAACTCTTCACGCAGCAGCACCGCACTGAAGATGACAGCGAAGGCAGGGGACAAGTAGAAGGCGAGCGCTGCTCGTGCCGGTCCGGTACGCGCGATGAGCGTGTAGAACAGGACGAGTGTCAGCCCGGTGCAGACGACGCCGAGGACCAGCACCGCCGCCGAGACGTCGGGAGCGGGCAGCCGGTCCGGCCAGCTCAACGCGGCTGGTGCGAGCATGGCCGCGCTGGTCACCAGCATCGCGGAGGTAGCAACCCCGAGCGGCGACGCGTCGGCGTGGCGTCGGTGGATCATGACCGCGCCGGCGGCGTAACACAGCGCCGCGGCCAGCACGAGCAGGCCGCCCAGGAGCGCGAGTCGGCCACCCTGCAGATCAACCCCGAAAACCAGCACGAGCCCGATGAAGCCGATCACGATCCCGGAGATCCCCTTGAGACCCTGTGGTCGCTCGTCAGGCGCGTACCAGTAGGCCAGGACCGCGACGAACAGCGGCTGCGCTCCGATGAGGATGCCGGCGATCCCCGCCGGCACATACTGCTGCCCGTAGGTCAGCAACAGAAGCGGAATCGTCGACTGCACCAGGACGGTCTCGATGATCGCTCGTGGCCGGCGCCAGAGTTCAGCCAGGGCGTTTCGGTGAATCGCCAGCGGTACGAGCAGGAGACAGGCGAGCCCGACCCGCCCGAGGACGACGACGGTGGGAGACAGCTGCCGCAGGGCGACATCGATCAACGGATAGACCGCGCCCCACAGGGCGGCCAGGACGACCAGCGCCACCCAGGCCCTTCGGCTCACGGGTGACTCAGGTGAGGGGCCGTCAGCACGCCTCTAGTTAAGCAGCACCTGGCGGTAGAGACTCTGTACGCAGTCGAGATCGCTCCACGGCATGAGATCGACGAGCAGCTCACGGAGGCGTCGGCGGTTGCGCTCCGATCCGGTACGTCGGGAGATGACATCGGCTTGCCGCGCCACATCACAGGCTTGTTCCACCTGGCGCATCTGCACGTACGCGGTGGCGAGATCGATCAGGGTGCCGGCCCGTTCCCGGACGAAGGTCGCCGGCAACAGGGTGAGTGCTTCGTACAGCGACCGGGTCGCCTGCCGGGGCTGGCGTAGGCGGGTCAGACATCTGCCCTTGAGCCTTGCCGCGTGACATTCGGCGTTGTAGAAGCCCAGCCAGACCGGGGTCGTGTCCGGTACGACGGCGTCAAAGGTCCGTTCAGCCTCCACGAGCGCGGTAATGCCCGTCTTCGGCTGTCCGAGGAACCCGTACGCCTCGCCGACAGCTTCGCTCAGCCACGATCTGACGGCGGGAGCGCTGCGTCCGGGTACCAGCGACTGCGCGACGCTCAGCACGTCGAGCGCCCCTTTGCCATCGCCCGCGTGGAGGCGGATATAGCTGATCACACCCAGGCCGTACGCGTGCAGTGCTCGGTCGTTCGCTTTCTCGGCCAGGGACACCGCCAGCCGGCAGTAACCTTCAGCCTGGTCGTACTTCTGCGCGTCGATAGCGAGCCACCCCGCCAGCTGGGCCGCGTCTCCGGCAGCCCGTAACAGACGGCGATGGGTGGCGCCGGTAGGGGTTCGGTTGCTGACCCCCAGCATCGTTTTCAAGTGATTAGCTACTTCGGCGCTGACTCGACCCGAGCCTTCGCGGTAGTCGAGGTGCCGGTAGGTGTCGGTCAGCGTTTCCAGATCGGCGATCACCCCGTCTGTGACCTTGCTGATTCGTCCGCTGCTGGTTGCCGCAGGCGGCGAAGGATCGTGAACGTTCGCGTTTATGGCGCTGAGGCTGTCGAGGTCGCTGTAGTCCTCGCCGTCCAGCAGTTCTCCCGCGCTACAGCGGTACAGGTACGCGAGCTTGTTCAGCGTGTCCAGCGAGGGTGCCCGGCCCGCTGGACCCGGCCAGATCTCCCAGTACGAGATCTGTTTCGCTGTCTTCGGCGTGTCAGCGTCCGGCCACAGCTCGTTCCATCGCCGAGCTACCTCTGCCTGCGTCATCCCGTGAGCCAACCGGAACGCGACCCGCGAGTTGATCTCGTACTCTGCTTTCCACTGTCTGGCGATCTGTCGATAGGTGAGACCTCTGGCACGAAGTTGATCGGCTTCTCTCTGGAAACTGCGTGCACTTCGCGGCACGGCTTCTCCTCGCCACTGGATTTTCTGACAATCACAAATCTACTGGTCGATCGCTCCGCATGGAACTCTGTTCGTTGGCTTGTCCCCGCGAGACGGGGAGTCGGCAGAGGTCGAGGACCACACCAGACGTGGTCGACTGTCTACTCAGGTGCGGGCATTCTTTGGTCGTGTTCAACTCGACTACGCGATGGGCGGCGCGCGAGGGCCGCGACAAGTGCGGCTTCCACCACTCGGGATGGAGTACGGGTGACGCTTGGCTACACGCAGATCAATCAACGGCTGCCCGTGGCCGGCGTAGTGCTGCCCACCGTGACGGACCTGGCGGCGGGTCGGCGGCCGGGTGATCGAGACGGGGCGCCGGGCTGGGTGCTGGGTAGGTGGCGTGCTGGCCGTGCCGCTGATCCCGACAGCTGTGCATGTGGGGGCTGCTGATCCCCGCCCGGCTCGGCGCCCATCCAAACGTTCGGGGGCAGCCTAGTGATGGATCTGAAGGTGGGGGATGTGCTGCGTATCGGTGCTGCGGCGTCGGTGCAGTTCGCCGGTGACCGGGCGCTGATCTTCCGGGTGACCGCGATCCGGAAGGAGCAGACGTACATCGGTTGGTGTTGGTTGGCGGGTTACGTGCTGGATTCGACGGGGTCGGCGGTGGAGCGGCGGGAGGTGTTCGTCCGGCGGGCGGGGCTGCGTCGGATCGTCGTCCACGACCGGCGGCCCGGGACAGGGGAGCAGCGGCCGGGGTCGGGGATGACGCCGGCAGGGGTGAGGATGGAGGGTAACCGTGGCGTTCGACATCCGGGTCAGACTCGGTGACACGATCCGGCTGCAACCGACGGATCGGTACCGGCCGGCGGACGGCCCGGTCGTGATGCGGTTGACCGGCGTGCGGCTGATCACGAACCGGCCGGACAGTGACGAGTGGATCTGGCTGGAAGGTCTGAAGCTCAACCTCGACGGTTCGTGGGGTGATCACGCGTTGGTGATGGCGCGGGCGTCGCTGCTGGCAGCCGACCGGAACTGAACCGCCGCCGTGCGCCGCCTGCCGCTGCCGTATGTCGAGCTGCGGGCTGCGCAGCGGTTGCTGGACCGGCATCCCGGACCTGACCGTGACGGCCGGTGTCCGGGGTGCGGCCGGTTTCACTGCGGCCGGCGGCGGATCGCGTTGCGCGTGTTCGGACGGTACGGCTACCTACCGCGACAATGGCCGAACCGGCAGACCTGGGGCACCCGGCCGTGATGGTTGATCATCACCGGTTGGCACGGTGCGTCCAAGCTGCTGGTGCAGGCGGATGGACGTGGGTGCATCACAGACCGACCCTCGGCCTCGAACCTGGCCACAGAAACGGCCGGCTGGATCGTCCCTGGCCTTCCGCCGCCAACTCGCTCTGGTCCCGTCCGGCTGGTCACGCAGTCCCCGCCCGCCGTTGCCGCGTTTCGTACGCCAGCCGCGCCGTCTCGTACGCTCCTCGGCCGACAGGCCCGGCATCCGCTGCGTCCTGCCACATGCAGAAGTCGTACAAGATTTTGGTACGGCAGTGGTACGGTATTTCTGTACGTACCGGAGGGAGCGTAACCATGTCCATCAGCGCGAGCGAAGCGCGCCAGCGCCTGTTCCCCCTTATCGAGCGAGTCAACGCCGATCACCACCCGATACGCATCAGCTCGCGCAGCGGGGACGTGGTGCTCATGTCGGCGGAGGACTACGACGCCTGGCAGGAAACCGTGTACCTGCTGCGGTCTCCCGCAAACGCGAGGCGGCTCATGGAAGCCGTCGCCCGGGACCGGGCGGGCGGCCCCTCGATCGCCAAGACCATGGATGAGCTGCGGGAGCTGGCCGGGGGTGAGGAGTGAGGAGGGTCAACTTCGATCCCGACGCATGGGAAGACTTGCTCTTCTGGCTTGCCTCGGATCGGAAGAAGGCTCGCCGGATCACCCGCCTGATTGGTGAGATCCAGCGTGACCCGTTTACCGGCGCAGGCAAGCCGGAACCGCTGAAAGGCGATCTGTCCGGCTACTGGTCACGGCGGATTGACGATGAACATCGCCTCGTGTACCGGGCCGACGAGAAGGAAGTAAAAATCATCAAGGCCCGGTACCACTACAGCGACTGACTGGTCTCGACGTCGCCGACGTCGCCGAGTACGACGGCCTCCGCCTCTTCGACGTTTCGTAGTAGCTGCTGTTACCTTCGGTGGTCAGGGCTGAATCACGGAGGGCTATGAGGACGGCATGAGCTTGAGCGGATCACCGTTGACGCTGCCTGGATGGGCGGGGCACCGTGCGTCCGAGGGCTGCGTATCCCGGTGGCGACGGTTATGGCGATGGCCGCCGACGGCATGAGCGCTGACGAGATCGTGTCGGAGCTGCCGGACTTGGTCGTTGATGATGTTCGGACGGCGCTGCGCTTCGCCGCTGAGACTGTTCGGGAGCGGGAACTGCCGTTGCGTCACCCGGCCGGAGGTTGTGCCCGGCGCCTGATGGCCTGATGGCCGGCGGATCGGAGACGAATAGATCGGCGTCTCGGCCCAGTCTGGCTTGTCGCTGTTCAGCGCCTTGTGCTGGTGCCCCCGGCAGGATTCGAACCTGCGACACACGGTTTAGGAATGGAATTCGGATCAGGTGGCCCGCCGGCCTCTGAGCTGCGGCGGCGCCTACTACCCGACCAAGGTGCGTCATGATCAGTCCGCGCATAGTCCGTGGCGGTCTCGCCTTCGAAGCTGGTTGGCGCGGCCGTCCGCGCCGTCCGCATCGCCGCCCCGGCCTGAGGGCCGGGCGGTTCTTCGTAGCGCTGGCTCACGGCGACCGGACCACGTTCATCGAGATCGGAAGTGCCTTAGCGCTGGCTACGAGATCGGCGGACCGCCCAGACCCCACCAACGATCGCCGCAGCAGTCGGCAAGAGGCAGCAGATCATCAGGACGAACATGTGCCACGGCTTGAGAGCTCCCATGGCCCGGAGGATAGGTGCCGATCCCCAACGCTGCTGTCCCTGCTCTGTGGCCGGAGCGAGGTTGGTGCCTGGAGCCTCAGTTTGGAAGATCGCCTGCCCTGGGCGTGATCTTGCTGGTCGTCCTGGTCACGGTGCCGGTGGTGGTATCCGCTCGTGCCCGCTGGTGACCTCCTCGGCACCGGCTTATGGTCCGTGAATGGCCCACCGCCGGGCGAGGTCGGCCGGCGTCGTACGGTTTCCGCCCCGGCCTTCGGGCCGGGGCGGCTTGCCGTGCCGGTGGCTCTCCGCGACCTGGACCACGTGGCCCGGTGGCAAGCCGCGAAGCGGCGCGGCAGCCGATCGCCCCGCCCTCGACGGCGACCGACCACCCTCGCGATCGTCACGGCCGTGGCTGAGCCTCACTGGCCGTCCCGGCTCGCTCATCGACGATGTCACCCGAGGCGTTGATGGCGTCGATGTATCGGCGGAAGACGGGCCAGGGGAAGCTCAGTTTGCCGTGAGCGGTGCAGCTGACCTGGTCGGCTGGCTGGGGGGTGAAGGGTCCGTCGTCGGGAGACGCATCAGGGACGCGTACCTCGATGTAGGCGTTGTCTGCTGACTGGGTGTCGACCTCGTACATCTCGTAGCACCAGGAGTCATGCTCGCTGAAGTAGAAGGAGTTGACCTCGAACTGCCGGCCGTCGTGCTCCCAGAGGTTGCGTGACAGCGGCAGCTCAGCGTCCTCGCTCGGAGCCTGCTGGTCGTAGATGAGGTCGCCTGAGGACTCGACCAGGTCGAGGAACCGGCGCAGGATGAGCCAGGGTGTCTGGCCGCTGGCCAGACGGATGGTGGCGAGCTGGGCCGGCTGCGGGGTGAAGGGGCCGTTGTCAGGGGTGGCGTCGGGGATAGCGATTGCGAGGTAAGGGCCGGTGCCTGCGGTTCCGCACAGCCCGGCCAGCTCGTAACACCAGGCGTCGTCAGGCAGGCTGTAGTTCGAGCTGACCTCGTAGAGGTTGGCTCCGTGTGACCAAACTTCCACGGCAGGATCATCGCGCAACCTGTCGTAGTGCGCATCAGAGATCCTCCGTGGCGGCTCTGCGCGGCCGATGCCGGCCGGAGGCCGCCAGCAGGCGGCGCAGAGCCAGCCGGGGTGCGCCGCGTAGCGGCGCCTTGATCCAGAAGAGAACGTCTCGGCAGTGTGGGGAAATTGGGACAGCTTGGTCTGACCACCCCGCCTCGGCCGGGAGCTCCAACTCCTCGCTCTCAGGTTCTGTGCGCTGTCTGGCGGTGCATGCCCACGTCTGTCACCTCGGGCGCTCGTCCACGTTGCGCCGCCTGTGGTAGTCCTGGTCGAGTTCCGTTGCTGTCGACGCTGCTGTCACCAGTCCGCAACACGCGGCCTAGGAGAAGTGGACTAGCACTGCTGGTGTTGCCCTGCCTCCTACCAGGCTGAACGTTGGACGACTTCGGGCTAATGCGACTGGTCACTCCGCACTGACCCGGATCTCGCTGCATAGCGGACTAACAGCTTGCGAGCTCTGCGCACCCATCCACAGACGCAGACCGCTGGTGTCAGATCCTTGACAGTGGTCAAGCTCTGCACAGTACAGTAGACAATGATCGACTCGACGCAGAGCGACGGCGAGGGAGTGGTGCATGACCTACAAGTATTTGCGGCCGGCCCAGGTCATCCTTGATTCCCGGAATCCACGGCTTCCTGATGGCACCTCAAGTGACCGCGACGCAATCAACCGTCTTTTGGACGAGGGCGCGGACGCTCTAATCAATCTTGCACGCGATATGGCTAAATCAGGGCAGACCAACCCGGCGGAACTCCCCATTGCTGTTAAGGATGGATCAAAGTACATCATCCTTGAGGGAAATCGTCGCTTTGCCGCCCTCAAGCTATTGAATGATCCGGCGTTAGCTAACAACGAGGAGCATGAAGCGGCCTTTCGGCGCGCTCGCGCCCTGGGTGCGCCGCCAAAAACGGTCTTCACGTTGATATTGCAGAGTCGGGAAGAGGCAGACTACTGGATTGTGCTTCGGCACACGGGCGAGAACAACGGCCGAGGCCTTAAGCGCTGGAGTACAGATCAGGCTGCAAGACATGCGCGGCGCGCGAATAGGTCTTCGATTGATAGTGGTACGTTGCGATCCCTTGTCATAGCGGACGAGGTGGAAGCGGTTTATGCGGGAGATGCGGAGCTGGTCGCACTGGTTCGCCAAGTGCGTCGAGAAAAGTTGACGAATATCGGGCGACTGTTCTCGCTGGATGTTCTGAATCGCCTCCACCTCTCGGTGCGGGTCGATGAGGGAAGTGCGCTCCGTGAACGAATTTTGTTGACGAGGCATACTAGCGACGATCTGAGAGATTTGTTTGTTTGGGCATTCTCGCTAATCCTGGACAAGCCCGTTGATGTCTTCAAGAATCCCGAGAAACGCCGCGCGCTACTGTTAACAATCCCGCACCTTATTCCCAAGGATGAGGATGCGTCCGCGACGCCATTTCGACTTGCGGAAGGGCCGGGCAATACGCTTTCGGCCACAGTCGAGGGTCCGATCGAATCTGACGACGAACCAGTCCGAGATGGTGAGAACGATTCCGCTGAGAGGTTCAACGCCGGTGATGGGGTTCTTGGACGGGTCGACGGGGCGTCGAGCGGCACAACTGCAATCGGGTCGGGTGGCGCACCCAACTCGGGCCCTAAGCGGCGCGAGGCGCGTCCAGAACGATACTTACTGCAAGGGCTGAAGCTTCCCAATCATCCTGATCGGGTGCAGAAACTTCTGCAGGAGTGTAGGCAGTTGGAGGTCGATATGTTCCCAAGCATCGCTTGCGTAATGATGCGGGTAATTGTCGAGCTATCGGTATCCAGTCCTTCGGCTCTCGGCCTTACGGGCAAGAAAGAAGGTGACCCCCTGAAAGACAAGATCGTTAGTATGCTAAAGTTTCTTGATCCTCATATAGAGTACAGCAGAAAGCGGGATAAGGAATTGGAGCAGGCTTATATCGAGGTAGCGGGCGATTCCGCTGCTCCCAACGCTCCTGCGGGGCCGGGAATGCAGTACTTAAACGGCTTCGTCCATAATCCAGGAGTCAACCCGGATCCACACCTCGCCCGGCGCTTCAGTAAGGCATTTCGTCCGCTTCTCGTTCAGATCGACAGCAAGCTGTGAAGACGGCATTTATCTCACCATTGAGATACCCGGGTGGCAAGGGCAAGCTCGGCCCCTACTTCGCTCGGCTACTCGCCGATCAAGCGGCTCGGATCGACACCTATGCCGAACCCTATGCTGGTGGGGCTGGCGCTGGGCTGTATCTTCTTGCTGAAGGCTATATAGGCAAGCTCCTGATTAACGACCTCAATCCGGGAATTGCCGCCTTCTGGCGGGCCGTGCTTTATCGGAACGAGGACTTTGCAGAGAGAGTTCGGGAGGCCGATGTAAGCATAGGTGCTTGGCATCGCCATAGGCGGGTGTATCTGGAGCCCGAGGGGCATGACGATTTTGAGCTCGGTTACTCAACGTTTTTCCTCAATCGGTGTAACCGGTCAGGTATCTTAACTGCTCGACCTATCGGCGGCCTTGATCAGGCAGGCAAGTGGAAAATTGATGCGCGGTTCAACAGAACGAATCTGTTCCAGCGAATACGAAAGCTGGAAGCACTGAGCGATTCGATCCAGGTTACCCAAGAACCTGCGATTACCTTTCTGGAATCTCTATCCAAATCAATCAAACCCGTTCTTCTCTATGTGGACCCTCCTTACCTAGTAAAAGGCGAGGAGCTATACATGAGTTCCCATTCTTGGGGCGACCATGAGAGACTTGCAAAAGTTCTCGCAAGGCTGCGCCATCCGTGGGTCCTGACATACGATGTCGATGAGCGCGTCAGAAATCTTTACCCACTGAACCGGTGCATCCAATACAGCATTTCGCATACTGCCCAGACTCAAAAGATTGGCCGCGAATTCATGCTCTTCAGTAAGGGTCTCCGTGTTGGCGACCTGGCTGTTTCGTCTAATCGTCACGGTGTCTGGATCGCGTGAAGTCCTGGGGTCACGGTCACATAAAGCCCACCGAGCTATTCCCGTCTGCCATCGGTCCGCAGACCGTGGAGCGGGTGGCCTGAAGATGTACAGAATTCCTCACAGCATTCGCGGTCGGTCAGGTATGTTGCTACGTACGACGCTTGCCGACAAGCGTTCCGCTGCGGCGTGGATTGCCTGTTGGGAGCCCGGGCGGCTGGGATTCCAGACGGCGCATGCGGGCCGGATGGTGGTGGTCATGTCGGCGAGGTGGTCTGGTGTAACCGGGTCGGGTAGTGCGTCGAGCTGCGCGCAGGCGTCGACCGTGGTGCGGTAGCGGTGTTGGTTGGTGGGGGTGTCTTGCCAGTGTGGGGAGTTGCGCCATTCGGTCACGCGGGTGAGGAGTTCGGCGGCTGCGGCGCGGATGGCGGCGGCGCGGGTGGCGAGGCGTTGCGTGTCCGGGGTGGGGTCGTCTCGCATGCCGTGATGGTACCGGCGCGGCGACTACGGGTGATCTTGCGGCCGCTGGTCCTGGTCCTGTTGTCCCGCCGGTCCTACGGCTGGTCTGCCTGGCGTGTCCATTCTGGGGCGAGGATGGAGTAGAGCAGGGAGTCTCGCCATGCGCCGTTGGTGTGGACTTGGTCGCGGAGGCGGCCTTCGTAGGTCATCCCGAGTCGTTTGGCTACGGTGATGGATGCGGTGTTGTCGGGTCCGATGGCGGCGGTGATGCGGTGTAGTCGGAGTGTTCGGAAGCCGTGGGTGATGAGGGTGTGGGCGGCGTCGGTGGCGTAGCCGTGGCCCCAGTGGTCGGCGTGGATGGCGTAGCCGAGTTTGGCGGCCTGGACGCCGCCGAGTCCGAGGCGGCCGAAGCCGATCATCCGGTCCTGTTTGTCGACGACGGCTAGGTAGTACTCGGTGCGCGGCTGGTGCTGTGCTCGGCTGATGGCGTCTTCGATCATGGCGGCGGTTTGGTCCTGGTCGCGGGCGTCGAAGGACAGCCAGCGGGTCACGCGCTCGTCTCCGACGATGCCGACCGCGTCGGGGATGTCGCTGGTGCGGAAGTCGCGTAGGTCGACGAGTCGGCCGGTGAGGTGGATCGGGTCCATGCCGGTGATGGTGCCTTACCGGGGGAGGGCGTTGGCGGGGGTGTGGGTGAAGTGTTCGATGCCGTCGACCAGGTCGCGGGCGTCGGTGGCGTATCCGGCGCGGGTGATGGCTTGGTGTACGCGGCGGACGGAGTGGATGATGCCGTTGATGCGCTGTTCGGCGGGGAGTTCCAGTACGGGTGCGATGGCGTCGGCGGCGGCGTCGAGGTCGCGGCCGGCGACGCGGGCGATGGCTAGGTCGGTGTGGCTGCCGGCCTGGTCGCCGAAGGCCCATGCGGGGTCGTGGGGGTCGGCGTAGGCGGCGACGGCTTGGGTGGCGTATTCCTCGGCGGTGGCGGCTTCGTCGGGTAGCCAGGCGAGGGCGTCGGCGGCGTAGTAGAGGGTGCGTGGGTGGGAGAAGGTGCAGATGCCGCCCATCTCGTCCATTTCGTCGGGTTGGACGCGTGTCCACGCTTGTTCGGCTTCGGTGATGGCGGCTTTGGCCTGTTCGGCGTTGCCGAGGGCGGCGTAGGCGCGGGCGGCGCTGATCGGAAGCCATACGGAGGTGGTGCCGCCGGTCTGCTGGGCGTGGTGGGTGCCGGTGTTGGCGTAGCGGACGGCTTCGGCGTAGCGGCCGGCCCAGTAGGCGACCAGCGATTGGAGGCCGCGGAGCCAGGCTTGCAGTCCGGGGTGTCCGGCCTGGTCGGCGCAGAGTACGGCGGTGCGGGCTTGCAGCATCGCTGAGTGCGGGTCGGCGAGGTCGTGGGAGACCTTGGCGAGTAGGCCGCTGGTGATGCCGGCGAGGAAGTGCAGGTCCCGCGATTGAGCGGGGGGTTGGCGGCGTTCCAGGAGGGTGAACAGGGTGTCCTGTGTTTCGGTGAGGTCGCCGATGATGTGGCTGACGGGCTGCTGCGGGTAGGCCAGGGCGAGGCGTTGGACGTCTTCGGCGAGGCTGGTGATGGCGGCGGGGGTGGTGGCTTCGGCGGCGAGCAGGGCGTAGCGGCGGGCGCGTTCGGCGGCCATGGCGAGCAGGTTCCTTTCGGTTCCGGGGCCGGACAGCAGCGGTTGAGGGGTGGTCGGGGTGCGCTGCGCGGGCGGTACGGGGTGGTTGCCGGTCCAGGGTTGTTGGAGTTCGTCGACGGGGCGGCCGAACATGGCTTGTAGGGCGCGGCGGGTGGCGGGGTTGGCGCCGGTGAGGTCGCGTTCGCCTCGGGCGAGGCGGGCGAGGTGGCGGGCGCTGATCACGGCGTGGGGGTCGTGGCGGGTGAACTCGTCGGCGAGTTCTTCGTAGGTGCGGTCGCTGTGCTGGATGAGGTACTCGAGCACGGTTCGGGGTTCGCGCCGTGGGGGTGCCATCCGGTGTGCCTTCCTGGACGGTGGCGGTTCTGCTGTCAAGGCTGGTCCGGTGGATGTCCGGACGGCAACCCGTGTCCTGATGTGGTCCTGGTGAGGTCCGTCTGATGTGCCGGGCCGGGTCCTCGTTTTGTCCTGTTAGGTCGGTGGACGATCGTTGTCGTGAACCGGTTATGGATTGCTGTGCCTGGTGATGTGACGCTGTCCCGAGTGTGCCCGGCCGGCGGCTGGCTCGTCGCTCCTCGGCTGGTCGGCGTCGGCGCGGCGGTGTTCGCTGGCGGCAGGTCTGCGGCCGTGCGCTGCCATACGGGAACAGACGCTCCGAGTCCCGGCGGGTCGGCGGCGACCGGTCCGGCGTGTGTGGCGTGTGAGGGGCGCGGCTGGAAGGTGGCGTCTCCGCGTCGGGTGCTCCGCGCTCCGGCCGATCCGCACCGGTTGCGGCGGCGGCCGTGCCCGGACTGCGGCGGGCACAGTGCTGCCGGCGGTGACACACCTGGCGGCGGGTCGGCGGCCGGGTGATCGAGACGGGGCGCCGGGCTGGGTGCTGGGTAGGTGGCGTGCTGGCCGTGCCGCTGATCCCGACAGCTGTGCACGTGGGGGCTGCTGATCCCCGCCCGGCTCGGCGCCCATCCAACCGACCAGGGGTGGCCCGGTGATGGATCTGAAGGTGGGGGATGTGCTGCGGATCGGTGCTGCGGCGTCGGTGCAGTTCGCCGGTGACCGGGCGCTGATCTTCCGGGTGACCGCGATCCGGAAGGAGCAGACGTACATCGGTTGGTGTTGGTTGACGGGCTATGTGCTGGATTCGACGGGGTCGGCGGTGGAGCGGCGGGAGGTGTTCGTCCGGCGGGCGGGGCTGCGTCGGATCGTCGTCCACGACCGGCGGCCCGTGGCCGGGGGACTACGGCCGGGGTCGGGGATGACGCCGGCAGGGATGAGGATGGAGGGTAACCGTGGCGTTCGACATCCGGGTCAGACTCGGTGACACGATCCGACTGCAACCGACGGATCGGTACCGGCCGGCGGACGGCCCGGTCGTGATGCGGTTGACCGGCGTACGGCTGATCACGAACCGGCCGGACAGTGACGAGTGGATCTGGCTGGAAGGTCTGAAGCTCAACCTCGACGGTTCGTGGGGCGATCACGCGTTGGTGATGGCGCGGGCGTCGCTGCTGGCAGCCGACCGGAACTGAACCGCCGCCGTGCGCCGCCTGCCGCTGCCGTATGTCGAGCTGCGGGCTGCGCAGCGGTTGCTGGACCGGCATCCCGGACCTGACCGTGACGGCCGGTGTCCGGGGTGCGGCCGGTTTCACTGCGGCCGGCGGCGGATCGCGTTGCGGGTCTTCGGCCGGTACGGCTACCTACCGCGACAATGGCCGAACCGATAGACCTGAGGCACCCGGCCGCGTCGCCCGTATCGCGGCTGATCCCGTGCTCGGGACTGGTGTGCGAGTATGGGACGTGGTCGAGAACAACGAGGAGGTGAGCCGTGATGTCGAGCAACGCCGAGCAGGTGCCCGAGTGGCCGACCGCTGAGCACGTGCCGGCTGAGGAGTTGGCGCGTCGTCAGGGCGTGCGACCGGTTGCTTCCGTCGACGATCTCGCCCGGCCCGACCTGTTTGAGTCGGACAAGGAACTAGTGCCTCGTCATGCAGCCTTGAACGGGTAATCCGGGTGGCGGATCTTGGAGCCGGCGGCGAATCCGGTTTTCGGCTTCGCGCGTTGGTTGCGCCAGCGGATGTAGGCGCCGATGGCGGCGTCCTGCTCGGCGTGGGTGCGGTGGTCGGTGCCGTTGAGGGCGAAGTACCTGACGGCGGCGAACTCGGCCTCGATCCAGTTCAACCACGACGAGTACGTGGGCAGGAAGACCAGGTCGACGCGGTTGGCCGTGCACCAGGCGCGGACCTCAGGATGCTTGTGCGGGGAGAAGTTGTCCACGATCAGGTACAGGCGCTGGTCGGGCCAGCGGGCGCGCAGGGTCTTCAGGAAGGCCAGGAACTCGCGCCAGCGTTTACGGTCACGGATGCGGTAGTGCAGCCGTCCGGTGGCCAGGTCCAGGGCTGCGATCATGTGCCGCACGCCCTGGTCACGGGTGTAGGTGGCCCGTAGTCGCACGGGTCGGCCCCGCGGTCGCCAGGCGCGGCCGGGGCGGGGCTGCAGGTTCAGCGGCCCGAACTCGTCCAGACACAGCACCCTGCCGTCGGCGGGTGGATGGTCGTACAGCTCGAGCACCCGGCGCATCTTCGCGGTGAAGTCGGGGTCGGTGCTGGCCTTCCACGTCTTGGTGGCCTGCCAGGACACACCGCGTTCGTGCAGGACCCGCCGGACGGTCTCGACACTGACCGCGTCAACGTAGCCGGCGTCGATGAGGTAGTCGCGCAGCTTGGCCAGGGACCAGCAGGAGAACGGTTGGCCGAGGAAGCGGGGGTCGCACCGGGCGATGACGCAGATCCAGTCACAGGTCTGCTCATCGATCCGTCTCGGTGCGCCCCCGCTCCATTTTGGGGACAACGCGTCGAACCCCCGCTCGTTGAAGGCGTGGATCACGTCGCGGACGTAGTCCTCGCAGGCTTTGAGCAGGTGGGCGATGTCCGGGGCCGGCTGTCCCTGGGCGGACATCAGCACCACGATCGCCCGGCGCAGCTTGACGGGGTCCTTCGCGGTCCGGGTGATCTTCTGCAACCGTTGGCCCTCGGCCATCGACACCTGCCGGACGAACACCTCTGGCCGTCTACCCACCGGCCATCACCTCCCACGCGTCAAACGTCGGAGACAGCCCCCCCGATAGACCCCCGGAACCGGCGGATTACACGATCAACGTTCAAAGACGAGGCACTAGACGATTTCCTCGCGGACCTGTGCGCCTCCCGTCGAGCTGGGGCCGAGTGAGTCGACTACAGCGAAGCCTTACGACGGTGGATCTGTGCTCGGCTGGCACCTCGACCAACCGGTGTTGACCTTCCTCCCCCGTTGAGTTGGGAGCGAGCCCGCCGTGCCGACCGATGCCTGCCGGCGGTTGCCGGCGAAGGCCACGTCCGTTTGCCGCCGCCAGCCCGTACGCTCCGGGAGGGATGCGGGTGCGGACGGCTGGGATCATGGGCCGATGATGCACTCGTTCCATCTCGCGCTGCTTCCGCCGGCCTTGACCTTGCGCACACTGCGTCGCGGGCCTCGGGCGGCTGGGCTGCGGCATGCCGAATGCCTCGCGCTCATGCGACTCGGCTCCCCGGCGTTGTCGGTGGAA
The DNA here is from genome assembly GCF_029626025.1 of Solwaraspora sp. WMMD406. Lineage (NCBI taxonomy): Bacteria > Bacillati > Actinomycetota > Actinomycetes > Micromonosporales > Micromonosporaceae > Solwaraspora > Solwaraspora sp. WMMD406. Next base: position 2,154,173 of record NZ_JARUBF010000001.1, read on the forward strand.
CGGATGCAGCTGCGACGCCTTGCGATGTTCGCCGAATGGGACGACGAATCGGCGTTGGAACGGTTCCTCGCAGACGACGATCTAGGGCGGCGGCTCGGCGGCGGATGGCATGTGCGATTGCAGTACCTGCGGCGTTACGGCGAGGTGGCCGCCCTCGCTGGCCTGCCGGTGCAGGCGGGCCGGTGGGCTCCGGAGGAGCCGATTGTGGCCGTCACCCTCGCCCGGCTCAAGGTTCTCGAACTACCCCGGTTCCTGAAATGGGGGCGGCCGGTCGAACGCTTGGTCGCCGGCCACCCCGGCACCACCTTCGCCACCGCAGCGATACGCCCGCCCCACACCTTCTCCACCTTCACGATCTGGCACAGCGTCCGCGAGATGACCGACATGGTCCACGGCCGCAGCGCCGTCCCACAGGCCCATACACACACCGTCGCCATGGCTGAACAGCATCGCCGGGACTTTCACCACGAATCCGCGTTCATGCGGTTCCGCCCATTGTCCGAACACGGAACCTGGGAGGGGCGCAGCCTTCTCCCCGGAGCGACGTGAGAACCACGCTTGATCATCGGGTTGCGCGTTTGCGGTTCTGTGACGTGCCCCGGCAGGATTCGAACCTGCGACACACGGTTGCCGAACGTCACGGTCATGAGATTGTCATTGGCCGCCAGAAATCATCGCTGACCAGCACCGACGCAATCGTCGGCTTGTCAACGCTCGTCACTGATAGTCCACCCTTAGCAGGGGTTTTCGGGGGGTAAACGGGGGCACCGTTGACCCGTTACCGGGACGTTCACAAGCCCGCCGGGCCCCTATCCGGGCGCCAGCCGCCCTGCCAACGTCGCGCGCCCGGTGGCCGGTGGTGAGCTGACTGGGCTCACAGCGAGGCCAGCTTTCTGGCATCAGTGACCTGCCACCTGCCACCAGGCTGCGCTGTTTGCCGGTCGGCCTCCCGTGTAAGCCGGGCAGGGCTAAATCAGCGGGAACGAGGGATAACCAGCACCCGTCGACGGCCACGCCTGTCGCAAACACTCACTCAGTCCTGGTCGCGTTTGGCATCGGTGAGAAATCGGATAGCGCTCAGTGGGCAGTTCGGAAGATTACGTCCTTTTCTGGGCGAGAGTGAATACTCCGGGTTCGTCTTCGGTGAGGACTTGGCGGTTGACCATGCGCTTGAGCTTCGCGCGGGTGCCTTCGACATGCTTCGGTGAGGGCTCGACGCCGAGCGCGAGGCAGATGCCCTTCGCCCGCATCCCGGCGGGTGCGGCGGCGAGGACTTCCAGGATCTGCTGGTAAGGGGTGCTGGCGAAGGTCGGGTCGTCGGCGGTGAACTCGGCGGCGGCGAGCGCGCGCAGGGTGGTGCGGGTGGTCGCCAGGGCGGCCAGTTCGCTGTCGACGCGGCCGAGTTCGGCGGTGAGTGTGGCGATCTGCTCGCGGAGCCGGTCGGCTTGCTGGCCGGCGGTGGTTTCCCGGTGGGTGATCAGGTCGAGGACCGTGGTGAGGTTCACCGGTGCCGCCAGGTGGGTGTGCTGGTGCCGGTGAGTCGTCGGACCAGGTTCGCGGTGGACGCCCACCAGGTGCGTGACGCGCTGGACTCCGGTCGGCTCTCGTACTCGCGGACGAGGCGGCGGTGCAGCATGAGGGTGCCGAGGGTCTGCTCGACGATCCAGCGTCTGCGGACGGGTACGAACCCGGGCCGGGTGTCGGCGCGTTTGACGACCTCGACGTCGACACCCAGGACGGCGCCGTGCAGTGCCATGTCCTGTTTGAATCCGGCGTCGACCCAGGCGCGGGTCACGGTGGGGGTGTGCGCGACGACCTGGTCGAGCAGCCGGATGCCGATGGCGTTGTCGGTGACCGACGCGGCGGTGACCACGACGGCGATGACCAGTCCCAACGCGTCCACGGCCAGGCCCCGTTTGCGGCCCGGTACCTTCTTGCCGACGTCGCTGCCGGTCGTCGTGGCGGGGATGTGGTTCGCGGCGCGGATCGACTGGGTGTCCAGCACGACCGCGCTCGGGTCCTCGGTACGGCCGGCCTTCTCGCGTGCCTGGCAGCGCAGCAGGTCGTGGATGACCTGGTCGGTGCCGTCGTCACGCCACCGGGCGAAGTAGTAGTACGTCGCGGACTTCGGCGGCAGGTCGTGCGGCAGGTACGCCCACTGACAGCCGGTCCGGTTCTGGTAGAAGATGGCGTTCACGATCTCCCGCAGCTCGTAGCGGCCTTGGTGCCCGGACACCGACGGGTGGCGGGTCTTCCACGCCCGCAGGAACGGTCCGATCACCGCCCACTGCTCGTCGGTCAGGTCACTCGGATACGCCGCGCGTTCACCCATGATCGACCCAACGCGGTCGGGTCCTCACCGGTTACGACCAACGTTCACATCCGCAGGATCGGATTAACCCACAATGGACAAGAGCTAGCGAACCAGCCTCTCAGAACCAAGGCGAGCGACGCAGCAAAGCTGCCACCTCCGATGAGGATTACGTCCGAGGGCGCCTTACCTCCTGCCCAAGCGATCAACCCTGCGGCTATGCCAACCACCGTCGCAGCTAGCACCTTGAAAGCAAGCCATAGAGCCCGGACAGTGGTGTCCTGCATTGCGCAGCCTCCTGTAGACGCACTCCTCCCGTGAGGAGTGCGTCTACAGGCTTCTTCGCCTTGCTTCGCAAGATGCCGGATCTAGGTCATCGATGTCAATAGTCAGGAGAAAATTCAGGCTAAAAGTTGCTCATGTTGAAGGGGCCTGGCTGTCGGGTTGGCAGGTCAGGCCACTGTTGATCTTGCGTGTCAACGACATTTGAGATTTTCACGCGTCGTCGACACCACGCTCGCCGCTGCCGGTGGCCGGGTGCATGGTCCGACCGCCGGGACCGTGCCCGCCCTGCCACCTCGACGAGAAGCCTGGGTCCCTGAAGACTGTGATAGTCCTGCTCCGGTTCTGTGTTGCGACTGTTGATCAGGTTCGAAGCTCCTTGGTGTGGACGCCATCCGGTGGGGATCGCTATCTGAGAAGGCGTTCACGGTGTGCCACGGCGATCGCCCCCACGCTGCTGTGCACCCCCAACTTCCGGTAGATGCTGCTTAGCTGGGTCTGCGCGGTCCGTACTCCGACTCCGCGTGTGCGGGCGATGGCCGTGGGATCGAGCCCTTTACACAACAGCCGTAGCGTCTCGAATTCGGCGGGTGTGAGGCGGTAGGGCAGGGCTGTAGGGGTTGGCCGATCGCGGAGGTCGAGGCCGATCTGAGCGGCCAGGCGGGCTACCTCGGTGCGCGACGGCTCGGCTCCTAGCGCGGTTGCGGCTTGGTGGGCTTCCCGTGCCGGTGGCCGCGGGTCGCTGCCGTCGCTTCTGGCGTAGGTCGCGGCTGCTTGCCGCCATCGTGCGTAGGCGGGCCTCGTACGGCCGGTCGAGTTGGGTCCAGCCGGCTGCGACCCGGTTCCACTCGGCGGCGGTGTCGCTGCCGTGCAGACGCTTACGTTCCGCGCCGCACAGCGCCACCAGCTACGCGGTCTCCTGGGTTGTCCCCTGCCCGTTGTCCATGCCGCTTGCGCGAGCCAGTCGCCGAGTGTTGCGTCGCGTTGGTCGGCGGCGTAGCGCAGCCCAACCGCGCACAGACGCAGCAGTTCGAGCTGGTTTTCCCCGTCGCGGACCGCCTCGACCCCGCGCCGTACCTCGTCGCTGGCCCGGCGTAGGTCGCCTTCGCCGAGCGAGAGCAGGGCTTGTGCGGTGTGCAGCGGGCCGAGGAACCGGGGATCGCCGCGATGGTCGGCGTCGGCGATCGAGTCGAGTAGCTCGTGGGCCTGGGCGTATGCTCCCCGTGCCACCTTGATCTCGCCAAGGATGAGCCGTTGGTAAAGGCTTTCGGCTGGCGACCGGTCTTGGATCGCCTCCGTGACGATCTTCTCGGCCTTGTCCCAGTCGCCGAGCAACATGAACGCGGCGCTGGCGTTGTTCGCTAAGACCATCATTTGGCGCGTGTCCGCAAGTTCGTACCGCTGTGCCTCCTCCAACCCTTTCGCAGATGTTTCGGCTGACGCGCGCAACTGCCCGGCGTGCTCCAGGACCAGGCCGAGGTTCTCGTAACCCCGCAGCAGGTCCTCGATGTGGTTTACAGCACGCGCGATCTCGATCGCCCTCTCCAGCAGACCGACGCCACCGGGGTCACCGAGCAGGCCGAGCGCGAGGCCGGAGACGTTCAGCGCCCGGCCCTCCTCGGCCCGCGCCCCGGCATCAACCGCTGTCCAAAGAGCCACGTCGGCCCATTCACACCCGTCCTGATATCGCCCGGCTTGCAGGGCGGCGATGGCGACGCCAACGAACACGCGGGCCTTCACCGCCGATGCCGGCTTCTCCTGCAACTCAGCAGCTGTCTCACGGAAGGCCGCCACCGCCTCAGTTCGGCGGCCCAGCTCCCACAGGTAGGTGGCGCGTCGCTCGTTCAACTCCGATGGGTGAGAGGGCAGTTCGAAAGATTACGTCCTTTTCTGGGCGAAAGTGAACACTCCGGGTTCGTCTTCGGTGAGAACGTGGCGGTTGACCATGCGTTTGAGCTTCGCGGGGGTGCCTTCGACGTGTTTCGGTGAGGGCTCGACACCGTGCGAGGCAGATGCCCTTCGCCCGCATCCCGGCGGGTGCGGTGGCGAGGACTTCCAGGATCTGCTGGTAAGGGGTGCTGGCGAAGTTCGGGTCGTCGGCGGTGAACTCGGCGGCGGCGAGCGCGCGCAGGGTGGTGCGGGTGGTCGCCAGGGCGGCCAGTTCGCTGTCGACGCGGCCGAGTTCGGCGGTGAGTGTGGCGATCTGCTCGCGGAGCCGGCCGGCTTGCTGGCCAGCGGTGGTTTCCCGGTGGGTGATCAGGTCGCCGAGCGTGGTGAGGTTCACCGGTGCCGCCAGGTGGGGGTGCTGGTGCCGGTGAGGCGGCGAACCAGGTTCGCAGTGGACGCCCACGGCGTGGCCGAGGAGCATGGCACCAGCCGAGCGAAGGAGATCGTAGGGGTCGACGCATCCGATGCTGCCCAGCGGCGGCTGCGGCAGATCGCTAACAACCGCATCGATCCGATCGTGGCGGGTGTGGAGATGGTGCCGCTGACCGGTGACGGCAAGTCTGTGCTGGTGCTGTCGGTGCCACGCAGCCCTGACGCACCTCACATGATCGGTCAACGGGAGTGCTTTCGCGTGCCCTACCGGGATGGGTCCAAGAACGAGTGGATGCGGGAGCGGAACATCGAGCACGCCTACCGTCAGCGCTTCGACCGGCAGCACGACCAGACGGAACGATTGTCGGCCATGACCAAGGACATCGCCGACCACTTGGAAGGCAGCGGCAAGGCCTGGCTCATCGGGGTCGCGCGGCCCAGCACGCCTCTACCGCCCCTGGTCAAGCCGCTCGCACGCGGGCAGGTACGAGAACTGCTGGAGGCGGTGTTGCGGTACGCCAACCAGCTCGTGCCGCAAGACAGGTTCGGCCGAGAACTGCTCATCCGGTCGCTCGCCGACGCGGCGCTCAATCCGAGGACGGGGCTAAGGCGATGGATCATCAGCCCACTGGCTGACTACGGCCCAGAGCCACGCGCCGCATACCTGCTCGTGGAGCTGCATCGAGACGGGTCGCTGGCGTATGCGGTCGATAGTGGAGGTTGGGCACCCGGCCAGCCGGAGACGCCCGCCAGTGGCGTCAAGCCCGCGCTGAGGCGAGCCTTGAGTGGGTCACCCCACACACCTTCCGCAAGACCGTCGCCACCCTCATCGACAAGGAGACCGACGCCAAGCGCGGCAGCCCAGCTCGGACACGCCACCGAGCAGGTCACAAACAGGCACTACATCGTCAAGCCTACTGTCGCACCCGACAGCTCCGACATCCTCGAACAGCTTGGGGTTGGCCAAGCAGCCGAGCTCGAGCGTCCGCTCTGACCCACCGCTGACCCCCGACCCTGGGCCTCCTTTGGAAGCCTGAGACGCGCGGCCGACAACCTCGCCCTGTCCTGGGTCAACCGATTTGATATGTCGGAGGCTCGACGGCGGCAACGACGTACCTGCGAGTAGGGTGCTGGCGGGCCGAGGACTGAGATAGGGTGTCCGTCGGGAAGCGACTCGGAGGGTCAAGTGACGTCGATTCGACAACTAATTGCGGGTATATCCGAGGGGCGTGTCAGGATTCCGGCGTTTCAGCGAGGATTTGTGTGGGATCCCGATAGGGTTGCGCAACTCATGGATAGCATCTACAAGGGTTACCCGTTCGGGGCGCTATTGTTCTGGCGAACGAAGAATACGCTCCGTACTGAACGCGACCTGGGGCCATTCGTTCTCCCGGCTCGTCCTGAAGACTATCCTGTGGATTACGTACTTGACGGACAGCAGAGGCTGACCAGCATCTTCGGGGTATTTCAAACCGAGTTGGCGCCAGTTGGCGATGCTGCCTGGACGAACATTTACTTCGACTATCGAACGAGTAGCGATGTCCAGGAAAGCAGCTTCGTTTCCCTGGCGCCTGACGAGGTCGACCCTGAGCGGCATTTTCCGTTGAGCGTCCTGTTTGATGCGCCTCAATATGGGGCGGCCTTCCGGAGGCTATCGGAGGAAGTTGTCCCGGTAATCGACGAGATGCACAGCCGTTTCAAGGAAACCGTTATACCGATACAGACCTTCACGACCGACGATCGGGCGGGTGTGGCGATTGTATTCGAGCGAGTCAACAGGCTTGGCGTGGAGCTGGACACGTTGCAACTGTTAAGTGCTTGGACTTGGTCGGACGACTTCGACTTACAGGGAAAATTTGCCGAACTCAGCGAGGAATTGGCACCATTCGGGTTCCGTGATGTCGGCGAAGAGGTGACCCTACTCTTGCGATGCTGTGCTGCTATCGTCGAAGGTGACGCATCGCCAAAAACCATGGTTTCCCTTAATGGGACGAAGGTTCGGGAGCAATTTCCGCTGGTTGTCAACGGACTTAAAGGGGCGATCGACTTCGTCCGGAAGGAGCTAAACGTCGAGAAGTTGGATAATCTTCCGTACTCATCGCTACTGGTTCCCCTGGCCGTCTTTTTTGCCTCCGAAAGCTCGAAGTCGGTTCCATACACGGATGGGCAACGTCGACAGTTACTCCGTTGGATATGGAAATCCTGTTGGTCGTTGCGATATGGCCGTCAGGTCACTCGAAGCTTGGAGGTCGATATTGCGGAGATTGTTCGGATGAAATCGGGGCTGGCGTCACGACTGGATGACTTCGCCGTGCATCTCGACGATCGGACGTTCCTTGAGAATAGATTTAACCTTAACACCGTCATAACCAAAACCTTTGTGCTCATGCTGGCTCAAGCTCATCCCCGGAGCCTGGTTAGCGGACAGAGTGTAGATCTGTCTGAAGTGCTGCGTAGCTACAACCGAAACGAGTTTCACCACTTATATCCGCAGGCGTTCCTGAGGAGTCGCCAGGTTTCGGCAGAGAATCACAGCTATCTTGCAAACATGTGTTTTATAAGCTCAATTGATAACAAAGTGCTCGGGGGTAGGGCGCCGAGCGTCTACAAGCCCGATGTGGCAAAGGACCCCGATGTTCTTGCGCGTGCTTTCTGTCCGGACCGCGAACTGTGGGACGACAATTATTCAGATTTCGTCCGTGCTCGGGCGAATCTGCTGTGTAAAGAGGCGCAAAGGCAAATGACTCAATAACCGGGGATTGTCGGGTGACCGCGCGGGGTTTGGCTGATGCGCCTAGGGATGGTTCACTTGGTCTCGGGAGAGGTCGGTCGCACTGATCAGGCAGGCTGACCTCGGGTGCGGGTGTGCCGAAACACCTGGCGGACGCGAGCGGGCAACACGGGATCGTGTGGCGTCAGGCTTCTCGGATAGGGCTGTTTGACCGGGGTTGCTTTGATTTGCTGCAAGATTGGGTGCAGCGCCCGGGCGCTGGCGCTCACGACTGGCCACTGATCGGTCGCGATGCCGGCGTTGTGGGGGTTTTCGAGGGCCGCGAGGACTTGGCTCGGTTTTGCGGACGGCGGCCCACGCTCCGACGTCGCGGTCCTGTCGGAAATTGGCCGCCCACAGGCTTTGCCGGGCAAATTCTTGGGGTCGACTCAGAACTTCTTTGAATAGCTATTCAGTCGATCTCGATCTTATCAACCTTCGCCAAGCGCGGTACCACGCTTGGCGAGGTAACCAGCGCATCGGCGGCCAAGGCTCGTGAGTTTCCATGACCCTCCACTGTAACCCATGACCGCATCAACGTCCGTGTCGATCACCATGCCAACACTGCCCAATTTGCTGATTAGTGCATCGTATCCTTCGGTCAATCCGGGGTCGGCAGCAACAACGCTCTTCTCGCTCCACCGGCCGTCGCGCGAATTCGGGTTCTCGCTAGCGAGGATCTTCAGCAGGCGGAGATGAGGCCGTTCCAGTTGACGAACAGCGTCGAAGGCCAACACCGCACCATCGACCTTATCCTCATCTTGTGTGCCGTGCACGAAAATCCGCGCGAGAAGGTCGACCTTCCATCCGTCCAAAGATCTAGACGCTACCTCGGCGACTTGGGCAAACAGCTCCAGCTCGCGAGGATCTCCCGCGATTTGTTTAAGGAGGCTCTCTGCCGACATGCCAGCCTCAGCAGCTGCGGTTTGAGTGAATCGCTCGACGTTCATCACTCGCCGTGACCATAGCTTATGTGTTACGTCAACCATCTCTTCTGTGAAGGAGCCAACGGCGGCTCCTAAGGCGGCGCCGACGGCGGCACCGGCCCCGGGGGGAGCTTCAAGCGCGACTCCCGCCAGCTCACATGTTGCAGCGACAGCTGGAGTAACCGCTCCGCTGTTCACCCACCGCCCGGTAATTGCCGCAGTCCGCTTGGCTAGATCGCCCATGTCCTGCAGTATGCCGTGCTCAAGCAAGTTTCGGTCGGATGCGGTCCCGGCAGGTGGCAGGCGAGCGGGCCGCTCAGACGTTGGAGGACGACGGGAAGGTCGCACCCCTTTTTGAAGGCACAGCGATGCGGCGGTCTGTGAGATCCGGCGGGCGGCGGCGATGTGGCTGTACAACTGGGTCTTGCCGCCGTTCAACGGTCTACCGGAACGCCAGATGTTGCCGCGCGACCCGCCTTCGATGTGCTCGACGGACTAGACCTCAACGTTGACCACAGCAGCAACAGCTCGATCGACACCGTGGCGGGCTGTCTGATCCTCGGATCCCCGGATTCCCCGCGCCGTTGCCGCGCGGCCGTTGGTACCCCACCATGGACCTGTTCCAACCTGGTCGCCCACGGGCGTTACCGGGGGTTTTCCGGGGGAGAGTTCAATACAGTATAGATGAAAGTCGAACTATTGACCGGGTTCTTGCTCGTCAGAGCTTGCGTTGGTGCCCCGGCAGGATTCGAGCCTGCGATTCGGATTAGAGATCGAATTCCTCCGCCGCACCACTCAGCCACTGAAGGTATTACGCTGGACGTTGTGGTCGCCGATCTGCACGCCCCGGACATTGTCCAGCCGGACGTTTCGCGCGGCCGGGTTCGGTGATCGGACGGCCCGTCTGTTAAGGAGGGCGTAGAGGACCTCGGCCGAGGCACGGGCCGCGAACCGCTTGTAGCGGTCATCCTTGGCCGGGTCGGCGTGATCCATGACGCCCTTTACCACCAGCCAGTCCGGTACGCCCTGGGTCTCGGCGACGGTGGCGATGGTCGCGGCCTCCATGTCCAGGCCGGTGACGGTGCGCACGCCCATCGCCGACAGCCGCGCCCAGGCCTCGCCATCTTTGGCCACGTAGCTCCCACTGGCCATAGGCGCCACCGCCACCGCGAACGGCAGCTTCGCGGGCCCGTGCACATCGTCGTAGCGGGCGCGCTCGATGAACGTGCGGCCCTTATCGGTCAGCACCCACTCCACCCCGGGCCGGACGATGTGCCCCTGGGCCTCGATTGCCTCCGGCCGTTGCGGCCACGTGCCCGGTGGGAAGTAGCGTTCGAACGCCGGGTGCTTCACCGGGTCCTGATCGAGGAGCAGCCGTTCCAGCAGCCAGAGGGCGGCCTCGTCCTCGGTTGCGGGGCCGTAGCTGGGCAGCCCGCTCGGAGGACTCAGCTCCTGCGCGGCGCGGATCCATTTCTGGTCGAGCTGGTACTGCCGGTGGTCGCCGACGAAGCCGTCCCTGGTCTGCTTGCCCTCGTCGTACTCGTACGTCATCTCGGCTACCACCACATCGCCCAGCGCGACCTGGCCCGGATTGCCCGCGCACACGCCGGGCATGGCCAGGCAGCCCGGACGCAGCCGGTCGACCAGCGCGGTGGCCGCTACCCCGGTCGGGCGGCCGCTCATCCGGACCGGCCGGGCGAGCGCCACCGACAACCGTCGGCCGTCGGCGCATCGATATTCGCCCCGCAGGTACGGATGCGGGTCGTCCTCGTCGCAGGGTGTCCAGTCCTCGATGCAGGCCTTGGCTGCCTCGTGCTCCAGCGGGATCGCCGCGACGATCAGAACGTCGATCATGTCCATGTCATCTCCATCGTCACCACTCGATTCCGCGTCGCCAGACCTCGGCGTCGTGGTCATGCTTGCTGCTCTCAAGCTCGTACGTGTCGGCCAGCTGCCGGAGGATCCGCTGCGATCGAGGCCATCCCTCGGCCTGACGTTCGTACTCTCGATAGCGCTTGACCAGCGTCCGTTCCTGAGCGCCGCCGTCCCGGAGAGCACGCATCGTCAACCCGCGCCGGTTGTAGAGGCCGTTCCAGAGGCCGCTGTCCATCTCGTCGCTGTCGGCGTCCTCCAGCACCTCGCGTACGGCCAAAGGTGGCACCGAGCCGTCCTCGTCCGGGTTGGCGGAAGCGAGGGCCGTGCCGATGATTCCGTCAGCGAGGCGTAGCCGGCCGGAGGCCAACAACCGTCGTCTTGCCTCCTCGACCCAGGCGGCGAGAGCCTTGGCGTCGATGGTCCCGTCCGGGTCGGTGCCCGGGCATCGGCGCCAGGACCGCAGGACCTGGAAGATGGCGCGGATCCGGGCGACTTGGTCCGGGCCGTCGACGGTGTCGTCAGAGCCCTCGGCGCGGAAGGCGGTCTCGACGAGCTCGGCGAAGAAGGATGGGTCTTCGGCGAGGCGGGCATGGATCGTGGGCGTACGGGCGTCGTAGCGCAGAAGCGGGACGAGGCTCAGCTCGATCTCGGTCACCCGATGCGTCCCGAGCGCGTCCCGGTGACGTTCGAGTAGTTCGACGACGATTTGCAGGTCGTATCCGGAAAGCGGGTGGTCCTTCTTTACCGACCGGACGAATCCCTCGCAGGCGGTGGCCGCCTCGACGGCGACCTCGTGTGTGTCGACCTGTTCGGCGTACATCGCGATCAGATCCAGTGCCGGTGCACACCGACCCACGCTGATCAGGCCGGCCGCCGCCTTCGCGACACCGGTGAACTCCGGGCCGAGGCCGTTGATCCCGAACTCGCGCCAGTAGACGGCGGCCGCCTCGGGACCGGGATCGGTGTTCTCCGGATCGCGCCGCGCCAGCAGCAGCCTCGCCCGCGCAGTCCCATCCGAAGTGCGGTCGAGGTAGTCGGCGCCGCGTAGCATCCGCAGCGCGAAGTACTCGAACGCGATGTCCGGCCGGCTCGCCGGGCGGTCCTCGGACAGCCAGGTCAGCAGCACGTCGTCGTGCTCGGTGGACGGCGACTGGGCGAGAGCGGCCCCGATCAGGTCGCCGTTCCCGGTTCGGCCGGCCAGCGCCACTAGCGCGTCGAGACCGTCGGAGGCCAGGATCCGCGCCACCGCCTCGGCCCGCAGCCGGGACAGCTCGGTGAAGTACTCCTCCGCGCTGGACCGTTTCTTCGTGAAGCCCTCCGGTTGTGGCCACCGGTCGCCGAAAAGCCAGAACGTCTGATCGGCCGGTTGCGACGGCGCGAGCGCGTCGGCGGCCCGCCTGAACGGCGCGAGTTGGTCAGCCGACATCGCCCACCGCGCGTCGCCGAATCCGGTGTGCAGGGCAATCAGTTCCCGGAGCGCCTCGGACAGACGCCGCCGCATGTCCTGGTCGTTGACCGAACCGGACAGGGACATCAGCCGTTCCACGAAGCCGCAGCGCTGGTCGTCGGGCAGGTTGTCGGACAGCGGGATGAGGGCGAGGAAGCGTTCCGGATCGTCGTCGAGGTCGTCCAAGGCCAAGCCGGCGACGTCCCGGAAGGCGGCATAGGTCTCGGCCGGCGGCGGTGCCCCCGGTATCGGCCAGTCCCGCAGGAGCGGCGTCGGGTGGACCGTACCGATGGTTCCGTGCCGGGCCGACCGGAGCAGGTCGAGCAGCAGCATCCGGGCGACCTCGGGCCTGTCGCGGAGCATCCGCTTCAGTGCACGCAGCCGGACCGGTCGGGGTGCGTTGGTCTGGGGCCGTGTGACCTCGAAGATCTCGGCGAGCGAGACACCCGGCCGGTCTTGCTGATCGCTGCCCGGATCGGCCGCGGCCATCCGGGCCAGAGCCTCGACCGCACCGCCGAAATGCTCAGTCGGCCAGGCGAGGAGCTCCAGGGCCGCTCGAGAGGAGGGGCGGCCATTCCGCACGGCGTCGAGGAACGCGGTGGGAGATGCCTCGGCCAGATACGTCAGCACGTCCGCCAGGGAGACGTTCGCCTGGCTCATAACCTCGCGCACCACCCGGCGCACGAGCTCGGCAGAGCCACCGCGGACCGCGAGGACGACCAGCGACTCCGCGATACCGCGCCGGATCGCCACCGACCCGCCACGCGTGGTGAGGACGCGGACCGCCAGGGCGGCGAATGCCGCCCGGTCCTCCTCGGTGAAGCTGGGCGCCAGCAGGACGATGGCGTCCTCGGGCGCCTGCACGTACCACCGCTGACCCAGGTGCCCGAGCATCGCCGTGTCCGGGTCCGCAGCCGCCTGAGCAGAGATCTCGGCGATCTCGGCGTTGTCCACCCCGGTGAACCCACTGACGATCGTCCGATCGCCGTCGTGATCGCCGTGCCAGCCACCCAGCAGCGCCAGCCGCCGGAGGCGGACATCGGCAGACCGGGCCCAAGGCGGAATCGCGAGCGAACGGTGTTTGGCCAGGGCCCGCCGCAGCTGGCTCAGCCCACGCCGGGCCAGGACGCCGAGGGACCGGGCCCGGTCCGGCTCGATCGTGGCGGACAGGTGCCTCTCGACCTCCTCCTCGTCGAGCGGGGGCACCTTCACGGCCGGGTTCGGCACGAGCTTGCCGTACACCAGGAGGGTATGCGGGTGCCGGAGCGGGATCTCGTTCAGCGGCAGGCTGGTCGGCACGGCCAGGATCTGCGGGTCCTGCGCCGCCAGCTGGGGGCGCAGGGCCGCCTGATCGTCCTGATCGTCGATCAACAGCGTGCGATCACCCAGCGGTGTGCCGTTCAGGGCCACCGCAATGAACGCCTTCAGCTCCAGCTCGCCCAGCTCGCCCCCGACCTCGACGACGGCCGGGCTAGTGTCGAGGGCGGCGCGCAGGGCGGCGGCCTGCTCCTGGCGACCGGCCAGCACGATCTCCGCGCCGAGGGGAGGGTCGGTGAACGGCAACCATGTGTCGTTCCACCACTCCGTCAACGGCACGCCGGGCTTGGAGCCCTCGTAGTAGTGGTTGTGCTGAGTGTTGCGGTCGCCGACCTGGACGCCGGAGCTGTTGCTGATCATCGGATCCGATTCTCCCAGGCGCGGGTCGGGGCGGCGACGGAACTCGCCCAGGGTGATGGTCGGGGATGAAGGCCATGATCTACACCTCGGGTGGCCGGCATCCACGCCACGGCCGGCGTATACCGATGCACCCCACCGGGGATCCCCAGAGCGGGATCAGTCGCAGCAGCGGCGGTCTCTGAGGGCACTGACCTGTGGTTCGAGACGGAATTCCTTGGAGAAGCCGGGCTCGGAAACCCGTCACTCCGGAGTCGGCTTCGAAGGACAGCGTGATGCATTGTAGAGCGACAGGGTCGCTGGGCCGAGGCGCACATGCCGTGCGCCAGCCGCGCCCCGCGAACGGGCCACCCGCTGCACCAGCTCCGGTCCCGGAAGAGCCCCAGGGTTACGAAGGACAAACCTTTTCCTGATCGGACGTTGGAGCCGCCGGCATGCTGCCGGCCCATGTCGCCCGTGAGCTGCTGCCGGCGGTGGCTGGGTCCGCGCTCCGGCGCGCGGGCGTGCCGATCCACAGCTTCAATGGCGTGGTGTCGTCTGGGACGTTCGTGACGGGGATCCAGTCCCTGGCGCTGTTACCGTCGCCGAGGAGATCGGCGTCGAAGACCTGATCAGACGCTATGACGATGACGGCGACGTCGTCGTCGCCCACCAGAGCATCCCGGACGGTCATTGACTCGTTTTGCGCGTGCAGTGCTAGCAAAAGGGCGCCGCTACACTCCGTTCCGTCGTACTCGACCTGGCCGGCGTGTGCTAGGAGCCGCAGCTGTGGGTATGGCCGCCGCCGGTAGTGGTTGGCGCGCCGGTCGGAGGCGAGTAAGTCGTCGAACGCTGTCATCAGCCGGGCGAGGACCTCTGGATACGACCGGCCGTCACCCTGTAGGACGAGCAGGCTACCGTCGGCGCTGTCCCGACGGTTGACTACAAGCGTGTCGGCTGCCGAGTCGGTGAGGGCAGCATCTACAAGTTGCCGGATGCGCTGGGTTGCCGGGAACGGCAACAGTGGGGCGTTTACCCATTCCGCTATGACCAGCAAGACGTCGAGCGTGCTAGGGCCTGGGTGCGCGCTGTCCGTAGCCGGATGTCCGGTCGCGGCCAGCCACAGCTGGTGGAAGCGGTGCACTTCATCGCCCGAATCCGGACCCGCCGGTACCTTATCGGCAAGCTGCTCGACTAGGACGTCCAGCAGTCCCCAGTCGGGCACCCGGGCACTGATGAACGCCTCGTGGATGCGGCTGCGGCTGGCGACACCGGCGCCGATCCAGCTGACCATGGTGGTCAGCGAGGGACGGCCGGCGCGAGCGTGCAGGTCGTGCAAGGCGTCGTTGAGCGCCCGCGCCTCGTTCGGCAGCGAGCCGGGACGCTTGAACCCAGCCACCTCGACTCCTTCGCACGCTGGCTCTCGGCCTACAAGCATTGCATACCGTCTGAGTTCAGTCTCTGTCATCCTGTCTCGTCCGATGTCGTCTGGATTCGTCCGTGCCCCTTGAACCTGCCGCAGGGTTGGTGGCGCTGGACCGACTGAATCGATGGAGGTTGTCATGGAGACGCTGAATCCGGCCGCGCGTCTGGCGCTCGAAGGGTCCTGCCCCTGTGGATCGGCGCGCGACGGGTTGGCGGACAATCGCTCCGTGACGTTGCCCGAGCAGGTCGGCGCTACCCACCAAGCCGTCCTCAACGCGGTCTGGGACTTGCTGGTACGCGGCGGACGCTGGCCGACTTTCCAAGAACTTGATCAACATCTTTACCGGATCTATGACCTCGACGCGGCCTGTCTGCTGCCGGAGTTGCCACCAGGTCTGCTTCACGGCGTCGATCCCGGCAGCATCATGCCGATCGCTCAGACTACGACGATCGGGCTGACTGCCGCAGGTGCTGGCGCGACCGGACGCGCGGAGCGCGAACTCGATCTGTTTCTCACCGTCGTACACCACGCTGTCGCGTTGGAACGCGACTACGATTCGCCAGCTGATCAGCCGTACCTGCAGCCAGGTTTGGTCGCGGCCGATGTCGCGGCGCTCTTGGAGCTGACCTTGCCCGAAGACGCCGCGTTGCTCAAGCGGCTCGGGGCGATCTTGTACACAGAACGGTGGGGGTGGACCAGCTTCGGCGGCATGGGCACCGACGTGTGGGAGGTGCGAGTAGGACGGGAGGTTCGCCGGTTCCGGCACGCCCTTGACATCGCCACCTACTGGAAACTTCGCCCAAAGCACTGGGTGCCGGACGAGCCCGCGCCTGCGGCAATGCGCTCCATGGTACCGAGCACTCCGCCGACGGCGTTCCTTGAGCCGGTGGCAGAGTATGGGTCGGCGACTGAGCAGCACGGTATGGCTGCACGCGCCGCCCGCGACAGCGCACTGAATTACTACGGGGGAGACATGGACCGCGTCGATGTGCTGGTGATTGCGGCCTTGCCGGAGGAGTTCTATGCGGCCAAGGCCGCTGGTCTGGCGACCGCTCCGGCGGGTCCAGGAGTGCTCCGGTGGGAGAACCGTGACCTGGACGGTGTCCCGCCGTTTTTGTGGGGCGAGTACCACGTCGATGGGACGCCTCGGTTCACGGTGGCGTTGGCCCGGCCGACGCAGATGGGTGGTCGCGCTACAGGGCCTTTCGCTGCGTCGCTGGCCGATCGGCTGCGCCCGGCGTCCCTAGCCATGTGTGGCGTATGCGCCGGTAACGCCACAGACACTGCGCTGGGTGACGTCGTGGTCGGTGAGCCCGTATACGAGTGGGACGAAGGCAAGCAGTCGGCCTCCGGGTTCGAGGGCGATCACCGGCAATTCCGGCTGCAGCCCCGCTGGCTACGCTCCGCGCAGGACTTCGACCCCACCCGATTGGCCGGCTACGGCGACGCCAGCGAGGACGAGGCCTTGCTCTGGTTTCTCGAACAGCTACACCGTGGGCAGCAACCACGCACCCACCCTGCACGCAACGCCTACTTCCCGAGCGGCACCTGGCAACAGCGCTTGGCACAGCTCGAGGAGCAAGGTCTGATCCGACGCGAGCCGACCGGCGAGGCCGTTCTGACCAGCGACGGATCCGACCTCGTGCAGCGACGGCTCTACGACGACGCCGACGGACCACAGCGGCTTCCGTTTCGCGTCCTCGCCGCCCCCATGGCCAGCGGCAGCGCCGTCGTAGCCGACCCCGACGTCTGGGGCCGATTGAAGGCGATGGGCATGCGGAAGGTCACCGCCGTCGAGATGGAAGCCGCTACCATCGCGACCGTCGCCCACGATCGGGGACTTCCCTGGATTGTCGCCAAGGGCGTGATGGACCATGCAGACGCCAGAAAGGACGACCGGTACAAGAAGTTCGCCGCCCGCGCCTCCGCGCAGGTCATGTTCGCCTTGCTGGAACGCCTCGTGACAAAGACAGACACGAGCACGCAACGCATCACGGAGATGGTCCGAACAGCCGAGATCTCTAGTGCGTCTCACCGCGGAGACGCAGACGACTCCCGCGCGCGGGTCACTGAGCCCACCCGGGTGGATATCGTGCGGTTGCTCGACGAGTTGGCCGACGACGACCCGGTGCCGGACATTTCCGCACGCTCGAACGGCCGCCTCTGCCTCGTTGCTCACCCGGTGGACGCTGCAGCTGACGCTCTCGCTGGCGTCAGCACGATGTCCGCGAGCGGAGACCTGGACGCCATGATCCGTCAGGCGGTCGCCGTGCGTGGAGGACAGCCCTTTGCGCCTGACCTTGACAGCGGCACGTGGCGACGCCGTAGCAGCGGCATGGTCAAGGAAAACGGCATTCGCGAGGACGGATCGGTCCGGGAGGACTCCCTGCTGGTCCTTAAACTTCACGAGAACGGGGCTGTTGGCGTGCTCTGCGGTCGCGCAACCGCCGTGGCGCAATCCCAATGGCGCCCTCTTGGCTCCACCGCCGAACCCCCCGCACACCGGGTGATCTTTCCCAGTCTGGTCCTCGGACTCGTGCACGGCGCGCTGTGTGTGGCCGGCGACCTCGCGAACCGCTACGCCGGGTACGACGGCCCCTGGGTAATCGGCCTACGCCTCACCGGGATCAAGACGGCGATCGCCTATGAGTACGTGCAAAGCGGCGACGCTGACATGGTGCAACCGTACGACGCAGACACCTACCAGAGGACCGCGACAGCAAGTACCCCAGACCTACTCAGAACACCCAACGTCCTCACCGAGCAACTCGTCGGAGCACTGCTGCGCGGCCTTAGCGTCGACAAGCGTTACCTGCCGTACGCCAAATCCGCGAGTGACGAGTAACGGCGGTGAGCGCTCAGCAGGTCGGCCAGCGTGGACGGATGCTCCGTTGCACCGGTTGTCTCGATGATGCCCTCCTGTCTAGCACGGCGCGGGATGGCCTGACGCACGAGATCTCAGCGCACGTGATCCGCGCGGGGATTCACTGACCGATCCTCCCTCGTACCTGCCTATGCGACGGAGCTGGAACGCCGGCATCTGGAGGTGGACGCACCCCGGTACCGTGCCTACGTGCCTATCCGCTGGAGTTCCATCCATCAGCAGCTCGGGGAGCCTCCGTGCGACCTCAGCTACGAGATCATTCAGGCTGCCCGGGACCAGGGCGTCGTAGAGACCGACAGCTTGGACTGGAAGCGGACCCTCCCGGGCAAGGAACCCGGTGAACTGGACAAGTTCGCCACGGACGTTGCCGCCATGGCCAACACGGGAGGCGGGATCATCGTCTACGGCGTGGCCGAGGAGCATGGCACTAGCCGAGCGAAGGAGATCGTAGGGGTCGACGCATCCGATGCTGCCCAGCGGCGGCTGCGGCAGATCGCTAACAACCGCATCGATCCGATCGTGGCGGGTGTGGAGATGGTGCCGCTGACCGGTGACGGCAAGTCTGTGCTGGTGCTGTCGGTGCCACGCAGCCCTGACGCACCTCACATGATCGGTCAACGGGAGTGCTTTCGCGTGCCCTACCGGGATGGGTCCAAGAACGAGTGGATGCGGGAGCGGAACATCGAGCACGCCTACCGTCAGCGCTTCGACCGGCAGCACGACCAGACGGAACGATTGTCGGCCATGACCAAGGACATCGCCGACCACTTGGAAGGCAGCGGCAAGGCCTGGCTCATCGGGGTCGCGCGGCCCAGCACGCCTCTACCGCCCCTGGTCAAGCCGCTCGCACGCGGGCAGGTACGAGAACTGCTGGAGGCGGTGTTGCGGTACGCCAACCAGCTCGTGCCGCAAGACAGGTTCGGCCGAGAACTGCTCATCCGGTCGCTCGCCGACGCGGCGCTCAATCCGAGGACGGGGCTAAGGCGATGGATCATCAGCCCACTGGCTGACTACGGCCCAGAGCCACGCGCCGCATACCTGCTCGTGGAGCTGCATCGAGACGGGTCGCTGGCGTATGCGGTCGATAGTGGAGGTTGGGCACCCGACCAGCCGGAGACGCCATGCCAGATCTATGCACCCTTCGTCGAGAATTTCGCTGTCGACCTCGTGGCCCTGCTGAGCGTGTACGGAAGACAGATGGGCGGGCAGGCACCCATGGACTTTCGGATAGACCTGTGGAAAGCGGATCCGTCCGCGTTAGTGACCCCTGTGGACAATTTACGAGCAAGCGGAATTGTCTCCTCGCACCTAGAAAGGCCGGCAGGAGCCCGGGACGTGCGTCGTTTCCACCCATTCTACGGCGAAATACCAATCGAAGGCGACAGCTCAGACTTGCTAGACGCGGCCCGCACAATTGCATCTGACATTCTGCACCAGTTTGGCATTAGCCGTCACGCGGTACTCCCTCTGGCTTGAAATCCACACATACCCACTCTTGAAACGGTGCAGTTCTTGAACCTTTGGACCATCCTTGCCTTGCCGACCGGGGGCGCCAAGTTGAGTGCTGCAGGGCAGGCGGACGAGTCGCTCGGACCGCTGGGTCTCGCCGAGTAGTACGGGACAGCCTGTGGACTGTGAGCCTCTCGTTCGCGCGCTACTATAAATCTTCTACTCGGGAGTCGATCGTTTCGTATGTTAACGCGCTACTGGCTGATCGGCCGGCATGCGTAGAGGCGAAGGCTGCAAGGAGTGCTGCGAGCGCCCGCTTTGCCTCATCCTTGTCGTCGGATGGGACAATTGCTTCGACCGTGATCGAGTTCTCGGTCGCGTCCGTCTCGGTAGCGAGGTTCGCGATCGCACCATCTTGTTCGGCGTCAAGCAGGGCGTCCATGATGCGGTTGGCTTCTTCTCGGAGCCGGGCTGCTGGCAGTCGCACCTCGGGTCGGCCGGGTTCCGCAACCCGCAAGGTGATACGGACCCGCATGACAACATCCCGCCCCTCTTCTCTGGCCAACAGCGAAGCTTCCGTGCCCACGCCAGCAACTCGTCGCCGTAGTCTCTGGGCTTGCTTGGCCAGTAGTGTGCCGCTCGGGAATGCTCCTTGCAGGGACAGATCACGTTGCAGTACTTGGCCTTGACTTCGAATGTGAAGCCGTGGCGATAAAGCACCCACAGCACCCACGTCACGTATGTGTTGGGATACTTCGGGTACTTGGTCGGGGGTGTCATCACTCGTCTCCATTGACTCAGGGGGTTTCCCCATCGGCAACGAGGCGGGCGATCGAGTGGTTACGCACATCTTTTTATCGGAACCTTACGCGGATATGTTCGGGCAAGCGCTACCCCGCAGTACGTGGAATTTCCACGCAGTTTAGTTGCGTTTTGCAACTTTCGTCGCACAAAATGTGCGACGCATTAATCGAGATGGCCATATTTATACGAAATATTAATATTGTCCGTTTGGCAAATATTCACCCAGTGAGAATAGCGGCAATTCATGCATACTCCACCTAATGCGCTGCTAGGGCGAGTGGGGTGGTGGGGAGCCTGCCGAGGACGGGTACGGGGGCGAAGGCTTCGCCGTATCGGACGCCGGCGCGTCCGCCGTGGAGGCGGGCCAGGGTCTCGGCCATGGGGCCGAAGTGTTCGGTGATGGGCTGGGACTGGTGTACTGCGAGCGCGGTGGTCTTGGTCTGCCAGGCCGAGGTGATGTCGATGATGGTGGGCAGGTGGAGTGCGTGTCCGTGGCGGTCGAGGTTGTGGTAGCTGTCGCAGGTGTAGACGGCGTGGGGTCTGCCGGTGCTGATGACGACGTCGGGTAGCGCGGTGAGCAGCGTCTGCGCAGCGTGTTGGTGGTCTGGGTGGATGTCGTCGGGGTTGTGGGTGATGACGACCTCGGGCTGAACGCCGACGAGAAGTTCCCGCACCGTGTCGACGGTGATGGCGTCCAGTAGCTGCGGTGTCGCGCCGAGGATTCGGGCACCGGCGACGGCTTCCCGACGTCGTGTTGGATTGAGGCCGGGCACCGCGATGGTGACGGGTACGCCGGTGGCGGCGTGTACGGCGAGGGTTCCGCCGGCCCAGAGTTCGGCGTCGTCGGGGTGGGCCATGACGGTGAGGATTCCGCCGGAGGGGGTGGCTACCACAGTCGGAGTTCCTCAACGATGTCGGCTGGTCGGGGGAGTGCGGGGCTGGGGGTGCCGGTCGGGTGGTGGGGCAGGTCGAGGGTGGTGGTGAGCCGGATGAGGTCGCGCCATTTGAGGGCGAGGTCGTACTGCTCGGCGACGGTTCGGCCGCGGCCGGTGGCGAGCCGGCCGGAGGTGGGGAGGTCTTCCAGATGAAGCCCGCCGTCGAGGAGTCGTGCGGCTGTCTTGGCACCGATGCCGTGGACGCCAGGTATCTCGTCGGCGGGGTCGCCTGCCAGGGCTCGGAAGTCGCTCCACTGGTCGGGGGTGACCTGGTGGCGGGCGTACACCTCGTCGGGGGTGACGAGCCGGTGGCCGGCGCGGAAGCGGGTGTTGAGGACGTGTACGCGGTCGGTGACGAGTTGGTAGTAGTCCCGGTCGCGGGACATGACGATCACGGGTCGCGGTGTGGGGGTGGTGTGGACGAGGGTGGCGATGACGTCGTCGGCTTCGGCGTGTTCGAGTTCGATCCAGCCGATGCCGCAGCTGTCGAGGCCCCGCTTGACGTCGGGCAGGAACCGCAGCGGTAGGAGGGCGTCGTCGTCGGTGGGCCGGCTTGCCTTGTACCCGTCGTGTTCCTGCTGGCGTGCCTGCGAGCCGTGTTCGCCGTCCCAGACGACGATGACTTCGGGGTTGCCGCCGGGGATCTCGTTGCGGATCGCGACCCGTAGGAGGGCGAAGAAGGCGAACAGTCCGGTGAGCAGGCGAGTCTTGTCGCGGGAGTAGATCGGCGCGGGGAAACCGAAGGTGGCTCCCCACAGGAGGTTGTGTCCGTCGACGAGCAGCAGCGGCGGCACAGCAGTTGCGGCGTCGGCGGGGATCGGGAGCGTTGGCTGCATGGGGCGACCGCCCATCAGCTCACCACCTTCAGGAGTTGGCCAGCGATGTGGGCGGGTCGATAGTCCCGCGCGCGGTAGTAGCCGACCCTGGAGATGCGTTCGTAGCGTACCGGGTCGTGCAGGAGCTGGTCGGCGGCGCGCCACAGCCCGGCGTGGCCGCTGGCCTGCTCGACGATGACGCCGCCGTCGCCGATGAGCGTCGGGAGGTGGTCGACGTCGAGGGCGATGACGGGGGTGCCGACGGACATTGCTTCGAGGGCGACCAGGCCGAACGTCTCGGCCAGGGAAGGGACGATGCAGACGCTGGCGGTGGCGAGCCAGGCGGGCACCTGTGCCCATCGCAGACCTGCCCGGAGCTGCACTCCGGCTCCGGCGGCGAGACGCCGCGCTTCACCAAGTAGCTGAGATTGGCCCCCGGTGGAGTTCTCGAACCCGGCCGCGGCCAGGGCGATCTCGACGGTGTATCCGGACGGGCGATCGCTCGCAAGAGCGAGCAGCTGCGTGACGCCCTTCTCCGGGCCCAGGCGCGCGACGACGCGGATCGGACCTTCCCGGCGTAGTAGACGGCGGAGGGATTCCGATGCTGGCGGCTGATTGGTGAGCAGGGGGTTCGGGACGACTCGCCAGCGGGAGCTGTCGTAGCCGTGAGCGGCGGCGCGGCGCAGGCCGGTGTCGGATGGGGCGATGACGGTGTGGGCTCGGGGCAGGGCGGTGGCTAGGTCGGTGTGGTGGCCGACGACGTGCATGCCGAGGACTCGGCGGGGGGTGTCGGTGGTGGGCATGACCCGGCCGAGTCCCCAGAGGCTGTCGACGTACACGGCGATCTCGACCTGGTGCGCGGCGAACGCGCTGGCCAGCTCGGCGCGGATCGCCGTTTCGGCGGCGGTGATGGCGTCGCGCAGGCTGTCGTCGTCGCAGGGGTGCGGAATGTGCAGGCTGTCGAGGGTGACGACGGGTGCGGCGGCGTAGCTGGGTGGCGCGGTGCGGTCGGCGGTGATGATGACGGCACGGTGGCCGCTGGCGGTAAGGCCGGTGACGGTGCCGGCTACGGCGCGTTCCATTCCGGCGGGGGCGTCCGGTCGCCAGGAGGCGAGGATGAAGGCGACGGTGGTCATCGGTGTTGCGCGGTGTCGGGGACGGCGAGGTCTTCGACGGGCGTGGCGGTAGGGAGGGGCGCTTCCCAGGGGAAGTGCACCCAGTCGTCGGTGTCCCAGATCCACAGGTGGGGGTTGTAGTCGGCCCCGGTGTTGAGGCACAGGACGGCGGTGTGGACGACCGATCCCGCCCAGAGGTATGGGAGCAGTCTCGGGTAGAGCGTGTCGATGGTCGCGCCGGTGCCGCAGATGTCGTCGACGAGCAGGACGTTGCCGCGCAGGCGGGTGTCGCCCAGCACGGTGGTGAGTGGCCGCAGGTCGAGGGTGACGTGGCCGGTGGCCTGGGTGTAGATCGTGTCGGTGGGGTTGTGTCGGGCGTCGACTCGCAGGACCCGGGCGTCGAGGCAGGCGGCGAGGCTGTGGGACAGGGGTACGCCGCCGTTAGCGATGCCGATCACGGCTTCGATGGTTCCGATCCGGTTGGTCACCTCGCGGGCGAGGAGGTTGACTGCCTGCTCGTAGGCGTCGGCGGTGAGCCGTAGGACGCGGCGGTGGGTGAAGGTCCGCCGGGCGGTGCGGCTGGTCATGCGGATCCGTCCTTCGCGGTGAGGGTGAGGTCAGCGGGCGTGTTCAGCGGCTCCAGGCCGGCGATGGTCAGACCGCGCTGGTCGTTGCGCCAGATGCGTCCGTCGGCGCGGACGACGGTGAATCCGCCCGCGAGTTCGCGGGTGCGCAGCCGTACGCGCAGGGTGTCCGGGATGTGCAGGCGGCCCATGAGGTCGAGCGCGGCGACGTCGGTGAGCATCTGGTTCTGTTGGTACAGGCCAGCGCCGATGGGCAGCATCTGGAGCAGGGTCAGGCCGTTGACCCCGAGGTCATCGGCAAGGTCGACCATCCGTTGGGTCTCCGGCTGGTTGGCAGCCATCAGCACGGTCTGGATCTGGACGGAGACGCCGGCCTGAACGGCGGCGCGGATCCCGGCGACGGCGTGGGTGAAGCTGCCGATGCCGCGTAGCCGGTCGTGGGTGGCCTCGGTCGCTCCGTCGAGGGAGACCCGGATGGCATCGACGACGCCAGCGAGGTGCGGGACGCGGCGCTGCAGGTGGGTGCCGTTGGTGGTGATCGACACTGCGGCGCGTCCGCCTGCGGTGACGGTGCGGACCAGGTCAGGTAGGTCCTTGAGGAGCAGCGGCTCGCCGCCGCTGATGTCCACGCCGAGGATGTCGCTGCTGGCGAGGATCTGGGCGATACGGCGGCGGTCGGCGGGTCCGAGCTCGCGGACGCTGGTGTCGTCGAGACAGTGCGAGCAGTGCAGGTTGCAGCGGACGATCGGCGACCAGCAGATACTGACCGGTTGGGACCGGGCGTGCTGGTCGGGAGCGACGACCGGCCAGCGGTTGACCTCAGCCGAGTCTCCGCTCCATCTGCCGGCGGGTAGCGGGTGTGGGGCGTGGTGGGTCAGTCCGGTCGCCGGGTCGTGGGCGAGGTGCCCGTCGACGCCATAAACACGAGAGGTCACCGCAGTACCTCCGCGTGCGCGAGCAGGGCCTGCGCCCGCGAGGCGAGGTCGGCTTCCCGCTGGGCGGGGGCGGGCTCGCCGAGAAGATGCCGGTAGTAGGCGATGCGCGCTGGCGTGCTGGCCAGCTTCGCGCGCCACTGGATTGCGGCGTCGGGCGCGTCGATGTGCCAGGCGCGGAGCTGACGCAGGGGTGTGATCTTGCAGCCGGCGGCGATCAGCGTCGCGCCGAGGTGAGTGTCCTCGGCTCCCCAGCCGGCGGCGGTCCATCCGGGGTCGAACCCGCCGACGTGGGCGACGGCTGCGCGGGGCGCGGCGACCAGGGCGGTGACGACCATCCTCGGCAGGTCCCAGTCGAAGTAGCGGGCGCCGTGGCCGAGATCGACGAAGTCGTGGGTGTCGTCGAGCGGGCGCAGGTCCATCGGCTGGTGATAGACGTCGCCGGTGTAGAACATGGGTTTGCCGACCGGTGGGGTCCAGCGGACGCGGTGGTCAGCGTGCAGGTCCGGTTCCCCGGCGGGGACCTCGGCTCGCAGGTAGCGGCCGGGCTGGTAGCCGATGTTGTGCCGAAATCCGACCTGAACGAGGTTGGGGTGGGCTCGTACGGCGATGTCGGCGAGGGCGTGGGCGGTCAACACCATGTCGGCGTCGAGGTAGACGACGGTGTCGGCGTCGGCGAGGTGGGTGCCGAGGTTACGGGCGGCGGCGGCACCTACCTGTGCGGGCAGCCGGTAGGCGGTGTCGACGGCGGGGTGCAGTCGGATGATGGCCGGGGTGTCGTCGGTGGAGGCGTCGTCGATCACGATGACCTGGACCGTTCCGGAGGTGTCCTGCTTCGCTAGTGCGTCGAGCACGACGGGCAGGCTGTAGGCGTTGTTGTGTGCGGGGATCACCACCGACAGGACGGTCCCCGCCGCCATCGCCGCTGGTGTCGGGTCGTGCCAGCCCAGGCCGGTACGGGCGGTGAACGCGGCGGTCACTGCGGCGTGGTCGTTGTCGCTGGCTGTCAGCATCTGGGCCAGGGCCGGCATGGTCACCATCCCCAGGTGTCGAGGACACGGGTGGCGTCGGGCCACCCGGACGCGTGGTCGGGAATCCAGTGGATGCGGGGACGTGTCGGGTGGGCGAGCAGGTCGGCGAGTAGGACCAGGTACAGCGGTTCGGCGACGACGAGGATCTCGTCCGGTACGCCGGTGGCGGCGAACTCGGCGGTCAGTGCCGCCGACACCTGGGGCCGCAGCTCGACGGCGCGGTGCGGATCGAGCGGCCGGTCGTAGGTGTGCAAGGGGGTGTTGGCGTGCACGAGTCCGTGTTCGGCGCTGAGGAAGCGGACCCGGTCGCGGTGTGGCCGATAGCCGAGCCGATCGCGCATCGGTGGGATACAGCCGCCGCCGTAGAGGTCGAACGCGGCCAGCGCGCGGCGCGTTGCTGACTTCTCTTTCGAGCAGCCGACGAGGACAAGTCCGTCGCTGACCGGCAGCGCGAGTTTGTAATTCATGCTGGCCTCACCGGGCGTACGCCGATTCCCGCACTGCGGCACTCGGCGTGCACAGCGTTGAGGAAGGTGCAGCGGGCGTACAACGGGGGCGAGGCGTAGGAGCCGCCTCTGATCACGTACCCGCGTCCCATGGTTGCTGTGGACGTCCACTCCCAGCAGTTGCCGGCCAGGTCGAGCAGGCCTTCCGGGGTCGCACCGGCCGGGTGGGCGCCGGCCGGTCCGCACCGGGTGTGTTCGACCTCCGTGCCGCGGAGTCGGGCGAGGTCCGGCCGCCAGGAGTGGTCGCCCCACGGCCAGGTCCGTCGTTGCCGGCCGCCGGCGATCCATTCCCACTCCGTCGATGTGGGCAGCCGTCCGCCCACCAGGGTGGCGAGCCGGACGGCCTGGGCGTGGTCGACCTCGACGACCGGCAGGTCCGGGTCCGGCGTCTCGTCGGGGCGGTTCAGGTGCCGGTACGTCAACGGTGTGGCCGCCACGAGGAGGTCGATCACCGTACGTTCCCGGGCTGCGTCCCCGAACCGGCCGCTGCCGCCGGGAACGGGTAGCCACCGCAGCGGTGACGCCCGCCCAGCCCCAGCGTCCGCGTTGGCGGAACGTGTCGTATCGGTGCTGTGCATGTCTCTCCCGTTATCCGTCGATCAGGAACAGGTCTTCGGGATGCGCCAGGTGCGGTGGCCGGATTCGGCTCTTGCGCGCGTTCGGGGCGAGCCCTACCGCCGCGAGCGCGCAGGTGATCCGCTCGTACGCGATGGCCGCACCTTGGCGGTCAGGTGCGAGCGCGGTGTAGTTGTCCGCGAAGCGCACCACTGACAGCCCGTCGAGCTGCGCGTCTGCCTGCGCCAGACGCAGGTGGAACACGACCGGCCACAGGCCGCTGCCGGGCATCATCGGGGTGGGCAGGGCATCCAGGGCGCGGCGGAACCGTGCCAGGAACGCACCGTCTTTCACGTGTACGGCGAGCCAGCCGACCAGCTCGTCGACGGTGCCGCCCTGTGACGCGCCGGCAACGTCGACGTCCGCGACCCAGCGCCTTCCCGCACGCTGGTGCTGGTCGGCCTGCCGTACCGAGGTGATCCGGTTACGGCCGGCGCGGTAGCCCGACACCCAGTCGGCGAGCACCCTCGCCTCCATGATCGGAGTGAGGGCGTCGCGCATCGCCCGGTGCACGATCCGGTCCTCCACTGTCGGGATCGCGGCCGGGAAGGTCTTGCCGGTGTAGCTCGGGATCCACACCGGCCGCAGCGGAGCCGGCTGCCAGGAGCCGCCACGGAGACGCTCCGCGAGCTCCGCGAGCCGGTCCCGTAGACCCACCCGGTACGCCGCCCAGGTCATCCCGTCGACACCGGGTGCCGACGCCCGCCGCATGCAGGCGCGGGCCGCCGCGACCAGATGGACCGGATCGACGAGGTACGACATCAGGGAGTGCGCCGCGAGGGCCGAATCCGGTACGCTCGATCCAGCCTGGACGGCAGGAACGATCCCGCCCCCCACAGCGTCCCCCGAGCCGCTACCCGACACGCGCGGCCGATGGGGCCGGGAACGACGGCCCCGTCCAGGCCCTTCGCCGTCGTGGTAGGTCGAGTCACCGGCCACGGACGTCACCCCACGCCAACACGTGCAGCCGCGACGTCAGGTTCCATCCCCGCCGCACCACCTCGTCGGCCAGGCCCCGCAACCCGGTCAGCACCTGATCCGCTGCGGTGCCTTCCGGCATCACCCAGACCGGGTCCAGTCCGAACCGCTGCTGCAGGCCGGCGATCTCGTCAAGGTCCGCCGGGCCGGACGCGACGAACTTGAACCGCGCCCGGCCGGTGCGCGCGAACGCTTCCAACGCCTCGCCGACTGTCCGGCGCAGCTGGTCACGCGGGGCGCTGAAGCTCGCCAGCTTCGGCGAGACGTTCCAGTCGACCAGATTCGCCACCGCCGGATCGGGCACCACCGTGCCGTTGGTCTCCACCTCCACCCGCCGGCCGGCAGCAGCCAGCTCGGCGAGCAGCGGCACCAGCTCGGCCTGCTGAAGCAGCGGCTCACCGCCGGTGACCACCACCAGCCGGGCCGGCTGGTCCAGCACCCACCGCAGCACCTCGTCCGTCGAACGCCGGGTCGCTTCACGCGCCGGGTCGAACCGGCTCCAATCCCAGGTGTACGGGGTGTCGCACAACGGGCAGGACAGGTTGCACCGCGACAGCCGGACGAACAACGCCTGCTGGCCGCAGCTCGGCCCTTCGCCCTGCACCGTCGCGAACATCTCTGACACCAGCAGCCCGCCGGCCGACGCGCTCATGACCGACCATCCGCCGGGGCGTACTCCGCATATGTCGACGCGGTCTCACCGACGCGGACGGCCCTCAGCTGGACCGTCACGGGCAGGGACAGGTTCTCCTGACACCACTCGTAGAGGAACCACGCCAGGTTCTCGCTCGTCGGCGCGACGTCGAGCACCTCCGTCAGGTCCCGATGGTCGAACGTCGCGGCCAGGTACTCACCGAGCGGCGCCAGGTCGGCGAAGTCCACCACGAACCCCGGCGGCACGAGGTCGGGGCTGCTGACAACGACCTCGACGGTGTAGCTGTGCCCGTGCAGCCGCCCGCACTTGTGATCGACGGGGAGACCGGAGATCCGATGCGCCGCCTCAAAGCGGAACGACTTCCTGATCGTGAACACCTACGGCACCTCGTACTCGGTCGGGTCCGCCACGTCGGCGACGAAGAAGGCCTCGCGGCGCTCGACGCAGGTCCCGCACCTGCCGCAATGCCGTGCGCCGCCCCGGTAGCACGACCAGGTGTCCTCGAACGGCACACCCAGCCGGGCACCTTCGGCAACGATCTTCGATTTGCTTGCGTCGATGAACGGGGCGAGAACCGCGAAGTCCGGATCAATGAATCCCTCGTTCGCCACCCGTACCATCTGCTCGTAGGCGGCGACGAAGCTTGGCCGGCAGTCCGGGTAGATCGGATGGTCGCCAGCGTGAGCGCCGAACGCCACAGCGCTGGCTCCGACGGCAACCGCGTGTGCCACCGCCACGTCGAGCAGGATCGCGTTGCGGTTCGGCACGACCGTCGCCCTCATCGAGGAGTCGGAGTAGTGCCCGTCGGGCGTCGCCACCGCCGGGTCGGTCAGCGACGACCCGGCGAGCAGCTCCGTGATCGCGCCGAGCTGAATGACCCGGTGGGCACCGCCGAGGCTTGCGGCGCTCCGGTATGCGAACTCCAGCTCCCGGCGATGCGACTGCCCATAGTTGAACGACAGCATCGTCAGGTCGCAACCCTCGGCCCGCAGGCGATGGGCGAGCACGGTGCTGTCCAACCCGCCGGACAGCACCAGTACCACTTTCCTGGGCGATCCCGCGTTCGCCTTGCTAGGTCCGTGTCCCATCGCCCCTCCTGGCGTCACCTGAAACGTGCGTGAGGTTTGCCGTACGGTCGTGAACTCTCGTAGGTGCGGAACCCGTTACAACGGCAGCAGGATCCGATAGACGGCGTGACCGCCTCGATACCTGCCGCGATGTCGTCCCGTACCAACCGATCGCGCTGATCAGCTGCGGCGATTCGGTATCGCGTCTCGGTTTCCGAGCGGGACCGTCGGTCACAGCGGGCCGCCCGCAAGCAGCGAGACTCCGGCAAGGGTCAGGAACTCTGCCCTCGTGGACGGATCGTCAGCGAGGGTGCCGCGCCATCCCACGCTGACGGTTGTCGCACCGTGTGCTCTGATGCCTCTGCGGGTCATGCAGGTGTGCTCCGCGACGACGACAGCCCCGGCGCCGCATGCGCTCAGCTCGTCGAACAGCCAGCCCACGATCTGTTGGGTGAGGCTTTCCTGGACCTGCGGACGTCGGGCGAACATCTCCACCAGTCGAGCGATCTTCGACAGGCCGAGAATGCGGCCGTCGGGGAGGTAGCCAACGTGCGCGACCCCCGTGAACGGCAAGAAGTGGTGCTCGCACAACGACACGAACGGCACCGCGCGTGCCAGGACCAGATCCCGGTGCCCTGCGTCGTTCGCGAAGGTCGTCGGTGCGAACTGCGGGCTGGCCAGCAGCTCCCGGTAGGCGGCCACCATCCGCGCCGCGCTGCGCGACCTGGAGTCCGTGTCCAAGGTGACACCCAGCTCCGTCAGGAACTGCTCGGCTGCACGTTCCGCAGCCTTCACGTCGACAGAGCCGGAGGGCATGGGCTCACGCCCCCGACTCGCGGATCACGTCACGACCCGCCTGCGCCTGCGCGAGGAGCACGTTCAGTACGTCGCGCATCGCCTCGCCCTGCGCGAGGCGCACGTAGTGCGAGCGCCGCTCCTCGAAGTTGCCCAGCTCCACCCGGATGAAGTCAGTCTTCGGCGGATCGTCGACGAACCGGACGAGCTGGACCGCCACCTCGGTCGGGTACCGCCCCGGCTCCGGGTTGCAGGGATGCCGGTGGCCCCAGTGCGCGGGCGGCGACGACTCGGGGTGGAACTCGCTGGGGCCGCCAGCGGTGCACTCACTGAGATCACACCAGTTCGGATGGTCGAGGATGTCGGACGGTGCTGGGAGCTCGTTGTCCACACGTAGCCCTTTCACGTCGAGAGTCGGCTGGTCAGGCTGAGGCGGTGGCTCGGGCGACGACGGGTCGGATGTCGCGCAGCCGGATCGGAAGGGACGAGGTGCCGTCGAGGTTGGCGTCGGGCTCGATACGGGCCATGACGTTGTGCGGGAGGAGCGAGTCGACGCTGGTCCCGCCGCCGGGACGCTGGCAGGTCACCAGCACCGCGACGTCCGACCCGGCTTCCACGACGCCGGGCAACCACTGGCCTGTGTACGGGGGCCATACCCACACGCGGTCGGACGGTCGATAGGTGGCCGCGTCGGCGATGTCGTCGGGGCGGCGCTGGTGCGGGTCGATGGCAGGGGTGGGTGGTGGCATCACGCCTCCGTCCTTGAGTTGCTATGTAACAGCTGTTGGGCCGGGTCCCGGCCTGGGTGGCGAGGTGCAGGGGTCCCGAAGCTCCGCGAGCCCGTCGTCGGCCGCGCGCGTCGGTCGGTCACGCGTCCGCTTGATCAGGACTAAGGTCTTCGGGTACGGGTCTGGCCGCCAGCACGGTGCAGGTCGGGTGGGCGCACCCGATCCCCGCACTCCACGCACCAGCCGCTGACTTCCTTGCCGAAGCAGAACCCTACGATGATGCCGGCGAACAGGCATATCGCGGCTACCAGCACGAGAATCACGCTCTTGCTCCAGTCGATAGCACGCCAACATCAGAACGGTCGGCAGAGAACTTGCGACCACCTCATTACACTTTGAGTGTGTCCAAAAATCAACACCTCAGGGTGATCGGCTTTCCATTAATCGACCCCACGTGAGATCATCGGTAATTGTCCAGCCCATTTAGGCGGGGCCAATGTTTGTAATGGCAGATCGGTTGTATCATTTGGGCAAGACACACGCCCAAGACGAGCGGGAGGTGGTCGACAGGTGTCGGATATGGTGGGTTCTGCACTGTTGCGTCGGTACGTCGGCCGGCGACTCGAAGCGCTGCGACGGCGTGCCGGCCTGACCCAGGAGCAGGCGGCAGACGCACTCCAGAAGGGCCGCGCGACGATCGCTCGGATGGAGGACGGGCACGAGGCCGTACGCTTCCGGGACATCGACGTCAAGGCCATGCTGGAGCTCTACGGCGCGGAGCCTGAGGACGGGAGGATCCTCCTCGCGCTCACCGCCGAGACCCGCAACGGGCGGCGGAAGTCCTGGTGGCACGACCGCACCGAGACCGAGCTGCCGGCCTTCTTCGCGCTCTACGTCTCGCTGGAGGACTCCGCCGAGACGATCCGGAAGTACGAGGTCGAGCTGATCCCGGGTCTGCTCCAGACCCGGCGGTACGCCGAGGAAGTCCACGGAGTGCCGACCGACTACATCGATGACGACGAGAAACGGCGACGAGTCGAGGTTCGGATGGAGCGGCAATCGCTACTGACCCGCCCTCGCGCACCACACCTCAGCGTCGTCCTCAACGAGGCCGTACTGCACCGGCTCGTGGGCGGGCGCGAGGTGATGATCGAGCAGTTCGAGCACCTGCTCGACCTGACTCGGCGCGGCAACATCAGCATCCGGGTGCTGCCGTTCACCGCCGGAGTCCACGGCGGCATGGCAGCGTCCACCCCGTTCGCGCTGCTGACCTTCCCGGCGGACCCGCAGAGCGGTGAGCCGCTCGAACCGCCACTCGCCTACGTCGACACATTGACTGGGGCGCTCTACCTGAACAAGCCCGGTGAGTCCGGCACCTACCAGCTCGTCTGGGAAGACATCGACCGCCGCTCACTCAACGAGGACGAGTCGAGAAGCATGATCACTTCTGCATTGGAGGCACTCCGTGAAGCCTGACCAGACCGGTGCCCAGTGGCGTAAGTCCAGCCGCAGCGGCAACGGCAACGACTGCGTGGAGGTGGCCACCAACCTCCTCCCGACGACCGGGCGAGTCCTCGTCCGCGACAGTAAGGACCCTGCGGGCCCCGTCCTGAACATCAACCCCGAGGACTGGCAGTCCTTCGTACGCGAAGCGAGCCGCGAACGCTTCACCGCCTAACAGCCAGTACGCCGCAGCCACCCTGCCGTTTCCGGTAGGCGCTTCTTGACAACGGCTGACGACGGCTCGCCGCACCGACGCCCAGTAGCCGGCACGCCACCGTGCCGGCTACTGCTACTACATGGCAGTGATCTGCCGTTTCAGTGTTTGTTGAACTTCCACAAGTCGCCGGCGGAGAGCCACCGACCGTCTCCGGCAAGTCGGCCGTTGATCGCCTCGAATGACGCCTTGGGCGAGAGTCTGGCCACGGGTCACCATCGAGATCACCGTGAAGCTGCTCCAATCTCGCGACAATCCGGAGTGTCGCTGTTGGGGCTGCGGGCTGGCGCACGGCTCTTCGGTCCCTGGCAATAAACCACCACGGAACCGTCGTCGCCACCGGCGACAATGCGGTGTCGGCTATCCAGGCCAGGTAACACCGCCAACGACACCACCTCACTGGTCTGGCCCGTGAATTCGGCCAGTTGGCAACCGGTGTCAGAGTCCCAGACCTGCACCACCCCATCGTTCAAGCCGCCGCCGGCGGCGATGATGCAGTGTCGGCCGTCCGGACCAGGTAGCGCCGCCAGCGCGTTGATCCTACCGACACTGGTCAATTCGGCTAGCTGATCGCCGGTATCAGGGTCCCAGACCCGCACCGTCCCATCGTTCAAGCCGCCGCCGGTGACGATGCGGTGCCGGCCATCCAGGCCCGGCAACACCGCCAACGATCCCACCGAGCCGACGTGGGCGGTCAGCTCGGCCAGCAGGTCGCCAGTATCAGGATCCCAGACCCGCACCGTCCCATCGTCCCGACCGCCAGAGACGATGAAGTGCCGGCCATCGAGGCCCGGCAACACCGCCAACGATCCCACCGAGCCGACGTGGGCGGTCAGTTCGGCCAGCAGGTCGCCGGTATCAGGATTCCAGACCCGCACCGTCCCATCGTCCCGACCGCCGGTGACGATGCGGTGCCGCCCATCCAGGCCCGGCAACACCGCTACTGACATCACTCCATTGACGTGGGCGGTCAGCTCGGCCAGCAGGTCGCCAGTATCAGGATCCCAGACATGCACCGACTCGTGCATCCAACTGCCGGTGACGATGCGGTGTCGGCTATCCAGGCCAGGTAACACCGCCAACGACACCTCGCTGGCCTGAAACGTGAGTTCGGCCAGATGGTCGCCGGTGTCAGGGTCCCAGATATGCGCCGTCCCATCGAGGATGTCGCCAGCCGAGACGATACGGTGCCGGCCATCCCTGCCTGGCAACACCGCCAACGACACCACCGCGGCGATGTGGCCAGTCAGCTCGGCCTGCTGATCGCCGGTATCAGGATCCCAGACCCGCACCGTCCCATCACCCGGGTAACCGCCGCCGGCGACAATGCGGTGTCGGCTATCCGGGCCGGGTAGCACCGCCAGCGCGTTGACCCTACCGACACTCGCTGATTCGGTCGGATGGTCGTCGGTGTCAGGGTCCCAGATAAACACCGTTCCATAGACCATCATATCGCCGCCGCCGGCGATAATGCGGTGCCGGCCACCCAGGCCCGGCAACACCGCCAACGACACCACCGAGCCGACGTGGCCAGTCAGCTCGGCCAGCAGGTCGCCGGTATCAGGATCCCAGACCCGCACCGCATCACCCAAGCCGCCGCCGCTCGCGATGATGCGATGCCGGCCGCCTGGGCCTGGCAACACCGCTATCGACATCACTCCATTGACGTGGGCGGTCAGTTCGGCCAGCAGGTCGCCGGTATCAGGATCCCAGACCCGCACCGTCCCATCGTCCCGACCGCCAGAGACGATGAAGTGCCGGCCATCGAGGCCCGGCAACACCGCCAACGATCCCACCGAGCCGACGTGGGCGGTCAGCTCGGCCAGCAGGTCGCCAGTATCAGGATTCCAGACCCGCACCGTCCCATCGTCCCGACCGCCGGTGACGATGCGGTGCCGCCCATCCAGGCCCGGCAACACCGCTACTGACATCACTCCATTGACGTGGGCGGTCAGCTCGGCCAGCAGGTCGCCAGTATCAGGATCCCAGACATGCACCCTCCCATCGTCCCGACCGCCAGAGACGATGAAGTGCCGGCCATCCAGGCCCGGCAACACCGCCAACGATCCCACCGAGCCGACGTGGGCGGTCAGTTCGGCCAGCAGGTCGCCGGTATCAGGATCCCAGACCCGCACCGTCCCATCGTCCCGACCGCCAGAGACGATGAAGTGCCGGCCATCCAGGCCCGGCAACACCGCTACTGACATCACTTCGTGCGTACGACGCGCGAGGATACGATGAGTGGTCCCCGACCATATGGCGGTCTGCACATGCCAGGGCCGTGCAGAGTGGTCGACGGTGAGGGCGTCTGCCAAGCGAGTTGATCTGGTCTTGCGAGCCCAGACGTGCAGCCACCACGCCCGCTTCTCGTAGGACCAGCCGTTCCACTCGCTTGTAGCGGCGCTCTCCATGGCCGCAGCTGCAGTGACAGCGTCGCGGGTGTCGAGGGTGTGTCGATGCGCCAGGATCTGGCCAGGCGGACAGGACAGCAGGAATCCGGGATCGGCCATCAACTCGTCGAGCATTCTGGCGATGGCAGCGTGTCCGGGCAGTCGCTGGCGGATGTAGTCGTCGATGCCGGACCAGTCACGTCGGCCGGTGACCGGGCTGGCGGGTGGGACCAGCCATGTAGTGATCGTTCGGTGCGCCGTCTGCCAAGCGGTGTGCAACTCGTCGGCCAGCCCGCCGTCGATCGGTTCGTCGCCTCCGCCGTCCGGGGCGGCGGTGAACAAGTCGCGCAGGCTCTGGTGGCGTACCTGGTATTGGCGGTGGCGGTCCGGCCCGGTGGTCACGTCGAGGAACGCGCGCGCTGGCCCGTCCAGCCACGCCGCCAGCTCATTGCTGGCGTCCGGCCTGCTCAGCACGGTGGCGAGGCCGTTGCGGTCGATCGGGCGGCCGAGCGCGGCGAGTACCGCCAGCGCGGGCAGGTGCAGCGAGCGCCAATCGGGATGTTTGGCCCACCGCTCCTGGATCTGCAGTTCGTAGTAGCCGCGCAGCCCATCCGGCAGGCATGCCACATCGTTCGGCGGACGCAGGCCAGCCCGGACCTCGTCGAGCACGTACCGCAGATAGATCCACACTCCGCGGCAGCGGTCGAGCAACGTCGCGACGAACGTCGTCGCAGGGACCCGGCGCTCGGCTAGCACCTTAGTCAGCGCCGGATCCGGGGTCGGACCGGTGGTCGCGGCGTGCAGGTAGGCAGCCATATCTGCCAGGTTGTCGGCACCCTCCACCTCGATCTGCGACCAGCCGACCCGCAGCGGATCCCGCAGTGCGACCAGAGGGAGGCCGTACCGGCTGGTCGCCACGATGTACGCCCCTGCGGGCAAGGCGTCCGGTGCTGGCAGGCCGAGTGGAATCCCGGTACCCATGCCAGCCGGATCCGCCTCGGCCTCGTCCAATCCGTCGACGACCAGCACCAACGGCCGGCGCTCGGCCGGCACGAACCGCTCATCACGGGCCGCCACCGCCGCCCGGATAACCTTGGCCAGCCAGTCTGGCCGCTGCGCTGCCGCAGGGAACACGTCTCCCGGGGCGAACCTGTCCGCCAGATCCCATGCGCCGATCAACTGCGCGGCCAGGCTCTTGCGTGCCTCGATTGGGTTGCGCGCTCCGCCGTCGAGCCGCGTGAAGTGGTGAGCGCACGTCCGCGTCCACACCAGATGCGCCGCCAGGGCGCTCTTGCCGACCCCGGCTTCGCCCCGCACCACGACGTACCCACGGTCGGTGGCGGCGATCCGTTTATCGATCTGGGTGATCAGGCCGGAGCGGCCCTGGAATCGGGCGAGATCCAGCTGCTCGTACAACGGCGCCGGATCAAAGATCGCGTCATTCAGCCGGTCGAATCGGCCCACCGTGACCTGCACGTATGTCGGTCCGGTGTGCACCGTCCCGGTGATGTCCCGGCCAGCGGCGACCGCGCCTGGGGCCAGCTGCCATCTCGGTCCCACCGTTACTGAACCGGTCCCTGCTGTCGAGGCGACCGGGCCCTGCCGCCGGTGGTGTCGATGTCCGCTTGTCCGGTGATGTCCCGTCCCGCGACCACCGCGCCCGGAGCGACCCCGGACTGCGGCATCGGCTCATCACCAGCCGTAGTGGACGGATCGGTCCGGACCCGGCCGCCGAGGTCCCGACCAGCGACCACCGCACCAGCACCGATTCGCCGGTGTGATTCCGACGCTTTTCCGGCCAACCAACCCGCTACCAACGCCCCGACCAGTGTCAACACCCCTGCCGCGAGCCACCACTGCCAGCCGCCCTGCAACCTGTTGATAACCGCGCTGTTCGCGGCGGCGATCACCACCGCAATGCCTGCGGCCCAGGCGACTTGCCGACCAGACACGTAACCACCTCATGATCACCAGAAGCGTCGGACCTGATACCGGGAGTCAGATCGTAGTCGGTACGAGCAACCTCCGCTGGGCACCCAGCCTGGATCGGCAAGCGCCTGGCGGCCGGAACGTTCGAGTGTCACCAGTCAACCGAAGGTGAGCGATCAGCTATCGCGGCGCAACCTGCGGAAGTTGACTACGCAACCATGGATACCAGGTCCCTGGTCAGCTCGGTGCGTTGCTGACGTAGACGCCTCGGCCTTGGTGGCCCTGAAGGACGCCCCGCTCCTGGAGACGCGCAAGGGCCTGGCGGACGGTAGGTGCCGAGCACTCGTACTGTTCGCCGAGTTCTGCTGTGGACGGGATTTTGTCGCCTGGCTTGAGGTCACCGGTGGCGATGGCGGACTCGATGTCGCGCATGATCCGCCGGAAGACCGGCTCTGCGGGCTGGGAGGGGGTCGGCACGGCAGGCTCCTCGCGTAGGTGAAGCCATCGCATCACGCCTGACCTGTGTTGGCAAGCAAGGCAAGTGCTACGTCTTGACTTAGCTTACTTAGCAACATAGGTTTTCGATCTGGTCGAGGTGCCTCCTTGCGTAGGAGCTGAGGTGGAACGCCTCGACTGCGGCCTGCCCTCCCATGCCCGGGCGTCCCCCGTCGTTCAGGAGGGGAGGGCAGGCCATCTTCCCGCGCCCGCCGGCCCCCCGGGCCTGAGGCTCTTTACCCACCCCAGCTTATATTGCTAAGTAAGCGAGGTTGTGATGGTGCGTACAGTCACTCGCCGCCGGCTGCTCGTCAGCGGGGCCGCTGTCCTGGCCGGGACAGCGATCCCGGCCTGCGGTCGCGAACCCTCTACCGACCGCGCACACATGGAGACGGTCACCGTGTTGACGGGCGCCGGATTCCAAGGCCGGGAAGCGCCGCTGCTGGTGGCACGGGCGAACGGCTGGTTCCGCGCCGAGGGCGTGGCCGTGGAGGTGCTGCCTGGCAAAGGATCAGGCGAAAACCTGAAGCTGTTGGCGGCCGGGCAGGTCGACGTCGCGACCTTGGATGTCAACGCCGCGATGATCGAGGCCAGCACCCCCGGCGGCATTCACGACTTCCGGCTGACATCCGTACTGCACCAGCGGAACCTTGCCTGCTTCGTGGCGTTGGCGTCGTCGGGGATCCGTACGCCGGGCGACCTTGCCGGCCGACGGCTGTCGTACCTGCCGGGTGGCATCAACCACGTGCTCTTCCCCACGTACGCGCAACTGGCCGGCTTCGACCCCTCGGCGGTGAGGTGGGTGAGCAACCCGGTGCCAGCCCAGCACGCGGCGCTGCTCGCCGCCGGCCAGGTCGACGCCATCAGCCAGTTCGTGCCGGCGGTGGAGTCGGTACGGTCCGTCGCCCAGCAGGACGTGACCGTACTGCCGTTCGTCGACTACATCGGTGACCTACACGGATCGGCCATGGCAGTGTCCACGGCGACCGCGACCGACCGCGCCGACGTGATACGCCGGTTCAACCGGGCACTGCTACGCGGGCTCGAGTTCTGCATGGAACAACCCGACGCTGCCGGCACGGCGTACGCGGCGCAGCCGGAAACGCAGGGCCAACAGTCAGCCCTCGCCGCCGCCGAACTGACCGCGCTACGCGGCTACGTCACCCCGGTCGAAGGACGGCTCGGTCACTTCGACATGGCCAGAGTGGCCCGCAACATCGCGATCCTGCACGGTGCCGGCGCCATACCCGCAGGGCTGACGCCGCCCGACATCATCGCCCCCGACCTCGTCGAATGACCCGACCCACGTCGCTGATGCCCAGCTCTGACCCCACCAGCGCTAGCCGGCTCGGCGGGATGATCGCCCGGGCCGCCGCTCCGGTACTCGGCGTGGCCGGGCTGATCGCCGCCTGGTGGGCAGCAGTCGAGGCCACCGGCATCGCCGACTACGTCGTGCCGGCTCCACCAGCGGTCGCCGCCGTGATCCGCGACCAGCCCGGCTACCTACTCCACCACGCCAGCGTCACCCTCACCACGGCGTTGACCGGCTACGCACTCGCCACCGCCACGGCGGTAACCCTCGGCACCGTCCTGGCCATGTCACGGCCACTCGCGCGAGCACTCACCCCGACCCTGCTGATCCTCAGCGTGCTACCGAAGCCCGCCCTCGTACCAGTGCTGATCATCGCCCTCGGCTTCGGCACCGGACCGAAGATCGTCCTGGTCTGGTTGATGTGCTTTCTCCCGATCGCTCTCGCTACAGCCACCGGCTTGACGGCCACCCCGGCCGATCTGGTCGAACTGGCCCGATCGTTGACCGCCTCCCGCTGGCAGACATTCGTCAAGATCCGGCTGCCGGCCGCGTTGCCGTACCTGTTCGCCGGGCTACGAATCGCGTTACCCCTTGCTCTCATCGGCGCTGTCGTCGCTGAACTGTTCGGCGGGCTCGCCGGACTTGGCGTCGTGATCCAGAACGCCGGCACCCGCGCGGACATGGCCTTCGCCGCCATCACCGTCCTCGCCGCCATGAGCACCACGATGTACGGCCTCCTCACCGCCGCCTGCAACGCGGCGACACCGTGGACCCGCCACACCACCACCTGACCAGACCCCGGCCAGCCCTGGCCACCAACCATCCAGCCCCAGATCGACTTCCAGGAGACAGCTGTGACCACCTCCACCTACCTGTTCCACGACACCCCACCAGACACCCGCAGCGACAACGCGACGATGCTCGACGCCCTGGCCGGAATGCTGGACCTGTTCTCCCGCCGGCAAATCCGCCGTATCGGAGTCCGCGCCGACGCCCGGTGCGTCGTCGTCGCCGTCGGTGCCAGCTGTATCGCCGCGACCCTCGCCGAGATGGCGTCCCACGGTGAGGTCACCGCCACCGACATCGACCTCACCCCATGCCGCCGCCATCCGCACGTCAACCTGATCCGCCACAACATCCTCACTGACCCCCTGCCCGGCGACGCCTACGACCTGATCCACGTCCGGCTCCTGCTCGCACACCTGCCCGCCCGGCAGCGCAACACCGTGCTCGCCAAGCTCGCCCGCGCTCTGGTCCCCGGCGGTGTTCTCATCATCGAAGAGTTCGAGCCCACCTGGCGTACCTCCGTGCTGTCCGCGCCGGACCTCGACGAAGCCGACCGGCTGTTCGCCGCCTACCATCGGGCGTTCGGGGCCGCGCTCACCGCTGCCGGCAACGATCTCCGGTGGGGACGCCGCGCCCACCACGCGATGCACGCCCTCGGCCTACAGGTCGAAACGACCGGCCACACCGGCACCTGGACCGGTGGACAACCCGGCTGCCTCCTGCCCCACGCCACCGCTGGTGTCATCCGCGACCGGCTCACCAGCGCCGGTATGACTCCCGCCGACATCGAGGCATTCCGCGAACTCCTGCTCGATCCCATGCTCGTGGTCAAAGGCAACCTGGTCCTGTCCCACATCGGCCGCGCCCCCACCAGCAGCTGATGGCCAGCCGAGTACAGCCTCTACACCACCGCCACCGCATCGGCCACGACGCGCTGAACCTGGCGGGCAGCGCGCTCCGCGCCAAGCGAATCGGAATCCACACCGAGCGGGTCGAGGTCGGCCTGGTTCGCGACGGTACGACCGTCCAAGCCTGGCCCCTGCGGCCCGACCGTCCGACCCCCGCGCCTCACCTGACCAGCCCCACCCGGCCGCGTCGCTGACCCCACCGGAGCAGCCATGACCCGTATCGACATCGCCCTGTTCAACTACGAGAACGGCGGCCGCACGCCGGACGGCCGCTACGACTTCACCCGGCTCCAATACGCGTTCGCCGACGTCACTGCGGTACCCGCGTTGATCCTGTTCTGCGAAGCCAAGCACTACCGCGACAACGCCGGCATGGCGAAGTACGCCGCCGCCGAGGCCCTGTCAGACGAACTCGGCGTGCCGTACGTCGTCGAGCTGGGCTGGATGCGACGTGGACCCATGCCACCGGCCATCTTCTACAACCCGGACCTGCTGGTACTGCGGCGTTGGTGGAACCCCGACGACCCCGCCGCGTTCGACGACCAACGCAACGTGGCCCGGTTCGCCATCCGCGACAGCGGACGCGTACGCGACGAACGACGAGAGTTCCTGACGTTCGTCCATCACTTCGAACCACTCTCCGGCGACACCCGGCTGGAGCAAGCCCGACGCCTCAGCCGCTACGGCGCCACCGAGACGCTGCCCGTCATCGGCGGAGGCGACCTCAACGCCACCGCGTCCGGCGACCACTTCCCACAGCGGGACTGGGCAGCCGCCGCCGTCCACCACCGCACCCACAAAGGCACCCGGCGGCCCGACGGCACCTGGGGACCGGACACCCGCGCGCTCGACCACCTCATCGGCCGATGGGACGACACCACCCGGCAGCGCACCGACGGCTGCGGACTGCACGCCGTCGCCGAAATGGCCTGGCGGGCCGACCCCACCCGACCGATCACGCCGACCGTCAACCCCGCCATCGACGCCGGCGGCGGTCTGCTCATCGACTGGCTCCTGGCCAACGACGCCATGACACCCCACGTCCTGCCCGACACCTACCACGTCCACATCCCCGACCCCCGCTACCCGCCGCCGTCAGACCACCGGCTCGTCACCGCCGCGATCGACCTGTGACACCGACGACCAACCACGCCACGGGCCCGACGACCCCCGTGACCGCCGCTGCCACCCCACTGGCGACGTCGCCCGCACCGGAACGCCGAATCGACCGGCCACCACAGCCGTGCCCCACACATCGTCGAAATCGCCCTCGCGCAACGCGCGTTCCTCGTCCGCGCCGTCACCCACCTCGCCCACGCCGGTATCCGCCAGTTCCTCGACATCGGCACCGGCCTGCCACCGCCAACAACACCCACCAGGCCGCACAAGCGCTCGAGCGACGCCCAACCAACCACCGCACCCCCACCGCCGCGACACCAGGCGACCACCCCACCGAAAGGCGAACCATGACCGCCCTCGCCGCCGTCGCGGTCGGCATCATCCTGATCGCGATCGCCATCCTCCACGCCGGCAACAGCGTGACCTGGGCCTACGCCAAATATCGTGCCCGGCGTCTCCTCACGGCAGGACTTCTCGTCCTCACCGCCGTCGCCATCCTGCGCCACCAGACCGGCGAACCCGAATGACCACACCCACGCCGCATCACCTCCCGCACGTCCGGGCACCACCACCAACCCGAGCCCACCACCGCCACCCCGACCGGCCCACGACGCCACCGCGCGTCAACGCCACCACACCCTCGAAAGGCACAAATTGAAACGCCATCTCCTCACCACGACGATCGCCGCAGCCCTCACCGGCGTCATTGCCGCCACGGCCACTCCCGCTGCCGCGATCGTCGGCGGACACGACGCCACCACCCTGTACAACGGGGTCGCCTCCGTCCGCACTGTGTTCCCCGGCCTCGGCACCGGACTCTGCGGCGGCACCCTCATCCACCCCCGCTGGATACTCACCGCAGCCCATTGCGTCGCCGACCAGCAAGCAGCCCCCACCCCGGTCGCGATGCCCGGCGACGCCGTCACCATCCGCGTCGACAGCCTCGACCGCACCACCGGCGGTCACACCGCCACCGGCAAAACCGTCCACCTGCACCCCGGATTCACCTGGGGAACCAACTGGCCAGCCACCCCGGTCGCCGACCTCGCCCTCGTTGAACTCACCCACCCCGTACCCGCACCCGTAGCGAAGATCGCCGACCGGCAGATACCCGAGTCCACCCGCCTCCGCCTCGTCGGATGGGGCCTCACCGAATTCCCGCCCGGACCCGACACCACCCCACCCGCACTGCTCCAGGAACGCGACAGCCGCCGGCTGCCCGCCGCCGCCTGCACCAACGGATTCATCGGCATCGGCGACATCTGCGCCGACGCCGGTGCCTGCCACGGTGACTCCGGCAGCCCCGCCCTCGCCCGGTGGAAAACCCCCGATACCCGGCCGGCCTGGACCGCC
This sequence comes from Solwaraspora sp. WMMD406, assembly GCF_029626025.1. Lineage (NCBI taxonomy): Bacteria > Bacillati > Actinomycetota > Actinomycetes > Micromonosporales > Micromonosporaceae > Solwaraspora > Solwaraspora sp. WMMD406. The sequence continues at coordinate 2,197,084 of NZ_JARUBF010000001.1, forward strand.
ACCGGTATCGCCAGCCGCGAAACCAGCCAGCACGACCCCTGCGGACAACCCACCGTCTACACCGACCCCACCCACCCACCATTCCGCACCTGGATCCACACCACCACGCTCACCCGCACACCCGCACCCCACCCGGCCCCGACCACCCACACCGCCCCCGTGAACCCCGACCTACTCGACGCGCTCAAACTCACAACGTTCGAGTAACAGCGATCAAGCGTCCCAGCCAATCCCGGGTGGTCCGCCCGGTGCCACACACGCCGGGCGGACCACCACACCCGACGCCCAAACATGAACCCCGGCCCCTGAGCCACCCGTACCGGCTACGGCAGCCACCCGCAGCCGCTCCGCCCCAACCGCAACATGACCCATCACCACTGCCTGCAGATATGCTGCCCACGGGCGGCGCGGCACCATCTCCATGTCGATCTCCCGCAAGAGTCGACCGCGCCGCCCCGCCAACACCTGTCCGGCCGCAACGAGGGCGACCCGACGCCTCAACGGGGGGGGAGGGGGGAGGCCAGGTCATCTGAGCAGGTCGATGTCCTCCTCTGCCTGTGGCCGGGAGATTGTGTTGATGGTCAACACGTAGGGGGAGCTCGAAAGTGCTTGCGCCGTGCGCGCGAGGTGGGCTGCGATCGCGTCTAGGTCGGTTGTAGCGGTCGGCACGACGGTGCCCGGCGGAGCGTCACGGGGCGGTGCGCCGATGGCGTAGGAATCGAGGGCTACACGTACGGCGGCGGCTGCGGCGATCGCGTCAATTTCGGCTTCGGAGAAGCAAGCGCGTCTCGCACGGCGTCGAGCTTGATTGACGATCGCCGGGTCGATGTAGGCGCTCAACCGGCGGAGTCCGTCGAGAATCTCGATGGTTCTTCGGTGGTAGGCATATGGAAGACGCGTCACGGGGACGGGGTCGTCGAGCGGGAAGCCCTCGTGCCACACGGCTGCGCTCAACCTCGTCGGCTGCGCTGCGGGTGCGCTGTGATGGAGCGCGAGCCAGAGTGGACGCATCTGCCAGTGGTACTGGCAACGGGTCCACCATCGGGTCAGACGGGCGCGGAGACCGCCGCCGAGGTCTCTGGTCGGGTGGGCTGGCGTGACCGGTCCCTCTTCGGAAATGGTCGGAGTTTCGAAATGCGATCGTGCCCGGCTGAGGCGGGTAGCGAGAATGTCGGCGGCCAGTTCAGCCTCGTGTTCTTCGGTCAGGTCGCCGGTGTGGTTGTCGACGAGTCGTGCCCCTCGGTGACCGAGGACGATATGGGAAAGTTCGTGGAGGATTGTCTGGGTTCGTACTAGCGGCGGTAAGGCCGCGTCGACAAAGATGAGGTCGGTAGTTGTCGAGTCCATCCATACGCCGGGCGCTTCGTTTGAGGGGATGGCCAGGGGCACGATGGTGATGGATCGCGCCCGGGTCGATCCGATGGCGTGGCACCACGCGTCGACGGTGTACGGCGGGGGCGGCGGAGGCAGTTGCAGACGGCGTAGGCGTCGCTCAAGGCGACGACGCTGGTGCCAGCTACTTCCTGGCACTGCCTCTGTGCGCACCTGGGGCTCTCCGGGTTCGTCGAAGATGCTGGTGGTCGTGGTCAGCCGCTGAGCGGCTGCGCCGCCAGCGAGGGTCTTCCGATCATCATGCCGTTCATCGACACTGGTCGGCTACTGGTTCCACGGTGGTGCTGAGCGGGGAGAGGTGATCTGTCCGGCCATGCTGCTCACCTGTCGTCTGGGCCCGGTCGTCGTGTCGTCTGGACGAGACGTACGCGGGCGGGGGGTAAGCCGACATGCGGCCGAAGTCGAGATTGCCTTATTGTACTAATTAAGAATTTTGCCTGGTGTGAGGTTGGGCTCGAGAGCCGTATTGCCTAGCTTCGGGTTGAGAGCGTGGGAGGAGGTAGGCATGAACGGCAAGGGCTACGACTGGAACTGAGCAAAGTCGGCTGGCGTCGATTGCTGTTAGCCTGGGCTGCCGGAACCGGGCGGAGCTCCCGACAGGTGCGACGGGATTGGCAGCAGGCATGGGACGACAGGACCGCCGGCTATGGACACTGACACTCGCCGTAGGCGTACTCGCCGGTTCCTCGGTAGCGCATGCGGTCACCCAGCTTGCGCTGCCGAACGCCAACCTCTGGTTGTACCCCGTCACGGCAGCCGCGCTGATCGCGGTCGGCAACGCATGCTCGGTGGAGGTACCGGTCCGATCGGGAGTGCGGCTGACCCTCGCTCCCACCGCGATCTTCGTCAGCGCGGTGGTGCTGCCGGCACCGTGGCTCGTGCTGGCCACCGCGGTGGGTAGCGGCATCGCGAAGATCATCACCCGGTATCCGACGAGTGCGGCGGTGCACAAGGCCATCCACAACACGGCGAAGGACACCGTCGCGGCCACGGTGGTCGGCGCTGCGGTCGGCGCTGCCGGCATCCATCCTGATCTGGGTAGCAACGTCCTCCCCGCGCCAGCACCGTCCTATCTGGTGGCCCTGGTGCTGTCCGTTCTGGCGTTGGTGCTGGTGGAGGAGACAGTGACCACGACGACGGTGTCCGTCGCCACCGGCAGAGCGTGGCGTACCGTCGCCGGTACCGCAGTGGACTTGAGGCTCGCGGTCGTGCTGGCCGAGTTCCTGGTGGCGGCGGTCTCGATCGCGATGGTCAAGGTGGACCTGCGGCTCATGATCGCAATGCCGCTGGCAATGCTGCTGGTCTACGCGGTCTACCACCATCGCATGCGGTTGCGAGCGGAGCGGGAAACCTGGCAGCGGCTGGCGGGTGTCACGGATACGCTCAACACTGCGGATCCGACGGGCGTGTTACACACGGCGGTTCGCGGGGCCGTCGGGTTGTTCGGGGCTCGGCAGGCTGAGGTGGAGGTCACCCTCCCCGCCACAGGCCGACGCCTCGTCCGAGCATGTCCGACCTGCGTGTGCTTCGACGGGCCGCCGGACGGCGTACCTCCGCTCGACCGCGCCGACGTCGTGCAGCCCCTGACAACGGGCAACGCGGACTCAGGGGCCGTCCGCATCGTTCTGCATGGTCCACGTGACGTGCCATCCGGTCGGGAAGAGGCCGCTTTGCGCGCCTTCGGTGCCGCGTTGTCGACCTCGCTGGACAACGCGATGACCTATGCCCGCCTCGCCGCTGACGCCAAGATGCACGCCCACCTCGCTACCCATGACGCACTGACCGGCCTGACCAACCGGCACGCCTTCACCGCTACCGCTGACCCGCGCTGCGCCGACGATCCAGCTGGTGTCGGGCTGCTGCGTCTGCGCCTGGTGGGATTCGCTGGCATCGCTGCCACTCTCGGTCATGCCGGCGGTGATCTTTTGCTGGTCGAGGTGGCGACGAGGTTGAAACGCGCGGTCGCCGCAGCGGGGTACCTCACCTGCCGGCTCGGCGTGGACGAATTCGCGGTCCTGCTGACCGGGAAGACCAGCGAGGCGATGGAGAGAGAGTCCCTACGGATCGCTGGCGCGCTGCGTGGGCCGGTGGACGCGGGTGGGGTCTTGGTCGGTGTGCAGATCGGCGTCGGACTGGCCGCAGGTAGTGCGGGGGTTGGCGTCGAGGAGCTGCTCCGCCGCGCGGACGCCGCGCTTCGCCGGAGCGGAGGTAACGGGTCGGCGAGGCTGGCGGTGTACGACCCGCAGGAGGAGCACCACGATCGGGAAGCTCAGCTGGCGGAACTCGTACACGACCTGTCTGCAGATTTGCACGCCGGCCGCGTCCATGTCGAGTTCCAGCCGGTCCTTGACCTGACAGCGGGTGTCCCTGTTGCCGTCGAGGCCGTGGCGACGTGGCGGCATCCGCGCCACGGGACTCTTGAGGCGCAGCGTTGGCGCGCGGTCGCCGAGACTGTGGTGCGGCCGGTATCGATCATCGAAGTTGTGCTGGACGAGGCACTGGCCGGAGTCAAAGCGTGGCGCGATGCCGGCTTCGACTTGCCCGTCGCGGTGACCGTGTCCGGACCCTGCCTGCTCGATGCGCGATTCACCGGCTTGCTCTTCGGCAGCCTCCTGCGCCACGACGTCGCACCGGATCGCCTGATCCTGCAGATACCTGAAACGGACCTGCTCGGGCCAGACGCCCTCCTCGAGACGCTGACCGAGATCGACAAAGCCGGAGTCCTGCTGGCGCTGGAACGCTTCGGAGCGGGTCCCGCATCGCTGGCGACCCTGGCCACCCTCCCGATCCGTGGCCTCAAGATCGATGAGACGTTCATCGACAGCATGGCGAGCCGTCAGGCAGCGGTCGTAATCCGGGCCGCAGTGACCCTTGGGGATGATCTAGGGATTCCGGTTTGCGCGCCCGGGGTGCGCAGCCTCGAGCAGCGGCAGGCTCTGCGTGACCTGGGGTGCCGCGTCGGCCAGGGCGATCACCTCGGACCAGCGATGGAACGTGACCACCTGCTCGGCGCGTTGGGGCGCGGCGTCAACGGCGTACCCGGGCAGCTGGCTGCCGCGTTGGAGGAGGTACGCGTGTTGCCGCTGCGATCCCGGAATGCTAGCTGATCCGTCTGTCCGCGCCGCTCGGCGCGTAATAGTCGCGCCACGTGCCGCAGTTCCCTGGGGACATCTAGGGTGGGCACGATAGGCAATCACGTGGGGTCCTTTTGGGTGGATCAGGTTCCGTCGCGAGTGCTTGTCTAGCGAGGGGTCCTATGTCCAGTCTCCATACTATCCGCTATGGACGCGATGCCCCGTGTCGTCCCGAACCGGGATCGAACCGTTGTTGAGATCACTTCAGCTTCAGTAGGTGCTTCGATGGCTTGAGTCCGTTACCTTCGATCTCATCTGGCCGTCGTGTTGCAGAATTGATCATGGGAGACCTGGATTGAGACGGGGAAGTCGATGTTGACATGGATCGAGGCCGCAGCCTGCGGAGCCGTCGGGGGTCTCATCACGGAGGCAATTGTGACCTTCGGTCGGTTGCGGGCCTGGCAGCAGGCGAGGTATGCCGCCCGGGGTGCGGGCTCGGTGCCGCCGAGTCTTGCCAGCTTTGTGGATCCACTCGCTGATGCGCTTGCGGCGGTGTTCCGTACTGTGCTGGGTGCGGTTGCGGGCTGGTTGCTTCACGATCAGATGACCGGGGTGTATGCCGCTGTGCTTGTCGGTGCTTCCGCGCCTGCCCTTCTCGCCCAGGTGGGTCGGACAGCGGTGGCGGAGGTGACGCAGGCTCCGGACAGAGTACCTGCGGGTGCGCGGGTCGAAGGTGATGCATCGTGACCAGTATCGGCTCCGTTGCTCGCCGCTCGTGGCAGTCCTTTGTCGGCACGCCACTTCCCCGTTCGGCCTCTGTCGGGCGGGGACGCGAAGGTTACGGTCTCTGGCGGCGGGTGTGGGCGTCGGTCATCGGCCGTGACCTGATCCGGGTGGAGACGGCCCCGGTCGTGCCCCGTGTCCCGTCTGTTGTCCGTCGTCGTGTGACGGGTTGGTTCGGGCTGCCCACTGTCCCCACCTCTGGCGCGCTAGCTGCTGCCGGGGAGGACGGGATTGTGTTAGAGGCCTCGCCAGTGGATGGAAGCGTGCTGTTCCTGGTCCGCGGTGTTGGGTTCGACTACCGGCTCGAGGTGGTGCTACGCGGTGGCGGCGAGTCCGGTCCGGTTGCGGTGAGCATCCGTTACGCCACTGTGAATGGTGGGGAGGAGCGGGAACTCATCGTGCCGATGTTCTATGGGTCGATCGGGCCATCGGCCGGGTACGTTCGGCTTCCTGGGTTCGGTCCTGGCGCGGCGTGGACGGCTCGTGGTCCCGAGCCGGTCGTCTCTGACCCCGGCTGGTCGGACGAGACGGTCACCGGATCGATCCGCGCGGCGCATAACGAGGCGACCCGGCAGGCGTGGCGGCGGATCGGTGCCATACTTGGCGGGCGTCTCGGCGGCCTGATCAGCGAGGTGCTTCGATGACCGGCCGCAGCGCGGCGGGGGTGCGCGCGCGAGTCGAAGCGTTGCTGGCCAATTCGACGAGCCCACAGACAGCCATCCGGGAGCTGCTCGGCGAGCGCTGGTTGTGGTGGCGGGCGTGCGGTGAAGCGGTGACCGACGATCCCGGGTGGCTCACTGACACGCGGAGCGCGGAGTTGCACGCCTGGATCAAGGCTACCGTGCCGGACCGGGCTGCCGGGCTGACAGCGGTCGACCAGCCGTTTCTGCTGGGCCGCGCCCTGTCCGCCTCCGGCGGGACTACCGGGGACCACCATGAGGCGCTGTCGACGCTCCGCGACATGTGGGAACACAGTGGGCTGCTGTCGGCGAAGGCCGCACCAGGACACCCGCGCCCATCCGGCCGCGACAGCGGTCACCTGACCCCGGCTGCGACGTCGGGGCTTGCCTCGCTCGTCGAGTGGTTGCGCTCGGCCCGAGCTGATGCCGAGCCGACGCCGGCTGAGAACATGCTGGTGATCGCCGCCCTGCTACTGAGCGGCGCCGAGCCGCGCCGGCGGCCGGTCGTGACGATGCCGGTGGTGTTCGGTGGATCGACCGGCGAGCCTGACATGGACGGGCCAGGCGTCACGGGCATCCTCGAACTGAGAGAGTTCCCGGCCGGCCCGGCAGGGTTGTATCCGGATCCCCGTGCAATGGCAGACGTGCGAAGTCCGAACGGGCAGTTCGCCTTGTCCGTCGGGCATGCGTGGAGCGTGGCCGGACCGAGGGGAGAAGGCCGGTGCGTCCTGTGGCGCATCGTGCTGACCGACCGTGCTCCCGCGCCGCTGCGTATCGAGGGTCCGTCCCTCGGCGCGGCCTTCGCTCTTGGTCTGCGTGAGCTTCTGCGTTACCCGCGTTCCCGCCGACCCAGCATCGCGGGTGTCCGGGCTGCGTTCTCAGGGCCACGGCCCCGGACAGCGGTGACCGGCGCGTTGGATGGAGGTGGGCGGCTGCTGAAGGTCAGCGATATGGAGGCCAAACTGAGGGCCGCGCGACGCGGTGGTCTCCGGCTCGTCGCCCCAGCCGCGAACCGGATCGATCTGGCCAATGCGCCCGAGCCCGATGATGTGCGCTTCGCGGCCACGCTCGGGCAGGCCCGCCGATATGTGCGTCGCTACCGGACTGTCCGGGTCGCCACGGCATTGGCCCTACTGCTCGCGGCAACCACCTCAGGGCTGGTGGTCCAGTACCAGAATGCGGAGGCCCGGCAGCGCCTGGTAACCGCACATCGCCTCGCCGAGGTCGCACAGAGTCTGCTAAACAGCGATGTCGGGCTCGCGGAACTGTTCGCCGTTCATGCATACCGGCAGCATGACGACTCGTTGACGCGGCGCGTGCTCTTCGAGGCGGTACGGACCAGCCCGCACCTCGTCAGCCGGGTTGACGCGGGCGGAACGGTGACCGCCGTGGGAAGTTCCGCAGACGAGAACCTGGTGCTGGCGGGCACCGACGCAGGTGAGGTCCGGCAGTGGGAACTCACCGGGCTGCAGCCGAGCGCAGGTCGTACCCTCGGCCGGCTGCCGAGCGCGGTCACGGAGGTCGCCGCTGACGCGGCGGGCCGTACCGTTGCGGCGATCGACGAACGTTCGGTCATGGTATGGCGGAAAAGCCAGCCTTCGGCCACGCCGACCCTGCCAGTCGGCTCCACACCAACCGCCGTGGGAGTATCCCCGGACGGGCGTTTCGTGGCCGTGACGGCGAAAGGCTCCGCGTTCGATGCCCCGCCGACGCTGCTGGTGTTGGACCGGTACACCGGCGACACTCGGGCACTCGAGCTACCCGATATGCCCTCCTCACCTGACAGCATGGCGTTTTCCTCGGACACGGAGGTTGTGCTCCTCGACGGCGACGGCTACGGCGCTTGGACTCGGGTCGGGCTCGAGTCGATGATCAGGGTGGGCGGGAGCGTGGTTGGCTTCGGCGTGCACAACGTGGGCTCGGCCATCGCGCCGGATGGCAGCGCTTTCACGTACAGCAACAAGGGATCGTCGCTGCCGGTGTTGATCACCGTAGGTGAGCCGGACCTGGAGAAACCGCACCGGCAGGCGCAGGTTCCTGAGGGGTTACCCGCAGCAGTGGCGCTCAGCGGCGGGGCACTAGCGGCGGCTATCGCGATCGGCAGCACTCTGTATGTGTCCTGGCCCGCAGAAGCCGGTCGGACGGTGTTCGAGCCTTGGTCGTTGCCGGGTGCGGGCAAAGTCTCAACCCAGGGGTTGGCATTCGTCGGGTACAGCCAGACCAAGCTCGTCTCCGCTTCGGGCTCGGTACTAACGATGTGGGACCTCTGGCAGTACTCCCGGGTCGCGACCGCGCGATACGCGACCATTCCCTTCCAATGCAACGGATGCCCAGGGCCCTCAGTCTCAGTGTCACCCGACGGTCGGACCGCAGCCGTGGGCACCGGCACGACGATCGTCGTCCAGGACCTAAGCGGCGACGCACCCGGACGCGTGGCCCAGGCGGAAGACCAGCGCTTCGGGGCCATGGTGTGGCGACCGGACAACTCCGGAGTCATGGTCGGCCAGCCCGACGGGAGCACTCTACTCTTGACCCCCGATGGTGAGGAGGACCTGCTGGCCACCGACTTCTGGGATCCGGTGCCGGATCCGTTGGATTTGCCTGATGAGATGGCGCTGCTGCAGCCCCTGCCGGGCGGGCGACAGATAGCCGAACTCGACAAATCCGGCACCGTACTGATCAGGGACGTCGCCACTGGCGAGGTACTCCGCACGGTACCAGGACCCGAGGACAGAGCGCCGACAATATACGGATCGAGCTACCTCAACGACAGCTGGCGGGCGCTCGACCAGCGGGCTGCGCATGCCGCCATCATCAACTACAACCTTGAGGACGACACCACAACGATCGTGGTGACCACCATCGCCACCGGCCGCTCCCGCATCCTCGACGGAGAAGGCGCCGCCGGCCTCGCCTACATAGATGATCAGCTCCTCATCCAGCGTGACGAGGGCGAACTGGAGATCTGGACCGCCGACGGCAGCCGCCGGGTCGGCCGGCTCGAGGGCACACCCGGCACGGCCGTCGGCCCCGCCGTCGGAGATGGCCTCTTGGCGGCGAAGCCGGGTACCGACGACAGCGTGCGACTCATCGAGTACCCGTCCGGCGACGTCCTCGCTACCCTGCCCCTGCCCCAGCTCGCCGGCTCCAGAGACCTCTCCACAGGGCTAGCCTTCTCCAAGGACGGCCGGACACTGGTTACCGCCACCGAGGCGATCGACGGCCGGGGAATCATCATCGCCTGGCAACTCGACCCGACAGCTTGGGTCCGCGCCGCCTGCGCATCGGCCGGCGGTACCCTCTCATCAGAACTCTGGCGGCAATACCTAGACACCGATCCACCCTCGGACCTTGGGTGCACATCGTGACCGGCCGGTGGTGCGCGGCCGCGCTGTGTGTCGCGCTCGTGACCACCGGATGCCAGGAGACACCACACCCGACGCCCCCACCGAGTGCCACCACCGGTGTCATCAAACTGCCAGGCAACGCCGGCCCGACCAATATGGCCCTCGCTGCGGACGGCGCACTATGGATCGTCGAACACCGGATGGGCGCGATCGCCGAGGTCGACCCCACAGGACGGGTCACGCAACACCGCGTGCCCGGCCGCGTAGTCCAGCCTGGCTCCATCCTGGCCGCCCAGGACGGCAGAACCGCCGACTGGCGACTCGGGTGGATCGACCGGCCACGAGGCTTTGCAGCCTTGATCGGCGAAGGTAAAAGCCCTCGCTCTGGTTCCATACGAGGGCTTACGGTCGGGCCAGACGGTGCGATCTGGTTCATCGCCGCATCCACTACGCCCTCCGTCCGACGCGCGCACCCAACGGAGGGGATCCGGGTCATGGCATCACTGCCAGGCACCGCAAACCAGGTCCCGCAGGACGGTCTAACGACCGGCCCTGACCAGGCAGTATGGTTCACCATGTCCGACGGTATCGGCCGAGTCGGACATGACGGCCGGTACACCAGGTGGCCGCTGCCTCCGAAGGCGAACCCGCGACAGATTATCGCTGGCCCGGATGACGCCCTATGGTTCATCGAGCGGCGCGGCATCGGCCGGATCACGATCAGCGGCGTCGTCTCACACACGCCGGTGCCAGTGCCGGACCCGGAATGGATCCGCGCCCTCACCTCCGGGCCGGACGGCGCGCTGTGGTTCATCACCGACACCCAGGTAGGTCGTCTCCAACTGACTGGTACGCCAGAGCTGTGGCCCGTCGCCGGCGCGAAGCGGCTCAGCGCCATCGTCACAGCACCGGACGGCTCACTATGGCTCGCCGACTCTCGAACCAACCTCGTGCTGCGCTTCCGGCCACCCCAGTAACACCGCTGCGCCACCGGCTGCGGCCGATGCGCACTCTACGCGCCGGGCCGCACCGTACAGGTAATCACCGGAAAGGCCTTCGTCTAGAACCTGCGACACGGACACCACGAAGTTGCGCTTGACACGCCACCTACGACTCGGGTGTCCGCCGCGTTCACCGGTTCGACGCGCCATTCGTCGGGCACCTCATGCCGCTACACTGCGGCCCTGGCTGGCGACCGTGCCGAACGGCGCCATCCGTAGCCCAGCCGCGCGAGTGCGACTGGGCTACGGATGGGACGGAGCGTAGTCGGCAAGACGGTACGCAGCGGCATGAAGGTTTACACGACAGGTATCGTCGATCCTGCCAGCTCCTCCTTCTGGTCGATCTCTGTACGACCCGCTCCGGCGTACCTACTTGTGCACTCGGTCCTGCACGCCGAAACACGCACACCGCAAGCCAGCGCTACCGGCTGGTGCTGGTACAGACCCGGTTACCAGACGGGGTGCACTATCCTCGGCTGCCTGCCTCTGGGCGTCCCTCGTTGACGGGGCCATCGCCTCTGTCGGTCAGTCGGGTCTGCGGCCGAGTCCGGCGTGTGCTCCCGAGCCGACCGGGTCGTCGGCGAAATCCTCTGCCGGTCCTGGCCGCCATTGGGGCAGCCAGACGATTCCGGGCTCCTGGATCTCGTAGTCCGCGAAGAACCGCGCTACCTGTTCGCGTGATCGTGGGGTAGGAAGTGGTGCCGATCGCGCGCCGTAGGCGGCGGCGACACGTTGCGCTTCCTCCGGGGTGTATGACTCGGCAGCGCCGTGGCTGATGGCCAGGTAGCTGCCGGGGGCAAGTTGGTCACGTAGACATTCGACGATCCGGTACGGGTCGGCATCTTCAGGGATGAAGTGCATCACTGCGACGAGGAGCAGCGCGGTGGGCTGCGCAAGGTCGATGACGGTCTGCACATCGGGCCGGTTGAGCTGGTGAAGTAGCTGCTCAGGCCGGTGGAGGTCTCCCTCAATCGCGGTGGCGTGGGGGTTCTGGGCCAGCATCTGGTTGGCTGTCATCACGGCCACGGGGTCGATATCGACATAGACGACGCGGGCATCGGGCGCGGCGTCCTGGGCGATGTCGTGGACGTTGCCGGACGTCGGGATACCCGATCCTATGTCGAGAAATTGGCGGATTCCCAGGCGTACAAGGTGTTTGACCACTCGTTGAAGGAAGGCGCGGTTGGCGCGGGCCTGACGCGGCACGTTCGGCGTAATGCTGACGACGGCTTCGGCGGCTTGGCGATCGGGAGGTAGGTGGTAGCGACCTCCCAGGAAGTAGTCGTAGACGCGGGCGGCGCTTGCCCGTCCCGGGTCTACGCCGACCGTCCACGCCTCGTCCGCGCCCACTTCTCTGCCTCCATCGTCGGTTGCCATGTACGTACGGGAGTCTGTTGTCGGGCTCAGGACGGGTCGGGCGTCTCGCCGGTGGGGTGATCGCCGCTCTGGGCTGACTTGCCTTCGATCTTGCGGGCGAGGTCGGCCATGGTGGCCAGCGTCTCCAGCGACGGTGCCGACAGCCCTGCCGCTCTGAATGCGAGCCGCGCGACGCCAGCGTCATGCAGCAGCGCGACCCGGTCCATGACTTCGTTGACGTCGTCGGCCGTCTGTGAGTCGAGGAAGTAGGTGACCGGGACGGCGAAGAAGGTAGCGAGCGCGATCAGGACCTTAATCGTGGGGTTGTCGCTCTTGCCCTTGTGGAGCCGCCAGATGTAGGTGTGGGTAACCGCTACACCTTGTTGTGAGCGGATCGCCTCGGCGACCTGCTCGTAGCTGTACGGCTTGCCGTCCGGCCGGCGGATCTTGTCGAAGAGGTGATCGAGGCGGCTGGCTAGGGTTCCGTCGACGCTGGCCATGCCCCCGTCCCTTCGTCGTGCCTCGGTCGGCTGCCACCGCAGCGGCGCCGATCGCCGACGTCGCCACGCGCCAGATGAGTTTATGCTTCGGGTGGACACTTATCAACCACGAGTGACGACAGGACGGTCCGGTCGGAGCCACACAGGTCCAGCCCGGACGTCAGCTACCGCCTGCAGTCGCTGCTCATGGCGCGTGGCGGACACGCTGACCACGCAAGGTGCCCGGCATCGACAGGGTGCCACGGGGAGATTTCGGTGGGAGGAACCGTGCTGAGCAGTTCGAATCAGCCGTCATGCATCGATCGGACACGCAGCCCTGGTCGGCTGATCCGGCGAGCCCGGATGCAACGCGGATGGACGCAGGTTCGCTTGGTGAAGGCCATGCAGGACGAGGCTGCGCGCCGGGGCATGGCTCTGGCCAAGAGTGAATCGCTCCAGGCCAACCTGTCGCGCTGGGAGCGAGACAGGCAGGTGCCTGATCAGCTGCACAGGCGGGTGCTCGGTGCCGCGCTCGACGTCTGCGTCGAGCACCTGGGGCTGGATGCTGACCCCGACTTCCCGTGGTAGCACGGCACGGCCCATAGACCTGACAACCCATCAACCCTCGTCGGGTGGCATCCAGTCACGTCCAGACGCGTCGTCTTCCGGTGCGCAGGACCCGTCCGGCAGGGTCTATTCGTCAGAACCCGTGACGAATGAGGTGGGAAGTGAACGTCGACGAGCGAGCCGATTCGGTGGCACGGACCCGAGGCCTCGATCAGGATCGGCATGCACAGCCGTATGCGGAAACGCTGCAGATTGTTGCCCGACGAATCCGCCAGATGCGACGCCAACTGCAGGTCGCTCGCACCGCACAACCGACGGAGCATGACCGGGCGCTTCGAGGGCTATACGGGACCGCGCGGGCGATATCCATGTCTCTCAACCGCGCGCTCGACGACGGCGTGCGCGACTATTCCGTAGATCGTCTCGAGGTCACCGTCAGCCAGTATCGCACCACGGCGGATTGACGTTCGCGGTGCGACGACTCCCGGCCATAAGGCGACAGCCAGCGAGTTGCGTCCTATCTGGCCTGAAATCGACTCGCCCAATTAGGGCAAATCAGCAAAGACTGCGATCAAGTGGGGTGATCAACGCGTGCCGATTATAATGTTCAACACACTGATGGGCGTCTGTGCCGGGCTGTCGTTGCTGCTCGTTCCAAGGTTCTGGGCAGTGGTCACCAATGATCGGCCACCATTGACGCTGTTCTCCTCAACCGAGTTCAGTAGGTCCGGGTGGAGCGCAGCCTTCGGAATTCTCGGCAGCCTCTTGACCCTCCTTGGCTTCATCATGACCGTTGCACATCCGTTGGCGAGGGCGAAGCCATACATAGATTCGGTTTTTGGGGAACCTTGCCTGCTCCTAGGTGTCGTGCTCCTAGCAGCCGCTGTATGGCTCGGGTGCACCCCTCAGTCCCAGGCGTTTGACAAGCAATACTTACGGGCTTCCTTGGCTCCAGCCAGTTGGATCATCTTCGCCACCGGCATCGTGCTTTCCTGGTGCACTTTGGCGATCGTTCGGTTCGATCTGATTGGTTCCGCGCCACAGCATGAGCCCATCACTGGCCTCCTGCACGGCTCTCCCGCAGAGAACATCTTCTTCGCCCTCGTCCTGTACGGGCCATCGGCAGTGGGTTGCCTGCTGTTCCCCGCCGTCGTCCGAGGCAGGAGCCGGATCTCCTGGCTCACCCTCTACTGGTGCTGGACGGTCGCGGGGGTAGCCTTCCTGCTCTTTAGCGCCATGAACTACTACACCCACGCCGGGATGCTCGTCAATGAGGTATCCGACGGCCCTGCGCTCCGCTGGTGATCCACCGGCTGAAGTGCTATTAAAGTCGTCTTCTATTCACGGTGCTCTCGACTGAGGCGGCGCCTTGGTTTCCGGTGCCTGCTGCTGCCTCTATAGCCCCTAATGAATCCGGTAACGATCGGACGGTCCCGGCCCGTTGAGGGGGGCGGGCCGGGACCACGTGACAAGCAGGTCAAGTCCCCCAACGAGAAGGTAGAAGAGTCCATGATTCGCAAACACAAAGGAATCCTCACCGACCGGATCGGCCGTCCTGGACCAGAGGTAGAGATGAGTAGCGGATCCGCTCCCGTGGAGATCGGCACACAGCAAAGCGACGGGGCCAGCCGACCAGGATGGAGTCGTGGTTTCGGGCTCACCATGGCAATACTTGGTGCGGTCTCCCTTGCCGGACCTGCTCCGGAAACCGGTGCCGGCGGCAGTGGAAGTGTCGACTGCAACGCCAATCCGAGTGCGCCCGGGTGCGGTGTCGTCGTCGGCGCGCCGGATGGCGACCGTAGGGGCGGTAACGGTGGCGGCCTGGGCTCTATGACGAACCGCCGGCTCATGGCCTGTCTCGTTGGCGCATTAGCGCTGCTTGTTACGGCGTGCAGCGCCGACGAGACCTACGGCTCGCCGCCTACCCCGCCGCCAGCGACGGCATCGGCCACGCCAAGCCTCGAACCAGCCGACGCGGCAGAGAAAGATGTTCTCACAGCGTACCGGGGCATGTGGGACGCATTGGTGGAGGCAGGCAAGGTCTCGGATCCCGACGACCCCGATCTGCGAAAGTACGCCTCCGATCAGGCCCTGAGGTTGATCGTCAACGCGCTCTACATCAATCGGCAGCAGGGTGAGGTCATCCTCGGCGAACTGATACTCGACCCTCAGATTTCGGCTCTCGTGCCCGCCGCAGATCCCACCACGGCCACGGTCCTGGACTGCGTGAACGACGAGAACTGGTTGGAGTACAAGGCATCCGGCGGTCTGGTCAACGAGGAGCCCGGAGGCAGACACCGCATGACCGCCACTGTCGATCGGACCGCCGAGGGTTGGCGGGTCAGTTCATTCATCCTGGAGGAGGCCGGGACATGCTGACCGGCGGACCACGACTCGCGGCTCTGGTCATCGTCGTGGTGACAGCCCTCGTCGTATCGGCAGCAGTCGCCTACGCCGGTGGCGGTACCGGCGGTGTGCAATGCAGCGGGGACGACGCTCGCCCGGTCTGTGACGTCAACGCTGGTACTCCCAGCAAGCAGGGAAGCCCGAGCGCTGGTGGGAACGGCGGGGGCCAAAGCGGCGACGGCACGTGCCGTAACCCTTCCGGTGAGGAGATTCCGTGCGAGCGGGACGGGGGCTGGGCAGGCGCTGACGGTTGCTACTACGCGCCTGCCGATCCGCCGCCGTCCACGATCGAGGCCCTTGGTGGTCAGCCGGCGGGCGAGGGTGGCTGGTACATACGGATCTGCTATGGCGAGGACGCATCGTTCGGGGCCGTGGTGTGGATTGCTGGCGATCCGCCGGTGGTGTCTCCGGCGGTGTTGGCCCGGCAGGCGTGGGCGCGGCTTGATCTGCCGTCGGTCGTCATCCGGATGAATCCGTCCGGTGAGCAGCTGGTCAATCTGCCGGTGTGGCTGGCTCTCGAGGAGGGGTCGTGGCGTTCGCAGTCGGCGACGGCTTCCGTGCCGGGTGTCTCGGTGACGGCGACGGCGCGGCCGGTGGGGGCGAGTTGGTCGATGGGCGACGGGACGACCGTGACCTGTGAGGGTCCGGGGACGCCGTGGGCGTCGGGTGCCGATCCGGCGAAGGCGTCGCCTGATTGCGGGCATGTCTACCGGCGGTCGTCTGCAGCCGCACCGGGCGGCGCCTACACGGTGATGGTCACGGTGACGTGGGAGGTGACCTGGGCTGGTGCCGGGCAGTCCGGCACAGTGCCGGCACTGACCACCAGCGGGCAGGTGCAGGCCCGGGTGCAGGAGTCGCAGGCAGTCGTTCGCTAGGCCAGCAAGTTCGGTTCGTTCGAGCGCCGAGTCCGAGGAGGAGACGTCATGGCGCTGGATTCCGTGCGCCCAAAATCAGGTCGAGAGGGTGGCGCGACGGCTGCTGCCCGTGCGGGTCGGGGACCGTGGCGGGCGACCCGGCGGCGTCGCCGGTTGCCGTTCGTCGCGCTGGGCGGCCTGCTGGTCATCGTGTGCGTGCTGGCCTACGCCTACGGGGCAGCGCAGCTGGGTGACCGTGTTCAGGTGCTCGCGGTGGCGCGGCCGGTGGCGGCCGGGCAGGCGATCACCGCTGCGCATCTGACGCAGGTCTCGGCCGCCCGTGAATCGCGTGTGCGGCTGGTGCCGGCTTCGAACGCCGTGGAGGTGGTGGGTCGTACGGCGGTGGTGCCGTTGGTAGCCGGCATGTTGTTGACGCCGGAGGTACTCGGCGACGCGGCGTTTCCGCCGGGCGGTCAGGTGACCGCCTCGGTGGCGGTGAAGCCGGGCCAGTATCCGCAAGGGCTGGCGGCTGGCGCGCGGGTCGCGGTCTACGTCCCAGCGTCTGTACAGGATGACGGCCAGCCGGACCCGGCACCGACCTCGGCACCGACCTCGGCGGCGACACCGGACCGGTTGGCGGCGGTGGTGCTGGGGGTCGACCTCGCTGGCGATGGCCAGGGCGCGACGGTCATCACCCTGTTGTTGGATGCCTCAGACGCGCCAGTGTTAGCGGCGGCTCCGGCTGGCGCTGTGGTGCTGATGCAGACCTCACCGGTGGAGGGCTGACATGCCCTTGCTGGCGGTGACGTATGTGAAGGGTCGTCCGGGTGCGACGACGACCGCGCTCGGGTTGGCCGCGGTGGCGCCGGAGTGGGCGCGGCCGGTGGTGGTGGAGTGCGATCCGGCGGGTGGCGACCTGACGCGCCGGCACCGGTTGCGGGCAGCGCCGAGCATCGTCGATTTGGCCGCTGCGGCGCGGGGTGTGGCGAGCCCTGGGGATGTGTACGCCGTCGCGTCGCAGCAGTTGCTGGTGGCTGACGTCGCGGTGCCGGTGGTAGGGGCCCCGGCCGGCGGCGCGCAGACCCGGGCGGCGGTGCCGGAGTTGACCGGCAGCGGCCGGGCGGTGCTGACCGCGTCGGATCGGGTCGTGGTGGCGGACTGCGGCCGCTTGGGTCCGGGGTCACCAGTGTGGCCGTTGCTGCGGCAAGCGGATGTGGTGTTGGTGCTGGTGCGGGCGAACGCCGACGAGGTGGCGCATGTGCGGGAGCACCTGGGCGAGCTGGTGGATGCGGGTACGGGTCGGATGGTCGTGCTGCTCGGTGCGGGCGGTGCATATCCGGCCGGGGAGGTGGCGGATGTCCTGGCGGCCCATGTCAGGGGCGAGTTGGCGGGCGATCCGGAGGCGGTGGTGGTGCTCGGCCCTCTACCGGATGACCGGCGGGCGGCGGCGGTGCTCGACGGGGACCTCGTAGCTGGTGCGCGGTGGCGTCGGCTGCCGCTGATGGCCGCGTACGCGCGGCTGTGGACCGACCTCGCCCCGTACCTGCCCGTCGTCGCCCCGCAGTCCTCCGATACAGCGCCGGAGGCGACATGATGACCAGTCCGTTCCTGCCGACCCAGGGCGCGGGGGAGGCCGGCGAGGCCACAGTGGTACGGCGTGTCCGCCGCGAGGTCGCTGAGCGGCTCACCCGGGCCACCCGGGCGCACGAGACGGCGACCGGTTCACCGATGCCCGCCGACGACCGTGCGGCGACGACCCGGCGGTTGATCACCGAGGTTCTGGACGCGTACGCCACGGAGGAAATGAACGCCGGCCGGCCGCCGCTGCGTCCACACGTCGAGTCGCGGGTGGGCCGGGTGGTGGCGGACATGTTGCTCGGCGCAGGTGGCCTGCAACCACTGCTCGATGACGGGCAGATCGAAGAGGTCAACGCCAACGGGTGTGACGAAGTGTTCGTCCAGTACTCCAACGGCGGGCGGGCAAAGGTCGGACCGATCGCCGACTCCGATGCGGAGATGGTAGAGCTGATTCGCCGGCTGGCCGCCGACGCCGGCCGCGCCGAGACCGGCGGCGAGGGTGCGGAGGAACGCCGGTGGGATCGGGCCGCTCCGATCCTGAACTTGCAGCTCGCGGACGGTTCGCGGCTGCACGCGGTCATGTCGGTGACGAGGCGTCCGGCGTTGTCGATCCGCCGGCACGGCTACGTGAAAGTCACCCTCGCTGATCTGGAACAGCTCGGCACCGTCAATCCGGTGCTGCGGGAACTGCTGTCTGCTGCGGTGCGGGCGAGGTTGAACGTGCTCATCGCAGGGCGGGTCGGTGCGGGCAAGACGACCCTCCTACGGGCGCTGGCGTCGGCGATTCCACCGCACGAGCGGATCGTGACGATCGAGGACACCTACGAGTTGGCGCTCGACGCGGACAAGGCCGTGCATCCAAACGTGGTGCCGTTGCAGTCGCGGGAAGCCAACGTCGAGGGCGAAGGCGCGATCGACATGAGCACGTTGTTCCGCTCGGGACTGCGCATGTCCCCGGACAGGGTCATCGTCGGAGAGATCCGTGGGCACGAGGTCATCCCGATGCTCAACGCCATGTCGCAGGGTAACGACGGGTCGTTGGGCACCATCCACGCCTCGTCATCGGGTGGGGCGCTGAAGAAGCTGATGCTCTACGCCGCGCAGGCACCGGAACGTCTGGCCCCGGCCACCACCAACCTCCTCGTCGCCGAGTCCGTGCACCTGGTAGTGCATATGGGGCTCACCGGTAACGGCAGTGGCCGGGTGCTGACCTCGGTACGGGAGGTCGTCGACGCGGACGGGCTGAACGTGTCCAGCAACGAGATTTTCCGCCCCGACCCCGATGGGCGGGCGGTGCCGGGTGCGCCGCCGTCGACCGGGCTGCTGTCGGCACTCACCCGACGTGGTTTCAACCCCGGGTTGCTGGATGAGGCCCGCACCGCCCCGGGTGGGGGGTGGGCGTGATGGTGTTGTCGACGCCGCTGGCTGCCCTGCTAGGGGCCGGAACCGCGTTCGGGCTGGTCCTGCTGGCGGTGGGTTTGTCGCGTCGAGACGGCGGGCCCGCCGACTCCGCAGCGGACCTCGATGCGGAGCCGTGGTGGTCGAGGCTGACGGCATCCCGTGGCCCGGTCGACCGGCGTCGGGTAGCGCTGTGCCTGGCCGTCGGCGTGGTCGTCGGTGCGGTGACGCGGTGGCCGGTCGCGGCAGGTCTGGCGGCGGCCGGAGCGTGGATGCTGCCGGCCATCATCGGCCCGGACCGCGACCACGCCCGTCGGGTGGCCCGGATCGAAGCGATCGCGACCTGGACGGAGGCGTTGCGGGACAACCTGTCCGCAGCGGCCGGGCTGGAGCAGGCGATCACGGCCAGCGCGATCGAATCCCCGGAGCCGATCCGTGAGGAGGTGGCCCGGCTCGCGGTGCGCCTACAGCGCAGTTGGCGGCTACCGGACGCGCTGCGCGGGCTCGCCGACGAGTTGGCCGATCCGACCGCTGATCTTGCCGTCGCCGGGCTGGTGATGGCCGCGCGGGGCAGCGCTGGGCAGCTCGGCGATGTCCTGGGCGAGCTGGCCGCGTCCGCGCGGGCCAAGGTCGCCTCTCGACAACGCATCGCCGCCGCCCGCAAACGCAACCGCACCTCTGCGCGGGTGATCGTCGGTGCGACCCTGGCCATGGCCGGAATGCTGGCCCTGCTCAACCGGGGCTACCTCGCCCTGTTCGACACCCCGACCGGTCAGCTGGTGCTCCTGGCCGCCGGCTGCTGCTTCACGTTGGCATTCGCGTGGCTCGGCCGCCTCATGCGCGACCGCGATGCCTCCAGGATCTTGGCGGGTGCCGCCGTGCCGGACGAGTCGCGGACGGTGCCGACATGACCGGTCTGGTGTTGCTGGCCGGGATCGGCACCGGCCTCGGATTGTGGCTGATGGTGGTGGGCTGGTTTCCCCGTCCACCACGGTTGGGCAAAGCCCTCGACGTCCCGTACGGCATCGACCTGGTCGACGCCGCCATCACCGCCCCGCCGGTGGGGTGGTCGGGGCGGTGGGGCCGTCCGGCGGTGCGGTGGCTGCGCCGCGCCGGGCTGCCTCTTGCTTCGACCCGCCGGGACCTCGCCACCGTCGACAAGCCGGTAGAGGTGCACTTGGTCGAGCAGTCGACCGCAGCGGTGTTCGGGCTCCTGCTGCCTCCCGCCGTCGCGTCGCTGCTCGCCCTGGCCGGAGTGGGCACCGGCGTGACGATGCCGGCCGCCGCGTCGCTGCTGCTCGGCGCGGCCGGGTTCCTCGCCCCGGAACTGTCAGTGCGATCGGAGGCCGCCAAGCATCGGACCGCGTTCCGCGACGCCTTGTCATCATTTCTCGATCTGGTCGTGATCAGCCTCGCGTCCGGGGCCGGGGTGGATCAGGCGCTTGATGACGCGGCGAAGGTAGGCTCCGGCTCTGCCTACACCGAACTGCGCTACGCCCTGGCCGAGGCTCGGCTGGCCCGGGTACCGCCGTGGGACATCCTCGCCGCTCTCGGCCGCCGGGTCGCCGTCGCCGAGTTGCAGCAGCTCGCCGCCACCATCGGGCTGGCCGGCACCGAGGGGGCCAAGGTCCGCGCCTCTCTGCGGTCTCGTGCCGTCGCCCTACGCGCCCGGCAACTCACCGACGCCGAGGGTGAGGCGAATGCCGCGACCGAGCGGATGGCGCTGCCCATCGTCGCCCTGTTCGCCGGCTTCCTGATCTTCCTCGGCTATCCCGCGATGGCCGCCGTCCTCGGAGGTCTGTAGCTCCAGTTCACCAGGCCCGACCTGTCACCAGGTCTTCGTACCGCATTGGAGGAACACGCGATGTCCGCTCTCCTCGCCTACCTGGCCGCCGAGCTGCGGCACCGCTGGCAGGCAGCCCGTGCCAACCCCGACGGCGGCTACTCCACCGAGTCCGTCCTCGTCACCGCCCTGCTGGTGACCCTGGCGATCGCGGTCATCGGCATCATCGCGGTCAAGGTCGTGGGCAAGGCCAACAGCATCAACCTCGGCTGACACCGATGCCGCCAACCACCACCGTCGCGGAGCACCGCACCGAGCGCCGACCCTCCCCGGCGCTCGGCGCGGCCAGGCGGCTACGCACCCGATGCCGCCACGTCACCACCGGCTCCGACACCGGCGCCGCCACAGCCGAGCTGGCCATCGCGATGCCGCTACTACTGCTCATCGTCATGTTCGTGATCCAGGCCGGAGTGTTCATGCACGCCACCCACATCGCCCAGAGCGCCGCGAACCGCGCGGCCAACGCCGCCGCCGGCTACCAGTCCAGCGCCGCCACCGGCCGCGACGCGGGCCAGCAGACCCTCGCCGCGATCGGCGACGGGGTACTGAAGGACCCGTCAGTGTCGGTGACCCGTACCGCAACCGAGGTCCGCACCGAGATCACCGGCACCGCCGCGACCGTGGTCCCCGGCGTACGGTGGCCGGTCCGAGCCACGGTCATACGACCCGTCGAGCGCTTCGTCCCCGACAGAGCCGCACCATGACCAATGCCGCAACGCGCGCCCGGCTTCGCCAGCACGCCACGGGCGGCGACCGAGGGACGAGCACCACCGAGGCAGCGCTCGTGACCCCGCTGCTGGTCGCCGTCATGCTGTTCGTGGTGCTCTGCGGCCGGCTGGTCTCCGCACAGATGGACGTCGACGCCGCCGCCAGCGCCGCCGCCCGGTCAGCCTCACTCGCCCGCACTGACGCCGCCGCCCACGCCGCAGCTGAGCACACCGCCCGGGAGACCCTCGCCGCCCGCGCCGTCACCTGCCAGCAGGTCAGCGTCACCGTCGCCACCGGTGGACTCCAGCCAGGCGGAGCGGTCACCGTCACCCTGGCCTGCACCGTTTCCCTGGCTGATCTCGCACTGCTGTCCGTGCCCGGAGCCCGCACCGTGGCGGCCACAGCGACCTCCCCAATCGACGCCTGGCGCGGAGGCGCATCATGAGGCCATCCGACGTCGGCCGCTGGTGGCGGCTACGCGAACGCGCCGGTGACGACTTCGGCCAGGTGACCGCGTTCGCCGTACTCATGATCATCGCCTTGCTCGCGGTCGCCGGGCTCGTCCTTGACGCCGGGCTGGCCCTGACCGAGAAGGTCCGCGCCCTCGACATCGCCCAGGCCGCAGCGCGCGCCGGTGCGCAGGAACTGGACCTGTACCAGTACCGCACCCGCAACATCGCCGAACTCGACCCGCCACGCGCCGCGTCGGCGGCACGAGCATGGCTCGCCTCGGCAGGCACCACGGGCGAGGCCACCGCCACGGCGACCACCGTCACCGTCACCGTGCACCGCACGAGTGACACCCAACTCCTGCAGATCGTCGGCGTACACCAACTCGACGTCTCCGCGACCGCTACCGCCACCGCCGTACAAGGCGTCATCGGCCCCGCCACCTGACCACGCACATCCTGAGGACGATCACGCATGTTCCGCGCCTTCGCCGTCATCGCCCGAACCGTGCGCGCCATGCTCGCGTTCACCGCGCTGGCCGGCTTCACCGCCGGAGTCCCGTGGCTGCTGATCGTCACTGCAGGCTGGCCCCTCGATTGGATCGGCTGGCCAACCCTCGCAGCGATACCGATCACGAGCGACCTACACACGGCGGTCACGAGTCCGTGGTCCGATCAGATGGTCCTCGCGCTGCTCGCCACGATCGGCTGGGTGCTGTGGGCACAGTTCCTCCGCGACACCATCATCGAGATCGTCGAGACGTCCGCCGCCGCGTCAGCAACCCGACGCGGTCAGCCCCGGCCGCCAACTGCGCGGCGCGGCCCAATTCGCTGGGTTGCCGCTGTGCTCGTCGGGGCGACCGTCGGAGCCGTGCTGTTCGACGCCGCCCGTGTCGTCACCAGCCCCACGACCGCCAACGCCGCTGACGTTGCCGCCCGTCGCCCAACCGTTGCCGTCAACCCCGCACACACCGACACCCCACAGGCGACGCACCACGACCGACGGCCAGCGCTGACCGTCACCGCATCCGCCACCAGCACCGCGCTCCCGCTGACTGGCCACCGAGACAATCCCACCGTCCCCGTCTGGGCACGCGACGCCCCAGGAGGGACACACCACGTCGTCGCCGGAGACAACCTGTGGGACCTAGCCGCGACCCACCTCAGCGACCCACACCGCTGGCGGGAGATCTACAAACTCAACCGGGGACACGAGCAGCCCAACGGGTACGCCCTCACCGACCCCGACCAAATCCACGTCGGCTGGATCCTTGCTCTCCCCGCACGTCAGGCGACACCCGCGACCGATGCTGAGGCCCCCGCCGCCGACAGCCCGGGCACCAGCACACCAGGAGCCGACGAGGCAGTCCCACCTGCGCCGCCGACCAGTGCCACACCAGCGCCCAATAGCCCAGAGCCAAGCACACCAACCCCGCGTACCACCGATCCGAGCGCAACCGACGACTCGGCCGAAGCCGACGCACCCCAGGCGGACAACGATTCGGCCGACGACGAGCCGACCGACGAGGCCGGCATCACGCTGCCTACGCAGGGCTGGATCAGCCTCGGCCTGGCCGCCGCCATCGCTGCCGTCGCCGCACTGCTGCGCCTACAACGACGACGCCGCGCCCGCCTCACCTTCCCGGCACCGGCCAACATCGCACGGCAGCCGTCCCCGATGCCACCGTCCCTCGCTAAAGCCGACATGATCGGCAGCCGCAACCTCGGCCGCAACGGCGATGACCACCGACCCGCCAGACCGGCCGTGCCGGCACCGGTCGGCCTCGACGCCGACGCCGCCGAGGTCAGCCTGTTCCAGCTACCCGGTACCGGCATCGCCCTACACGGCGACGGAGCCATCCCGGCAGCCCGCGCCATCCTCGCCGCTGTCCTCACCACCAACGCCACCGAGACCGCCGTCCTACGGCCCGTGGTCGTCACCACCACTGGCCTGCTCAACGAACTCCTCCCCGAGGAAGCCTCGGCGATGGGCCTGGACCCGGACGGCACCGCCTACGACGGGGAACGACTCATCGTCCTCGCCGACACCGCAGCGGCTGTGACGCACGCTGAAGAAGAAATGATCGGCCGTAGGCGCCTGCTGGACACCTTCGACGCGAACACCATCACCGACCTCAACGCCCGCCCCGACCACGCCGAGACCCAGCCGCCGTACGTGCTGCTCATCGAGTCGACCAGCCGCCACGCCGCCCGACTCCAGGCCGTCACCACCCACCGCGCTGCCCTGGACCTGCACCCCGTGATCCTCGGCGACCAAGGAGGCGTCCCTACCGTCGATGTCGCCACAGATGGCACCACGACAGGCACCGGCGAGCCGTACCCCGCAACGAGGCTGTCCACCCTGGGTGCCGATGGCCTCGCCGCCATCCTGAGCATGCTCACCGACGCCCTCGCCCGCCCCGAGGCCGGCACCGACGTCGACGCCCCGCCCGTCGACGCTTTTCCAACCGCGGCCACCGTCGAGACGACCGAGCCAGCGCCCGTCCAGCCCGCCGACGCACCGGCCCTGGTACAGCTCCGAGTGCTCGGCCCAGTCTCCGTCGCCACCGATGCCGGCCCGATCGCGACGGGAATGCGCACCGGCTCGTACACCGTCCTGGCCATGCTCGCCGCCCACCCCGCCGGCCGGACCCTCGACCAACTCGCCGCCGCCATGCACCCCGACGCCGACCCGACTGCCGCCGTCAAACGGGTACGCACGGACATCACCTCCGCCCGGCGGGTGCTGCGCACCGCCACCGGCCACGAGGAACCCATGTTCATCGTTCACGACCCGGCCACCGGCCGATACCAGCTCGACCCCGAGACCGTCACAGTGGACCTCTGGCAGATGCTCACCGCCATCAATCAGGCCACCACCGCCACCGACGAGCAGACGGCCCTCACCGCCTTACGCCGCGCGACCGACCTCTACTCAGGTGACTTCGCCGACGGCCACGACAACACCTGGGCCACCGACTACGCCACCAGCTACCGCCACCGGATCCTCACCGCCCACGCCCGCATCGCTGAGATCCTCGAGACCGACCACCCCGACCAAGCCATCGCAGCCCTCGAACACGCAGCCGAACTCGACCCAGTCAACGAAGAGCTGTACCAGCGGATCATGCGCATCCACGGCCGTCAGCAACGCCCCGACGCCGTACGGCGCACCCTGCGCCGGCTGGAGGAACGCCTCGCCGACCTCGGCGACGCCGAACCATCCCAGGCCACCCGCCGCGTCGCCGAACGGCAGCTCCGACCCACCGCCCCCGTCGCCGGGACACGACCATGACCGGCCGACGCCTTCAACGACTGCAGTGGGCGGTACGGGCAACGCTCGCCCTCGGCGTGGCCGCCTCGGTCACCGCGAACATCCTGCACGCTCAGCCCAACCCGATCTCCCAGGCCATCGCAGCATGGCCACCAATGGCCCTGCTCATCACGGTCGAACTGGTCACCCGTGTACCCGTGCACCGCCGTACGCTCGGCGTCATCCGGGTGGTCGCCGCCTCGGCCATCGCCGTGATCGCAGCCTGGATCAGCTACCACCACATGGTTGGAGTAGTCGCCCGATACGGCGAAACCGGAACCGTGCCCTACCTCCTACCGCTCTCGGTGGACGGGCTGATCATCGTCGCGTCGGTGTCACTCGTCGAACTCGCTGCCCGTCGTCGCGAGGTCGACAACCAACCGCCGACACCAGCCACGGCACCGACCACTGCTACCGCCCCGACCGCCGATTCAACGCCGAGCACAGGCGATGCGATGCAAACGCGCCCAAGCCCTCCGTCGGAACGCCCGAGCACCGACGCCGACAGGCCGCACCTCGGTGTCGTCACCACCAACCAGCACTCGGTAGCGGACCACGTGCCGGACGACTCCGGGTACGGACATGATCCGGCAAGTGGCACACACGAGTATCGTCACCCAGACACGGACGACGAGGCCGGCGAGGGCCCCGATCTCCCGCCGGACCTGGTACCGCTGCTACCCGCAGCCCGCGCCGCTCGCGACGAGCTGACACGCGAAGGCCAGACCGTCAGCCGGGATGCCCTCGCGCGTCGGCTTCGCCGCAACGGCCACTCCATCCGCAACAGCGGTGTGTCGCAGATGCTCGCCGCGCTACGCCGCGAGACGCGAATGGTCAACGGCTCTCGTCCCACGCCCCCGGCATAGCCAGCCAGCATTCTCAGGAATACTGCGGCAGACGAGAGGAAGCCCCCGTCAACATGACCCTGAAGCAGGACGACGCCCGCCCGCCGCACCCACAGCACTGACCACCCTGTGCTACTGGTCGCTGACCCGCAGCACCGCCTCCAACGGATGCGTCGAAAGGCATGGACGACGCTTGTACTCTCGGCATGGCCGCCCAGTCCCGCAAACATCCTGCAAGCCCCCACCCACTCGTTACCCCAGGCCGTCTCGGCATGGCCCCACACATGATCGGAGTCGCTTGTCGGAGCCCGACGCTCCCACAATCCACCGAAGCTGACTTCCTACCTTGTGGACGATGGCATGACCGACCGTGCCGCTACTGATAGCCATCTAGCTGTATCGAAGCTGAACAGAACGATTCATGCTTGACGGCGCGTGCTTCCCCATAAGGGCTCATGGTAGGAGACTTTTTGACCTTGCAGGATCATGTCCAGCGCGCGCTGGATCTCAAGGACGAGCTCGGTCCCTTGCTCCACGGCAACGAGCGCCCAACCGCTTGGGCGATGGAAGAGAGGTCGACAACGACATCGCAAGTGGCCATTGCTTCTGGGTGTTCACCGACCAGGCACTCAATGTCGTCAACTGGCCGGGCGGTATGACGAGGTGCCGCCTGCCTACGGCGACCGGCAGTGGCAGCTGCAGGTCAAAGCCAGCCCCGGTATTCCTGATCCTCGCGCGCCGCTCCTCGTTTTGATTTGGCTGTCTGGCAAACTCGTGCATGGAGGCGTAGTGCCTATGGTGGATGAATTTTTCGCGGGGCGCCTGTGGGAGGTGTTCCGCGATCGGTCACATCGTGGATAGCGTCGTAGGTACCGCGACAGGCAGTGATGATCGCGCGAAGCGCGCTCGTCATCCCCGCTGCCACACCGCCGACGACGAACCGACCAGCGACGGCAAGCCGTGGGCAGGGATGCCGCCGCACGTCGACTACGCCGTAACGTCAACGCCATCGGCGACAGCGGCGTGTCGCAAAGGGTCGCCACGATACGCCGCGAGACCCGAACGGTCAATGGCTCCCGCCCCACGACCGAAGAGCGAACGTCGGGCTAGGCGACTTCAGGGTCAATAACCCACCAAACTGATTCCATCCGAACTTCATCATTATTGAATTGGAGAGCCCTTGTGTGGCTAGCAGCTGAAGTAGGCCAGCAGGCGCCACTGTGGCAAACTGCAGTGATCTCGACCCTTAGTGGTCTTGTCGGCGGCCTACTCGCGCTAACAGGTAGTTGGTTAACGCAACAATCGACCAAGAAGAGGGAGAGTGAACGCTGGGAACGTGAGCTGCAGAAACAGCGAGACGATCGGGTTGCTCAGGTCTACCTAGACGCGGCTGAGTTCGCCGAAAACACTCGCGCGTGGCTCAAGACAAGCGGCGACCCGTTCATTCGGGCCGAGCTCGCCACCCTTAGCGTACACGAGAATCAACTTTCTGCACGAATAAGGTTGTTTGGCGGCAGATCTGCAAATGCCGTATGGATCAAGTTCATGGAAGATCTGGGCGTCATCCGAGCCCAAATTGCATATGGAAACATCGCCCACGACAAATATGGCCAGGAGTATCTCGAAGATTCCAAATGTGAGCCGCGAGCCGAGGTCTCGTCAGTTATTGTACTACTAGCCTTCCGGCAGCTAATCGATGGGCGTGATCAAGTCGACTGGAACGCACTAGAAAGCGGATTCCCGGAATCCGCGAGCTCCCTGGATCACGAGTCTTATCAAGAGTTCATCAAAGAGTGGTTTAGTTCAAAATGGCGCTCCGCAAAGCTTGGGGGTATCGAATAGGCGTGGGTGGTGATGGTCTTTTCTTGCAAGGAATAGTCGGAAGGCTGCGAGCCAGCCGGGCCCAGCAGCCTTCCTGTCTAATGTGCCGCAACTCGGAGATCTTCGGTGTAGCTGGGGACTGTTCACCTGACGTAGGTTGAGTTCTGCATCACCGACAGGGTGGACAACGGCAGAACGAGGTGCCGAGGGTGGAGCTGATACTCATCGTGGCTCGTCACGGGAGACCCGCAACGCGGCGCGCTTCGGTTAGCAGGCGTTGTGCGGTGCGTTGCGGGATGCCGAGTTTGCTTGCCAACTTTGCACCAAGCCCACGCCGGTCACGTCCAGCAGTGCCGGCGTCGTTCAGCAACTGGATGGCGGTCTGGAGGCGGGGGTCGTCGGCGTACGGGTGCGGCTTGCGGTCGCCCGTGGTGCCGGGGGTACGGCCCGTCGATTGTCGACCGGTGCGAGCATCGGCGACAGCCCAGACGGTGCGCCGGTACCACAGGCGTCGTTGCCGCCCGTCTGGCAACATCTCTGTACGGTCGGGGCGTTCGAGCAGGGTGTCGGGCAGGTTGCGGTAGGAGCCGTAGCCGAGGATCCTCGCTGCCGCACCGGAGCCGACGAGGTCATTGGGGTGTCCGCGGCGGTCGACCTTGGTGAGCTCGGCGCGCTTCGCGGCCTGGTGCGCTTCGTGGAATGTCTCGATGTCGTCGAGCCAGAACCACTGGCGACCGTCGCTGCGGAAGCCCTCAGGGAAGCCGAATCGGGCGCGGTGGCGGTGCCAGTGGTTGACGGTGGAGTAGGCCGCGCCGGTGTGCGCGGCGGCGCCGGCCCGGTCGAGGGCTGTCCGTCCGTCGATCACGCGTCGTGCCACGCCGTTCATCCTCCCTCGCGGGCGGCTCGGTAGCCGCCCGCGTCGTCGAGGTGGGTGTGGCTCGGGTCGTAGGATCGGCGGTACGCCTGGCCCGGGTATTGGTGGTCGTGTGGCCGGCAGGTGGCCCGGGTGGGCGAGGTGGCCGGTCGGGAATTGCGCGCACCCTCGGGTGTGCCCGCCGGCCACCGACCCACGTCGAGTTAGACGTGTGGGCGCAGCACTCGCCATGCCACCTGCGCCATGCGGTGCAGGGGCAGCGCGGCGAGTTTGGCCCGGGTAGCGGGTTTAACAGCGTCGTACAGGGTCAGGATTGCGGCGGCGGTGGTCGGGTCCACCACGACCCCGTCGATCTTGCGTGTCGCGCCGTGCATGGCTTCGCGGAGGACCTCGATTACGCGGGAGTCACCTACGGTCGCGTCGTCGGGGAGTGCGTCGATGTCGGCCAGTTCTTGACAGTCCGGGCAGGTCACGAGGTGAGGGTCCTCGGTGACGCGGATCAGCGGACCGTTGTCGAGGCCGCAGATCGGGCGAGGACGCCAGACGGACTTGGCGTGGGTGTATGCCAGTGGGCGGTGCCGTGAGGTGGTGTTCACGACGCTGCCTCGGGGGGCTCGGGCGAGATGCCCATCGGGTTTCCGGGTGTGATCCGGCCACGGCCGGCGGCGAGGGTGTCGAAGACCGTCGAGTACGTCTCGTGGAGCAGGGCACGGGTTCGTGCGAGATGTTTGCCTCGTACCATTTTCGCTGGCATCGCGTCGGCCACCCGCTGGATGAGGCCGTAGATGTCCCGGTTCTCGATGAGGTCGGCGCAGCCGTCACAGGCGGACCACCGTTCTCCCCATGCCTGGGTGAGTGCGTGTTCGGTGTCTGTGCGGCGGACGCGCGCGGCGTTGTGCCGATTGCGATAGTCGCTGACGGCCACAACCTGCGCGGTGACTCGTCGGACATTGGTCAGCTGGTTCGCACACTGGTAGATCCAGGTAGCGTCGGGTGCGGAGCAGAAATCGCACTCGATGATCGGGTCGGGGATTTCGGTGACCGGTACCGGCTCGGCTTTGTGGTCGCTGCGTTCGCCGCGCTGCTCGGCCGCGTGGAGGTACTCGACGATGACGCCGTAGGGATTGAAGCGGACGTTCACGCCTCGGCGGCACCGCCGACAGTAGAGCGGTTCGCCGGTCTGGCCGGGGGGCGTACCGGGTTCGGTCGGCCTGATGGAGTATCCCGGGTGGGGGTGGTGCGAGGGCATCAGTGTCCGCCTCCGGTCTTGCTGTTGGTGTGGGATCGGTTGAGGTTGGTCGGGTCGAGGGTCAGCGTGAGGCGTAGCCGGGCGAGGTCGATCAGGCGCCGTAGGAGGCTCGCGGTTCCGTTGGCGAGGTCGGCGTCGTAGTCGTGGGCGATGCGGCAGGCGTCGCGTAGTGCCACGCACGCGGTGACGAAGGCGGTTTCCAGTGCGGCGTAGTCGTCGGCGCGGGTGCACCACGCGACGTGGGCTGCCGGGTAGGTGCGCTCGGTGCCGTCGGGGAAGCGGAGGGTGTAGCTACGGGCATGGGTGGTATGCCGGGTGGAGTAGCTCACGTCGGTGACGGTGCCGAGGCGGTATTCGGTGGCGTCGGTTGGTGCGATCACCCGGGCGGTGTCGCCGTACTCCATGGATCGGTACATCAGGACTCCGTTCAGGGGTGGGTCTGGCTCAGCGGCGAGGTCGAACGGTCGGGCTGGGCCCATGCGAGTAGTCCGCCGTGAGCCGGAGGGGTGTTGGCCGGTGTGCCGCGCGGCCCGGGGTCGGACCGCTAGCCGCGCGGCGACCGGCGGCGGTCAGGCTTGGGTGGCCGTCGGCCCGGCGGCACGGTCGGGGTTCGCCGGTTGTCCGGCGGTCCCGTGGGGGTCGAACGGTGGTGTGGCCTTCAGCGGGGGCAGGCTCGGGTCGAGCTTCTGTCCGATGCGGTCGAGGCTGATCGCTCCGTACGCGGTCAGGTGCGCGCCTGCGGCGAGGGCCTGCCGGCCGGTGAGCAGCACGACGAGGCGGCGGCCGGCCTCGTCGTGGACGTGCAGCTCGACGTGGCCGTTGGTCAGCGGCCGGACCGGCATGAAGTGCTCGGCCTGCCCGGTGTGCGGCAGAGCCGTCCTGATCGCCTCGACCAGGGCGGGCCACCGCTCGTTGACGAGGGCGTCCCACTGTGCGGCGCTTGCGCTGAGATGGGCGTGTTCAGCCTCGCTTGTCGCCTGTTCGGCCAAGGCGTGGGCGACCTCGGCCGCCGCGAAGGTGGAGCACATCTCGTTGGCCAGCGCGACCACCGTCTCGGCGGTGGGTGCCGGTGCGTACAGCGGCGTGATGCTGGGCTCGGCGGGGATGTCTGTGGTCCCGGCGGCGGGGTTCCCGCCGGTACCGGGGCCGGGCGTGGTGGCCCGGCCCCCGTGCCGGCCCACGTCAGACCGCCAGCAACTCGAAGGCGCGGGCCTTGAGGTCCGCTCCGGCACCGGTCAGCGCCCGGGTGGCCCGGACGAGGTCGTTCTTGGCGGGGGCGAAGTGGTCCACGTACTCGGTGATGGCCTGGTAGCCGGCCCACCGGGTGCCCTTGATCGCCTTCTGCGTGTCGGCGTCGCGGATGAGGTAGCGCAGCGTCGCGGTGCGCTGTTTGGTGTTGTTGCGTGCTGTGTCGGAGGCATCGTCAGCGAGAGGCCACACCTGCGCGACGATCTTCTCGAACTCACCCATGGTCAGCGACGCGTTGATCATCTTTTCGGCTTCGGTCTCGAAGGCGTCGAACGCCTTCCACATCAGACCGAGTGCCTGGCGCGCCTCGGCGATCTTGTTGGTGACGTTGGAGGTGTGCCGGAACGTGTAGGAGCTGCGCGACCGTTGGTAGGCGAGGGCCTGCGTGTTGGCGCACACGATCCGCACCGGGGTCGCGTCGAGGCGCAGCGAGGCGGTGCCGTCGTGGCTGGTGGTGGCGGCGAGGTAGAGGTCCATGTCGTCCACTCCGGCGATCCGCATCGCGCTCGGCAGCTTCATGGTCACGAACACCGACCGGCCCTTGCGCATGGAGCCGGCGGTTTCGAAGTGCGCACCGGAGGCGTCGACCAGGAGGTTGAGTGTCTCGGCGACCTGCTCGTTCTGGACCACGCTGTAGTCCTCGCCGACAACGCCGAGGTACTCGGTCTCGCCGGTGACCGGGTTGGTTCGTACGGTCATGTACTTGTCGGGGCAGTCGACCTTCGTCACGCCCTTGTCGGTGATCTCGATGCCCTGGATGGCGATCTTGCGGACCTCCCAGCCTCCGAGCCACGCCTTGCTCATGACCTCCTGGGCGGTCATGCAGGAATCGGTGACGGTGCCGAGTTGGTGCCAGGCGGACAGCCGCGCTGAGGCGAAGGCGGCTTCGCCGTTGGCGAACGTCTCGAGTTCGTGTGCCACGGTGGCACCCCTTTCCGGGTCGTGTGGTTCGGGTGGGCGGCGGGCCGGGGATTGCGACCCCGGCCGCGCCGTCACAAACAATGTTTCCTACCTCTATGGGTGCATCAAGCCGATCGAATGGAGTCGATCGAGGTTTCTGTGGCGAATTTGACGCCCACCGCTGGGCGCGGCCTACCGGGTACCGGTGGCCGGTCGTAGTCGCCCGTCCGGCCCGTACAGATAGGTGTGCACGGCGTTAAACGGGGCCGGCAGGTACACGGTGTAGCCGTTCTCGGGGATGAACCAGGTTCGGTAGGCGCGGATGACGCCCAACAGGTACCGGTCGGGTTTGTCGCCGTGCGACCCGGCGGGATGATGCCCGCCCCGGGCCGGTCGGCACGGGCGCGACGGTGCCGACCAAGCGCCAGATGCGGGCACAGCGACAGATCGGCGGGATGCGCTCGCAGTGCCCCGGTGGGTCCGGTCGGCAGTCGGGCCGGTGCCCGATGGGTCGGTCACGACGTACCGGCCGCATGGCTGGGCCGGGCATCGGTCACGGTGATGTGCGGTTGCTGCGCCCGCAGAACGGCTTGCGCCTGTTGCCATTGCGCCTCGGTCAGGCAACAGGTGACCGGTGCAAGATCCGCGCAGCCCATCGTTACTGCCATGAGGTCGGCTGCTTCCGCCGAGTCGAACACGGCCACCATGTCACCGCCTGCGACCACGTACACGCGTGTCTCGTCGGGCCGGCGATATCTCGGTACGGTGCGGCGGTACTCGGCCAGCCACCGGCCGACGACCTCGGCCAAGTGGCCGGTCACGTCGTCGGTGTCGTAGCCCTCGCCAGCGAGCCACGCGAGGTGATCGCTCACGGTCCATTCAGGGTGGTTGAGCCAGGATTGCTGGACGGCCTGCCGCATGGTCAGCCGCGCGGCGACGCCGACCGGTTCGGCCGGTTGTGAGCCATCGGGGCCTGGCACCGGGCATAGTGGGGTGCCGTCGCGGTGCGACGCGTCCGGACGTGGGGCGAATCCGTCGAGGGGCCAGTGACGCGGCGGCACCGGCCGGGCCGGTTCCCCGCATTCGGGGCAGCGCAGCGACCCCGGCGCGCACGTCGTGCCATTGGTGGCGTGGTCGTGGTGGGGGCGGTCGTGAGTGGTCATTGTTCGTTCCTTCCGTGGCGCTTGCGGTGGGCGTACGGGTGCCGGGGCCGGGCAGGCTGCCCGGCCCCGGCAGGGCGGTAGGTCAGGCGGCTACCGGCGCGGCGGTGGCCTCGTCGGCGCTGGTCTCGTCACCAGCGGTCGCATCGGCCTGTGAAGGGGACATGAACGCCCGTACCTCGGCGGTCGCGGCGGGCGGGTTGTCGGCGAGGGCGTACGTCTCGGGGGCCTCGCGGGTCAGGATCAGCACACCGGCCCCGCCGAGCTTGGCCATCGCGTTACGGACCGCGCCGGAGCTCCGTCCGCCGATCTCACGGGCGACGGTGCCGGGGGTGACGTCGTGGCCGGTGCCGAGATCGCGCATGAACGCCTCGACCCGGTTGCGCAACTCGTTCTTGCCGAGCTTGGTCGATCCGTCGCTGTTGATCTCACCGGTCGTACGGCCGGTGCCGCTGACGCGGCGAGTGGAGGGGCGGCGGATCTTGCGGGTGTGCCCGCAGGTGGGGCACGTCGTGTGCGTCGGGGCGTTGGCTGGATCCACGGTGGCGAGGTCCCCGTCGCCGATGACCCACAACTCGTTGCCGTCGTCGTCAACCGGCAAGCGACGGGCGGCACCGGCAACCTCCATCGCTGCGAGGATCGTGTCGCCCATCGCGACCGACAAGCCACTTTCACCGATCGCCGCGTCAGCGGTGATCCCGTCCGGGTGCCCGCCCAAGACACCAGCCATGATCAGCACCTTCAGGTCAGGCTGACGCGCGGCGACCGGCGCACCGGACACGGGAGCCTCGGGCAGCGACGCCTCGTCGGTCGTTTCCGCCGCCTCGTCGGTGGTAGGTGCGTCGTCCGGCGTCGGCTCGTCGGTGAGGGCCGTCGCGTCGTCGGTGCCGGTGGGCTCGTTGGTCGGATCTGGCGTCGTTTCCGTGGCGGCCTCGGCGTCGGCCGTGCCGGTCGCCTCGTCGGTGGAGGTGGCGTCGTCCGGGGTCGTCTCGTCGGCCGTGTCCGGGATCGTGCCGCCGGTCGCCGGGGTGTCGTCGGCGGTAGGCGTCGGCTCGTCGCCGGTGGTGGCGTCGTCAGCGGAGGGCGTCTCGTCGGCCGTGTCGGGCGTTACCTCGGCGGGGGTAGCGAGTTCCCACGTATCGGCGCTCTTGCGGTTGCCCTTGGCCGGATCGGGCGTGCGGGTGGCAGTCCCGGCCGTTTCCATGTGCTGGAGTGCCTCGGTCACGACGGGCAGCGGCAGGCTCGCCTGTCCGGCCAACTTGCGGGCCGTGACGCCGGGGTACTGGCGCAACGCGTCGGCCACTGCGAACCGGGCCTCGTCCGTGCCGGGGGTGAGCAGAATGTTCGCGGTCATGGCGAATGCACCTCCATACAAGGGGTCGACAAATGGCGATTCCGCATGCGCGCGGTGCGCATTTCTTTTGCGGTTCGCCGGGGCGGTTTTGTTGCCCACGTCCATGGACGCTCGACACCCTGGTGATTGTCAACCCCGTTGACCAAGACTCTTTAGGTGGGACGCACCCGTACCGCTTCCGTGCTCGATCCGGGAACAGTTGTAGCCGTTTCTTGTGCCGTCCGGTGGCCCCTGTTCGTCGCTGGGCCACGTTCGACACCTGTCCCTAGTGCCGCACAGGATGGGTAGCGTGCCGGGCGCTCACGCCATCTGGCGGGGTCGCGAATTTCGGTCGATAGAACGATGTCGCGCGCCCGGTTCGCCGGACGCGCGGCGGTCTGCGCGACCCGTGAAGACCTCTGTGGATTGTGCCGAAAATCACTTCAGTGATTACGGTCCTACGCCTTTGCTGCGCATGAACGGAACCGGGTCAACGGCATTGCCACTCGTGGCGGGGTGGCCTTCGTGGATCTCGAAGTGTAAATGTGGTCCGGACGAGTTTCCGGAGCTTCCGACGCGCCCGATTGGCTGACCGGCGATCACCGTTTGCCCGACAGTTACGGTCGGTTGCCGGACCATGTGGCAGTAGCGCGACACGATGTCGTCGGCGTGGCGGATTTCGGCGTACCAGCCGCACCCGCCGAGCCCGGGGTGGCCGTCGCTGTCGCACGGCATCGGGTCGCCGGTGGGTTCCCACGAGTCGCCGTCGATGTTGCACAGGACGCGCGCCACGATGCCGCCGGACGCGGCGCGGATGGTGGTGTCTTTCGGGGCCGCGATGTCGACCCCGTCGTGGTCGGGCCGGTCGGCGGTGCGGAAACCAGAACCGGCCGTACCTGGCACCGGGCTGGTCCACCCGGAGGCGCTGATCGGTGGGCCGTCGCACACGGGCAGCGTGCCGCCGGTGTACGCGGCGACGATCTCGGTTGCCTGTGCCTCGTGGCGGGCGTAGGCGTCCGGATACGCCGACCGTTGCACCGCCTGTGCCGCGTCGGTGAGCGGTAGCCGTTCCCACTCCGGCACGGCGAGGAGACGTTCGTAGAACGTCGCGGCGGCGTACTCGGGGTTCATGATCTGTTCCGGGGTGCCCCACCCTTGCGACGGTCGCTGTTGGAACAGCCCCAACGAGTCGTGATCGTTGTCCGGGCCGAGGTGCCCGTGGTTGATCAACGAGGATTCCTGGAGAGCGGTGGCAACGGCGATCACCCAACCGCGCACCGGCACCCGCATCCGCTCACCCACAGCGACGATCACCGAGGCGTTATGGGCCTGCTCCGCCGACAACCCCGCCGGGACCGCCTCCGGTACGGTGACCGCCCCGGCGCAGCTACCCCCGCCCCCGCCACCACCGAACACGGACGAGACGACACCGGCCGTGGCCGAGGTGAGCAGCAGCAACGCCACAGCGGCCCCGACCGCGACCCACAGGGCTACCCGTCCCACGACGCACCACCGTCTCCGCCCGGTGCGGGCAGGCCAGCCAGACGCACCCGGTCGGGATGCCCCACGATGCGCCAGACCGGCCCCGCCGGACCGCCGGACGTCGCAGCATGGTCAGCGGCGGCGGTGGCCACGGTCACCCCGTCCGGCACCCCGGACCGCCGGAAATGGGCGCGCAGGTTGGCCTCACGGACGGCGGTGGGCAGCCAGAACAGCACCGGGTACGCACGCCGAGGCGGTAGTGCGGCGTAGCCGGCGAGTTTGCCCGCCACCCGACCCACCGTCTCGCTACCGAGATCGACCTCGGCCCAGAACGGCACCGCCGAGCCGTTGTCGGACCACACACCGTGTCCGTCCGGGCGGACCAGGTTGCCGCACGCCTCGCGGCAGCGTGCCTCGTTCCACCATCGCGCCAACCCCGTCCCAGGGTGCACGCGGGCGTGTGCCGTGAGCGCGACGAAGAACCCGTTCACCGCGATTAGGTGCGCCAGTGTCGGGGACATGGCGAGTCGTCCGGTGGCGTCGCGCACAGCGGCCGGACGCGGCAGCGTCTCGCCGCGTCCGGCCGCGATGAGGGCCGCGCCGACCGGGCCGAGGGTCCACCTCCATGCTTGCGAGCCGGGCCGCTGGTAGTGGCGGAACCGGTCGAGGATGTCTCGGTCGTGGAGGGTGTTGAGCCGGTTGCGGGCACGGCCGACGGATCCGAAGGCGAGGTCGACGAGCTGGTCGGTGGTGAATGTCCGGTGTTGGTCGAGCAGGTCGAGCAGGAGCCGGTCTCGGGGGGTAAGCCGGCCGAGTTCGGCGGCAACAACGGACGCCGTGAGGCGGGAGCTGCCGTTGGCTGGTGTGCGGGTAGGAGGGATATCTCTTATCAGTCGGTTCCGGTCCACAGGTCCTCCTCACCGCCGTCCACGTGCGCGTATGACGTGTTCAAGGGGGCGTGTTCACCCGGCTGTTCGTGGTCGTTGCGTTCCTCGTTGGATCGCTTGTCAGAACTCTCGTTAGACCGCTCGCCCTGAACAGCAAAGGTGTTGCGGCCCACCAGGTCAGCAGCAGCGGTGCCGACCGGGGCAGACGACTCGGCGACCGCTGGGGCGGTGGCGGCTTCGCTGAACAACTGCCTCCGCCGTGCAACCGGCAGGCCGGTGT
This sequence comes from Solwaraspora sp. WMMD406, assembly GCF_029626025.1. Lineage (NCBI taxonomy): Bacteria > Bacillati > Actinomycetota > Actinomycetes > Micromonosporales > Micromonosporaceae > Solwaraspora > Solwaraspora sp. WMMD406. The sequence goes on from NZ_JARUBF010000001.1 coordinate 2,234,391, forward strand.
GGTCTCGGGCGGCGCGGCGCAACTCGCCGGCGCGCCCGGCGATGGCTGGTGGTGGAGGTTCGGTGTCGGCGGTGACCGGTGGGACGATCCGTCCGCCCGCGACCGGGCGCAGGACGACCTCGTAGCCGCCGAGGCGGATCAGGTCACCGTCGTCGAGGTACGGGCGTAGGTGCCGGGCTTGGTCGATGGCGTCGCGGGGTGCGAGGGCGAAGTACACCTTGTTACGGGCGTTGGCGTCGATCGCCTCCACCATGTCCCCGGACAGCTGGCCCAGGTACTGATGGGCGAGGACGAACGAGGTGTGCAGGCCACGGGCCTCGGCGAGGGCGTCATCGATTCCGATGGGCAGATGTAGGAAGTTGTGGCATTCGTCCAACACGATCATCGCGTCGGGGCGGTCGTCCTCGGGGATGCGGGCGCGGGCGGTGGTGGCCTGCCACAGCCCCGCGAGCAGCAGCGAGCCGACGAGGCGGGTGCCGTCCTCACCGAGGACTCCCTTGGGCAGCCGGGCGAGCAGGACGCCGCCGTCGAGAATGTCGGCGAAGGAGAACGTGGTGGCCGGCACACCGAACAGGCTGTTCGCCATGGGGTGCGCCAGCACGAGGCGCAGCCGGGACAGCAGCGGGGCGACGAGGCCGGAGCGTTGAGTGGCGGGCAGCTCGTTGAACCCTTCCCAGAACTCGCCGAGGGTGTTGCCTTCCCACGCGTTCAGCTTGCTGGTTGCCGTGTTGACCCTGCTGGTCCTCCACTTCGAGTCGGACAGCAGCCGCGGTAGTTGGGCGAGGGTGGCGCCTTCGACATGGGCGAGGGTGAGCAGGCCGTGGTAGCAGATGTCGGCGGTGCGATGGCCCCACCAGCGGGACCACACCTTCGCCATCACCGCTGTGAGATTCGCGGCGACGTCATGCGGGCTACCGCCGTGCACGGCCGGGTCGAGCAGGTTGATCGCCGGTGGCGCGGTGTGTTCGTCCGGGTCGATGAGGACCAGCCGGTCACCACAGTCCTTCGGTAGCCGGGCGAGTAGGTCTCGGATGAGGTCGCCCTTGGCCGGGTCAAACGCGGCCACCCCACGTCCGGCGGCCACGTCGTCGAGGATCATCCGCATCAGCAGGGTGGTCTTGCCCGTGCCGGTCGGTCCGAGCGCGTGCAGGTGATAGCGGCAGTCGGTCAGGGAGATCCCGACCCGCATCGCTGGTCCGGCGTTGGCGACACCGATGACCTTGCCTCCCAGGCCGTGCCGATCCTCGACGGGCACCAGGTTCAGCCGGCGGTTTTCTAGGTGGGAGGTGGTGGCCTGTGCCTTGGTGTTGGTCTTGTTCATGGGGTGCTCCAGGCGGTTGGCGGTTCGTCGTCTTTGGCCGCACCGGGCTCTGCTTGCGCCGTCGGACGATGGTTCGTGTTCCGCTCAGTGGTCCGGAAGATGTCGCGGGTCGCGGCGCGGCGACGGGACGCCGCGCCGGGCAGTCCGTAGGCGGCCGGCTCGGCGGGCAGCCCGGCGAGGGCGGCGGCTTCCGTCACGGAGACGACGCTCATCCGGGTCTCGGGCACCCACCGGTCGGCTGCCGCGACGGCTCCACGCCGGAGCCGGCGGCGGGTGAAGTGCGCCGACAGCAGCCCGAACCCGGAGCTGACATCAGCGGCGGCAGCGCGAGCGGCAGGCGTGGTGGGGCCGGTGGCGACCGCGTGTACGGCGACGAGCAGGTGAGGTGCGTCGGCGTACTTCGCTCGCGCCCGCCGGGCCAGCTCGGCGGTGTACGGGTCGCTCGGATTGGCGCGTCGCCTCGGGGCCGACGGGCCGGGCGTGAAGATGTCCAGGACGCCGATGATCAGCGCGCGTAGCCCGTCGGCGAGCAGGCCAGCGACGCGGGAGACACCTCGGGGGCGGTGGACGCGCTGCGGGTTGGTCATCGCCCGACGCAGCAGCCGCAGCCGGTGAGCCGGTGCCCGGCCGAGGTGGACCTGCAGGAGCGCGCCGCCGGTGCGCCCGGCTGAAGCGAGCCCGCCGTAGACGGCTCGCAGCCGGTCTTCCTCCGGGGCGCCCGCGTCGGTGCCTCGGCGCGTTGGCGGAGATGGGTCTTCGACCAGGGGCAGCCATTCCGGCTGCGTCGGCCAGACCGCGAGGGCGGCGACCGCCCCGGACATCGGGACGGCGGGTGGACGGGCCTGTTCGGTCCTCACGCCGGGCCAGCCGCGTTGCAGCAGCCGCACGACGGCGGTCGGGTTGACCCCGGGTGGCAGCCACAGCCCGCAGCGCATCCCCTCCGGGTCGGCAGCGACTTCCCAGATGAGCCGGGCCGGGCGCGGCGCCCACCGGCGCGGCGCGGGCAACACCGTGGCGAGTAGCCGCCACAGGCCGATCGTCGCGGCCGGCGTAGCGGTCACCGGTGGAGTGATCTCCAACCACCGTGCTCCGGTGGCGTGCCGCCGCCAGACGCGCCGCCGCCACACCGCCCACAGAACTCGGATGGCGATGAGCACCGCCACAGCGGTCAGGAGCAGCGGCCACCGGTCGCGGACGAGACGCCACACGGCAGCGGTGGCGTCGCCGCCCCACGAACCGCACAGCAGCTCACCGACAACGGAGCCGGGCACGCCGCCCTGACCAGGCACACACCCGGCAGGCTCCAGGGGCGGCGACGGCGGGGATGCGGACAGGACAGGTACGGGAAGCATCGAGGACTCCGATCGGCGGACGGAAGATACTCAGCGGCGACGGGCCGTTGCGCCGGTGACCGGGCCTGTGACGATCAACTCGTGCTCGGTGGCGGAGGCGTGGCTGTGGAATGCCACCCGCGCCGACCCAGCCGTGAGCAGGGCATCTCCGCGCTGGCAAGACAGCAGGAATGCCCGTTCGCCGTCGGTGAGGCCGAACGCCTCGGCCACGGCGTCGATCGCCTGCGGCGCCTGTCGCAGCAGCACCTGGGTGGCGGCGTTGGAGACGACGGCGCGGCCGGTCTTGGTGGCCAGAACGTCAGCGGCGTCCTGGGTCACGACGGTCAGGCCGACCCCGTACTTGCGGGCGGACTTGGCCAGGGTTTCCAGGAACACACCGCCGCGTCCGCCGGACAGCAGCTTCCACGCCTCGTCGACCAGCACCATCCGCAGCATGTCCGGGCCGGCTCCGTAGGCGGTCGCGCCGCGTACGGTGCGCCAGATCGTGTCCAGAGTGAGCAGGGTGCCGACCGGGTGTAGCTGTTCGGGAAGATCCTTGATGGCGAACACCACCAGGTGCCCCTGCGCGAGCGTGGTGGTCGGTCCGTCGAACAGGCCCTTCATGCTGCCGGCGATGTAGGGGTGCAGGCGGGCGGCGACTCGACGGCCGGCGTCGTCGGTGTCCTCAAGGGCTGCTGTCACGTCAGCGAGCAGCGGTGCCGGGCGTCGCCAGGTGCGCGGGTCGGTGGTGATGCCCTTGGCCCGGTACGCGGCGAGCACCGCCACGTCGAGGGACCGGGCTTCGTCGCCGGGCAAGGGCGCGCTGGCGGCGGTGTCCCCGCTGCCCATGACCGTCACGAGTGTGTGCATGAACCGTGCCCGGTCGTTGAGGGCGTCGTCGTCGCCGGGCGGCAGGTCGAGGGGGTTGATCTTCACCCCTGGCGTGCCGAGGCGGATGACGGTGCCGCCGACGGCGTCGGCCAGCCGCAGGTATTCGTCTTCGGGGTCGATGACGAACGCCTCCACGCCGAGGCACAGGTTGCGCAGCAGGTCAAGCTTGGCCAGGTAGGACTTGCCTTCCCCGGAGCGGGCGAGGATGACGGCGTTGTAGTTGGACTGCGCCCACCGGTCCCAGACGACCACGCCGGCCGAGTGCAGGTTCAGCCCGAACAACACGCCCATGCCGCTGTCGGCGGCGGTGTCGGGCAGGTCCGGTGACGTGAACGGAAACGCGGCGGCGAGGGCGTCGGTGTCGAAGACCCGTTTCATCCCGAGGGCGTCGAACGCCAGAGGAAGGCCGCTGACCCAGCCCTGCAACTGCCGCCAGGTCACCGGCGCGGTGTCCAACAGCAGCGACGCGGCCAAGGATCGCACCTCGGCCACCCGGTCAGCCAACTCGTCCGGGCTGGTGCCGTGGACGGTCAGATACAGGCTCAGGCGGAACAACCTCGCTTCGCCTCGGGCGACACGGCCGGCCAACTCGGCGGCGTCGGCCGCGGCGGCATCCAGCTCCGGATCGTCCAGGCGGCCCCTGGCCGCGTCCTGCCGGCGGGAGGACTCGAACCGGCCGCGCTGTTTACGCAGCCGCTGTGAGGCCACCGCCGGCGCGACGGGCTCGATGTGGAACGCGGCGTCGACCAGCCCCGGGTAGGCCAGGATCGGCTCGGCCCACCCCGGGCCGACCGCGGCCGGATAGCCCACGACAGCCAGTGTGGCGCTGTAGCCGTTCCCGACCCGCACGTGTCGGCCGTCGACCTCGACGGCGTCCGGTGAGCCGGGCAGGATCACGGCCGATTCAGGCACAGCGGGCCACCGCTTCGGCCGTAGCGCCGAAAACAGGCTCACCGCTGATCACCTCCGTCAGATGGGGCGTTGGACACGAGGGTTGGGGCGGCGGGGTCGAGACTGGCCGCGATCCGCACCGCCGCGTCCGGTCCGTCGAGGACCCGGGCGGGAACCTCGCAACCGGCGAGAGCACGAGCAGCCTCGGCCGCTGCGTGGGCGGCGTGGTGCGCGCCGCGTCGACTCCGTACCGCGACGGAGATCTGCCGGTGCAGCAACTCACGCCGCGCGGCCAGGTCGTCCAAAAACCGGACGTGGGCGTTGGCGGCGTCCTCCAACGCGGGATGCGGCAGCCCTGGCGCGGCGGCGAGAAACCGGTCAGCGAGGTAGGTCAGATCGACCCGCTGCGCCCGCACCACGATCTGCACCGGGCCGTCGAGGCTGTGCAGCCACCGCGCGAACCCAGCCACCAGACCGTTCTGCTCGCTCGCGGTACGCAACCCGAACGCCACCGTCGAAGCGGCGACCAGGCCCGTGGTGCCGTCCGAACCGAGATCGATCAGCCCGTCACCGGTGATGCCCTTCGCGGGCAGCCGCAGCGGTGCGGGCAGCGGTAGCCGGTCACCCGGCCCGGCGGTGGTGGAAATCCACGCCGGGGCCGGGATGACCGGTCCGTCTGCCGGTACGAGCCGACGGAGACTACGGCGGTGCCGTAGCGCCGCGAGGACCCAGGCGTCGAGGCTGATGCCGTCCCGGCGGCCGACCGCGAGGAGGAACGCCCCGGCCGCGACCGGGATCGCACCCGCGAGGAACACCAGCGGATGCACCACCGTGGCCACCGCCGTCCACGCCGCGTACAACAGCAGACCCGCGACAGCCAGGATCATCAACTGCCGTCCCGACATGCCGAACGCGATCCGATCAGCCTGCTCGATGTCTGCGGGAACCCGCGCCCGCATCGGGGCTTCGTCGCTGCGGCGACTCATCGCTGATCACCTCTCGGATCCGGGGACGGACGCCGCACCGGAGCGGACGACCGAGACGGCGCGGACGGGGACGGCCTGGTACCGGCTGCGGTCGGACCCGCCGAGGTCGCCCCGTCCGGCGGGGACGGGCGCGGCGGCGGGGTCAGGGTCGCCGTCTGCCGTCCGTCCGGGGAAGGCGGTACGGACGCCGGTGGACGGGTCCGGGGTGTGCTGGTGGCTGGTGCCCGCCGGGCGGCGGCCGGGCTGCCGGTGCTGGAGGAGGCTTGCCCGGTCGGTGTGGCTCGCCGGGCTGCCGTAGGTCGTGTTGCCGGAGTCGAGGCGCGTCGTGTCTCGTCGGCCGCTGATGTGGTCGGAGCTGCCGAGAACACCGGCGTGACCGGGGCAGGTGGCCGGCGCGGCGCGCTCTGCCGTGCTGGCGCGGCCGAGAACGTCACCGCTGGCACCGCGCCGGCCGGTGCTGGTCTCGGGGCTGTCGTCGTGGCGTCGCTGAAGGCGACCCGCGCCGGGGGCGCGATCGGGGACGGCGGACTTGGGTGGGGCGTGGTCGGGTGGGAGAAGTGCGCGGCTGGGACGCCGCCGGGCGGCGCCGGTGGTGGAGTGGACCGGGCCGCCGGGTGGCTGAAGTTCGGGGCGGTGTTCGTCCCGGACGGTGCGGGCATCGGCGTATGGACGGCCGGGGCGTGGCTGAAGGCCACCGGTCCCGGCGGGGACGGCGGGACGGGAGCCGTCCCCGGACGGGGCGGTCGAGGTGGACGGGGCGGACGTGGACCGCCGGGCGATGGACGGGGACCGGACGGCCGAGGCGCTGCCGGACGGCCAGCGGTCCGGCCGGCGCTCGCGCCGCCCAGGACACCGGCCGCCGCCCCGATCGTCTTGACCATCACGAAGGCATGGACGAGCTGACCGATCAGACCCCGACCGTTTGGTCGCAGGGGGCCGAGGACGAACTGCCGCATCCAGCCCGGCAGCTTGATCAACAGCCACAGCATCGTCAGACACACCACGACCCCGAGAAGCCCTTGCCCGGTCGCCGGTACGCCCACCAGGGTCGGCCCGGCGGGAGTCAGAAACACCTTCACGGCGGCCATGACGACGATGGCCTGACCGAGTTGCAGACCGAGGCAGGCCAGGACGCAGCGCCACCACAAATGGGCCACGCCCTCGGTGAGCGGGCTGGCGTGGCAGATCAACGCCGCCGGGGCGACCCCAAACAGGATGACCAGCGCCGCCAACCGCAGCACGAACGTGAACTCCAAAACTAGGCACATCACGATCACCGCCATGGCCAGCAAGGCCATCAGGAACCCGCTGCCTTGCAGAGTGTTGTCCACAATCTGCCGGATCGCCGTCGCGGCGCTCGGCCCGTCGATCGTGTTACCGGCGATAGCAACCGTGAGCGCGTTGGTCAACGCGATGGCCTTCTGGCCGATGATCAGACTGCAATTTGCGAGGACCACGCCGACGGCGATGCGGGGCACCACCTGCTTGAGTCCGTACTGGGTCTGCAGGGTCTCCCTCGCGGTGACCAGGAACCCGCCGACGACGACGAACAGCACGACGACGCCGTTGGCGACGATCAGGCTGGTCGTCCAGATCGCCCGCACGTGCTCGTTGGCGGTGAGGTCCGGGGTGGACAGCCACGACGCGCCGAGGGCTTCCATCACCGGCTGCAGCGCCTGCTCGGCGGCCCACACGACCAGGTCAACGATCGCCCTGCGGGTCTGGCCCCCGATATCGTACCAGGCCGGCTCGTCATCGACCTCCAGTGACGGCTGTCCAGTAGTCGGGGCGGGACCGGGCGTGGATTCGGGATCGGGATTTGGCACGTCCGGTGGCGCTGTGGAAGTGCCGGGTGGGCCGGGTGCCGGGCTCGGCTGAGCGTGCGCCGGCCCGGCGAAGGCCAGCCCTCCAAGGAGCACGACGCCGAGCAGTAGCAACGCCACCCGCTGAGCAACGGGATGAGGTCGAATCGAGAAGGTGATCATCACGCCACCCACGCGCCGACGATGGTGACCAGCAGCGGCGCGAGCAAGGCACCCGCATAGCCGATTGCCGCGCTACGAAGGGCGAGCTTGCCTTTCTCCACCTCTCCGGGCTCACCGCTGGTGTAACGCAGGAAGCCCACAGTGAGGCACAGGGACGCCCACGAGAAGAGGATTCCGACCAGCCAGAAACGGATGTTTTCGATAACTTGGTCGATCGACTCAACGGCCAATACAGCAAGGTCAGGCTCAGCCGCGTACGCGGCAACCGGCGTGGCAACGACAGCGACCATCATCGCGATCGCAGCAAGCACCAGTAGCCCCACGCGAGCTGGTGGAGAAGAGCATCGACGCAGGCGAGGAACGGCAGGCCGTCCCCGCCTGCGCGTCCCGGGGCGGCGGCTCGCCGCCGCCCCGGGACGCGCAGAGGGGTTGTGTTTCATGGGATGGGGCACCTCCGATGCGCACGCCTCAGCAACCCGCAGCGGGGCGTGAGTGCGCGAGTGGCTGGCGAAGGCGGGACTGGGCGGCGCGCTCTTGGGTGACCTGTGGTGCCGACCGCGCGGCCGTCCTCCTCACCAGAAGCGGCGGGTGGGCTGGGGACCGTACGGGTGTCAGCGCCGTCAGCGGTCCGGTCGGAACGAGGTCATCTGCGCGGAAGAGTCCCGCACTAGGGGATTACAAATCCGAGCCTCGGATTGGAAAGCCGCAGCTCAGGCAGGATGTTCACGGACGCTTGCGGGCGGTCGGGGCGTCGAGGACCTGGGTCGAGGTGGCTTCGTTGACCGCATCGGCGTAAGGGTCGGACAGCTCGCCGGACTCGATCGCGGCCTTCAGCCGGGTGACGGCGGCGGTGCGCCGCTTGTAGAGGTTCCAACGCGCCTGGCCGGTCCGCTCGGCGTACGCGGTCAGGCTGACCTCTTCCAGGTAGGTCGCGCCGATCAGCTCCGCCTCCTGCACGGTGATGACCCCGGCGTTGACCGCGCGGGCCAGGACGAGATCCGGGTGCCCGTACGGGGCCGGCGGCAACACCGCACCCGGAGCGTGATTCGGCACCCAGGACGACGCCGGTTCCTGTTCGCGCAGCTCGGCGCGGGCCTTGGAGAACGCAGCGGACAGCAGGTTGCCGACCACGCCCGGCTTGGCCACATCGACCGTGCCGAGAGCGCGCAGGAAGTGCTCGACGATGGCTGCCTGCACGTCACCGGTGAACAGTTTGGCCAGCAAGTACGCCTTGAACCGCAGGCCCGGCAATGCGACCCCGACCGCACCGGCACGCCACGCCGGATCCCCAGTGCGGGCACGCCGCACCAGCAGCCGCCACACCGCGTCCCGGGCGGCGTAACCGCAGGACGGATGCATCAGGATCGCCGACAACTCGGGCAGGGCAATGGGCCGGCGGGGCAGGCCCAGGCCGAGGGCGCGGCCATCGACCGACAGCGGGCTCGGTCCCTGCCCCATCAGCCGGAACCGGTACTCGATGTCGTTGAGCAACGTCTCGCCGCGCCGGGAGACGGCCGGCGCGGCGTTGGGGGTACGGCGGTCCATGGTGGTGCTCCTCCGTGGTGACCGTGTGCCGTCCGGCGGGAGTGCCGGTCGGCGCTGTGCCACCACGCCACCAGGGGCTTTGAACAGATCATGGACACTGGTGATCTTGTCCAACGTGTCTCGGCCCATGTTCAACCCGACCGTCGCCAGTCCCGGTCAATGCGTCTCGACATCAACTGGCGGACACCCAGTGCCGGGGTGTGCAATCCGTTGCCAAGCTGTTCAAGGCCCTTAATGCCGGGCGCAGCCGCGTTACGACGGCACCCTTGAACACGCGCCAGCACGAGGCAACCACGGAGTGAAACGGAAAGCGCAACGAGCGGCGCTCGCCGGGCGCACTCACGTCCCATCGCGATCGTGTTCAAGGTCCCCAGGCGGGTAGCCGTCTCGTGTTCAAGCAGATGGCGATCTTGTTCAAGCCAGCGAGGACCTTGTTCAACCGGTCACCGATCGCGTCGGCACTCCGCGCGGCTCACGTGATGTCGACAGCCGGCGTCTCGGCGGCTCTGACCTGCGCGTTCAACCCGTTGAGGATCTTGTTCAACCGGGCGGCGTCGCGCGACGCACCCGGATCGGCAACGAGCGCGGCTTCCAATCCGAGGCCCGGATTTGTAATCCCCTAGTGTCAGCGCTTGTCGGCGGACGTGGCCTACATGCCCATGCCGAAGCCCAGCTCCACCGCCCCTGGTAACCGGCCTCAGCCGGTACCAGTCGGTCTGCTCCTACCGCCTACCCACGTCCGGCGCACCTCCGGCCGGCATGTGCCGGGGGGCTGGCACGGACTTCCCCTGAACCAACTCGCCTACCTCATCCGCCGCTACACCAACGTCGACGACGTGGTGCTCGACCTCGACGCGTACCCCGCCGCCATCGCCGCGACCGCGTACCTGCGTCGAGTGCCGGCCCGGCTGTCCACCGGTCGTCCCGGTCCGGCCGTGCGGCTCCTCACGTCCGCCGCCGAACGCGGGGTACACCAGGCGGCGCGGCAGCCTGGCGGCGTTGACCTGATCCTGGCGAGCCTGCCCGAAGGAGCACAGCCCTTCACCCGGGACAGCGCGGCCACAGCAATGACCACCTGGCGGCCCCTACTGCGCCCCGGCGGCTTCCTTGTCGTCGGACTCACACCGCCACGGCAGCCCCAGCCGGGCGAGCTCAGCCGCCGCGCCACGGTCATCGCCGCCGCCCGCGCCGCCGGGCTCTTCTACCACCAGAACATCCCCGCTGTCCTCGTCCCGCTGCCCGAGCACGAGCCACGCACCGCCCCCGCACATCCGGACGGGGCCGGCGACAGGCGAGTCCTGCTTGCCGGCCGGCACCTTCCGATCGTTCGAGACCTGGTCGTGTTCGGGACCACCGCCACCGGTGAGGAGAACGCCCATGTCTGAGCCTCGTCCGCCGTTCCCGACCATCGGTTCCCCCAACTCCGAGTCTCCGTACCTCGACGGGTCCGACCTTGCGGCCCTGCTCGCCAAGGGCTACCTCGGCTCGGTCTGGCTCACCGGCCAACACCCGTCCCGCGACCTGCGACGCGGCCGATACACCCCAGAATCGATGACCCACCCCGGCAAGATGCTGCCGACCATCCCCCGGTACGCCATCCGCACCTACACCAACCCCGGCGACGTCGTCCTCGACCCCATGGCCGGCATCGGCACCACCGTCATCGAGGCCATGCACCTCGGCCGACACGGCGTCGGCGTCGAATACGAAGCCGAATGGGCCGCGAAGGCAGCGGACAACATCCGCCACACCGTCAAACTCGGGGTGCCGGGCCGGGGCGAGATATTCCACGGGGACTCCACCGCGCTGCCATCCCTGCTGCCAGCGAGCCTGCACGGTCAGGTCTCCCTCGTCATCACTTCACCGCCGTACGGGTCGTCCACCCACGGCCACGTCCGCACCCCCGGCCCGAGACGCGGCAGGGTCCGCAAGCTCCATCACAAATACGGTAGGGCGGAAAACCTCGCCTATCGCAGCCACGGAGAGTTGGCCGACGGGTTCACCGCGATCCTCGCCGGCTGCCGGATTTTGTTGCGGCCCGGCGGGCACGTCGTCGTCACCGCCCGGCCCTACCGCCGCCACGGCGAACTCATCGACATCCCCGGCATGGTCGCCGCAGCCGGCGTCAACGCCGGACTCGAACTGGTCGAGGAGTGCATCGCCCTCATCTGCGGCGTCCGCGACGGCGTGATCATCCCCCGGGCCTCCTTCTTCCAGCAGAAGAACATCCGCGACGCCATCGCCACTGGCGACCCGCAATGGCTGGTCCAGCACGAAGATGTGGTGGTCCTCCGCGCGCCGCTCGGTGATAGCAACCCCGACACGCGAGCACTCGCACCGCCGCCGACCAGCGCCCCAGGTAGCAGCGAGCCGGTCGGAGGTGCAGCATGAGCACCAGCAGCCACCCGACATCCGCGCCCCAGCCGTCGGCCCCGTGGTGGAGCGTCGGACCGGTCACCCTCCACGTCGGCGACGCACATGACGTGCTCGCCACGATGCCCGACGAATCAGTGGACTGCATCGTCACCTCACCGCCCTACTGGGGACTGCGCTCGTACGACACGGGTCAATGGCACGACGGCCAGGCCGACTGCGATCACCGTCTCGCCCCAAACCTGTCAGGTGGGCAGCAGCGCTCGTGTCTGGAATGCGGAGCAGTCTGGAGCGACCGCCAGTACGGCCAGGAAGCCACAATCGACGGCTACGTCGACCACCTCGTTGCCGTCTTCGACCAGGCCCGTCGTGTGCTCCACCCCCAGGGCACCTTTTGGCTCAACCTCGGCGATTCCTACGCCAGCACCGGCCCTCGCAAAGCCCAGCCCCACGGCACCAACAGCGTCATCAGCGGCAACTACACTCACCAGAAGTGGACCCCCGGAGCCGTTGCCGGGCTACCCGCCAAAAGCCTGATCGGCATCCCATGGCGAGTAGCACTCGCCCTCCAGGCCAACAACTGGATCTTGCGAAATGCGGCGGTCTGGGCAAAGACGAACGGGCAGCCCTCCTCGGCCAAGGACCGGCTGACCACCACCTACGAGATGGTTTTCCTCTTCACCAGAAGCCCTCGCTATTTCTTTGACCTCGACGCCATCCGCATCCCGCTGAAGAACCCCAACGACCGCAGGCTGCGTGCCCCGGTCAGCCACGGCAAGCCCGGCGACACGAAGACACGCGGCCATGACCGGACCCGACCACCCGGCAAGAACCCCGGCGATGTGTGGCCCTATCCCACACGGGCATTCAAGGAAGCCCACTTCGCGGCCTACCCGATCGAGATCCCGCTTCGGTGCATCGCAGCCGGATGCCGGCCCGGAGGCGTGGTACTTGACCCGTTCAGCGGTGCCGCCACGACCGGACTCGCCGCGCTACAACTCGGCCGCTGCTACATCGGCATCGACCTGAGCAGCAAGTACGCAGCGATAGCGCAACGCCGACTCCACCCCCACGTCAACCGATCCGAGCTGACTGGTCCTGCGGCGTCTAGCCACGACGGCGTCGAGCTGACGCCGGCCCTCAAACCGAACCCTCACGAGATCACGCCGCCCCTCGATACCCTGGCGGCCCAGCACGGCTCCACGCAGAGCCGGCCAGCACGCACCAGGACACAGACTGATCGGCTTGATGCCTCCGCCCCGCACCGCGTGGATCGACGCGCACAGGCGATGCCCCCCGGAAACGCCATTCCCGGCGGCAGCGTCATCGATCCCCGGTCCCAGCCGGACCGGGACGGTGAAAGGACATCCGATCCGTGCCCGCCCTATCCGCACCCCACGCCAGGGGACGTACGGCCCGACACCAATGTCCGCAGACGGTCCGACGATTCCGACAGGCCACGCCCGCGACTCGGCTCGCCTGGCATAGGTCAGCGATGAGCACCCCGGCCACCGCCGAGTGGCGACCCGACCCTCTACTGACCATTGACGACGTAGCGGCATGGCTCGGCAAGCCGAAAAACACCCTGTACGCCTGGCACAGCCGAGGCAAGGGACCGCGCGCCATCCGCGTCGGCAACACCCTGCGCTACCGGCGCAGTGAGGTCGAACGCTGGCTCGACGCCCACACCGACCCGGAGCGCTGAGCCATGGGCCGACCTCCACTACCCATCGGCACCTGGGGCAACATCCGCACCGAGAAACTCGGCCCCAACCGGTACTGCGCCCGAGCCCGATTCCGCGACTACGACGGCAGCACCCGCGACGTCGAGGCCACCGACACAACCGGCCCCGCCGCCACCCGGGCGCTCAAGGTCAAACTTCGTGACCGCGCCGCTCCCAACGACGACGAGATCACCAGGGAGACCCACATCAGCAAACTCGCCAGCCTGTGGCTCGAAGAGATCTCCGCAGAGGAGCGTCTCGCGCCTCAGACCATCAGCCAGTACGAAGTCAGCGTGCGTGTCTCAGTCGTACCCGCCCTGGGTAACCTTCGCATCCGGGAGGCCAGCGTCGGCCGGATCGACAAGTTCCTACGCAAGGTCGCCGAGGACCGTCCGACAGCCGCCCGGCTCGCGAAGGTCGTCCTCACGCAGATGCTCGCCCTGGCCGTACGCCGAGGCGCATTAACGACCAACCCAGTCCGCGACACCGGCCGACTACGCAACCCGCGCCGCAAAGTCGTCGCCCTGGAGACGGAACAGTTGGAGGGCGTCCGAGCGGCGATCCAGCGGTGGCAACAGGCCACCCCCGGTAAACCCGGACCTCGGCACACCGGCGATCTGGGCGACATCGTCGATCTCATGCTCGCCACCGGCGCCCGCATCGGGGAGATCCTGGCAACGCGCTGGGAGGACCTTGACCTGGCCGCCGAACGCCCGACACTGACCATCTGCGGCACGATCGTCTACCTCAAGGGCAAGGGCTTCTTCCGGCAGGACTGGACGAAATCCTACGCCGGCTTCCGAACGGTTGTCCTTCCTCGCTTCGCAGTCGGGATGCTGATGGCCCGCAAGCTCAACGCCGCCGACAACCCCCACGACGCGATCTTCGCCTCCCGGCGCGGCACTTGGCTATCTCCACAGAATGTACGTCGCCAGTGGCGTCAAGCCCGCGCCGACGCTGGCCTCGAATGGGTCACGCCGCACACCTTCCGCAAGACCGTCGCCACCCTGATCGACAAGGAGACTGACGCCAAGCACGCCGCTGCCCAGCTCGGGCACGCCACCGAGCAGGTTACGAAGAAGCACTACATCGTCAAACCTGCCCTCGCCCCAGACAGTTCCGGCATCCTTGAGCAACTCGGCGCCGGTCAGGCGACGATCGACCCCGAGCATCGCGACGATGCCCCAGGCCTGACCGGATAGACGGGCGGCGACGCCAGCCGCCCCCACGGCGTGGGCCGGTCGCAATCCGATTGCCCAAGGGCGCTACCGGGGGATTCGGGGGACAATTCAAAGATTCATAGATTGATATCGAGTCATTGGCTGGATTTTTGCTGGTCAGGGTCTCGTGCTGTTGCCCCGGTCAGGATAGGCGCTGCGGCTGCTGACGATTCGTCGCAGGCAGCTTGGCCGAACCCGTCGGATGATCGTTGAGCTTGACCAAAGTGGCGACTAGGGCGGCCGGACCAGATGGTTGTGGTGGAACGGCCGCCTCGTGATGACTCCGCCCTACGCCTGGGCGATTGCCTTGGTCGTTATCGCGCTACGCGTCGAGGCTGACACAAGTCCGTGCTCGCTGGCATCTGGTCCCATATCTGCCCGTCTAGGTCACGTCCGAGGGACTTAGGTGTGCGGCCTCCCCACTGCTTGAAGAAGAACGGCACACCCGCTTGTAGGCAGCCATCGCGGATTCCCCGGGCCCAGCGGATGTCCATCGGTCGATGGTTCACGCCCGACTCCCCGCCCGCAATCACCCAGTCGATCCCTGTCAGGTCGAACCCGTCGAGGGGCCCGAGCAAGGGTTCGCATGAGAGGAATCTCACCGCCGCAGGGACGCGGCGCAGATGATCCGCGCGTTTGGCGACGCCCATGCCCTCAATCGAGACCCCGAGCCATACGTTCGACGGCCATGGAAGCTGGTCGGCGATGCGTGCGGCTCGCATCGGGCGCTTCGTGAGCACCTGGTACGTGTGCTGAGGAGTGTCAGACATGACCTGGAAGACATCACGGACGAACGGCGTGGGCACCTTCGCGTGGAACAGGTCGCTCATCGAGTTGACGAACACGGTTCGCGGGGAGCGCCACCGTCGGGGTTGGTCGAGCGATCCCGGATGGATCGTGACTGCAAAGCCTGGGCCAGAGGTACGCGGATCGCCGTCTTGTTGGTACTTTTCCGCGCCCATCGCCTTTAGCCGTCTCGCGAGGGTCAGGGCGTAGCAGTTGTCGCAGCCTGCCGAAACGCGGTCGCATCCCGTCACCGGATTCCACGTGGCCTCGGTCCACTCGATCCGCGACCGGTCGCTCATCGAAGGTTCACAGATCGTTGGGTAGCCACGGCGGGAGTGTGCCTCATGAAGACTCAACCCTTACAGCCGCCCCGTAGCGCGTGGCGAACTCCGGACCGTTTAGGTGCAGGTGAACGAGCTGCTTCTGAACGGCCCGGGGGTCACGGAACTGACCGTCGGTCGCCAACGCGGTGGCGTACGCCCGGATTGAGGCCATCAGCTTGGAGTGCGATTCGGTGTCCACGCAGCGAGTGCCTGCGGGCGGGGTACCGGTGCGCTCGACGGTGCGACTTGGGTGGACGATCACCGGCACGATCCGCGTGACACCGGTCAGCGTCTGCTCGGCCCATCGCAGTGAGCCGCCGAGCTGGTTGATGTCGCGCTTGGAGATGAGAGGCACCTCGGCCCCACTCTTGACCTCGATGACGAGGTGGTTGCCGTCCGAGTCCGACCAGAGAACATCACTGCCTCGGCCAATTTGCTTCTCGGGCCGCTGACCGGAGAAGCCCACATGGTTGGCCAGGTCGGTCCACGCCTGCTCCGCCTCCTCGGTTCTCCCGGGATCCCAGGCGAGGTCGGCAATGAGGGCTTCGACACCTACTCGGAGCCGTGCGCCGTCCGTGTAGCGATCGGCGAGGTATTGGGTGGCTGCCTCTGCTTGGCGACGGGTGGGGCGTGAGGGCTTAAAGGCCAGACCAGACATTGGGCGAAGGATTGAGGAGTTATATGCTGTTGCGCCCGCGAGCACGGCCTGTGCTCGTGCAGGGTCGGTGGCGTGTCGGTAGGCGGCGGCCTTCTCCGCGAGCCAGCCACCCAGCCGGTCGTCCTTCATCACTCCCCGGGCGGCATTGACTGCAGCGTCTGCGGCATTCGCGGCTGCCTCGTAGTCACCGCGCACGGCGGCATCGTACGCCTCCCGTTGGTGCACGGCCGCAGGGGTCAGCGGGACGGTCTCGTATGTGACCGAGACGAGCGCGTTGCGGGCAGCGGCTCGGAAGTCCTCCGCTCCATCGACGACCTTCCGAATGAGGTCGACCACGCCAGCCATCGTCACGTCGGGTCGTCCCTCGAGGCTCCGGGCCACCTTTCGGGACAGGCCGAGCTGCGCGCGTGTACCAGGGGAGAGTCGGCTGGGGACGTCCGGGCGGGAGATCAGCTCGACGAGGCGCCGGTCCATGACGAGGACGGCACACCGATCTTCACGCGAGCGAACACCGCGGCCCATGCCCTGCTCGAAGCGCTGGACCTGCCGGGTGATGATGGTGTTAGATTCCCGGAGCGCGGTCGCCTCGCGGCGTTCCGACCCGGACGCCGCCTGAGGCAGCCCGTCGATTACTAGGACGCGGCACGCGTTGTCCGGTAGGTCGATGCCGTCGTACTGGTTCACGACGACGACGAGTCCGACGGACCCGGCCTGCAGGCGGGTGACGGCGGCAGAGATGTCGCCGGACGTCGACACGGTCTCATTCGCGACCTCGCTCCACTCCCGAGCTCGCGGCCAGCTCGGAACGAGGACCACGACGTTGTCGGTGACGGCGATCGAGGCGATCGCAGTCCGCAGCTCGTAGTCGGACAGGTCAGGAACAAGTTCCTGAGGGACGAGTACAAGACGATCGCCGAGATCAGCAGCGGAGTCGGGCACGACGGGACGAGCGACGGTTGAGGCGTCAGCGGCGAAGTGCGTGACAAGTGCGGAGTCGTTGGCGAGCGTCGCCGTCATGTAGATGCGCCGCTTTGCATCGACGAAGCTCGGGAACTTCTGAGTCGGCGGTAGGGGCGGGGAGATCTGGATCCCGTCGCTGGTCAGCGTCGCCTCGCAGGCGGCCAGGTGGTCCTTGATTAGCGGCCAGACCCACTCGAGGGTCGGCGTGGTCCGCAGAGGGTGCAGCACCTTGAGGACTTCGGCCGCCTTGTCCTGCCACGCCCAGAACGGGATGCGCATTACAGCTCCGCGCTCACCAGCCTTGATGTCCATCACAGTGGCTGCGCTCTGGGCGTTTAGGTCGTCCTCGAACAGCTGCATCAGCGGCTCGTAAGCCGCATCCGTCGGCGGGATCATGACCCGGCTGTACTCCTCGAGTCGGGTGATCGCCGAGTGTGCGTCGTCGATGACGACCGATCCGACTTGCATCGGCGATTCGCTGTCAGAGAGCCCGAACCTAGTCTTGCCGTTGAACATGACCCGCAGCGATGTGATGCAGATTGCATCGCACGAGCGGAACTTGCCGTTGGCCGGGTCGGTGACAACGGTCAGACCGAGTCTGCGCGCTTCGACCACGGCACGCTCAGCCAGCTGAGGGTTAGGTGCCAGGAACAGCGCCGGCCCGGCGCCGTCGTGGAGGCTGACCTGCAGAATGAGCAGACCCACGATGGTCTTACCGGTGCCTGTGTTCATCTTGACGACCAGATCCGTCTCGTCACGGCGCGCGGACCATCGTTCTAGGACGATGGCCTGGACCTGACGCAGGTACCCCAAACCCTGCTGCTTGCTTGGCAGCGCGTCGAACAATGCCGCCGGCTCGTGGATCGCGCTCAGGTCCGTCCCGGATGAGATCTCGCCGAAGTCAAAGTCCACCCTCATCCTCCCCTCGTGAGGCCGGCGGCGGTCAGCCATACGCTGCCGCCGAGTCGCACGCTGCCATCGGCGCCGTCCCCGACGGCCAACTGCCTCTCGACGAGTTGGTCTAGTACCAACGCCGCTCGGTTAAGCCGTTGCGGCAGCGGTCAAGGGTGTGTCGGTCGGACATGGGAAAGCGGAGTTCCTGTAACGAGGTGAGTCACTCCAAGACGCCTCGAGACCAGGAACTCCGCTTTGGTCGATCAGATTGCCATAACTCGGACGGTGCGGGTAGCCGCAGGTGTGTTCGCGCCGGGTCATCTGGGTGAGTTGACCCAGTTCCTGCCCTTCGAGATGGTCGATGAGGTCCTTGCCGCGACCCGTCGTACCCAGCAGCGGATCCGGCTACTCCCGGCCCGGGTCGTGGTCTACCTCGTCCTCGCAGGCTGCTTGTTCGCCGAACTCGGCTACGGGCAGGTGTGGCGGAAACTGACCGCCGGTCTGACCGGGCTGGATCTGACCGAACCGGCCTCAGGCACGTTACGGGAGGCGCGTCAGCGGCTCGGGTCGACGCCGTTGCGGGCCCTGTTCGATCTGCTGCGCGGCCCGGCGGTCACCACGGCGACGCACGCCGTGCGGTGGCGGGGCCTGCTGGTGACAGCGATCGACGGGACCACGATGTCGGTCGCCGACGCCGAGGCGGTCCGGGTCCGTTACCGCAAACAACGGGGTAACCACGGCGGCGCGGGCTACCCGGCACTACGGCTGAGTGTCCTGCTGACCTGCGGCACCCGCTCGATCATCGACGCCGTGTTCGCTCCACTCGGCACCAGCGAACTCGACCAGGCCCGCTCCCTGGCCCGGAGCCTGGCCGCCGGGATGCTGCTGTTGGCCGACCGTAACTACGCCGCCGCCGACCTCATCCAGACACTCGCCGCCACCAGGGCCGACCTGCTGATCCGCTGCAAGAACGGCCGCCGCCTGCCGGTGATCCGCCGGTACCACGACGGATCCTGGCTGTCGACCATCGGCACGGTACGGGTGCGGGTCGTGGACGCTGAGATCAGCGTCCAGACCATCGACGGCGTCCGCACGGGCGGCTACCGGCTGATCACCACCCTGCTCGACCCACGCACCCACCCGGCCGGCGAACTGATAAAGCTGTACCACCGCCGGTGGGAGGTCGAAACCGCCTACCTGGAGATCAAATCCAGCATCCTCGGCGGCCGGGTCCTGCGCGCGCGTACTCCCGACGGCATCGACCAGGAGGTCTACGCCCTGCTGGTCGTCTACCAGATCCTGCGTAACGCCATGACCGACGCCACCGACAGCCGGCCCGGCACCGGCCCTGACCGGGCCAGCTTCACCACCGCCCTGAACGCCGCCCGCGACCAGGTCACCCACGCCGCCGGCGTCCTCGCCGACACCGTCATCGACCTGGTCGGCGCCATCGGTCGTGCGGTTCTGGCCCACCTGCTACCTGAGCGTCGGATCCGGGTGAAGACCCGCATGATCAAACGCTCGAACTCCAAGTACCAAGCCCGCGGACCCAACGTAGACCGACGCAGCTACAAAGCCACCATAGCCATCGATATAATCACAAACACTTGCTAACCATCCACCCGCCCTAACCGAGCGGCGTTGGGTCTAGTACGGGCTTGACCTGGCTCTCCTTGTAGACCGTCCGGTACAACGCGAACCGGCGAAGATCGCTGACGCTGGCCGTCTGCTCCGGCTCGCCGCGCAGGTGCTCCAGCAACTCTCGTCGCAGTGGAGCGGTTACGGGCTCGAGCTCAATGTCGAGAAGCTGCTGGTCGGGGTCGGCGGGGTCGCGGTACTGCACGCCGTGAACCGGGTCGACCTCCCACATCGCCTCCTTCATCTTCTGCAGGCCACGCACGTGCGTCGTGCCGAAGATCAGAAACAGGGAGTGTCCACGGGTGTTGACAAGCTCAAACGTCAGCACGAACGGGAACCCCACCTCCTGCAACACTGAGCGGTACTTGGCCACCACCCACTCCGCCTTGGCGGAATCGGGCTGCTCAGCAACCCGGCGCCAGTCAGGGTCGCCAAACACGGTGTCGCCGTGCCGGACCCTCTCTGAGCCGGCGAACCGGGCGAAATACTGCGGCTCGAAGGTGATGATCACCTCGCTAGAGGGATTCAGCGCGATCCTGCGCACGAGGTCGAGCTTGACGCTGCCGCCAAACGTGTCGAGCACAACGAGCATCGGCCGCCCCCACGCGTTGCGTCTCGTGAGCAAGTCGACGAGCGTTGGGTCGTAGTCACCCGTCGCGACTGCCAAGTCGATCCCGTACCGGGCCAGATCGTTAAGCGGGACGGGCGTTGCCGCATGTTCGAGCTCTTGGCGCAGACGCTCGGCTCGCTTGTTGTTCTGCTCGACGAACAGGAAGCGCAAATCACGTGCACGCGTGCGGATCAGCGGGTCCCCGATCAGGGTCTTCAGCGCGATGACAGGCGAACCTGGCTCGCCACCGGTGTACACACCGGGGCCTGCGAATCCCTCGGCGTATGTAACGTCGCCCTTCCAGCTGTGGACCATGATCGGCATCCACTTGCTGAGATACTGCTTGTAGACTTGGTGCTTGGCGAGCGTATGCGGAGACGCCTCCCAGATGACCTTGTCGTCCCCCAGCGAACCCCCCTGGGCCATCCTCACCTCCACGCTCCTCATCGCACTCATTGCTACCCTACCGACCGAGAGCGTGCGCTCGCCGCCCTCGGGAAGTGTGGCGGACCCATGATGGGGGCACATGCCACCGGCCAGGATCCAAGCCTGCGCCGGTCGCCGGTCAACCTGGTCGCTCACCTGTGTTGCCGGGGGGTTCTCGGGGGGCGATTCAAAATCAAATAGGTGAGCATCGATGTCCTGCCAGGGTTGCTGCTGGTCAGGGCCTAGCGTTGGTGCCCCCGGCAGGATTCGAACCTGCGACACACGGTTTAGGAAGGCGACTCAGCGGAGCCGGCCGGCATGGCTGCCACCAGGCGCAACAGGTCGACCGGCCGGGGCAGTCGGGTACTCCGTTGCACGTACTCTGCACGCCAGCGGCGGGACCCGGCAGGGGGCATCCGGTAGTAGGATCGGCGTGTGAAGCCCGACGAGACCACTCCCGAGCCGCTGACGGCAGCGCAGCGCTTAGCGGCTGCCCTGGGTAAGCCGCTGCCGCTGCCGCTGAGCGCGGATGAGCTCGCGGAGCTGGAAGCCGCGCAGGACCGTGCGGACGCCGACGCTGAGCTGATCTGGGGCGTACGGGGGCAGGCAGCGGCGTGAGGCTACGCCCGCCACGGGTCTTCGACAGCACGGCACTGATTGATCTCTTTCACGGCTACCGGGAGCTTGGCGAGCTCCTCGAACAGGCCGAGTCCGGCTGGCTGCAGATCCTGCTACCCACGACCGCGATCGCTGAGGCCGAAGAGACGTTGACCGCCGGCCGGAGCGGCTGGGAAGGCATCCTGCTGACGCAGGGAGTACAGTCGCTGCCGCTGACCGAGCACACTGCTATCGAGATCGGTGGCTGGCCAGGAAGTCTGCCCGCTCGGCACGTCGTGCACGAGGCGGCGGCGGTACGCGGTGTCGTGGTGACTCGCTCGCCGGGCACCTACAGCGGCCTACGCGTTCCGCTACTGGTGGTGTGAGCGGGAGGCTGCTGCCTTTGCGCCTACAAGTGGTCGCGGCGGTTGGCCGGTGCTGTATGGGTTGCAGGGCAGGCGACAAACGGCGGCTTGCGGTGGCATCCGGCTTGCATCCTGTGGATCATCGACGGATCTGCGTACGTGCTGTTCGGCTGGCGTTTTCGCTGATCTCTGGGGTGCCCCCGGCAGGATTCGAACCTGCGACACACGGTTTAGGAAACCGATGCTCTATCCCCTGAGCTACGAGGGCGCGAGGGCGCAGTCTACCGGCCAGCGCGTCGGCTCGGGACGGCCGGGGGTCGCTGGCGTGTCCGTCCGGGCGACACCGCTCGGGGCAGCCCGGAACGGCGTGGAGCGGGACCACCCCGGGCAAGTCCCACAGTGATCCCGCCAATTGTCTGCGTGTCAGCGGACTGCCCGGTGACAGCGCGTACCGCCTTGGGTTCAGCTGGTCGGTCGGCCGGCGGCCTGGTTGCGGGCGACCAGGGTCACCGGTACGGCGTGCCCGAGTACGCCGATGCCCCAGCCGAGGATCGGCCAGACCGGCCACGGGTACCACGCACCCGCCGTCAGGCCGATGACCAGCCAGAGGGCGATCATGAACACCGAGGCGGCGAGGTAGACGCCGACGTGGATCCGTACTCCCAGCATGGCGGCCCGGGACAGCTTGGCGCGGCGCTTGTCTCGGTTGATCCGCTGCAGCAGCTCCGGCGGCAGGTCCCGGGTGAGGGCGTCGAGGTCGGCGCGGTCGCGGGCCAGCTCCGCCCGGTGGCTGCGCTCCTCGAACTCGGCGAGGGTCAGGTAGTCGGCGCTGACCGCCTCGCTGAGCAGCGAGATGGTGCGGTCCCGTTCGGGCCGGCCGATGCGACGGTCGCCGGGGTTGGTGTCGACTGCCGACCGCGTCGACCCGCCGGTCACGTCCGGGCTCCGCCGGGTGCCGGATTCGATGGTCATGGCTGGTACCTCCAGAGAAGGGCGGGTGGGACCGGCGGGGCCGCAGCTCGGTCGACCTGATGGGAGTTGATGCGAATGGGACCCGGTGTAACGGGACTCGATGTAAACGTACTCTTACATAGCTAGAATAGTCTCCGATCGGCCCGCGCGCCACCTTGTCAAGCAACTCCGGCTACCTGACCTCGTCGAGGCCCGCGTGCAGGTGAGGCGGCATGTTAGGGTACGTCAACATGGGGGATCGGGAAGCGGCAGCGGCTGATCGGGACGTGGTAGCCGATCAAGGCCTGGCAGCCGATCAGGATGCTGCGGCGTCGGACGCCAGCGGCTCGAAGGCCGGCGCGACCCGCAGCCGGTATCACCACGGCAACCTTCGGCAGGCGCTGCTGGACGCGGCCGTCGAACTGATCGCCAGGAACGGTGTACAAGGGTTCAGCCTCAGCGCCGCCGCGCGCGCCGCCGGGGTGAGCACCGCCGCCCCGTACCGGCACTTCGCCACCAAGGAGGCCCTGCTCGCCGCCGTGGTGGAACACGGCTGGGAGCAGTTCGCGGCGACTTTACGCCGCGCCGCGCAGCGGCACCCCGACGACCCGTTGGCCCGGCTGGCCGCCCTCGGCCGCCGCTACATCGAGTTCGCGGTCACCCGACCGGCGGTCTTCCGGCTGCTCTTCGGCGAACGGGAACGGGATAGGCTGCGCTCCGCCGCCGGCCTGACCACCTTCGCCACCCTGCAGGACTGCGTACGGCAGGCCCGAGAGCAAGGCCAGATCCAGCCCCGCCTCGACGATCGCGCGGTCGCCCACGCCGCCTGGGGGATCGTGCACGGGCTGGCCACCCTGTACCTCGACGACGTACTGGCGGTCACCGAACCGGACGCCTCACCGTACGAGATCGGTGACGCCGCCATCGAACTGTTCGTCGACGGCCTGCGGGTCCGCCGACCAGCACACTCGGCACCGGGCACCGGCGGCGACTGACAGCCCCGGTGCCCTGCGGCCTGACCGCGGCGATTCGCGCTGGTCAGCGCCGGCTGCGTCCGACCGTATCCAGCCCCCCGGGACCGGTCGGACCTGTTGAGTCGGAGCGTTACCGCTCCGGTGCCGGCGTGGACGTCGACCGCTTGTCATCGGTCGCGCCGGCTTTCTGCCGCGAGTCGAGCGCACCTGTCGTCCGCGCGACCAGCCGCTCGGTCATGCCATCCGGCATCTTGCCGATCAGCTCTTTGAGTCGTTCCGACGTTTCACGAAGTTCGTCGTCCATGTGGTCCATCGTTCTACTACCCTCCGGATCGGACCCTCACCTCCGGATCGAAACCTCCCTCCTTCTCCCGCGCGTGCTCCGCTGAACGACCGCTTGGCCGCCGCTGGCCGCCGCGATGTCCGCCGGTGCTACCAGTTACTGACGGTCCACGACGTGACATCAGACTACGGCCGCGTATCGGCGCTGCTCAAGCGCTGCTCAACTGCTGGTCACCGATGCGTACGGTGATCTTCGCAGGCTACGGACCAGCCGCTCGGAGACGCGTGGTCGAACACGTACCCCGAATTCTCGGTGGGTGCCGGGCCGTGCCGGGGCGGGCGGGCATGCCAGGCCCGGCACGGCCCGGCCGGACCCGGCACCCACCGTCGACGTCACACCCGAGCCGGGTCGGCGTCCCGCGAGGCGGAACCGGCCCCGGAACCGGCCCCGGAGCCGTCCGACGCGCCACCCGCGTCGCCCGCGTCGCCCGACGCGCCACCCGCGTCGACCGACGCGACGGGCGCCGTACCCGGGTCCGGTGCCGGCACCGGGGCGTCGGCCGCGCCCGCGGTCGAGTCCGCGACCCGCCTCGGCCGGCGGATCAGCGCCCCGGCCAGGGCACCGGCCGCCACCACGGTGGCGCCCACGTACAGGGCCGGGACCAGACCGTCGAAGAAGGCGTCCGGACCGGCGGTCGGATCCGGGCCCACCACGCCGCCGGACTGCAGGAACACCGTGGCAAGTACGGCGATGCCGAGCGCGCCACCGACTTCCCGGATCGTGCTGTTGGCCCCGGACGCCTTACCGTGCTCGTCGTCGTGCACCGCGCCCAGCACCGTGGCCGAGTTGGGGGCGAAAGTGAGCCCCATGCCGGTTCCGGCGACCACCATCGCCGGGATCAGGGCCACGTACTCGCGGCCCGGGTCGGCCAGTGCGCCGATCCAGAACAGCCCGATCGCCTGCAGCGCGAGTCCGACGGCCATCAGCGGCCCGCCACCGACCCGGCTGGTCAGCACCCCGGCCACCGGGGCGAGGAACATCGGCATCAGGGTCCAGGGCAGCGTCCGTACCCCCGCCTCCAGCGGCGAGAAGCCCAGCGGTCCCTGCAGATACTGCACCAGCAGGAAGATCGAACCGAAGACACCGAAGTACATCGTCAGCGACACCAGGTTGCTCAGCACGAACGGCCGACTGCGGTAGAAGGTCAACGGCAGGAGCGGATCGGGGGTACGCCGTTCCCAGGCCACGAATCCGATCAGCAGCACCGCCGCCGCGCCGAACGCGCCCAGGACCTCGGGGCTGGTCCAGCCGCGCCCCTCGGCCTCGACGATCGCCCACACCGCGACGGTCACCGCACCGCCACCGAGCAGCATGCCCAACAGGTCCAGCCCTTTGCCGGTGCCCCGGCCCTCGCCGAGCGCCCAGTAGGCCAGCCCGATCGCGGCCAGCCCGATCGGCACGTTGACCCAGAACACCCACTGCCAGTTGAGGCCTTCGGTGACCGCCCCGCCGACCAGCGGGCCGATCGCCACGGCGGTGCCGGCGACGGCGCCCCACAGCCCGACGGCCAGGTTGCGCTTGGCGCGCGGCACCCCGGCGGCGAGCAGCGTCAACGACAGCGGGAAGACCGCCGCCGCGCCGACCCCCTGCACCACCCGGGCGGCGATCAGCAGTTCGGTCGTCTCGGCCAGGGCACAGGCCGCCGACGCAGCCACGAAGACCAGGATGCCGCCGACGAACACCCGCCGCCGGCCGAGCCGGTCACCGAGCGCCGCCGCCGACAGCTGCAGGCCGGCGAAGGCCAGGACGTACGCGTTCACCACCCATTGCAGCTCGTTGAGACCGGCCCCGAGATCTTTGCCCATCTCTGGCAGCGCGTTGGTGACCACCAGATTGTTGAGGGCCACCAGGAACATGGGGATGGAACTGGCCACGATGGTGACCGCGAGACCACGACGTGGGCTCATCGGATGACTCCTTCCGGGAGGTGTCGCACAGACAGCGGGTAGGGGACCGGCGCGGGCCGGCGGACGGCGACGGCCAGGGTGTGGCCGGTGTCCAGACGCTCAAGATGGAACTGCCAGCGGCGTCCCCGGGTCACGGGTAGCCGTGGATCGTGCACCGCGACGGGTCCGCCCGGCGCGCCGTGGACCTCGAAGCGGCCGAAGCCGTAGTGCAGGCCGACCCCGATCGCCTTGGTGTAGGCCTCCTTCACCGCCCAGACGTCCACGATGGCCGACGCCTGGTCGTGCGGGTCCAGGTCGGCCAGCCGGGCCTGTTCCCGCTCGGTCAGGGCCGACCGCAGACCCGGCAGCGTCTCCGGACGCAGCGGACCCTGTACGTCGACACCGCAGGGCACTCCCCGGGTGACCACGCAGGCGATCAGTCCCCCGGTGTGCGAGACGTTGAACCGCAGCCCCCACGGGTTGGGCGACAGTTCCGGGCGGCCGTACGGGCCGGTGACGAACGAGAGCGCGCCGGGACGCACCCCGGCGTGCCGGGCCAGCAGCAGCCGGCTCATCAGCCGGCCGCCGAGCCGGCGGCGGCGCGCCCCCGGCGTGGCCAGCCGGCCGATGCGCGCCAGCTCGTCGGCGGACAGCACCTCCGCCGGCGGTACGTCCGCAGCCAGCCGGGGCACCGCCGACTCGGCTAACAGCCAGACCTGCGCCCCGACCAGGTCGGGCACCCCCTCGGCGGTGTCCGGTGCGGGCCCGGCGGTGAGGACACTCATCGCCGTTCACCGGAGGCGCGGAGCTGGAACTGCCAGAACGAGAAGAGCCGACGCTCGTCGTGCAGTCCCCGCAGGATCTCCACCACCCGGTCGACCACTGCGGCGTCGGTGGCCGGCCGGACCGGGTCGAACCGCCGCCACGCCCGGTCCAGGCACATCAGCAGCAGCGCGCCGTCCGGGAACGGCTCGG
The DNA here is from genome assembly GCF_029626025.1 of Solwaraspora sp. WMMD406. Lineage (NCBI taxonomy): Bacteria > Bacillati > Actinomycetota > Actinomycetes > Micromonosporales > Micromonosporaceae > Solwaraspora > Solwaraspora sp. WMMD406. The sequence goes on from NZ_JARUBF010000001.1 coordinate 2,261,044, forward strand.
CCAGCACCCCGGCCGAGCGGGTGAACAGGTGCACCGTCGCGGCGGCGGCGTGGATCGCGCAGTACTGCTCGGCCAGCCGGAACAGTTCCGCCGTACCGGCGAAGCCCCGCCCGTGTTCGGCGCGCAGCCGGGCCACCTCGGAGTCGATCCGCTCCAGCTGCTCGTACAGTGCCTCGGCCACGTCGGCGGCCCGGAACATCCAGTCTCGCTGTCGCTGGTCGGGGCGGGCCTCGGCCTGCGCGCGCAGCAGCCGGACCGAGTCCGGCAGCAGCAGTACGGTGTCGTCGCCGCCCCGGCTGAACAGCTGCTGCCGTTCGGGCCGCCACCGGGGCAGCTCACCGTCCAGGTCGTACTGCAGCTCGATCCGGGCGGTGGCGTCGGCGGAGACCGGGCCCCGTACCGTTGTGAGGATGCCCTCCAGCTGCAGGGCGATGTTCTTCAGGTTCACCACCGTGTTGCCGTCGGCGAAGATCGCCACCAGCATGTCCCGCAGCATTTTCTGGTAGATGCCGTAGTGCGGGTGCCCGCGCAGGTAGAGTCGGGCGCCGAGGACCACCGACAGCTGGGCCATCATCCGTTCCAGCGACGTCGGCACGTAGTACTTGACCACCGAGGAGAAGACGCTGGTCTGCCCGGGGTTGGCCTGCAACCCCCGGACCGCGCCGGCGCTGACGCAGTCGGCGACGATCATGTCCGCGAAGCACTCGGCGAGCTGACGCCGGGTGTACGGCACGTCGATGACCTTCTCCCCGAAGATGACTCGTTCGGTGACGAAGTCCAGGGTCACCCGCATCGCGGTGTCCACCGCGCCGAGCGCCATGCTGCTGATCGTCGTCCGGGCCACCTGGGCGCTCTTGAGCGCCAGCTCCAGGCCCTGGCCCTCGGCGCCGAGCCGGGCCGAGTCGGGGACGAAGAGCTTGTCCAACCGGATGCCGCTCATGTCCAGCGCCCGCAGCCCGTGCAGCCGTTCGTTGGGCAGCTCCACCACCGCGCCGGCCGGGGCCTTGCGCTTCTCCACCGCGAAGATGGACCAGCCGCCCGGCCCGCCCCGTTCACTGGTACGGGCCTGCACGCTCACCACGTCGGCGATGGTGGCGTTGCCGATCAGCCATTTCTCACCGGTCAGCAGATATCCGCCGTCGACTCGTTCGGCACGCATCTCGTTGCTGAGCACGTCGCTGCCGTGTTCCCGCTCGGACAACCCCCACGCCATCCGGGTGCCGTGGTTCACAGCGTCGACGAAGTACCGCTTCTGCTCGTCCGTGCCGGCGACCCAGGCCGGCATGAACGCCAGATCGGTCAGCATCAGCGCGGTCGCCGTGGTCGGGTCGCGGCGCGCCACCAGCCGCAGCAGGTTGAAACCGACCTGGACGTCGCCGGCCCGGCCGCCGTACTCGGCCGGTAGGCAGTACTCGTGGAGCTGCCAGCGCTGCAGCAGACCGACCAGCTCGTGCGGGAACTCCTCGCGTTCGTCGAAGCCCAGCACCCTGGCGAAGGACATCTGGTTCGACGGATCGTGGGGGTCCCCGAGATAGCGTTCCAGCTCTTCGGCGACCGCGATCTGGTTCTTGACGCTCACGGGACGCGCCCCTTTCTCGTGTCGGCACGGTCGTGTTCGGCCAACGGCAGCGCGGTCACGGACAACAGCCGCCCGTCGGCGTGCAACCGGTCCAGCGACCGGTACATCGGTTCCACCAGGTCGGCCGGCAGCCGCCAGACGCCGCCCTCGGCCCGGGCCAGCAGGACGCTGACCGTCGCGGCCAGCCAGGCCGGGTCGGCGGCGTCGCCGGCCAGCAGCGGCTGTCGGCGGTTGGCCCACCACAGGTGTACGCAGCTCGCCGCGGCGTGCAGGAAGCAGAACCGTTCCGCCTCCTCCAGCAGATCCGGTGCGGCCCCGCCCCGGCGCCGCTCCAGCAGCCCACCGATCCGGCCCAGGTGACTGGTCAGCGCGGTGCGCAGCCGGGCGACGGCCTGCGCGGCGGCGTCGGCGAGCGGGCCGCCGCCGCGCAGTTCGGCGCGGACCCGGTCGGCGACCAGCGGCAGTCCGCCGGTGACCGGGTCGCTGCGGCTGGCCACCGCCAACGCGTCGAGCCGGGCCGGCGGCGGCGTCGTCGACAGGTCGAACAACCCAGCTGTGTCTAGACTGGAGCCGGGTTGGCCGGTCAGCGCCCACTGGGTCAGCGCGGTGGCGACCAGCCGCAGGTTCGCCACCGGCCCGGTGTCGATGTGCCGGACCACCGCGTTGTCCCGACGGAAGGTGTCGAAGGCCGCCGCGAAACCCTCGCGGAGCAGGGCGTGGGTGCCGAGCAGGTCGCCACAGCGGCCGAAGACGTCCGCCGAGCCGTCCGTGCAGACCTGCTTGACCACACTGGACCACAGGCCCTGCGCCTGCGGTGCCAGGTGCAGCGCCCGCGCCGCGCCGAGCGCGCCGGCCTCCATCGCCAGCAGCGTGGTGGCGGCGGTGGCGAGCTGCCGGCGGGTGTGCGCCAGGCCCGACATCGGCTGGTCGGCCACCCGGTGGCTGGCGGCGAAGTCCAGCGCCCAGCGCAGCGCCGAGTCGGCGGCGGCCAGGCTCGCCCCGGTGCTCATCACCCGTACGTACTGCATGGCCCGCATCGCCACGTCCAGACCGCGTCCGACCCGCCCCACCAGGGCGTGCGCCGGGACCGGGGTGCCGGCGAAGTCGAAGCCGGTCAGGCCGATGCCGCGCATCCCACTGCTCGGCCGGACCTCGGTACGGCCGGCGGCGACCAGCGGCCCTTCCACCAGCACCAGGGTGAACGCCCCCGGACCCCGGCCCCCGGTACGGGCGCAGACCAGCAGCGCCTCCGCGCGCTCACCGAGCCCGACCAGCCACTTGGCTCCCCAGAGCCGGTAGCCGCCGGCCCCGTCCGGCTCCAGCCGGCAGCCGTTGGCCAGCAGATCACTGCCGTGTTCCGCCTCGGTCGTGGCGAAACCGATCGCGCCGCCGCGTTCCAGCAGCTCCACCACCCGGGCCCGCTGGTCGGCGTCACCGGCGAGCAGGACGCAGGTGGCGGCGGTGATGCTGAACATCGTCGCCGGCATCACCGTCAGGTCCCGCCGGGCGGCCACCCGTACCGTCATCAGGGTTTCGTCGGCGGCGCGCAGCGTGCCGCCGTCGGCCACCGGCACGTACGACCGGCGCAGCGCCGGGCCGACGGCGTCGGCCAGCGCGGCGGGAAACGCGGCGGCTTCGTCGCGGGTCAGCGCCGCGTGGAAACCGTACGGGTTGCGCTCGTCGACGGGGTCGCCGAGCGACCGGTCCAGTTCGGCCGCCGCCGCGAACCGGGTCAGCGGCCCGGCCGCCAACACGCTGGTCACGACACACTCCCCGGCTGGTACGCGCGCACCGACACCGGCAGCCGGATCCCGGCCAGCGTCAGCTGCTGCACGCGGCTGGTGAACGCCGCCCCGCGCATCAGCTCTCCCGCCACCCGGGCCACCCGGCGGTTGCCCGGTTCGGCGAGGTCGGTGCCGGCCACCCACTCGTTGAAGGCGCCCATCGCCGGCCCGCACCACACCTGGAAGTCCGGTGCCCGGTCGGCCTGGCCGACGCTGGCCCAGCGCGACGCCATCCCGAGGTACCAGCGGAAGACCAGCGCCATCTTGCGGCGCGGCTCCCGGCCGGCCCGCTCCAACTGATCCGGGTCCCGGCGGGCGAAGTACTCCCGCACGTCGGACCAGACGTCGTCCAGCGACCGGCGGAAGACCTGGGTCTCCAGCCGGGTACGTTCCTGCGCGGGAAGCGCCTCGATGCCGTCGTAGAGCTTGTACAGCTCGTAGAGGCGACGGGCCCGCATCGGGAACAGCGTTCCCTTGCGCAGCACCTGCAGGTCCACGCCGAGTTCGAACATGTCGGCCGCCGGGGCCATGTCGCAGTCGGCCACCCCGGCGGCGGCGAGCATCGTGCGGACCGCGTCGGAGGTGCCCGACTCGACGCACGCCTGGTGCACCGAGCCGATCGCCACGTAGTCGGCGCCGAGCCCGTACGCGGCGGCGATCGAGGCCGGCGTGCCCAGCCCGCCGGCCGCCCCGACCCGCACCGGGTAGCCGAGCCGGCGCTGGGCCTGTTCGCGCAGGGCGGCGATGACCGGGAAGAGGGCGATCAGCGGTCGGCGGTCGGTGTGTCCGCCGGAGTCGCCCTCGACCGTGATGTCGTCGGCCATCGGCACCAGCCGGGCCAGCTCCGCCTGCTCGGCGGTGATCGCCCCCCGGGCCAGCAGGTCGGCGACCATCGACGCGGGGGCGGCGTCGAGGAACTTCGCGGCGACCTCCGGACGGGACACCTTGGCGATGACCCGGTTGCCGACCACGACCCGACCCTGCGGGTCCCGGCCGAGGCCGGCGACGCGGTACCGGACGATGTGCGGGGTGAGGTCCATGAACGCCGACGCCTCCACGCAGCGCACCCCGTGGGTGAGGAACAGGTCCACCCCGGCGTGTTCGAGCCGTTCCTCACTGGGGGCGTGGATCAGGTTCACCGCGTACGGCAGCTGCCCGATCTCGGTGCGGAAGCGCCGCAGCGCCCGGTCGATGCGTTCCGGCAGCAGCCCGGCGGCGCCGAAGGAGCCGAGGTAGCCGGCCCGGGCGAGCTCGATGACCAGGTCCTCGGAGGCGATCCCGCCGGCCATCGCGCCGCCCATGTAGGCGTAGCGCAGGCCGTGTCGGGCCCGGAACCCGGCGTCCCCGAGACGCTCCGGCGGCAAAGGGCCGACGGCGGCGAGCACCGACGTGGCCGAGGTGGGCTGCTGGTTGGTCACGCCGATCCCGCTGCCGGCGCGGACCACGAAGACCGGCTCGTCGAGCCGGGCCAGGGCGGCCCGGATCCCGGCGGGGTCGACGTGCACCGGCCCGGGTACGACGTGCACCGGTCCGGCTGGCCCGGTCCCGGCCGCCCCGGTGGTGGTGGCGGGAACGGTCGGCTGGACCGTGGTGGTCGGCTGGACCGTGGTGGTCGGCTGGACCGTGGTGGTCGGCTGGACGGTGACGGTCATGGCGTTCTCACTCTCCCCGGCCGGCGGCGGCACCGGACCGAACCTCGACGGCGACATCGGTCAACTCGTAGATGCGCAGACCCGGCTTCCAGACGCTGGCGTCCGCGACGACCAGCAGCCGGTCGGCCTCCCGGCGGATCTCCTTGACGTGCAGGTCGAACGTCATCTCCTCGTCGGGACGCAGGATCTGGCCCCGGTACTTCCAGCCCATCGGTACGTCCACCGGGGAGGCGAACCGGGCGTCCGGGACGTCGTCGGCGAGTCCGGCTTCGATCACGTACGTTTGCAGGCCCTGGATCACCGACTCCACTCCGAGCGAGCCGGGCATCACCGGGTCCCGGTGGAAGTGACAGGTGAAGTACCAGTCGGCCGGATCGATCGTCCGGGTGCCGAGCAGGTAACCCTTGCCGTACCGGCCGCCGTCGGTCACCAGCGTGACCTCGTCGACCAGGTCCAGGTGTCCGCCGCCGAGCCGCAGCCCGCTGCGCGGGTGCGGGGTACGCCAGCGCGCGTCACCGCGTACCGGCAGCCGCCGGACCCGGTCCGGGTCCAGGTCGGCCTGCTCCGCCAACCAGGGCGGAAGGAAGCGGCCGGCGTCCAGCCCCACCTGGTTGGCCAGCGCCGCGTCGGTGAAGTAGCCGAACATCGACTCGCCGACGTAGAAGACCTCGCCGTCGGCGGCCAGTTCGTAGCGGAAGTTCTGCAAGGTGGCGCCGGTGACCGCCTGGCTGGACAGCATCGTGGTGTGCTGCCGGATCGTCTTACCGGCCAGGTCGACGTCCTTGACCAGGGTGGCCTTGCCGTCCAGGTTGCGGATGGCGAACTCGTCGTCCGGGTTGGCCAGCGTCGCGCCCAGGTAGTAGCCGCAGAGGATCGCCGCCTGCAGCGAGGTCTCCATCAGCACGCAGTTCGGCATGTTGCCGGTCGGGCTGTCGGCGTAGTACCACGCCTCCGGCGGCGAGTCGTACTCGGTGACCATCTCGGCGCCCGGCTTGAGCACGCCCCGGGTGCCCTTGAGCGACATGATCCGGTCGACGAACTGGAAGTCGCCGTTGGGGATGTGCGGTGCCCGCCGGTCGGCGTAGATGTCGAACTCCGGGCCCATCGCGGTGCCCAGGTCGCCCTTTGCGGCGTGCGCCAGGTGCAGCTCGTTGATGAACGCGGTCTCGCCGAGGGCGTCGCGCCGGCCGAGGAACTCCGGCACCCCGCCGGGACCCGGCCGGTACGGGGTACCCGGCTTCTCCCGGATCTGCACCCCGAAGTTGCGCATCGCCACCATCGGCTTGTCGCCGACGTAGACGGTCAGGTCGGCGATCACCGTCGGCCGGGGCAGCAGTGTCAATTCGATGATCTCCGCGTGGTAGCGGATCTCGGTGGTCTCCGGGGTGATCTGTCCCCGTACCTTGACCTCGGTCTTGAGACCCGGCACCGACTGGAACTCGGCGTCCGGCAGGACCAGATGCATCCCCAGGTACATCGCGTACGTCTGCAGCAGCTGCACGCCGCCTTCGGCGACCAGCGAACCGGCGAGCACCGGGTCACCGGGGAAGTGGCAGGTGAAGTACCAGCCGTCCGGAACGAGGCGCTTGATCGCGGTCAGCTCACCGAGCCCGCACGGTCCGCCGAGCCGGTCGATCCGGGGGATCTCGTCGATCATGCGCAGCATCGCGGTGGGCAGCCGCAGCGACCGGTTCGCGTCGCCCTGGTCCCAGGCCGGGCCGAAGACCTCGGCGCGGCGGCCCTCGGTCAGCAGCTCCAGGTCCCGGGTGCCAAGCGAGGTGCGCCCGGTACGCGCCAGTGGCTTGAACCAGGTCCGTTTCAACCCGGCGCGGCGCTTGCGGTCGGCGTCGGACTCGACCACCCCGAGGGAGTTGGTCAACTCCGTACGGTTGAAGTAGCCGGCGCAGGCGTCGAGCAGTTCCAGGATCAGCTCGCCGTCGGCGTAGCACTTGTAGCTGAAGAAGAACAGCAGTGCGTCATCGTTCCAGACGAACCGGTTGATCGAGATGTCGTAGCGCAGGGTCTGCCCCTCGCGGGGCAGCGGGCCGTGGAAGACCAGGGTGCTGTCCAGCAGCCGGTAGACCCGCTCACCCTTGTGGTGCAGGTCGATCCCGAGGTAGCTGATCAGCAGCAGGTCGCACTGCCCGGCCTCGATGGTGACCGCGCACGGCACCAGACCGTCCACGCTGTACCAGGAGCCGGCCGGCACGTCGTACTCGGTGGTGATCGTCGACGGTTCGAAGACTCCCCGCCGACCGTCGAGCCGGGTGACCCGGCTGACGAACAGGTACGGCGGCTCGGGCAGCCGGGTCCGCACCGGGTAGCTGTCGATCTCCGCGTACGCCGGGCCGAAGACCTTGGCCACCTGGCCGGAGGCGAACTCCAGCAGGTCGGCCTCGTCCCAGATCGGACGGGCACCACCCGGCGGGGGAGTACCGCCGGCCGGTGGCGGGGTGCCCCCGCCGGCCGAGGGCGCGCCACCGGTCGGGGGCAGAGCGCCGCTGCCCGTACGGGTGGCGACGGTCGCGCCGCCGGTCGAGAGCTCCAGCTGGGTGACGGCGTTGTCGAGGACCGCGTGGTGGGCCCGCAACGCCGCCCGGTGCGCTTCGGCGACCCGGTTGGCCAGTGCGGCCACGGCCGCCACCGGGCTCTGCGTCGGGCGCTGGAGCTGCCCGGCCGACCAGCGTGAATGCAGCCGGTGCGGACCGGTCCGCGCCGGGTGCACCCGGCGTACGGGTCGATTGGCGTCACCGTCGCTCAGCGCCGGTGACGCGGCGGACGACGCGCCGGTCAGCGCGGGTGTCGCGGCCGTCGCGGGCAGGAAGACGAACGGCTCGCCGTCGACGGTGATGATCTCTTCGGGCCAGTGCACAGTGGGATCGGTCATGGCGGGGGGCACCACCTCGGGGGCGTGCGCGACGACGGTGGACGTCTCGCGCTCGATTCGTTCGCGGGTCTCGGCGGCCTGCCGTTGGAGCACGTCGGTGGCCTGCCGTTCGAGCACGTCGGCGGCCCGCCCGGCGACCCGCGCGACGATCGACTCACCGCCGCAGGCGACGGTGCGCACCAGACGGCGACCGCCGGCGGCACCGCCCACCAGTCCGGCACCGCCCACCAGTCGGGTCAGGTCGACCGGCAGACCGTGACTGACCAGCCGGGCCAGCGCCTGGGCGAGCGCGGCGGCCACCGGCTGGCCCCGGCGGTCCACCGAGACCGCCACGTGCGGCTGGTCGGCGAGGGTCTCGCTGATCCAGCGGGTGCAGGTGGCACCGGGACCCACCTCGACGAAGAAGCGGAAACCCCGGTCGTACGCGGTCCGGGTCAGCTGGGCGAAGTCGATGGTGCTGCGCAGCGTCCAGGCGATCCGCTGGGCGATCATCTCCAGGTCGGTCGGGTCGACGACGTCGTTGTCGTACGCGGACAGCAACTCCAGACCGGGGTCGGCGGCACCGGCGACGTACCGGTTCAGCTCGGCCAACTCGGCCAGTCCCGGGTCGACCACCGGGCAGTGCATCACGTGGTTGGCCGGTGCCTTGGCCGCCTGGCAGCCGACCCGCCGGATCAGTTCCTTGACCTGGGCCGGGTCGCCGCCGACCACGACCTCGCGGGGCGTGTTGACGTGGGTGAGGAAGACCCGGTCCAGGCCGGCCATGCCCGCCCGTACCTCCTGCTCGCCGGCGAGCAGGACGTAGCTGGCCCAGACCTCGCCGTCGGGGGTGTCGGCCGACAGCGACCAGGTGTCGCGAACCAGGTGCTTGGGGCCGCGCAGCCGATCCCGGAACAGCGGCGTGGCCGCCAGCTTCGCGTCGTCGCGGGTGGCGGCGGACCAGACGTCCATCGCGAACAGCATGCTGCTCTCACCGAGGCTGTAGCCGAACCCGCCGTGCGGGGCGACGCCGAGCACGTCGCGCAGCAGCTGGGTACGCAGCACCGCCGTGTTGGTGCCGGCGGCCAGCAGGACCGGGATCTCGTCGATCAGTCGTTCCTCGTGGCGCATCAGGTCCCGCCGACCCACCGGCTGCGCGCCGCGCGGGTAGAGCCAGCGGTGCTTGAACCGGTCCCGGGGCCGGTCCGCTTCGGCCTCGAAACGGTCCAGCAGGCCGGGGAAGAGCCGGAACAGATCCCGGTCCACGCCCGGGTAGCTGGTGAACGCGCCGGGGTAGACGAACGCCACCCGCCCGTCCGGGCCGATCGGCCGGCCGGTGCAGAAGCTTCCCGCCGGTGTGGCCCACTCGCCGCCGTCGGCGAACACGCCCGGCAGGTCCCGCTCGGCGGCGTCGAGCTCCCGACGGAGCCGCTCGCCGTCGGCGGCGACCAGCACCGCCGTGTAGCGTCGGCTGCCGCTGTCCGGTGCCGCTGCCCGGATCAGGTCCCACGGGTCGCGGCCCTGCTCCAGCTCGGCCCGGTACCGCCGTACCTGGTCGGTCATGGCAGCCGCGTCGTCGGCGCTGATCGCCAGCAACAGGTGCCCGGTGGCGGCCGGCCAGTCGACCTCGACCTGCGTGCCGACGGTGTCGGCGCCGGCCACGACCAGCTGGGCGGCGGTGTTGGCACCGGCCAACGGTCGAGTGTCCCAGGCCGCGACCGTGGCGATCCGTGGGGTGTCCCGGCGGCGCCGCAGCCACGGCATCGCCTCGGTCGACACCTCCAGCCGGGTGGTCGCCTCCGGCCGCGTGGTCGCCTCCGGCCGTGTGGTCGGCAACCCGGTCAGCGCTTCGCGCAGCGGCACCGGGGTGGCCGGCAGCTCGGCCCGGTGCAGCCAGTAGGCCGTGTTGACCAGCGCGGTCAGCACCGAGGCCTGCTGGGTCTCCCCGACCAGGGCGGCGGCCCCGCCGATCAGGCAGCCGTCGTCGTCTGCCCCGGCCTGCCACGCCGCCGCCAGGTCGGCCAGGACGTCGCCGGCCGGTGCCGAGGCGAGCTCCAGGTAGTCCACCTCCGCGACGTCGCGGCCGGCGGCGGCCAGCCCGGCGCTGCTCGCCGCCGCCACGGCGGCACCGGCACCGGCCGGGTCGCTGGCCACCGCCACCGACTCCACGGTGGCGTAGACCCGGCGACCAGCGGTGTCCTCGGGTCGGGCGACCACGACCACCGCGGCGCTGTCACCCGGCACCGGCGGTGCGGTCGCCCCGGCGGCGGCCAGCGCGGCCCGGGTGAGTACGTTCTCGACCCCCCCGGCCAGGTCGACCCCGCCGACCAGGACCGCCTCCACGGACGGGTCGCGCAGCAGCAACTGAGCGACCTCCAGGGCGCGGGCACCGGAGGTGGCGTCGGCCGCGACGGTGAACGACGGCCCGGTCAGGTTGCGGGAGGAGGAGATCCGGCTGGCCATGATGTTGCCGATGTAGCTGAGCACCTCGTTGGCGCCGATCGGGTCGTGCACCCCGGCGCGCACCGCGTTCTCCAGCCGGGTCAGCGTCTCCTCGTCGACGTCGAGCCCGGCCCGCGCGCACTCCGCGCGGACGTGGGCACCGATGTCGAAGCGGGCCCGGTGGGTGTGGGTACGCGGCTCCATCTCCATCGCGATGACCACCGCGACCCGTCGCTGCGGCAGGTCCTCGGCCCGGACGCCGGCCGGCGGCGGGTCGTAACCGGCGTCGTGCAGGGCCTGCTCGGCCGCCTCGAAGAGCAGCAGGTGCTGCGGGTTGGCGAAGTCGAGTTCCCCCGGCGGGATCCGGTAGGTCCGCGCGTCGACGTCGATCGTCTCGGCGTACCCGCCCCGATCGGCGTGCTCGAGGCTCGTCGCGGCGGCACCGGAGCTCGTCGCGGCGGCCTCCGAGAGCCCGTACCAGCGGTGTTCCGGACGGTCGACCAGCGCCGGGGTGCCGGTGCGGGCGGTGACCGCCCAGTCCGCCAGGTCGGTCGCCGGCCCGGCCCGCAGCCCCAGCCCGATCAGGGCGAGCCGCCCGGTGCCGGACGTCACGCCGGCCGCGGCCCGCTCGGCGGCGCCGCTGTCCGGGTTTCGCTCGGCGGTGCCGCCGGCCGGGCACCGCTCGGCTACCGGGTCGTCGGGGGTCAGCACCGCGTCGCTGGCGGCGTCGGTGGTCAGGATGGCGTGCGCGTTGGTGCCGCCGAAGCCGAACGCGGAGACCGCCGCCACCCGGTGCGCCGGATCCCGGTCGGTGCGCGGGGCCGGCCACGGGCGTTCGGTCCGGACCACCTGGTCGGCGGCGGCGAGCGCGTCGGCGGGCCGCAGCGGCTGCTCCACCCCGGGCGTTGTCGGAAGGACCCCGTGCCGCAGCGCGAGGATCGCCTTGAGCATGCTGGTGAAGCCGGCGACGGTGAGCAGATGCCCCACGTTGCCCTTGACCGACCCCAGCGGCGGCACCCCGCCGCGCTCGGCGAAGAACTCGGCCACCCCGCGTAGCTCGGTCGCGTCGCCGAGCGGGGTGCCGGTGGCGTGACATTCGATGTAGTCGACCTGCCGTGGATCGATGCCGCCGTCCAGGTAGGCGCGGCGGTACGCGGCGATCTGCCCGTCCTTGCGTGGGGTGAGCAGATGCCCGCCCGCCCCGTCGTTGCTCAGCCCGATCGGACCGAGTACGGCGTGGATCGTGTCGCCGTCGCGGCGGGCGTCGGCGAGCCGCTTCAGGACGAAGATCCCGGCACCCTGACCGGTGACGATGCCCGCCGACCGGCCGTCGAAGGGCTGGCTCGTCCCGTTGGCCGGAAAGGCCTGCAGGTCCGAGAAGGACAGGTGGATCAGCAGCGGGTCCGGGGCACAGACCGCCCCGGCCAGCATCACGTCGGCCTGGCCCGTGGCGAGGTAGCCCCGGGCCAGGGCCAACGCGTACAACGCGGAGGAGCAGGCCGCGTCCAGAGTCAGCCGACCGCCGCCGAGGCCGAGCGCCTGGGCGATCACGGTGGCCGGCAGGCCGAACGGCCACAGGTCCGCCGGGTCGGCGCCGGCCGTCTCGACCGGCTCCGACTCCGACAGCCCCAGTGCCGCCTGCGGCCCCGACTCCGACAGCCCCAGACCCGCCTGCCGCAGCCCGGCGGTCACCGCCCGGCGTACCAGCGGCACGCAGGCCCGGACCGACGACTCGGTGGGGAACGCGTAGTTGCCCAGGACGAGACCGGTACGGGCCAGGACCGGCGAGTCCACGCCGATACCGGCGTCGGCCAGCGCCCGGCGGGCGGTGTGCAACGGCCAGCGGACCACCTTGTCCAGCCGGTCCAGCGTCTCCGCCGGGATCCGCAGGCCGGTCAGGTCGATGGTCGGCTCGGTGACGAACCCGCCCCGGGTGGCGGTGACCCGATGCTCCGGGTCACCCCATCCACCGGGAACGGTGGCGTCCGTGCCGAACACCTCGCGGCCACCGGGGCGACGCAGATCCGCCCCGGACCGCAGGTTGGCCCAGAACTGCTCGGGTGTTTCCGCGCCGGGCAGCAGGCAGGAGATCCCGACGATCGCTACGGGTTCCTGACCGGTGCTGGTCCCCGCGACATGCTCTGGCGTGGACATGACTCTCCATCCGCAGGGTGGGTCAGCGTGCGTGGGATGTGGACCGTGCGTCGCCGGTGTCCCGGACGATCGCCTGGATTCCGGTGAAGCGGACCAGGACCGTACCGTCGGTGCCGCACGCGCTGACCGTGCAGCGCACCGTCGGGGCGTCGACGGTGACCTCGTCGACCACGATCAGGAACGGCTCCCCGGTGGGCATCGGCGCGAACAGTTCGGCCCGGCCGACACCCGTCGGCAGGCTCGCCTGACCGGTGTGTCGGCGGACCCAGACCAGCACCGCCTGCAGCAGCAGGTCGGCCAGGGCCGGGTCATAGTGGTCGGCGCTCCAGGCACCGTCGGCGAGCGGGGTGTCCGGCAACTCGGCCAGCAGGACCATCCGCCGGCCCGGGTCGAGGACCCGACGCAGACCGCGCAGCGTCTCGCCGTGGAACAGGGTGCCGTCGGCGTACGCGGTGGTCTGCTCCCCGGCGTCGACGCCGGGCAGGCCGGTCAGCCGGGGCGTCGGGCCGAGGCCCGCCGTCTCGACGACCGCCCGGTATCGGGGCCGGCCGGCGTCGTCCCGCACGTCGACGCGGGTGCCGGAGCCGTCCGGGGTGACCAGGAAGCGCAGCCGCTCCGGTTGCCCGGAATCCAGAACGACGCCCTTGAGGACGGAGAAGTCCCGTGCGCCGACGGCCGGCACCCCGGTCACGGCGGCGGCGGTGGCCAGGATCCCGCCCAACGCCACCGTCGCCGGCAGCACCGGGTGGTCGTCGATCCGGTGGTCGGTCAGCACCGCCTCGTCGCGCAGCCCGGCCAACTCGCGGGTCACCCGTACCCCGTCGACCGGCAGCGGCCGGGGCTCGGCCTTCGACAGTGGCTCGTCCGGCCCGATGACGGTGACCAGGTCGGCCGAGTGGGCGGTGCCGAACTGCTCGGTGAACATCCGTACGCCGGTGTCCAGCGGAATCAGGTCCACCCCTCGTTCGGTGAACAGGCGGGCCAGTTCCGGGGTGACCATTCCGCCCGCCCAGGCACCCCAGTTGATCGAGGTGATCCGGGCGTCCGGCCGGGCCCCGCGCAGCCGCGACGCGATCCGGTTCAGCGCCTCGTTGGCCATCGCGTAGTCCGACTGCCCCCGGTTGCCGAAGAAGCCGGCGACCGAGGAGAAGAGGACCACGTGCCGCAGTCGGCTGGTGTCCAGCGCTGCCAGCAGCCCGGTCAGACCGGTCAGTTTCGTGCCCAGCACCCGGTCGATGTCCTCCGGCCGCTTGTCGACGATGAGCTGGTCGGCCAGGACGCCGGCGCCGTGCACCAGACCGGTGATCCGGTCGCGGTGTTCGGCCAACGCCGCATACAGCGCCGCCGGGTCGGTCACGTCGGCCGGCAGATAGGTCACCGACGCCCCGCCGGCCGATGCCTCCGCCAGTGTCCGGCGGATCTCCCGCTGCGCCGTCAACTCCTGGTAGCGCCGTTCGACGTCCTTCGGAGTCACAGTGGCCCCGTCGGCCCGCAACGCCTGGACGATCGCCGCCTTGAGCCGCTCCTGGGGCACCCCTTGGGCCCAGGCCGGCTCGTCGGCCAGCGGCGTGCGGCCCAGCAGCAGCAGACCGACGCCGTACCTGCGGGCCAGGTCGGTGACGCAGGCCGCGGTGACGCCGCGTCCGCCGCCGGTGACGACGAGCAGATCCTCCGGTCCGGGCGGGGCGAGCTCACCGCCGCCGGGGTACGCCGGACCAGCGGTCAACCGGGTGGTCCACCGGACGCCGTAGTCGTCGTACCCGACCTCACGCGTGGACGTACCGGCGTCGTGCAACTCGGCCAGGAGCAGCTCGACCACCTGCGGCACCGGCAGCGCGGCCGCGATGTCGACCGCCCGGCAATACACCGCCGGTGCCTCGATGGCCAGCGTCTTCACCAGGCCGGACAGGCCACCCAGCGCGACCGTGGCCAGGTCCGCCGCCTCGGCGGTCCCGTCCGACGCGAGTACGCCGAGCCGGCCGTCGAGCCGGGCCACGGTGACGAACGCCGCCCGGGACGTCTCGGCCACCCGCTCCAACGGTCGCTGCACCTCGCGGGCCAGCAGGGCGGCTTCCCGCAGGGCCGCCGTGGCGGCGGCGGTGTCGTCGGCCCGCTCCGGCGCCAGGTAGAGCACCAGGTCCAACCCGTCGTCGTACGCCTCACCGGCGTGGACGGTCCGCCAGCCGGCGGCGGTCAGGGCGTCGGCGAGCGCGTCGGCGAGCGGGCCGCCGGCCCCGGCCAGCAGGGCCACCGGGTCGTCCCGGTACGCCCTTTCCTGCTGGTCGGGAACCGGGAGCCGGGTCAGGCTGGCCTGCCACCGGTCGATCCGGGGCAGGCGCTCAGCTTTTGGGCCGCTGGTCACCACCTCCGCCTCGGCGGCCGCCCCCGCTACGAAGTGGACGATGTCGTCGAGGGTGTGCAGTTCGGCCAGGCGTTCCGGGCTGGCCGACGGCGAGCCGGGGAAGGAGTCCCGCAGCGCGCCCATGATCTCCACCCGCTTGATGGAGTCGATGCCCAGGTCGGCTTCGATGCCCATCGACGGGTCCAGCATGTCGGTCGGGTAGCCGGTCTTGTCCGAGACAATGGTCAACAAGGTGGTACGGACCGTGGCCTCGTCCATCGCCGCCGTGGTGTCGGCGGCCGGTGCGGCCGGGGCGGCCGGGGCTGCGGCGGCCGGTGCGGCCGGGGCTGCGGCGGCCGGGGCCGGGGCGCCAACCGCGGGCGAGACCGGGGCCACGGCGGGGGAGACCGGCGCGGCCTGCTCGACGGTCTCCGGCGGGTAGGTCGGAGCGTCCACCTGCGGCGGGTAGCCGGTACCCGCCGGGTTGTTCCAGGCGTACTGCTGCGGCCCGGTGCCGATCGCCGGCGGTTGGTACGCCGGCATCGCCGTCGGGTGGGCGACCGGGGCGTAGTCGATGCCGGAGCCGGGGGCGATCAGCGCGGTTTCCAGCTGCGCGAAGCTGCGCAGCACCTCGCTGGCCGAGGCGTGGCTCTGTCCGAGGGCCAGGCTGTGCTCGGCGACCGCGGTGATACCGGCGATCACGTTGTCGGCCGGCCCGTCGTGCCGCCGGCTGCCCTCCTCGACCAGGTTGGTCAGCCGTTCCGACAGACGCAGCTGGTTGTGCAGGTAGTCACCGTGCATCGCGAGGTGGCTCGCGGCGATCGCGCCGACGTTCGGCACCAGCTGATGCGGCATGACGGACCCGTTGCCGTTGCCGTTGTGGCCGTTGCCGTTGTGGCCGGCGTGCCCGTTGGTGTCGTGCCCGTTGCCGTTGTGGCCGCCGTGCCCGTTGCCGTTGTGGCCGTTGCCGTTGTGGCCGTCGGCCGCTGCGTTCGCGGCGACAGCGGCGGCGGCGGGGGCGGCGGGGGCCGGTGCGGACGTCGAAACGCCCTCGACCCGGTAGCCGTTGCGCAGCGCCTCTTGGTATTCCCGGCGGCGCCCCTCCGGTACGTAGTTGACACCGTTCAACTCGATCGTCATCCCCTCGGTGCGCGGCGGCGTGGTGGCCACCGCCTGGTAGCGGTTGAAACCGGTCAGCGGCAGGCCGAGGACGGCCAGCCGGGCGGCGAGCTGCTTCAGTGCGCGGTCGCTGTCGCGACCCGGCCCGGCGTCGGCGGCGAGCACGACCACGTCGGCGTGGTCGGCCAGGATTCGCCGTACCAGGCCACCCAGGACCTTCTTGGGGCCGAACTCGACGAAGACCCGGAAGCCGTCGTCGTACATCTGCGTGACCCGGGGCGCGAAGCTGACCGGGTTGGCGAGCTGGCGCACCAGGACCTGGGCGTTCGCCTCGCTGTCGGCGCCGTAACCGGCGCCGTCGGTGTTGGCGTAGACCGGGATCTCCGGCCGACCCACCGTGACCCGCGCGACGGCGGCACCGAAGCGGTCCACGGCGTGACCGACGTAGCGGGTGTGGAAGGCGGCGGCCACCGGCAGGGCCCTCGCGTCGACCCCGGCCGCCGTGCAGGACTCGACGAACCTCCCGACGGCCTCGGTGCCGCCCCCGACCACCAGCTGGTCCGGTGCGTTGATGTTGCAGACGACGACGTCCGGGTGGCTGTCGAGCAGGCGCTCGACCGTCGGCCGGTCGGCCGAGACGGCCGCCATGGTGCCCGGGTCGTCGCTGTCGGCACCGTCGCGCGTGGCCATCGCCACGCCGCGTGCCTTCGCCAGCGTGTGGAACTGTTCGTCGGTGAGGCTTCCGGCGGCCCAGAGCGCGGTCAGTTCGCCGAAGCTGTGCCCGAGGGCTCCCTCGGCGGCGAAGCCGAGTTCCCGCAGGTAGGCGAACTGGCCAGTGGAGATCGCGCCGATCGCTGGCTGGGCGTGGTCGGTGCGCCGCAACACCTCCTCCTGCCGGCGCCGGGTGGCGTCGTCGAAAGCCAGCGGCGGGAACACCACCCGGCCCAACGCCTCGGCGCCGGTGACGCGTACGGCTTCGGTGTGTGCGGCGGCGGTGTGTCCGGCTGCTGCGGCGGCGTCGAAGGCCGCCCGTACCGGCGGCACCGCGACCGCCGCCTCGGCACCCATCGCCACGTACTGGCTGCCCTGGCCGGCGAAGAGCGCGGCCACCCTGCCGGTGTCCGCCGCCGCCCGACGGTAGTAGGCCCCGCCGGGCAGGTCGAACGACTCGACGGTCGGGTCGTCGGCGATCCGCCGGCAGGCCTTGTCCCGCAACTCGTCGCGTTCGGCGTCGTCGCGGGCGACCACGGCCAGCCGGGCGTGTCCGGCCGGCACCACCGCGTCGTCGCCGGACCCGTCCGGGTGCTGGCCGACCTGGGCCAGCAGCGCCTGCGGGTCGGCACCGTGCCAGAGGTACACCCGCGCGGTACGGTGCAGCACCCGCAGCCCGGAGCCGGTCGGATCGTGCTCCTCCAGGACACAGTGGAAGTTCGTACCGCCGAATCCGAACGAGGAGACTGCGGCCCGGCGGCGGGGCCGCTCCGGTTCGAGGATCCACGGCCGGGTCTTGGTGTTGACGTAGAACGGGGAGTCGTCGAAACCCATCGCCTCGCGCGGCTTGTCGACGTTGATCGTCGGCGGCAGCAGCTTGTGGTACAGCGCCAGCGACGACTTGATCATGCCGGCGGCACCGGCCGCCGCCTTGGTGTGGCCGATCTGGCTCTTGACGCTGCCCACGGCGGCGAACTCGCGGTCCTCGGTGACCGCCGCGAACACCTCCTTGAGAGCACTGACCTCGGTCAGGTCACCGACGGCGGTGCCGGTGCCGTGACACTCGACCAGGCCGACCTGCTCCGGGCCGAAACCCGCGTCCTCGTACGCCCGGCGCAGCGCGACCACCTGACCCTCCTTGCGCGGGGCGTAGATGCTCTTGAACCGCCCGTCGCTGGAGGTGCCGATGCCGCGCAGCACCGCGTAGATCCGGTCTCCGTCGCGTTCGGCGTCGGCCAGCCGCTTGAGCGCCAGCATGCCGATGCCCTCGCCGATCAGGGTGCCGTCGGCGTTCTCGTCGAACGGCCGGATCTCGCCGGCCTTGGAGAACGCCGGGGTCTTGGAGAAACACAGGTACATCAGGATGGTGTTCTCGGCGTCGCAGCCGCCGGTGAGCATCAGATCGGCCCGGCCGGAGATCAGTTCCGCCGCCGCCGAATGCACCGCCGCCAGCGAGCTGGCGCAGGCCGCGTCCACCGTGCAGTTGGTGCCGCCGAAGTCGAACCGGTTGGCGATCCGGCCGGCCACGACGTTGCCCAGCATGCCGGGGAAGGAATGCTCCTCCCACGGCGCGAACGCCTTGACGAACTTCGCCGAGATCTCCTCGGCGTCGCGTTCGCTGAGCCCGCAGCTGCGTACGACCTCTTTGAGCACCGGCGTCTGCAACCGGGTCGCCAGTGGCTGGGTCAGCGAGTTGGCCCCGGTGATACCGAGCACCACGCCGGTGCGCTCCTTGCGGTACCACGGGGCGTCCGGCGCGCCCGCGTCGGCCAGGGTCTGCTTGGCGACCACCAGGCTGAGCAGTTGCAGGACGTCGGTGACTTCGAGGGTGTTGGGCGGCAGGCCGAACTCCATCGGGTTGAACGGCACCGTCGGCACGAAGCCGCCGCGCTTGGCGTACGTCTTGTCCGGCGCGCTCGGGTCCGGGTCGTAGTGGTCGGCGATCCGCCAGTGCGTCTCCGGTACGTCCTGGATGCAGTCGGCGGCGTCGACCACGTTGCTCCAGAACTCGCCCAGGTCGCGCGAGCGGGGGAAGAGCGCGCCGAGCCCGACGATCGCGATCGGGGTGTCCGCCATCCGGCGGGCGGTGGTGTCGTCGCTGTCCATGAAACGCTCCGATCTGGTCGATGTCGTCTCGTGGTCGGTGCCGGGCCGCTGGTCGGCGGGGTGGGTGCCACGGGCGGGTGCTAGGTCGGCACCCTCGCCCGGCAGGTCACGTGCCGGTTCGGCACCCTCGCCCAGCAGGTCACGTGCCGCGCCGGCGATTCGCCCGACGGCCGTGCGGTCCCGCACCATCGTGTAGTGGTCGCCGGGGCAGTCCAGCACCGTCAGGTCGTCGGTCAGCGACGCCCACCCCAGCGGGTCCGGCCCGTCCAGCAGCCCTCGATCGGGCCGGACCAGCACCACCGGCACCGGCGCCCGCCGGGGTTCGTACGCCTGCGCCAGCCGGTTGTTGCGAACCAACCCCTGCAGGTACGTGTCGAGCACCTTGCGCAGCCCCGGCAGGGTGGTGTCGTCGCGGACCGCCCCGTGGGCGCGGGCCAGGTCCAGCACCGTACGCAGCCCGCTGTCCCGGTCGGCCGGTGCCGGTCCGGCCGCCGGGAGTTCGACTTCGGACAGTGGGAGTTCGACGCCCCGACGGGCACCGAGGTACATGGCGAACCAGCGCAGCACCGTGGCGTCGTCGAGGTCGCCGTCGAGTGCCGTGTACTCCGGCACCGGCGCGATGCTGTCCAGCGTGAGTAGCGCACCGGGACGTTCGGCCGGCCCGAGTAGACCGGCCAGTTCCAGCGCCACGACTCCGCCGAACGACCAACCGGCCAGACACCACCGACCGGTGGTCAGGTCGCGTCGTCGTAGTTCGTCGGCGACCCGCTCGGCGAGCCAGGGGATAGAGGTGGCCGGGGCACCGCCGTGCAACGCCGCCTCGAAATACTCCGGTACGTGCTCGAGGTTGACCACGTGCAGCGCGGCCGTGGGCGCGAGCGCGGCGGCGAGGTCGGCGTAGACGGCGGTCGGCAACGCCCCCGGGTGCACCAGGACCACCGCTCGTGCGTGCGGTCCGGCGTTCCCGATCCGGGTCACCACCTCCGGCGGCCGCCGGTCACGCCGTCGCATCGCGCTGCTTTTCCACGATATAGCCGGCGAGCTCGTTGATGGTCGGGTGGTACCACAGCGCGGTGGTTTCCAGTTCGAATCCGAGCCAGTTCTCCAGTTCACCGGAGAGCACCAAGGCTTCGGTGGAGTCGAGGTCGAATTCGTCGAAGTACTGGTCGACGTTCACCCGGTCGGCGGGCACACTCAGCCGGTGCGCGAGTTTTCCGACCAGCCAGTCGCGTACCTCGTCCTCGGTCAGTACGGTGGCAGGGCGGATGGTCACCTGTTCTGTCATCGTATTCCTCGCTTCGGACCGTATCGGGGCATGGCGGACCGTGCTCCGCTCACGCTCGATTCATGGAATGAACAGTTGGGGCTTTTGGTGCGCTGGTTTTCAGGGGGCGATGCCGGCGGCGCGTCGGACAGCTTCGGCGGCGGCGACGCCCGAGTCGAATGCCGACTCGTGGCTGCCGATGATGTCGATTCCCATCTTTCGGGAGTGGAAGTACGATCCAGCGAATTTGATCCGCGAATCGTCGGCGTTGATCGAATGGATGTCGCGCTGGAGAGACCGGACCTCCGTGGTGAGGATCGGGTGCCGGTAGGCCATTTCGTGGATGACGAGTTCGTCGCGGGCGTCGAGCGGGCAGTCGAGGGTGACGAAGTAGTCCCGCTCGGCGCCGAGGTGCTGCAGGTCGTTGAGGTAGTAGACCACCCAGGACTGCTGTCCCTCGCCGTCGCCGACGCGCCCGTAGTTCCAGCTGCGCCAGCGCGTCCGGTCGGCCGGCAGCACCGACGCGTCGCTGTGCAGCAGCGCCCGGGTGCCGTGGTAGCGGATCGGGGCGAGTCGCTGCTGGCTCGGGCTCGGTGCGACGATCATGCCCAGCGCGTCGTCGGCATGGGTGGCGAGCACCACGTAGTCGAACCCCTCCGGCCCGTCGGGGCCGTATACGACGACCTGGTCGCCGTCGGTGCGGACCTGTCCGACCGGGGCGTTCACCCGTACGTCCACTCCGGACCGGGCGAACGTCTCGGCGACTCGCCGTACGTAGCTGATGCTGCCTCCGGTGACCGTACGCCAGGGAGCGCTCCGCCCACCGAGGCCCTCGTGCCCGTGGGCGAAGAAGAAGGCGATGATCGTGCTGGCCGGCATCTGCCAGATCCGCTCCGCCGGCACCGACCACGCGGCGGTGGCGATGAGCACCACGAAGCCGTACCGGAACGCGGCGCTGTAGCCGTTACGGTCCAGGTACTCGCCGAGCGGGATGTCGGCCTTGCGGCGGATGAAGTCGCGCGGCGCTTCACTCTGGAAGCGGCGCGCTTCCCGCCACAGACTGGCGAAGTCCGCGTCGTACCGCTGCCCGATCTGCTCCTCGGTGAGCTCGAAGTCTTCGGACACGTAACTGCGCTGCCGGTCGAGGTCGAAGAAGCAGAACTGTCCCGGGTGGTCCTGGGTCTGCACTCCCAGTTCGCCGAAGAACTTGGCGAGCATCGGGTAGTGAGCCTCGTTGTAGACGATGAAGGCGGTATCGAGACCGAGAGTCCGGTCGCCTTCCTGGACCTCGATGGTGTTGGCGTGTCCGCCGAGTCTGCTGTCGGCTTCGAACAGTGTGAGTCGAGCGTCGTCGCGCAGATGGTATGCGGCGGCCATGCCCGCGATCCCGGCGCCGACCACTGCTACTCGAGGGGTCACCCGCGTCCTCCCTTCGCTGGCTACTTCCTCCATACAGAGAGGGTGGTCGACGCTCTGGATACATGACGGGCGAAGTAATTTAGATGAGTTATCATGATCAATGTGACGGCCGACACGCCTTCGCGTGTCGGCCGTCACATTGATCATGGGATGGTGGCTCATTCGCCTGGGTCCGGGATGCGCATGAGAAGCGATGTCGACGTCTGCGACAAGCGCTGGCATCTGCTAGCTGGAATGTGCGTCCACCTATTGGAAAGGCGTGCTCACTGGAAAGGCGCGATCGGGACGTCGGCCAGGGTCAACTGGCCAGAGCGAGTTGCGGCCGTAAGCTGTCGCGTAGCCGCCGCAGCAGGCGATTGCGGGTCGGCCCGATGGAGCCGCGAGGTATGCCCAGGGCAGCGCTGATCTCGTCGTAGCTCATCGCCGGCTCGTGCAGGAGCATGGCCAGTAGCGCCTGGTGCTGCTTGTCGAGGCTGCGGTAGGCGGCCATCAGCCGGGTGTCCGCCGAGCGGTTGACAATGATCTCCTCCACGACCGCAGCGGTGTCCGGCTGGGCGTCGAAGGGCGAGTTGTCGCCGATCGGTACCTGCCGGCGCTCCCGCTCCACCTGCTTCATTGCCTCCCGGCGGGCGATGGTCACCAGCCATGGGGCCAGTTTTCCGGGCTCGCGCAGTCGGTGGAGGTTTTCCACGACCCGCAGCCAGGTCGCCTGGCAGACATCTTCGCAATCGGTGGTGCGCAGCCGGAACGACCGGGCGACCGACCAGACCACGGGGGAGTAGGTGCTGATCAGCTCGCGCCAGGCGGCTTGGTCTCCGGCCTGGCAGGCCGCGACGAGCAGCGCCGGATGGTGGGGAAGGGTTGGTCCTGGGGTCGGCACGTGGTTCGGATGAGTGGCATCGTCGTGCGAGGGTGTCTCTGAGCTGGTGCTCAGGCTGACCACATTCACCTTCCCTGCCCCCTGACAAGTTCCGCGATCGAAAGTAACAGTAGCTTAGATCAGATGCGTTCGCTAGCGATAGACGCTACAGTTAACACCCGACAACACAAACTCCATGAACCGGACACGCGCCGCTGGACCCGCGCGTGGCGAGGTTCGCGCCGGAAGGAGGGCTCGAGCCGTGGAGAGAGCGATGACGCCTCCCCTGACCCGCAGGCAGCGGGTCAGGGATGCCACGCTGCGGGAACTTGTCGCGGTCAGCCGTGACATCCTGAACAGCCAAGGGACCGAGGCGCTGACGATCCGCGCGGTCGCCCGCGAGATGGGCATGACGGCGCCCGGCGTCTACCGCTATTTCGGTAGTCACCGTGACCTGATGGACGCGGTGATCGTGGCCATATTGGACGAGCTCACCGAGTACATCTCCACCGAAGTCGGCCAGGTCGACCCGAGTGACACCGCCGCCCGGTTGATCGTCGCCAGTCGGGCGTTGCGTCACTGGGCCGTCGAGCACTGCCGGGAGTTCCAGCTCTCCCTGATCGTCACGATCCCGCCGGAGGAGGACGACGCTCTGGTGAGCCAGGCCCGTCGACAGGTTGGCGGGCTCTTCGGCGCCATCTTCGCCGAGCTGTGGAACGAGTACGACATCCCCGCCGCCGAGCCCCAGCGTCACCCGGCCGCGACGAAGGCGCTCGCCGAGCGACTCCTGCAGCGGCTGGAGGTGCCGTTGCCGAACAGTCTCGCCGCCATGACCTTCACCCGGTGCTGGCTACGGCTGTACGGAGTGGTCTGCATGGAATCGATGGGGCTGACCCGGACCATCGGCGACGAGGCCGGCGTGCTCTTCGAAGCCGAACTGGCCGACCTGGCCCAGCAACTCGGTCTGCCCGAGTCCGCACTGGACGCGGGTACTCCACGGTAATCTTCCCCCGCCAGAATCGATCCGATCACCCGCGACCGTCACGTTGGCTGCGTCACCCCGAACGACCGTCACGTCGGCGTCGCGCGGCCACCGTCGAGGGCGAACGCCCCACGGTCGACAGTGGAACGTCTGGACCAGAGGAGACAGGAGACCCATGACCGCCGTAGCTCTCAGCGCGGAAAGCCGGATCATCGCCGGCGCTGTGCTGCTGACCGTCGTCACCATCGCCTTCGGCGGCTGGTTCCTCAGCCGCGTCGTGCGAGGCCAGGTCGAGATGACCCCGTTCCAGGCGGCGTTCGCCCGAGCCGGCCACGCGCACGCCGGTGTCCTGGTGACGCTGGGACTGGTGGGTCTGCTCTACGCCGATGCCACCGGCCTGTCGGGCGTCGCGCTCTGGATCGCCCGGCTCGGCGTACCGGTCGCGGCGGCGCTGATGTCCGCCGGCTTCTTCCTCTCTTCCCTGGGCAAGGGGGTGACCCGGCCGAACAGGCTCATCATCCTGCTCTGGCTCGGCGCGCTCAGCCTCTGCGCCGGGGTGATCGCCCTCGGCCTCGGGCTGATCACCGCCTGAATACCAGCCCGAGCGGGCACGTCCGAGCCGTGCGCGTAAGCCCCACCGCCTGCTGGCCGGACCGGAACCCGGTCTGACCAGCAGGCGAGACGAGCGGCGAGGACAGTGACCAGCGACGGATCGGCCCGTCCGACCGAGGGCCCCGTGAGGTGTCCGAGACGATGGACGGTCAGCGGCGGCGCAGCGCGACCATGGCGATGTCGTCGACGAGCGGACGGCCGTCGACCAGAGCGCCCATCACGGCCGAGCAGGCGGCCTCGGCGCTGCTGCCGGTGATCGACCGGCACAGCTGCCGTAGGCCGCTGTCGATGGTCGGGCCGCAGCGTTCCACCAGTCCGTCGGTGAAGAAGAACAGCAGCGACTCGGGGCGCAGATCGACCGAACGGGCCCGGCGCGGCCGATGGATCCGGGTGCCGAGGGGGAGATCTGCGGGCACCAGGACGCAGTGGGCCTCGGTGTCCGGGCCGACCAGCACCGGGGCCGGATGCCCGGCGGTGGACAGCGACATCACCGTCCGGGACGGGTCGATCGTCGCGTAACAGACCGTCGCCATCAGATCCGGTTCGAAGTGCTGCATCTTGCGGTCGAGCCGGGCCAGCACGTCGGCCGGGTCGGTGGTCTCCAGCGCGTACGCGCGTAGTGCGCTGCGTAGTCGCCCCATCACGATGGCGGCGTGCAGGCCGCGTCCGGTCA
The DNA here is from genome assembly GCF_029626025.1 of Solwaraspora sp. WMMD406. NCBI lineage: Bacteria > Bacillati > Actinomycetota > Actinomycetes > Micromonosporales > Micromonosporaceae > Solwaraspora > Solwaraspora sp. WMMD406. The sequence goes on from NZ_JARUBF010000001.1 coordinate 2,285,607, forward strand.
CGTCCCCGATCGCGACCCCGACCCACCCGTCGGGCAGCGGCAGTACGTCGTACCAGTCGCCACCGACCCCGACGTCGTGTCCCGCCACGTACCGGGCGGCGAACTCCAGGCCGGTCACCGCCGGCAGTTCGGTCGGCAGCAGGTCGTGTTGTAGCGCCAGCGTGGTGGTCCGGTCGACCTGCCGCTCCCGGACCTGGCTGGCCAGCGCGATCCGGTCGGCCAGCAACCGCAGCATCTGCTCGTCGTCGCCCCCGCCGCCGAGGCGGCCACGGGTCGCCACGTGCAGTACGCCGATGACCTGCCCGTGTGCGGTGACCGGCACCGCGAGCAGCGCCCGAATGCCCTGTCCGCGCAGACCGGGGTGGGCCAGCTGGGCGTCGTCCGGGTCGGTCAACCGGACCGGAGCGGCGGTGGACACCACCGCCCCGGCGTAGCCACGCCCGAGCGGCAGCCGGACCGGGTGAGCATGGCCCGCCTCGATGCCCCAGGCAGCGGCGGTGACCAGTTGCTGGGAGTGGGCGTCGAGCAGACACACCGCGGCGCTGTCGACATCCAGCAACCCACCGGTACGGGCCAGTGACTCCGCCAACAAGGCGTCGAAGCTCAGCCGGGACAGGTCAGGGTCGGTCACCGCCTCGATGCGTTTGAGGCGCTCGTCCGCTTGCTGACCGTCCGCTGGCACGACCGCAGCCTAGTCCAGCGGACGCGGCCATCCGCAACGAAACACGACGATGTGATTTGCCCGGCCGACATGGTACGGGCACGTCGTGAACGGTGGTTGACTCGTGACGCAGCGCTGGGCTGGCTCGGACTGGGTTGGTTGCGTGCCTGGTCAGGCGGTGGTGGCAGATGCGGTGGTGGCGTCCGGAATCGGCCGGGCGTCGGCCAGTGACGCGACCAGATCGTCCACCGTGTCCATTCGCCGCCCCGGTCCGCCGAACTCGACCTCGACGCCGAACTCCATCTCGATCGAGTCGACCAGCCGGAGCAGGCCGAGTGAGTCCACCCCCATCGCGACCAGGGAGCCACCGCCGAGCACGTCGTCGACCGGCACGTCTCCGCCGGTGGCCGCGCTGACCAGTTCGGCGACCCGCTGTCGTAGCTTCTCGTCATCCATCGTTTCCTCCGTACCGCTGCTCTGGTTGGGTGGGGGCCGGCCGGGACGCGGTCAGTGACCGGCGCGCTCCTGCCGGACCACGTCGGCGATCTCGGCGATCGTCGGGGTGTCGAAGAACGCGTCCAGCGGCACCTCGACTCCGAGCCGGCGGTGGATCCGGCTGCTGATCCGGGTGATGGTCAGCGAGTGTCCACCGAGGTCGAACAGGTCTTCGTGGATGCCGATCTCCGGAATCTGCAGGACGTCCTGCCAGATCAGCCGGATCTCCTCGATGACCGGATCGCCTGAGCTGTCGGCACCCGAGCTGTCAGCACCTGAGCTGTCAGCGTCGGTCAGCGCGGCCAGTGCCGGGCGGGCCGCCTGCCCGGCCGCGTTGTCGGCTGTCTCTCCGGCGGCACCTTCGGCTGCGGGATGGCCAGCCACTGGTGCTCCCATCGGGGCCGGCGGTGGCAGGGCGGCCCGGTCCAGTTTGCCGTTCGGGCTGACCGGTAGCCGGTCCAGGACCACCCAGTCGGTCGGCAGCATCGCGGTGGGCAGGCTCTCGGCCAGATGCCGGCGTAGCGCGGCCGGGGCGGGTGCCGGACCGCGTGGCACCAGGTAGCCGACCAGCCGCGGTTCGTCGGTGCCGCCGTCGGTGGCGTGCAGCAGCACCGCCGCCTGAGTGACCGCCGGGTGCTCCAGGAGCCGCGCGGTGATCTCGCCCAGTTCGACCCGGTGGCCACGGATCTTCACCTGGTCGTCGGTCCGGCCCAGGAACTCGATCCGCCCGTCCGGCGTCCATCGGCACAGGTCCCCGGTCCGGTACAGCCGTCCCGGGGCGCGGCCGTCGGTGAACGGGTCGTCGACGAACCGCTGCGCGGTCAGCTCCGGGCGGCCCAGGTAGCCGTCGGCCACCCCGCGTCCACCGAGATAGAGCTCGCCCGGCACGCCGATCGGCACCGGTCGGCGCGCTTCGTCCAGCAGGTACGCCGTGGTGTTGGCAACCGGCCGGCCGATGGTGACCTCGTCCGGTTCGGCTGGGATGTCCGCCATAGTGGCATATATCGTCGCCTCGGTCGGACCGTACCCGTTGACCAGGCGGCGTACCCGCTGGCGCAGGTCCCGGGCCAGTGGCACCGGCAGGGCCTCGCCTCCGGTCACCGCGACCACCGAATCGTCGAGTCCGGCTTCCAGCAGCACCCGCCAGCCGGACGGGGTCGCCTGCACGTGGGTCACGCCCTCGTCACGCACCAGCCGGAGCACGCCGGCGCCGTCCAGGGCGCTCACCCCGGCGGCGACCACCACCCGACCGCCGGTGGTCAGCGGCAGGTACAGCTCGACCCCGGAGATGTCGAACGACAGCGAGGTCAGGTTGAGCCATCGGTGTGCCGGCTCGGCGTCGAACTCGTCCCGCATCGCGAGCACCAGGTTGGCCAACGCCCGGTGCGGTACGACGACTCCCTTGGGTCGACCGGTCGAGCCCGAGGTGTAGAGCACGTACGCCGGATCGTCCGGTGTCGGCAGGTCGGTGGCCGGTGCGGAGGAGCCGGTACCCAGGCCGGCCTGGTCCGTCTCCGGCCCGGCGTGATCCGTCTCCGGCCCGGCGTGATCCGTCTCCGGCCCGGCGTGATCCGTCTCCGGCCCGGTCAGGTCGACCTGGTCGAGGGCCAGCGTCGGGACGTCCGTCGTCGGCGGAGCACCGGAGGCCGCGAGGGCGGCGGTGGCGGAGGAGGCCGTCAGCACCAACGTCGGAGCGGCGTCGGCGATGATCATCGCTCGCCGGGCCGGTGGGTACGCCGGATCGACCGGCACGTACGCGGCGCGGCACCGCAGCACCGCCAGCAGCGCGGCGACGGCCTGCCAGGAACGGTCGAGCGCGACCGCCACCACGGCGCCACGACCCACCCCCCGGCCGCGCAGCGACGCGGCGAGCCGGGCGCTGGCGCGGTCGAGGTCGGCGTAGCTCAGTCGGCGTTGGCCGTCGACCACGGCGACCGCGTCCGGCGTCCGCCGTACCTGGTCGGCGAAGAGATTGACGACGGTGGCGTCCGCCGGATAGTCGCGGCCGGTCGCGTTCCAGCCGTGGCAGACCTGTACGAGCTCCTCGGCGGGCAGCACCGGCAGCCCGGCGATCGGCTGATCCGGGTCGGCGGTCACCGCGAGCAGCATGGTGCGCAGCTGAGCACCGATCCGGGCGACGGCGTCCGTGGCGATGGCCGCCGGACTGTGCTGCAGACTCAACTCCAGGGTGTCCGGGCCCGCGTCGTGCCCGGGGCCGTCCACGATCTGGATGTGCAGTGCGTTGCGGGCGGCGCCGCTGAACAGCGCCCATTCGACAGAGGTCGCCACCTGGTCGAAGGTGGGTTCGGGGCCGCGACGCCGGTATCCCACCGAGACGGGAGTCAACGCCGGAGCAGGTCGGAGCCCGGACACCACGTGGGCCAGCGGGACGGCCCGAATCCGGTTCAAGGAGCGGACCTGGTCCCGGACCGCGTGCGCGTGGTCGCGGAAGTCGCCGTCGGTGACGGTGACGGTGACGGGCAGTTCGTTGACGAAGAGTCCGACCTGGTCGGTGGTCTGCTCGGTCCGGGTGGACAGTCCGACGCCGACCGGCGTGCCTCGGTTGCCGTACCGGTCGAGCAGGAGATGCACCACGGCGAGCACCAGCTCGAAGCGGGTCACCTCGAGCTTGCGGCGGGCCTGGTCGAGCGCGGCGACCAGATCCGGGCCGAGAGCCACCGGTACGACGGCACCGGGTTCGGCTGCGGCCGGAATCCGGGTCAGTCCGGGTAGGACGACGCCACCCGGTCCGGTCCAATGGGTGGCCCAATGGGCGCGGGCGGCGGCGGTCTCGGCGGCCACCCGGTCCCGTTCGGCCGCCGCGTGCCGCTGGTAGTCGGTCGGCAGGGGTGCCAGTCGGGCCGGCCGACCGGATCGGGCGGCGGCGTACGCGGTGGCCAGGTCCCGGACCAGCACGTCCTTGGACATCCCGTCGAACACCAGGTGGTGTGCCGTGACCAGCAGCAGCTGGCGGCCGTCGGCCCCGGCCAGCAACTGGAACCGCGCCAACGGTCCGGTCCGTAGCTCGTGGCCCCGGGCGATCTCGGCCGCGATCCGGTCGTCGGTGAGGTCGCCGACGACCAGGGTCGGCGGGTGGGCGGCCGGTGCCAGCCGGGGCATGCCGTCGTCGTCGGCGATCCGGGTCGTGAGGATCGGGTGTCGGGCGACCACCGCGTCGCAGGCCGCCGCCAACGCGGAACGGTCCAGGTCGGCGGCGAACCACACCCCCAGAGCCATGTGGTACGCCGTACCAGCGGCCCCGGCCTGTTCGGTGAACCATACGGCGTGCTGGGCGTACGTCGCTTCGGCGGTACCCACGTGATCCTCCTGGTGCTGCTGCTGCTGGTGCTGTCGTCGTTGCGGTAAGTCGGTGGCCAGCTGCCGCTGGCCGGGCCGGCCGGTCGTGCCCGGCTGATCAGTCGGCGGGCGGGTCGAACAGCGCGGTGAGCTGTCGTTTCAGGACCTTTCCGGCGTCGTTGCGGGGCAACGTGTCGGTCACCACCACCCGGGCCGGCAACTGGTAGTCGGCCAGCCTGCCGGCGAGGAACGCGCGTACCTGCGGCAACGCCAGGTCGGTGGCGGGGACGCCGGGGCGGGGTACCAGCACGGCCGCGACGGCCGAGCCGAGCACCGGGTGCGGCATCGCCACCACGGCGGCTTCGGCCACCGCCGGATGGTCGTGCAGGGCCGCCTCGACCTCCAGCGTGGAGATCTTGAACGCCCCTGACTTGATCATGTCCTGGTGGCGGTCGGCAAGGTAGAGATAACCGTCCTCGTCCAGCCGGCCGAGGTCCCCCATCCGGACCCAGCCGTCGCGGAACGTGTCCCGGTTGGCGTGATCGTCGCGGTAGTAGGACCGGGGATGGGCGCAGCGCAGCCAAACCTCGCCGACCGTGCCCGGCGGCACCGGTCGGCCCGCGTCGTCGGCGATCCTCAGCTGTCCGTCGATCGCCCGGCCCACCGCCGTACGCCGCGCCGGGTCGAAGATCATGACGGTCTGGGCCGGCGCGGCCTCCGTCGAGGAGTAGTAGTTGACGATCGTCGCGGCGGGGAAGCTGTCGGCCAGCCGGGCCGCCACGGCCGGTGCCAGCGCCGCTGCGGTCGACCCGATCAGCTGTACGCCGGAAGTGTCCCGCCCGTGCAACGCGCCCGATTCGAGCAGCTCGATGGCCATCGAGGGGACCAGGAAGACCGTACCTGTCCCGGGGGTGGCGATCAGCCGGGCGAACCGTACCGGCGTGAACAGTGGCAGCGTCAGCGCCGTCGGCTTCGCGGTCAGCGCGTTGAACAGCATGGTCTGCCCGGCGTTGGTGCCGATCGGGAAAGCGTGCAGGAACCGCTCCGAGTGCGCCAGTGCCAGCCGGCGCGGATGGCGGGGTGCCCCGGCGACCAGGTTGGCATGGCTGGCGCCGACTCCTTTCGGCCGACCGGTCGTACCCGAGGTGTAGAGGATCTGCGCCAAATCGTCCGGCCGGACCCGATACCCGCCCGCAGCTCTGCCCGTGTCGTTCACGCCCCCGCTGTCTGCGCTGTCTGCGATCAGCTCGGCCACGCTGCGTACCGCGATGCCGTCCGGTGTGGCCGGACCGGTCGCGTCCGTGCCGGCCACCGTGCCGGTCGCGCCGGGGTCACCAGTCGCGCCGGTCGCGCCGGTCGCGCCGGGGTCGTCGGGCAGCGATCCGTGCACCACCATCTGGGCGTCGCAGTGGCGCAACGCGTACTCCAGTTGGCCGGCGGCGAGCCGCTCCGACAGCGGGACGGCCACCGCGCCGGCCCGCAGCACCCCACAGTACGCCACCGCGTAGCCGGTCCAGTCCCGCGCGCCGAACACCAACCCGACCCGGTCACCCGGGCGCAGACCGGCGCGCCGCAGCGCGGTGGCGACCGCCCGGCTGCCGGCCTGCCAGTCCGCGAAGGTCAGCCGGTCCACGCCGTGCACCTCGATCGCCACCCGGTCGGGGTGCTGGGCGCACCGCCAGTCCAACAGCTCCGGGACCGTACGGGCGGCCGGCGGAGCAGGAGCGCGCCGGGGTGCCCCGGTCGCCGCCGTCACCGCGCACCCGCCGCGATCCGGGCCTGGCGGGCCTCGATGCCGATCAGGTCGTCCGGCGGCGCGTCCGGGACCTCGTCGTCGAAACGGGACAGCACCCGGGTCCGCAGCGAGACGATCGCGGTCAGCGCGATGCCCAGCCCGAAGACGACGTAGAGCAGGGCGATGCCGCGCCCGGGACCCACTCCGATGACGACGCCGACCGACGAGGCGAGCGCGCCGTCGGGCATCAGCAGCGGCTCCATCAAACTGGTGGCCAGCGGCGCGATCACTCCCCACCCGAGTGGCATCGTCGACCAGGCGACCATCTGGTTGAGCGCGAACACCCGACCGTGGAACCGCGCCGGCACCTTGATCTGGATGATCGTGTTGTAGATGCCGTTGACCAGGCCGAGCGAGCAGTACATGCCGAAGGCGCCGGCTCCGATCACCAGCAGGCTGGGACGCAGCCCGGTGAGCACACAGGCCACCGCGATGCCGAGCGTGCCGATCAGCACCGCCCGCATGCGGTATCGACGCGGCCCGCCCCAGACCAGCATCACCAGGCCGCCGAGCGCCGCGCCGACGCCGCCGGTGAGGGCGATCTGCGCCACCTGGGCCAGGTCGGCGAAGCCGAGCACCAGCGGGGAGAGCAGGAACAACACCGGGAACAAGAACAGGTTGAGCGCGGCGAAGAAGGCGAGCATGCCCCGGAACTCGCGCCGGCGCAGCGAGTACCGCAGCCCGCCGAGGATTTCCTGGCCGAGGCTTTCCCTGCGCTGCAGGGCCAGCGTACGGGGGAAGCGGATGGCGATCAGCACGGCGATGGCGAAGACGTACGCCACCACGTCGATGATCATGATGCCGCGTAGTCCGACCGCCTCCAGCAGTGCGACCGCGAGCAGCGGCACCATGAACTGGGTCAAACCAACCGCGGTCTGGGTCAGACCGTTGGCGTGTCCGAGGAAGCGTTTCGGCACCAGCTGCGGCACCGCCGACACGAACGACAACCGTTGGAAGGCCAGCACCACCGACAGCCAGCCGACCAGTAGGTAGAAGTGCCATATCTGAGCCTGGTCGGCGATCAGCAGCCCGGCCATCACCGCCTTGGCTCCGCCGGCACCGACGCTGGACAGCAACAGGATTCGTCGCCGGCTGGTCCGGTCGATCACCGCGCCGGCCAGCGGTGCCAGCACCAGGCCGGGCAACAGGCTGACGATCGAGAAGAGCGCGAAGCGGGCCAGCGAGCCGGTCTCCAGATAGATCCACAACGGTACGGCGAAGTTGGTCATCGCCGTACCCGTGGTGGTGATGATCTGACCGGCCGCGACCAGGCCGAACCGGCGCAGGCTCGGCTGCGGCCCGGCCGGCGGTGCCACGGCCGGCCGGGCCGACCCGTCCGACGTCGCCGTGTCGGCCGCCGCTGGCCGGCGATCGGAGACCGCCTGCAGCCGCCAGGCCGGATCGACGGCGTTCGTCGGCGTGGGTGGATCGACGGCGTTCGTCGGCGTGGCCGGCCGGTGGTGAACGCCGGTCACGATGTCGGCCAGCTCCTCGGCCCGGTATTTCAGGAAGTAGTGCCCGGCCTCGTCGATCACCGCCAGCGCGGTCCGGTCGCTGAGGAAATGCCACTCCTGGAAACGTTCCTCGTAGAAGTCGGTCCCCCGGTCGCGTTCCCCGACCACCGAGATCACCGGTGCCCGCAGCTTCGTCACCTGATCGCGCAACAACGCGGTGAAGTAGTCCTCGGAGACCCGGGCGTCGTGCCGCATCGCCTTGATCAGGAACGCCACCTCGTCCGGGTCCAACGAACCGATAGACGTACCTTGGGCCTGTAGCCAGGTTCGGTAGATCCGGTCACTGCGGATCCGCTCGACCAGCCGTAGCCGCAGCAGCGGCCCGAAGATCCCGCCGCTCGGACGGCCGAACGGGAACACCGCGCCCAGATAGACCGCGTCCAGGTCGCGTCCGGCCGCCTCCAGCCGACGAGCCACCTCGACGGCGAGCGCGCCACCAGGACCACAGTGGCCGTACAGGATCAGCGGTCCGTCGACCCGATCCAGGATCTCGGCGACCACCCCCTGCGCGACTTCCTCGATCGGTGCCGGTTCGTCGGCCAGTCCGATGTCGTGACCGGGCATCGCCACTGACAGCAGCCGGTGACCGGCCGGCAGCGCGTCGGCGAGGGGCTGGTAGACGACGGCGCTGCCGCCGCCGTACGGCACGCAGACCAGGGTGGCCACCCGGGTCGTGTCCGGCGCCGGCGGGGTCAGCTCGTGCAGCAGCAGGCCGCGGTCGGTGCCGTCCCCGGTGAGCAGGCCGGCGAGTTCCCGTACGGTCCGGTGCCGGAACAGGTCCATGACGCTGACCGCCGGCCGGGCGTCGGCGGTGCCGACCCCGGTGACCGTCGGTAGTTCCCGCCGCAGCCGCGCCACCACCTGGGTGGCCAACAGCGAATGACCGCCCAGGTCGAAGAAGTCGTCGGTGGCGCCGACACCGGCGACGCCCAACACCGTCCGCCAGATCTCGGCGATCAGCGTCTCCACCGGCCCGGCGGGCTCGACCCGTTCCCCGGTGGGCTGCTCGTCGACCGGATCCGGCAGGGCCCGGCGATCGACCTTGCCGTGATCCTGCAACGGCAGCCGGTCCAACCAGCAAAACCGGCTCGGGATCATGTGGTCGGGCAACCGGTCGGCGAGCAGCCGACGCAGTTCGGTCCGGTCCGGCGCGGTCCGGTCCGGCGTGGCTCGGTCGGGCGTGGCTCGGTCGGGCGTTGCCTCCTGCGAGGTCGGTTCCAGGTAGGCGACCAGCCGGTCGTCGCGCAGGACCACCGCCGCCTGGTGGACGGCGGGCAGGTCGCGCAGCGCCGCCTCCACCTCGCCGAGTTCCACCCGGAAGCCGCGGATCTTGACCTGGTGGTCGGTGCGGCCGAGGAAGACCAGCTGCCCGTCGGCCCGCCAGCGGCCCCGGTCGCCGGTGCGGTAGAGGCGGTCACCCGGCTGGCCGAACGGATCCGACACGAACCGTTCCTCGGTCAGTTCCGGCTGGTGCAGATAGCCCCGGGCAAGTCGGTCGCCGCCGAGATAGATCTCGCCGGGGACGCCGACCGGCACCGGGCGCATTCGGGTGTCGAGCACGTGGACCCGGGCGTACGGCAGCGGCCGGCCGATCGGGACGGCCCCCGGCCCCCGGTCGTCGGCCGACACCGGGTAGGTGGTGACGCCGACGGTGGCCTCGGTCGGCCCGTAGTGGTTGAACACCGCCACGCCGTGCCGGGCCAGACCGGCCGCCCAGCCCAGGTCGGCCGCCTCGCCGCCGAGGATGAGCGCCCGGCGGGGGAGCAGGCGGGCCGGGTCGACCTCGGCGGCCAGTGCGGTCAGGTGCGACGGGGTCATCTTGAGGTAGTCGATCGCCCGGGTACGTAGCTCGTCGGCGAGCTCCTCGCCGGTGCACCGGCGAGGCACCAGGTGTACGGTCCCACCGGTTGCCAGGGCGAGGTAGAACACGGTGACGCTGAAGTCGAACGACAGCGACTGCAGCAACGCGTACCGGCTCGCGGGGACGATCGAGAAGCGTTCGGCGACCCCGTCGAGGTAGTTGAGCACCTGTCGGTGGGCGACCGCCACCCCCTTCGGGGTGCCGGTGGAACCCGAGGTGTAGATGACGTAGGCGAGGTGGTCGCCGCCGGCCCCGCTCTCCGGTCGGTGCGTCGGCTGGGCCGCCAGGGTGTCGTTGATCAGATCCAGACAGGTGGCCCGGTCGATCTGCGACGCGACCCCGCCGGTCGGGTCGGTCTGGCCCGCCCGGTCGGTCGGGTCGGTCTGGTTGGTGCCACTCGACAACTCGGCCCGGATCTCGCTGCTGGTCAGCACCACGGCCGGATCGGCGTCGGCCAGCATCAGCGCCAACCGGGCCGGCGGCTGCTCCGGGTCGAGCGGCAGGTACGCGCCACCGGCCCGCAGCACACCGAGCAGCGCCACGGCCAGCTCCACCGACTGGTCGAGACAGATCCCGACCAGTCGGTCCGGTCCGACTCCCCGCGCCCGCAGGAAGTGTGCGAGCTGGTTGGCCCGGCGGTCCAGCTCCCGGTAGTCGATCCGGTCCTCGCCGCAGACCACCGCTGGTGCCTGCGGGCTGCCCGCGACGTGCCGGTCGATCAGGTCGGCCAGGGTGACCGCCCCGGCGGTCGCCGGCCGGGGCGCGTCCGCCGGTGGGGTCGGGCCGGTCGCGAACTCGCGTAGCCGCCGCTCCTGCCCGTCGTCGAGCAGCGGCAGGTCGACCACGGGGAGGTCGGGTCGGGCGAGCGCGGCCCGCAGCAGTGTCTCGTAGTGGGCGCCGAGCTGGCGGGCGGTGTCCGGGTCGAACAGGTCGGTGTTGTAGACGAGCATTCCCCGCAGCCCGTCGCTGGTTTCGCTGACGTACAGGGACAGGTCGAACCGCGCCGCCGCCGCGTCGCTGCCGAACCCCGTACTGGTCAGGCCCTGCGGCCAGGTGGTGGCGGCCCGCGAGTAGTTCTGCAGGGTGAACAGGGTCTGGAACACCGGAGCGCGGCTGACGTCGCGGGTCACGTTGAGTTCCTTGACCAGCCGTTCGAACGGCACTTCCTGATGGCTGAGCGCGCGCACCACACTGTTGCGGGTACGTCGCAGCAGGTCGCTGAAGCTGGGCTCGCCGTCGTTCTCGCGGTCGCCCTTCTCGCGGTCGTCGTTCTCGCTGCCACCGTCCTTGCGGTCGCCGCCGTCGTGCGGCTTGGCCGACAGGTCGGCCCGGATCGCGACCGTGTTGACGAACAGACCGACCAGCTTCTCCAGCTCCGGCACCACCCGGCCGGCCACCGGGGAACCCACCGCGAAATCCCGCTGACCGCTGTAGCGGAACAGCAGCGCCTGCCAGCCGGCGAGCAGCGTCATGTAGAGCGTGGCCCGCTGAGCCCGGCCCAGGCGGCGCAGTCCGGCGGTTAGCTCGGCGTCGAAGGCGAACCGGTGGACGTCGCCGGCGTACGAGGCGACGGCGGGTCGCGGCCGGTCGGTCGGCAGTTCCAGGGGCGGCACCCCGGCGAGCGCGCCACGCCAGTAGGCGAGTTCGCGTTCGGCGGCCGGCCCGTCGCTGCGGTCGCGCTGCCAGGCCGCGTAGTCGGTGTAGTCCACCGACGGCGGTGGCGGAACCGGCCGGCCGTCGGTGAGCGCGCCGTAGAGGGCGGCCACCTCGGCAAGGAGCAGGTTGAGTGACCACCCGTCACTGACGATGTGGTGCATTCCGACGTGCAGGACCTGGTCGGCCTCGCCGAGCCGGACCAGCAGGACCCGCAGCAGTGGAGCGGTGGTCAGGTCGAACGGGGTCCGCACGGCGGCGTCGACGAGCGTCCGGGCGTGCGCCTCGTCGTCCGCCGTGACCACCGTGAACGGTACGGTGACCTGTGGAATCACCGCTACCTGCGGTTCGCCGTGGGCGTTCTCGGTGAAGCACATGCGCAGGCTGTCGTGCCGGGTCGCACAGGTGTCGAGCGCGGCGCGGAGCAGGTCGGCGTCGAGTGGTCCGTGTAGCCGTACGGTGCTGTGCACGATGTAACCGGCTGTGTCAGGAGTCAGTTGCTCGGTGAACCAGATCCGTTCCTGACCGAACGATAATGCCGGACTTTGCCCGTTTCGGCGCTGCATCACTTGTGATTGAATCGGGACATCCTGCGCCGGTACGTCGAGATTCGTCACTCGGATTGCCTTCAATCTTCCTATCGATGAGTCACCAGGGTGCCGGTAGCCGTCTGGGCAGCGGAATCAACTTTTGGTGTGTTGTGGAACATACGAACGATCGATTCGATGCAAGTCGGTGCGTCGTATGGTCAGGAATGCGATTCGCGGACGCGGTAGTCCCCGCTGAGTGGGCGACGGGTGAGCTGGCCCATGCCGAGTTCCACGGTGGTCGGACCGAGACCGGGCCGATGACCTGGGCGCAGCAGGTCATGTGGCGGGCCGCCGCGTTGTCGAAGACTCAACACCTCTTCCTCAACCTGCGCCGGGTGCTGCCGGTGCCCCGGCGCGCCGTCGCCGACGTGTCCAGCGTGGTGCACGCGATCGGCCTGCTGGTCAGCCGGCATGGCGCCCTGCGTACCCGGGTGCGGGAGATCGACGCCGCGGCGTGTCAGGAGACCGCTGCCGCCGGTCAGCTTCCCGTTCTGCTGGTCGACGGTGCCGGCGACGGCAGTGGCGACGGCAGCGAGGCCGCCCGTGAGCTGATCCGGACGCTCGGCGACGCCGCGTTCGACCACGGTCGGGAGTGGCCGGTCCGGTTCGCCTTGGTGGTCGTCGACGGTCGGGTCCGGCAGATCGTCGTCGTCTTCAGCCACTCTACGGTGGATGCGTACGCGGTCGACGTGGTGCTCCGCGACCTGCGGCTGATCCTGCTGCGTGGCGAGCTTCGCACTCCGGCCGGTTGGCAGTCGATGGACGTGGCCCGCCAGCAACATGGTCCGGACCAGTGGCGGTCGCGGCGCGCGGTGCGGTACTGGACCCGGCAGTACGCCCGGCTGTCGGGCACGCCACTGGACGAAATCGGTCCGGAGCTAGCGCCTCGGCTGCGTCGCGGCGTGCTCGTCTCCTCTGCCGTCGCCATCTCGGCCCGGATGATCGCCGCCCGACACGGAGTCACCGTCTCCACCGTTCTGTTGGCCGCGACCACCGCGCTCGCCGCCGGACCGGCCGGTCGTGACCTTTGCGGATTGTTCAACATGTCACACAACCGCTTCCGACCGGAGTACGCCACTGCGGTCGCCAACCTCGGCCAGATCGGATTTTGTGTGCTCGACGTTTCCGACCGACCGAGTTTCTTCGCGTTGTTACCACGGATCTATCAGGTAGCGCTAGACGGCTATTTGCACGCCTACTACGACACCGCCGCGATGCGCCGTAGCTTCGAGGAAATCGGGCACGACTACGCTACGGCGTTTCTGCCCTACTACTATTTCAACGATGTACGGCTTCCCGGCGGCAATGCGCTGGACGACGCGGTGAACGTCCCCGAGAGCGCGGTGCGCGCCGCGACCGTAGGCAGCACGTTCCGCTGGACCGACGGACTGGACCGGTCCTCCTGGCACCTGCTCACCCACGTCGTCGACGAGCCGGACGCGGTCGGCCTCACCCTCAGCGTCGACACCCGGTTCCGGACGCCCGACACGGTCGAGCCGTTCCTGCGCGAGCTGGAGGCGTTGCTGGTCGAAGCCGCCTACCGCGACGTGCCCTGGCCCTGGCGGCCGCCGGCCGGCCACCGGAGCTGAGCCGCGTCCGTGATCAGTGCATCCTTCGCCGGGCACCGTACGGTCAGCGCGCCGTTGACCTGGGGCCAGCGGGCCATCTGGCGCAACCTGGACGAGTTCGCCAACCCGTACACCGTCCTCAACCTGCCGCGCACCCTGCGCGTGCCGGACCGCGCGGCGGCCGGGGTCGGCGACGTGAGTACGGCGATCGGTCGGCTGGTCGACCGGCACGAGTCGCTGCGGACCCGGTTTCACCCGGGTGACGGCACCCTGCGCCAGGTCGCCTCGGCCGGCGGGGAGCTGCCGGTACGGGTGCGGACCGTACCGGCGGCGGACAGTGATCCGGACGGCGCGCGGGCGGCGGGTGAACTCGCCGCCGAACTCGCCGCCGCGCCCTTCGACCACCAGGGCGAGTGGCCGCTGCGGGCCGGGCTGGTCGTGGTCGGCGAGCGGGTACGTCAGGTGGCGTTGGTGTTCAGTCACGCGGCGGCCGACTTCCACGCCGCCGAGATCGCGCTGCGCGACCTGCGGCTGCTGCTGTTGCGGGGGTCGGTGCCGACGCCGGCCGGCTGGCAGTCGGTCGACATCGCCGAGCACGAGCAGCACCACGAGGGCCCGCGCGCCCAGCGGGCGGCCACCTACTGGCTCGACCAGTACGCCCGGCTACCGGCGGAGATGTTCCCGCCGGTCGGCCCGGGGTCGGTTCCCCGCTACCGCGTCGGCCGGCTGGTATCCGGAGCCGTCGGCGTCGCCGCTCGGTCGCTCGCGGCGCGACATCGGGTGAGCACCGCGACCGTCCTGCTGGCGGCGATCGCCGCCGGGGTGAGTGCGCGCGGTGACCTGCCGGGCTGCGGGATGGTGATGATGTCCAGCAACCGGTTCCGGGATCGGTACCGTGCCGCCGTCGCCACGCTCAACCAGCTCGGGGTCTGCCACGTGGATCTGGCGGACCGGCCGCGCTTCGCCGAGGTGCTGATCCGCGCCTGGCACGCGTCGCTGGCCGGCTACCGTTACGCCTACTACGACCCGGCGGTGCTGATCGAGCGGTTCGCCGCACACGGGCACGATCTCTACACCGCGTTGGCGCCGTTCTGCTACCTCAACGACATTCGGCTGCCGTACGACCCGCAGTCGAGCCGGTCGGTCGAGCCGGTCGATCCGGCCGCCCTGCGGGCGCTGGCCGAGCGGAGCTCCTTCACGTGGGCTCCACCGCCGGACCGGTTCGCCTGGCGATGCCGGATCCAGGTGCTGGACGCCCCGAACGCGGCGGTGGAACTCGTGGTGACCGCGGACACCGTCCACCTGCCGGCGCCCGACGCGGAGCGGCTGCTGCGCGGGGTCGAAGCGACGCTCGTCGAAGCCGCCGGCGACGACGCCGCGCCGGGCTGGTGGCCCGTCGACTAGCCCGACGCCCCGCGCCGGAGGTGGGTGGCCGCCGACCAGCCCCGACGCCCGCCCTGTGACGGGTGCCCAGTCGGCTTGACGCCGGACACGGAAGCGCTCCACTATCGGGCGATCACGGAGGGGGCGAGGCGTGTGCTGAGCGCGTTCGGGCTGTCCGAAACGGCCGAACGGATCTATCTGGCGCTGGTCGACGGACCGTCGGGTAGCCTGCCGGAACTCGCCGAACGGCTCGCCGCCGATCCGGCCGACCTGGATCAGGCGGTGGTCGACCTGCAACACGCCGGTCTGGTCCGCCTCACCGACGGGCGGGTCGGTGCGGCACCGCCGGAGCTGGCTATCGACGCACTGCTCACGCAGCGGACGCGGCAACTGCAGGAAGCCCGGGTCAGCCTGCGGGAATGGCTGCGACAGCGGGCCGCCGGGCCGGCGGACCAAGGCGTACGGATGGTGGTCGGCGCGGCGGCGATCACCCAGACCTTCGACCAGTTCCTGCGCGGCGCGCAGGAAGAGGTGCTGGGTTTCGACCGCCCGCCGTACGCCACCGACTACTACGACAACCCGACCGAGCTGGAGCTGCTGGAGCGGGGGATCCGGTTTCGGGTGGTCTACGACCGGCGGGTGTTGGAGCGGCCGCACGCGGTCGAACAGATCGGTCGCTTCGTCGCCGCCGGTGAACAGGCCCGGGTCGCCACCGACGTACCCGGCAAGCTCGCCGTCGCAGACCGCCGGGTAGCGCTGCTGTCGTTTCCCGGCCGGGACGACTCGGCCGAACCATGGGCGCTGATGGTGCAGGGCGCCACCTGGGTCGATGTGCTGGTCGCCCTCTTCGCCGAGGTGTGGGACCGGGCCACGCCACTGCGGCTCGCCCCAGCCGGTGGTGTCCTCGACGACGCCGACCGCTGGACGGTGCCGACCGCGACCGACCGCCGGATCCTGTCCCTGCTGATGACCGGGCTGCCGGACAAGGCGGTGGCCAGCCAGCTCGGCATGTCCCTGCGTACCGTCCAGCGGCGGCTGCGCCAGCTGATGGACGTCACCGGCAGCGCCACCCGGATGCAGCTCGGCTGGTACGCCGCCCGCAACGACTGGCTGTGACCGGCGGTCGGCGCTGATCCCGCCGCCGGTGCGGCGGTTCGGAACAGCGATCTGCCCCGCCCCCGTCGTGTGGGGGCGGGGCAGATCCCGGGTAGGCGTGGATGACCTACGTCGTGTGGACGAGCCCTCGTCAGGTGACCGTGACGGTCACCGTGACCGGGACGGCCGGCATTTTCGGACTGTCATTGACGATCAGCAGGGTGGCCGTGTGCTTGCCGGGTGCCAGACCGGCGGTGTCGATGGTGAGATGGACCGTACCCTTGCCGCCGGCGGTGACCACACCGGACGGTTCGGCCACCGACAGCCAGGCGACGTCGCGGTAGGCCGGCAGGCTGGCATCCACGTGGTACGCCGTCGCTTGGTAGAACTGCGTCGCGGCCTGACCCAGCACCCAGAGATCGCCGTTGTCGTCCAGACTCAGGCCGGCCCCGCTGATCGGATCCGGGTCCGGGTCCGGGATCGAGCCGAGGATCTCGCAGCTGTCCGGATCCATCGCCCAGATCGCCTCGCCGGTGTGGTCGTTGTTGATGCCCCACAGCACGTCTTGCTCCTGGTTGAGGGCCAGCCCGCTCATCCACGGCACCGCCGGAGTGCACTGGCCGAGCACCGCTCCCGGCTCGTCGTGGCCGAAGCCGGCCAGCCGGCGGATCGCACCGTTACCGGCCAGGTAGAACGTGTCGTCGGAGCTACGGTAGGTCAGGCCGTAGTAGTAGCCACCCGCCCATTCGCCGGTCAGCGTCTCGCGTACCTCGAACGTGTCCGGGTCGAAGCAGACGATCGGCAGTTCACCGGTGAACGACAGGCTCGGCCCACACATCAGGTCCCGGTCGGCCAGGTACGTCAGATCCGACGGCCAGCCGGTCATCGGCTGCACGACTCCGCTCTCGCGCAGTTGCCCGTCGGTGCCGTACCGCATCATCTGACCCCAGAAGTAGCTGTTGGAAATGAGCAGCTCGCCGTCGCGGTAGCCAATTCCGTACGCCCGGTTCATGTCCGGCAGCGGAAACGTCGACAGCACCTTGCCCGGCACCGATTCCGGTGGCGTCGGCGAGTCGATCTCCCGTGCCGTCCAGTTCGCCGACACGCCGCCGTGATTGGTCAGGGTGACCGTCGGGGTACGCACCCCGCCGGCCCGCGCCGTCACCGAGACAGCGGCCTTGTTTCCGATCAGCAGCGGGGCGAGCAGCCCGATGTCGTACCGGTGCATCCGGCTGTCGCCGACCGGCACCAGCGCCGCCGGCCCGCCGTACCCGGTCATGCTGGCCGTCACCACGACCTCGCCGGCCGGGACCTGCAGCTGGTAGAAGCCGTCCGCGTCGGCCCGCGTGGTGAGCGGCGGCCCGGAGGAGGGGTGGACGGTCACGGTCGCCCCCGCCAACGGCTGCCGGTCGTTGTCGTCGCGGACGGTGCCGCGCAACAGCCCGTGACCGGGCACCCGGAACGTCACCGCGGTCGTCTCGTCGAGCACCGGTTCGTCCACCGAGTACGCCAGCGAGTCCCGGCCGTACGGACTCTGGATGCCGACGGTGGCCCCGCCACCGGTGCCCGCCGCGCTCGTCGGATCGAGGTTGCGGTGCCGCACAGTGACGGTGCCGTTCTCGCCGAGCACGACCTGGGCGTCGATCCGGGTGCCGGGGGAGTCCTTCACCCCGGCCCGCAGCCAGCTGATCACGAAACCCCGGTCCGGGTTGTCGCCGGTCCGTACGGTTCGCACCGTCGACCGGTGGTCCAGCACCAGGTCGTCGGCGAAGGCGAAGACCGCCGCGCTGGCATCCGTGTCGGCACCCGCACCCGCGCCGGCACCCGCGCCGGGGTCAGCGCCGAAGGTCAGGTAGCCGTCGGCGTGCACGGTGATCTCACTGTAGGTCTGCCCGTAGAAGGTGACCGGCCAGGGCAGCGGCACGGTCCGGCTGGCGGTGTCCCCGGTCAGGGCGAGCACGTTGCCGCCGGTCGTCCAGGCCGCTTCGGTGACGCCGACGGCGTACCCGTGCCGGTCGGTTTTGGCCTCCAGCGTGACGTCCAGGGTGCGCTCGCCGTCGACGGTGAGCCCGACCGTGCGTGGTGCCAGCCAGCGTCCGGCGTCGACCACGACGTCGTAGTCCGCCTCGGGCAGCATGCCGCTGTAGCGCCCGTCCGATGCGGTGACGAAACCGGGAAAGCTCTCCCCGGCCAGGGTGACCCGGGCCTGTGCGACCGGGTGTCCGTCCGGATCGACGACCGTGCCGGAGACCGGATGCCACGGTGCCGGCTCGGATATGTCCACAGTAGTGCTGACCTGGCCGTCGGCCGGTACGGTGATGGTCTGTCGCTGGGTGCGCTGGGCGAAGAAGCTCACCGTCAGCGGGTACTCACCGGCCGGCAGCCGACCGAGCCGCACGATGCCGTCGTCACCGGTGGCCGCTGCGGTCACCATCGCGTACGCGTCGAGATGACCCTCGCCGTACACGTTGTTCTTCTCCGGCGTACCGCCGCAGGTCAGGTCCGCCACGTCCGGCGCGGTCCGGGCCAGCAGTTCCCGGGTGGTGGCCACGTCCCGGCGCAGGTGCGGCACCGCCGACCAGGCCAGCGCCACCGCACCGGAGACGTGCGGGGCGGCCATCGACGTGCCGCTCGCGCTGCGGTACTGCCCACCCGGGTGGGCGGACCAGATATCCACGCCGGGCGCGGTGATGTCCGGTCGGACCGCGCCGTCCGGGCCGGGGCCACGGCTGGAGAAGTAGCCGATGGCACCGTCGCTGTCGACCGCGCCGACGCCGTACGCCGCCGCGCTGATCCCCGGATAGCCGGCGGTGTCGCAGCCGTTCTCGCCGCTGTTGCCGATCGAGAAGACCGGGAAGATGCCGGCGGCCAGCCAGGTGGCGACGATCTGGTCGTAGTAGGTCTCGGTACGGTCGTCGGTGCCCCACGAGTTGTTGATGATGTCCGGTGCCAGGTCCGGCCGGGGATTCTCGCCGTCCCGGTCGGTCGGCGCGACCATCCACTGGCCCGCCGCCAGCAGCGACGGGTCGGTGCAGTAGTCATACTCGCAGCCCTTGGCCGCGATCCAGGTGGCGGCCGGTGCCACCCCGGTCACGGTGCCGTTGCCGTCGTCGCCGAGGACGGTGCCGACGGTGTGCGTACCGTGGCCGTAGTTGTCGCACGGCACGCCGGGCGGGCAGATCCCGGTCGGATCGAACCAGTTGTAGGTGTGGTCGACCGTGCGGCCCGCCGCGCCCCGGTACTGCCGGGCCAGGGCCGGGTGGTCGTGCTGCACACCGCTGTCGATGCTGCCGACCACGACGCCCTCGCCCCGGCTGCCGTACTCCTGCCAGATCCGGTCGGCACCGATCTGGCTGAGGTTCCACGGCACCTCGCCCTGCCCGGTCCCGTCGCGGGTGCCGTCGCTGGCGGCGGCCACCGGATCGCCCAACGCGGTCCGGCCCACTGGGACGATCCGGGCCACCTCGGGGCGGGCGGCCAGCTCGGTGACCAGCGTCAGGTCGCCGGTCACCTCGATCACGTTGGCGATCCAGTACGGCGTGAACGTCGCGCCCCGCTCACGCAGCAGTTGGCGTAGCCCACGTTGGGTCTGCGCGGCGTGGGTGACCTTCTGTTCGTAGACCCAGGTGGTGCGCGCCACCCGACCGGCCCGGCCGCCGTCGCTGGCGCCGTCCGGCCCGCCCGCCCGCTGACTGGCCTGCTGTTCGACCCGGTCCAGTTCCCTGGTGTCGAGCGTGCCCGGGTCGGCCAGCTCGACGAAGAACGACACCTCGGCACCGCCGGTCACCGGCTGGAGCACCTGGGCGTCCACTTTGCGCAACGGATCGGCGGCGATCGTACCGGTGTAGTCGGTGTCGCCGCTGGGCCGGGCGCTGGCCGTGGTGGCCGGCCCAGCGAGCAGCAGGCTCAGGACCAGCGCTGCGCCGGACAGCCAGCGTCGCGATCTGGACATGTGGTTCTCCTCCTCGGACAGGCACCGTCGACGAAGGCGCCGCGCCGATTCTCGGCGGTCCGGGGCGGCTGCGGGCCGGTGCGCCGGTGGCGGAGGCTGGACATGGCGCAACTCCGCCACCTGCGTGAACACGGGACGCGTGGACGTTCAGGTGGGGGGTGTCGGCCGCAACTCGCGTGAAACGCACTCGTGACGGTGACCCGTCAGCGGTGCAGCGGGCGGGTCAGGGCCGGCGGACGGTGGTGGCCCGTCAGCGGGCGCTGGCCCCGGCCCGACGCTTGGTCCACACGTCGAAGGCCACCGCGGCGAGCAGCACCGCGCCCTTGACCAGCATGACGTTCTCGCTGGACGCGCCGATCAGCGACATGCCGTTGTTGATCACGCCCATGATCAGGCCCCCGGTGACCGCGCCGACGACCTTGCCGACCCCGCCCTGCACGGCGGCGCCGCCGATGAACGCGGCAGCGATCGCGTCCAGCTCGAAGGTGGTACCGGCGGTCGGCCCGGCCAGGTTGAGCCGGCCGGCGAAGATGATCCCGGCGACCGAGGCCAGCACGCCCATGTTGACGAAGATCCAGAAGACCACCGACCGGGCCTTCACCCCGGACAGCACAGCGGCCTGCAGGTTGCCGCCGATGGCGTAGATCTGCCGGCCGATGACGGCCCGCTTGGTCAGCAGCGAGTAGCCGAGCACCAGCAGCGCCAACAGCACCAGCACCCAGGGCAGGTTCTTGAACCGGGCCAGTTGCACGACGACGAAGAGCACCACCGCCGACGCACCGAGGATCTTCAGTAGGAACAGCGGCAACGGTTCGACCGGCTGGCCGTAGCCCAGTCGGGCGGCCCGCGCCCGCCACTGGCTGACCGCGATCCCGCCGACGGCGAACAGGCCGATCAACAGGCTGGTCAGGTCCGCGCCGCCGAGCGGACCGAGCCCGATGTTGCCCAGGTAGCCCTCGGTGAAGCCGTTGGCCAGGGTCCGGACCGGGTCCGGGAACGGCCCGATGCCCTGGTTGCCGAGCACCGTCAGGGTCAGTGCCCGGAACAGCAGCATGCCGGCGAGGGTGACGATGAACGCCGGGATGCCGAAGTACGCGATCCAGAAGCCCTGCCAGGCACCGATCGCGGCGCCGGCGATGACGGTGATCAGCAGCGCCAACGGCCAGGGCACGTCGTGCTCGACCATCAGTACGGCGGCGATCGCCCCGGTCACCCCGACGACCGAGCCGACCGACAGGTCGATGTGCCCGGCGATGATGATCAGGATCATCCCGATCGCCAGGATCAGGACGTACGAGTTCTGCACGATGATGTTCGAGATGTTCTGCGGCTGCAGCAGCGCGCCGTCGGTCAACACCGCGAACAGCGCGACGATCAGCCCGAACGCGATGTAGATGCCGCTCTCACGGATGTTGATGCGGGCGGCGTTCACCGGCCGGCCTCCTGTCCCTGCACCATGTGCTGCATGAGTCGTTCCTGGGTGGCGTCGGCCCGCTGGACCTCGCCGGTGATCCGGCCGGCCGACAGCGTGTAGATCCGGTCGCAGAGCCCGATCAGCTCAGGCAGCTCCGAGGAGATGACCAGGACCGCCGTACCGTTGTCGGCGATCCGGTTGATGATCGAGTAGATCTCGTACTTGGCACCGATGTCGATGCCCCGGGTCGGCTCGTCGAGGATCAGCACGTCCGGCTCGGTGAAGATCCACTTCGAGAGGACGACCTTCTGCTGATTGCCGCCGCTGAGCTTGCCGACGACGCTGGCCACACTCGGCGCCTTGATGTTCATGCTGGCGCGGAACTCCTGGGCCACCCGGTGCTCCGCGCCCTCGTCGACCCAGCCGCGCCGGGCCAGCCGGCTCAGCCCGGCCGCCGAGACGTTGCGCTGGATGTCCTCGATCAGGTTCAGGCCGTACCGCTTGCGGTCCTCGGTGGCGTACGCCAGGCCGTGGTCGATCGCCTCGCGGACCGTGCGCAGTTCGACCGGCCGGCCGTCCTTGACGAGCCGGCCGCTGATGTCCCGGCCGTACGCCCGCCCGAAGACGCTCATCGCCAGTTCGGTCCGCCCGGCACCCATCAGCCCGGCGAGGCCGACGATCTCTCCGCGACGCAGGGTCAGGTTGGCCCGGTCGATCACCACCCGGTCGCGGTCGGGGGAGTGCACCGTCCAGTCCTCGATCCGCAGTGCCTCGGCGCCGATCGTCGGGGTCCGGGGCGGGAACCGGTGCTCCATCGACCGGCCGACCATGCCGGAGATCAGCCGGTCCTCGGTGACCTCGTCGTCGGCCACGTCGAGGGTCTCGATCAGCTCACCGTCGCGCAGGATGCTGATCGTGTCGGCGACGGCGAGGATCTCGTCGAGCTTGTGCGAGATGATCACGCAGGTGATGCCGGTGTCGCGCAGCCCGCGCAGCAGGTCCAACAGGTGCGCGGAGTCCTCGTCGTTGAGTGCCGCCGTCGGCTCGTCCAGGATCAGCAGCTTGACCTGCTTGGACAGTGCCTTGGCGATCTCGACGAGCTGCTGTTTGCCGACGCCGATCTCGGACACGACGGTGGTCGGGTTCTCGGTCAGCCCCACCATGGCCAGCAGCCGGGCCGCCTGGTGGTTGGTGTGGTTCCAGTCGATCAGCCCGCGCCGGGTCTGCTCGTTGCCGAGGAAGATGTTCTCGGCGATGGTCAGCTGCGGGCACAGCGCCAGTTCCTGGTGGATGATGACGATGCCCCGGTGCTCGCTGTCGCGGATGCCGGCGAAGTGGCACGGCCGGCCGTCGAAGGTGACCTCTCCGGCGTACGACCCGTGCGGGTAGACGCCGGAGAGCACCTTCATCAGGGT
Organism: Solwaraspora sp. WMMD406; assembly: GCF_029626025.1. Lineage (NCBI taxonomy): Bacteria > Bacillati > Actinomycetota > Actinomycetes > Micromonosporales > Micromonosporaceae > Solwaraspora > Solwaraspora sp. WMMD406. The sequence goes on from NZ_JARUBF010000001.1 coordinate 2,308,300, forward strand.
CGACTTGCCGGCGCCGTTCTCGCCGCAGATGGCATGGATCTCGCCCCGGCGTACGCTCAGGTGCACGTCGTGCAGCGCCCGTACGCCGGGGAAGGTCTTGGTGATTCCCCGCATCCGCAGGATGGCGTCGGCGGTCATCGTCGGCTCAGCCCAGCTGATCCGCGGAGTAGTAGCCGCTCTCGATCAGCACCTCGTAGTTGCTCTTGTCGACGATCACCGGTTCGAGCAGGTAGGACGGGACGACCTTCTCCCCGTTGTCGTAGTCGGTGGTGTTGTTGACCTCCGGTTCGTCACCGCTGAGCAGCGCGTGCGCCATCTCGACGGTCTTCTGAGCCAGCTCCCGGGTGTCCTTGAAGATCGTCGAGTACTGCTCGTCGGCCAGGATCGACTTGACCGAGCCCAGCTCGGCATCCTGCCCGGTCACCACCGGGTACGGCTGACCGGCGGTGCCGTACCCGTTGCTCTTGAGCGCGGACAGGATGCCGATGGAGAGTCCGTCGTACGGCGACAGCACCCCGTCGACGGTGACGCCGCCCTGGTAGGTCCGGGTGAGCACGTTCTCCATCCGCTGCTGCGCGGTGGCCGGGTCCCAGCGCAGGATCGCGACGGTGTCGAAATCGGTCTGGCCGCTGCGGACCACCAGCGCGCCGGAGTCGATGTGCGGCTGCAGCACCGACATCGCGCCGTCGAAGAAGAAGGTGGCGTTGTTGTCGTCCGGGGATCCGGCGAACAGTTCGATGTTGAACGGCCCGGCGGCGTCGCCTTCGGAGCCGTCTTCGTTGAGCATGCCGAGCCCGACCAGCAGCGACGTGGCCTGCTGGACGCCGACCTTGAAGTTGTCGAAGGTGGCGTAGTAGTCCACGTTGGGGCTGTTGCGGATCAGCCGGTCGTAGGCGATGACCGGGATGCCCTGGTCGGCGGCCTGCTGCAGCTGGGTGGTGAGTGCGGTGCCGTCGATCGAGGCGACGATCAGCAGCCGGGCGCCCCGGGTGATCTGGTTCTCGATCTGGTTGGCCTGGGTGGGGATGTCGTTCTCGGCGTACTGCAGGTCGACCTCGTAGCCGAGTTCCTCCAGGGCGGCCTTCACGTTGTCGCCGTCGCTGATCCAGCGCTCGGAGACCCGGGTCGGCATGGTGACACCGACCAGGGCGCCGGTGTTGTCGCCGCTGGTGCCCTGCTGGTCGATGGTCTTCTCGCTGGATCCGCAGGCGGTCAGCGCGGCGGCCAGCAGGCCGGCCGCGCCGATGACGGCCATGCGTCGGGTCACGGTGATGGGACGCGGTTCCACGAGCGTCTCCCTTCGGGTGGGGTGCTCCGCGAACGGTCGTCGCGGGCGGGAGGTGCCGGGTCGTCGACCGCGGCCGAAGGCGCCGACCGTGGCCGAGATCCGTGACGACGGTGTGGCGGGAACGTCATCCACGGTGGAGCGTGATGCCTGGTCGATGGCTACGTGAGTCAGCAGTGTTATCGCTAACAAGATCGCTGTCAAGAGCCACGCAAGGTCGACGAAACCACTGCGAAACGTCCGAGGTGGGGCCGGGCCCGCCCCGGCATGGTCCGGACGGCGGGCGCGGTGAGCCGCCCGACCGCAGCTCAGCGGTACCGGCACCCAAGCAAACGTCTGCTGTGGATCGGCCGGCCGTCGGGATCGGCCGTCGGGATCGGCCGTCGGGATCGGCCGGCCGGGTCAGCCCGGCGGGGCGACGCTGTCGCGGCGTACCAGGGTCGGATCGATGGTGTGCCGTTCGTCGCTGCGCGCGCCGGACTCGATCTGGCGCAGCAGCAGCGCGAGACTGGCCTTGGCCACCGCGTCGAAGTCGGGACGGACGGTCGTCAGCGGGGGAGTGAAGTAGGCCGCCTCGGGTACGTCGTCGAAGCCGACGATGCTGACCTCGTCGGGCACCCGACGACCTCGTTCGCTCAACGCCCGCAGAATGCCCAGGGCGAGGTGGTCGTTGGCGGCGAAGACCGCGGTGACGTCGCGCATCCGCGCCAGCATCTGTCCGGCCCGGTAGCCCGACGCCGCGCTCCAGTCGGCGGGGACCACCGGCGGCACCTCCGCACCGGCCTCCCGCAGGGTACGTTCCCAGCCGCTGATCCGTCCCGCGCTGTCGAACCAGTCGGCGGGTCCGGACACGTGCCACACGGTCGAGTGGCCGGCGTCGAGCAGGCACCGGGTGGCCGCCCGGGCGCCAGCGGCCTGGTCGACGGTCACCAGCGCGGTGGTCCGTTCGGGATCACCGTCGATCGTCACCAGCGGGACCCCGGCCGGCACCTGCTCCACGGCTTCGCCGGCGGACACCACCGGTGCGATCACCACGAGGCCGGCGACCCGCTGGTCGAGGTGCCGATCCACCACGCCGGCGATGGACTGCCGGTCCAGGCTGCGGACGCTACCGACGTTGACGGCGAAACCGGCGGCGCCGGCCGCCTGTTCGAAAGCGGCCAGCAGCGACGCCGGGCCGTAGAGGGTGGAGTTCTGGGCGACCACGCCGATCACCTGGGACCTACCGGTCACCAGTGCGCGAGCGGCGCGATTCGGTCGGTAGCCCAGCTCCGCGATCGCCGCTCGGACCCGTAACCGGGTCTGCTCCCGGACGTTCGGGTGGTCGTTGAGCACCCGGGAGACCGTCTGGTGACTCACCCCGGCCAATCGGGCCACATCCGTCATCGCCGGTTCCCGGACGCTTCTGCTGTTCACTGTCGCCACCTCACGTCCGGCCGGGTCGTGCCGGCACTGCCAATCTGGAAGACCCGGCGTCGGTGCCGGGTCCCGGGGCTGGATTGGTCGTTCGGTGGCCTGGGCGCGTTCGGGTGCACGCGCCGACTGCGCCCGTCCGCGCGTCAGCTCCGTTACCAGGAGGTTAGCGGTCACCTGCCGCCAGACGCCATCGCGCCCGCCGGGGCGGCGTCCTGTCTCGATCACAAGGTTTGCCCGTGCCGGGTTCGGTGCCGGCCATCGAGCGGATATCCTGACTTGCGACAACTGTCTATGTTATCGCTCATCTGGAGGATCCGTGTATCAGCCGGGGGTCGGGGCGTTCCGCGCAACGGACCGGTAACGGCCGTGATTCAACCCCTTGACGGGCACGATGAGAACGGTAACACTCCTGAAACGTGGTGGCTAGCTCACAGCTGCCAGCGGTCTCGCTCCCAGTCTGGCCACCTGGGGAGGGGTCGGAAGGTTCGAAAGCCCGATGTGTCGAGGGATGTTCGGCAAACTCAGAAGTTAACGCTAACAATCGGTCTTCCCGATCCCCGTGGATCGTTCGACCGCCGGCCGTCCGGCCAACCGGCGGATGGCATCAGCCTCAGCGGGAGGTAGGCAGTGCTCAGACGTTTTTCCGCCGTCGTGATCGCGGCGATGATGGTGGCGACCGCCGCCGCGTGTGGCGACTCTGGTGGCAGTGAAGGCAGCGGGAGCGGAGACGACTCCATCGTCCTCGGCTTCTCACAGGTCGGCGCCGAGAGCGGCTGGCGCACGGCGAACACCAAGTCGATCCAGGAGTCCGCCGAGGAGGCCGGGATCGAGCTGAAGTTCGCCGACGCGCAGCAGAAGCAGGAAAACCAGATCAAGGCGATCCGCAACTACATCGCCCAGCGGGTCGACGTCATCGCGTTCTCGCCGGTGGTGGAGTCCGGCTGGGACACGGTGCTCAAGGAGGCCAAGGACGCCGAGATCCCGGTGATCCTCACCGACCGGGCCGTCGACTCGGCCGACGACACCCTCTACGAGACCTTCATCGGCTCCGACTTCGTCCAGGAGGGCCGGCTCTCCGGTGAGTGGCTGGTCGAGGAGTTCGCCGACGCTCCCGGGCCGGTCAAGATCGTCGAGCTGGAGGGCACCACCGGTTCGGCTCCGGCCAACGACCGCAAGCAGGGCTTTGGTGAGGCGATCGCCGCCGACCCGAAGTTCGAGATCATCGCCTCGCAGACCGGCGAGTTCACCCGGGCCAAGGGCAAGGAGGTCATGGAGGCCTTCCTGCAGGCGCACAACGACATCGACGTGCTCTTCGCGCACAACGACGACATGGGCCTCGGCGCCATCGAGGCGATCGAAGCCGCCGGTCTGGTGCCGGGCCAGGACATCACGATCATCACGATCGACGCGGTCCGGGACGGCATGCAGGCCCTTGCCGACGGCAAGATCAACTTCATCGCCGAGTGCAGCCCGCTGCTCGGGCCACAGCTGATGGAGCTGGTCGAGCAGGTGCACGCCGGTGAGACGGTGCCCAAGCGGGTGGTCACCGAGGAGACCACCTTCACCCAGGAGCAGGCGAAGGAAGCCCTGCCCACCCGGGAGTACTGATCCCCACCCGTGGCCCTGCCCGGCATCCGATGCCAGGCAGGGCCACGGGGTCGGTGCCCCGCACACCGGCACCCCCGAGCTGGCGCCGGGCCGGCGGCAGCCACAGCAGTGAGAGGTACGGATGACCGACGTGGTGCCGATCCTGGAGATGACCGGAATCGGCAAGACCTTTCCCGGCGTCGTCGCCCTCGACGACGTCGATTTCAGGATGTTTCCCGGCGAAGTCCACGCCCTGATGGGCGAGAACGGCGCGGGCAAGTCGACCTTGATCAAAGTGCTGACCGGGGTGTACGGGATCGACCGTGGCGAGATCGTCCTCGCCGGCCGACCGGTCCGCTTCAGCGGACCACTCCAGGCGCAACACGCCGGTGTCAGCACCGTCTACCAGGAAGTCAACCTCTGCCCCAACCTGTCGGTGGCGGAGAACATCTTCATCGGCCGCGAACCCCGCCGACTCGGTTCGATCCACTGGTCCGCCATGCGTCGGCGCTCCGCCGAACTGCTGCGTCGACTGCGTCTCGACATCGACGTGACCGCGCCTCTGGTCAGCTACTCGCTCGCCGTACAACAGATGGTCGCCATCGCCCGCGCGGTCGACATCTCGGCCAAGGTCCTCATCCTCGACGAGCCGACGTCGAGCCTGGACGCCTCCGAGGTCGCGCAGCTGTTCGCGGTCATCCGCACGCTCAAGGAGTCGGGGGTGGCGATCCTGTTCGTGTCGCACTTCCTCGACCAGGTCTACGACATCGCCGACCGGATGACGGTGCTGCGCAACGGCCGGCTGGTCGGCGAGTGGCCGGTCGCCGAGCTGAGCCAGCTGGAGCTGGTCGCCAAGATGATCGGCAAGGAACTCAGCGTGCTGGAACAGCTCCACGGCAAGGCCGGATCAGACCTGGACGCCCTCGAACGTGGCCAGCCGGTGCTGGAAGCCGCCGAACTCGGTCGATCCGGGGCGATCGCCCCGTTCAACCTCACGATCCACGCCGGGGAGGTGGTCGGCTTCGCAGGCCTGCTGGGCTCCGGCCGCACCGAGGCCGCCCGGCTGCTGTTCGGCGCCGACCGCGCCGACAAGGGGCGGATCTCCGTCGGGGGCAAGCCCGTGGCGATGCGGGGACCGCGCGCCGGGATGGCCAACGGGATCGCGTTCTGCTCCGAGAACCGTCGGGCCGAAGGCGTCATCGAGGAACTGTCGGTCCGGGAAAACCTGATCCTCGCGCTGCAGGCGGCGCGGGGCTGGGCCCGGCCCGTCCCTCGGCGCAAACAGGACGAACTGGTGGCCAAGTACATCGCCGCTCTGCAGATCCGCCCCGCCGATCCCGACCTGCCGATCCGCACCCTGTCCGGCGGCAACCAGCAGAAGGTCCTGCTGGCCCGCTGGCTGATCACCGAACCGAGGCTGCTGATCGTCGACGAGCCGACCCGCGGTATCGACGTCGGCGCCAAGGCGGAGATCCAGCGCCTGGTGGTCGAGCTGGCCGGCGGCGGCATGGCGGTGCTGTTCATCAGCGCCGAGCTGGAGGAGGTGCTTCGGCTCAGTCACAAGATCGCGGTGCTGCGGGACCGGCGGATGATCGACCAACTCGCCAACGGCGCGGACGTCGACACCGACCGGATCATGCGCACCATCGCCGGAGGGGTGGCGGCATGACCAGCGTCCGTCAGCTGACCGGGCTCACCCGCCAGCGACTGTTCTGGCCGGTGCTGATCCTGGTGGTGCTGCTGACCAGCAACCTCTTCTTCTCGCCCGGCTTCTTCTCGATCACCATGCGGGACGGGCACCTGTACGGCTCCCTGATCGACATCCTGCGGGCCAGTACCCCGCTGATCCTGGTCGCCGTCGGCATGACCGTGGTCATCGCCACCGGCGGCATCGACCTGTCCGTCGGCTCGGTGATGGCCATCTCCGGCGCGGTCGCCTGCCTGCACATCAGCGAGCTGACCGACCAGAACAGCGTCGCCGGGGTGCTGCTCGCGGTGGCCATGGCACTGGGCCTGTCACTGCTGCTCGGCCTCTGGAACGGCGCGCTCGTCTCGCTGATCGGCATCCAGCCGATCATCGCCACGTTGATCCTGATGGTGGCCGGACGGGGACTGGCCCAGTTGATCACCGACGGGCAGATCATCAACGTCAACTCCGCGCCGTACAAGGTGATCGGCGCCGGCTACGCGCTCACCCTGCCGGTGTCGGTGCTCATCGTGGCCGGTGTGGTGACCGCCGCCGCGCTGCTCATCCGGCGCAGCGCGCTGGGCATGCTGGTGGAGTCCGTCGGCGGCAACCCGACCGCCAGCCGGCTGGCCGGCATCCGCGCCCGGCAGCTGGTCATCCTGGCGTACGTCTTCGCCGGTCTCTGCGCCGGCATCGCCGGCCTGATCTTCAGCTCCAACGTCTCCAGCGCCGACGGCAACAACGCCGGCAACCTGATCGAACTCGACGCGATCCTCGCCGTCGTGATCGGCGGCACCGCGCTCACCGGCGGCCGGTTCTCCCTCGCCGGCAGCGTCCTCGGCGCGGTGATCATCAAGGCGCTCGACATCACCATCTACACCATCGGCATCCCCAGCCAGGCCAACCTGCTGTTCAAGGCGCTCGTGGTGATCGTGCTCTGCCTGGCCCAATCGCCGGCCTTCCGGGCCCGACTGACCGGCCTCGGCCGCGGCCCCGGCGGCCCCGGCGGTCCGCCCCGACCGCCCGGATCCCCGCCCGACCAGCGACACGGCGGTACGACCGGCGAGGAACCACCACACCAGAGCGAACCGGCGGGACAGGAAGCGGCGGAGGCACGGGCATGATCGACGTCAGCGACCCCCGGCAGCAGACCGCCACCGCCACGGCGGCGGTGAGCACCGGCGCCCGGACCCGCCGTTACCTGCCGCAGCAACGGCACCTGCCGGTGATGGCCACGCTCACCCTGCTCGCCACCATGTACGGGCTCGGCGCGCTCAACTACACCGGGTTCTCCCAGCCGCAGATCCTGCTGAACATCCTCGTCGACAACGCGTTCCTGCTGGTCGTCGCTGTCGGCATGACCTTCGTCATCCTCACCGGCGGGATCGACCTGTCGGTCGGCGCGGTGGTCGCCCTGACCACGGTCTGTGCCGCCGTGCTGCTGCGGGAAGGCTGGCCGGCCGCGGTCGTGCTACCGCTCGTACTGTTGATCGGCACCACGATCGGGCTGCTGATGGGCCTGATCATCCACTTCTTCGACATCCAGCCGTTCATCGCCACCCTCGCCGGGATGTTCTTCGCCCGGGGCCTGTGCCACCTGATCACCCGGGACTCGATCACCATCACCGACGGGTTCTGGACCACCGCCGCCCAGCACCGGATCCGCTTCGGCGACGGCTACTTCATCTCAATCAGCGTGGTCGTCGCGCTCGTCGTCGTGCTGATCGCGGCGTACGTGCTGGCCTACACGCCGTTCGGCCGCAAGGTGTACGCCATCGGCGGCAACCCCCAGTCGGCGCTGCTGATGGGTCTGCCGGTCGGCCGGACCAGGATCGCCGTCTACACCATCAGCGGCTTCTGCGCCGCGCTCGGCGGGGTGCTGCTCAGCTTCTACATGCTCTCCGGCTACAGCCTGCACGCCCAGGGCATGGAACTGGACGCGATCGCCGCGGTGGTGATCGGCGGCACGCTGCTGACCGGCGGATCGGGCTACCTGCTCGGCACCGTGCTCGGTGTCGGGGTCCTCGGTCTCATCCAGACGATCATCGCCTTCCAGGGCACGCTGAGTTCCTGGTGGACCAAGATCGTCATCGGAGCGCTGTTGTTCGCCTTCATCATCCTGCAACGCCTGGTAACGCGGCGGCGCGGATGACCCACCATAGTGGTCTGACAGGAACCCACCGCAGGGAGATCGGGTGAACACCGACCAGTACACCATCGGCATCGACTTCGGCACGCTCTCCGGCCGGGCCGTCGTGGTCCGCGTCGCGGACGGTACGGAAGTCGGCTCGGCGGTCCACGCCTACCGCAACGCGGTGATCGACCAGACGTTGCCCTCCAGCGGCAAGCCGCTGCCGCCGGACTGGGCGCTGCAGGACCCGGAGGACTACCGCGACGTGCTGCGGTACGCCGTACCGGCGGCGCTCGTCGAAGCGGGCGTGGACCCGACGCGGGTGATCGGGATCGCCACCGACTTCACCGCCTGCACCGTGTTGCCGGTGCGCGCCGACGGTACGCCGTTGTGCCAGCTGCCCGAGCTGGCCGACCGCCCGCACGCCTGGCCGAAGCTGTGGAAGCATCACTCGGCGCAGCCGCAGGCGGACCGGATCAACGCGCTGGCGCACGAGCGCGGCGAGCCGTGGATCGGCCGCTACGGCGGTCGGATCTCCGCCGAGTGGCAGTTCGCCAAGGCGCTGCAGCTGCTGGAGGAGGATCCGCAGGTCTACGCCCGTACCGACCGGTGGATCGAGGCGGCCGACTGGATCGTCTGGCAGTTGTGCGGCGTCGAGACACGCAACGCCTGCACCGCCGGCTACAAGGGCATCTACCAGGACGGCAGCTACCCGGAGCCGGACTACCTGGCCGCGCTCAACCCCGACTTCGCCGATTTCGTCCAGACCCGGCTGGCGCATCCGATCCTGCCGCTCGGCGCCCGAGCCGGCGGACTCACCGCCGAGGCGGCTGCCTGGACCGGACTGCCGATCGGCATCGCGGTCGCCGCCGGCAACGTCGACGCCCACGTCACGCCGCCGGCCGCCCGCGCGGTCGGCGCCGGCCAGCTGCTCGCCGTGATGGGCACCTCGACCTGCCACGTCATGAACGGCACCGAGCTGGTCGACGTACCCGGCATCTGCGGCGTCGTCGACGGCGGCATCACCGCCGGGGCGTACGGCTACGAGGCCGGCCAGTCCGGGGTCGGTGACATCTTCGCGTGGTTCGTCGACAACCAGGTCCCGCCGGCCGTGCACGACGAGGCCGCCCGGCTCGGACTCAGCGTGCACGACCTGCTCACCCGGCAGGCCGCCGAGCAGCCGGTCGGCGGGCACGGGCTGGTCGCCCTGGACTGGCACAGCGGCAACCGGTCGGTGCTGGTCGACCACCACCTCTCCGGGTTGATCGTCGGCCTGGCCCTGGCCACCCGACCGGACGAGATCTACCGGGCGCTGATCGAGGCGACGGCGTACGGCACCCGCAAGATCGTGGAGACGTTCGAGGCGGCCGGCCTGCCGGTGACCGAGTTCGTCGTCGCCGGCGGACTGAAGCGCAACGAGCTGATCATGCAGATTTACGCCGACGTGCTGCGTCGGCCGGTCAGCGTGGCCACCTCCGACCAGGCGCCGGCGCTCGGTTCGGCGATCCACGCGGCGGTCGCCGCCGGGGCGTACCCGGACGTGGTCACCGCCGCCGACGCGATGGGCCGGGTGCAGACCGCCGTCTACCAGCCCGATCCCGACCGGGCCGCCGGCTACGACCAGCTGTACGCCGAGTACCTGCTGCTGCACGACCACTTCGGCACCGGTGCCGACAAGGCCATGCACCGGCTGCGGGACATCCGCAACGCCGCTCTGGCCCGTACCGACCGGGAGGTAGCCGCCCGATGACCACCACCGCCCGGCCCGGCGCCGACGTGGCCGCCGAGATCACCCGGCTGCGCGCCGAGGTGTGCCGGCTGCACGAGCACCTGACCCGCTGGGGCCTGGTCACCTGGACCAGCGGCAACGTCTCGGCCCGGGTGCCCGGTGCCGACCTGCTGGTGATCAAGCCGTCCGGGGTCAGCTACGACGAGCTCACCCCGGCACACATGGTCGTCACCGATCTCGACGGCACCCTGGTCGAGGGCGACTACGCGCCGTCGAGCGACACCGAGGCGCACGCCTACGTCTACCGGCACATGCCGGCCGTCGGCGGGGTGGTGCACACGCACAGCCCGTACGCCACCGCCTGGGCCGCGCGCGGCGAACCGATCCCGTGCGCGGTGACCGCGATGGCCGACGAGTTCGGCGGCGAGATCCCGGTCGGCCCGTTCGCGTTGATCGGATCCGACGCGATCGGCCGGGGCATCGTCGCCACCCTGTCCGGTCACCGGTCGACGGCGGTGCTGATGCGCCAGCACGGCCCGTTCACCATCGGCGCCTCCGCCAAGGCGGCGGTCAAGGCGGCGGTGATGTGCGAGGACGTCGCCCGCACCATCCACCTGGCCCGTCAACTCGGTCCGGTCGAGCCGCTGCCGCGGGCCGCGGTCGACGCGCTGTACGAGCGTTACCAGAACGTGTACGGCCAACGGTGAGCTGCGGCCGGCGGATTGTTGTACTAAAGGGGGAATCGTGGTGATGGAGGCAGCGATGCGGTCCGCGCAGGTGTGGTTCCTCACCGGCAGCCAGGGGCTGTACGGCGAGGAGACGTTGCAGCAGGTGGCCGAGCAGTCCCAGGAAATCGCCGGGCGGCTGGACGCCGCCGCCGGACTACCGGTCAAGGTCGTGTGGAAGCCCGTGCTGACCAGCCCGGAAGAGATCCTGCGGGTCTGCCTGGCGGCCAACGCCGAGCCCGGCGTCGTCGGCGTGGTCGCCTGGATGCACACGTTCTCCCCGGCCAAGATGTGGATCTCCGGCCTGGACGCACTGCGCAAGCCCCTGTTGCACCTGCACACGCAGGCCAACGTGGAGCTGCCGTGGGCCGAGATCGACATGGACTTCATGAACCTCAACCAGGCCGCGCACGGCGACCGCGAGTTCGGCTACGTACAGACCCGGATCGGGGTGGCCCGCAAGACCGTCGCCGGGCACGTCAGCGACCCCCGGGTCGTCGGCCGGATCGCCGGCTGGGCGCGGGCCGCGATCGGCCACACCGAACTGCGGTCACTCAAGCTGGCCCGGTTCGGCGACAACATGCGCAACGTCGCGGTCACCGAAGGCGACAAGGTGGAGGCGCAGCTGCGCTTCGGCGTCTCGGTCAACACGTACGGGGTGAACGAACTCGTCGAGGCCGTCGACGCGGTACCGGACACCGACGTCAAGGTGCTCGTCGACGAGTACGAGCAGCGGTACCGGGTCGACCCCGCGCTGCGCGCCGGCGGCGACCGACACGACTCGCTGCGCTACGCCGCCCGCATCGAGCTGGGCCTGCGCGGCTTCCTCACCGAGGGCGGCTTCGGCGCCTTCACCACGAACTTCGAGGACCTCGGCGGGCTGCGGCAACTGCCCGGCCTGGCCGTGCAGCGGCTGATGGCCGACGGCTACGGCTTCGGCGGCGAGGGCGACTGGAAGACCGCCGTACTGGTGCGCACCCTGAAGGCGATGTCGGTCGGCACCACCGGCGGCACGTCGTTCATGGAGGACTACACCTACGACCTGACCCCGGGCCAGGAGCGGATCCTCGGCGCGCACATGTTGGAGGTCTGCCCGAGCATCGCGGTGGACACCCCGTCGTGCGAGATCCACCCGCTGGGCATCGGGGGTCGGGAAGACCCGGTCCGGCTGGTCTTCGACGCCGCACCCGGCCGGGCGGTGGTGCTCGGCATGGTCGACCTGGGGGAGCGGTTCCGCCTGGTGGCCAACGAGATAGAGGTCGTGCCGCCGGCACAGCCGTTGCCGAAGCTGCCGGTGGCCCGGGCGGTGTGGCGCCCCGAGCCGGACCTGCCGACCTCGGCGGAGGCGTGGCTGACCGCCGGCGGCCCGCACCACACCGTGCTGTCCCAGGCGGTCGGGGTCGACGAGCTCAACGACCTGGCCGAGATGACCGGCACCGAACTGGCGGTCATCGACGCGGACACCTCGGTGCGGCGGTTCACCGCCGAGCTGCGCTGGAACCAGGCGTACCACCGGCTGGCCCGCGGCTTCTGAACCGGAGTCGGCCCCTCCGCCCTGGCGCTCGAGCCCGGGCGGAGGGGCCGATGGACGGGCCGTGGATCAGCGATGGCGTGGTGAACTGGGCGGGTGCCTCCACGCCGTCCGTCGGGTCACGGATCGCGTCGGCGGTACGGCCGATGGACAGGAACTGCCCATAGAGCAGGTAGACGCCGATCGCGGCGATCCGTGGTCCGTAGACCGTGGGCGCGGTGGCCCCGTCGGGTGTCGCGGCGGTGGTGTGGTGCCCGCACGGGCAGGCGACGGTGACGATCTGGTGCTCGGTCACCACGACCCGGGGCTGCGGGATGTCGAACACCTGCCGGCGGGTCACCGTCACCTCGGCCGGGTCGGTCAGGCCGCCACCGCAGCCGCCACAGGTGTCCGGCACATGCCGGACGACCACGTCCGGATCCGCCACCTGGGACAGGGTGGTGTCCTCACCCCCGGCCGGACGGCCCGGCCGGCGACCCGAACGGCCCCGCAGCGACTTCGGCGCCGGCTTGGCCAGCCGGTCACTCGACGGCGGTTTCGACGAGTTGCTCGACGACTGCTTCAACCGGGCCTCAAGCTCAGCGATCCGCGTCGGCGCCTGCTCCAGCCGTGCGGCCAGCCCGGCGTTCAACACCAACAACTCGTCATACGACGGCGGCGGATCGGCGGGCACGGCTGGTCAACCTACCAGCCTCCACAGCAGACAACACCACCGGGATCCTTGTCGCGGCGCATCACGGTGTGCTGGTGCCGGTAGATCAGCCTCGCCTGGTCCAGGTCGTTGCCGGCCGAACGGACCAGTTTGGATGTGATCGGTTGGTCCTCCGCTCGGGCGGGCGTCGCCACCAGTATGGGGGTGTTTGACAGGGGTGTCGCACGGTGTGTCCGACTGGTGTTCGTCGGTGGAAGAATTGGCCGGGTATGAGAAGGCGACGAATGTATCCCTCGGACCTGACGGATGAGCGACAGACGGGATCGAGCCGTTGCCGCCGCTACGCAAGGAGCCTGGCCGGGCGCCGAAGCGCCCTGTCCCGACACCGGCTGGGCCCGTACGGCGGCTGTTCCGTACAGCTGCCTGGGTCCGATCTTCGGGGTCTGCGGCAGAAGCGTGCGCCCGGCAGCTGACCAGCTGCCGGGCGCACGGCCATCGGGAGGGGGAAGGTCGGCGGCTCGATCACGTCAAGGCGGCGGCCCCGCTCACGTTGTGGGCAGGTCGCGTGGTTCCAGCGGGCGGGTGGCAGGTCCGTGCAGGACGGTGCCGTCGGGTGCGAAGCGGGATCCGTGACAGGGGCAGTCCCAGCTCTGCTCGGCGTCGTTGAAGGCCACCAGACAGCCCAGGTGGGTGCAGGTGGCCGAGACCGCCCGCAGCGTTCCGTCGGCGTCCCGGTGCACCGCGCACCGGGCACCGTCGAGTCGGACGATCGCGCCGCCACCGGGTGGCAGCTGCGCCAGGGTGTCGGCGTGGCCGGCCCGATGCAGCCGGTCGCCGACGAAATGCTTGGCGACCTCGGCGTTGGCGCGCAGGAAGGTGCCGGCTTCGGCGGTCGGACGCAGCCGACGGGGGTCGAACAGGTCGCTCCAGGACGGCGGCGTACCGTCGATCCGGGCCGCGATCAGTTTGCCCGCGAGCACGCCGTTGCTCATTCCCCAACCGCCGAATCCGGTCGCCACCCACACCCGCTCGCCGCCGGGACGCAACTGCCCGATGTACGGCAGCCGGTCGGTCGTGTCGTTGTCCTGCGCCGCCCAGCGGTACGTCGGCGACCGGACCGCGAAGCGCGCCTCGGTCCAGTCGGCGAGCCGTCGCCAGCGTTCGGTGACCGATCCGGTGCCCGGGGTGAAGCTTTCCCCGGTGACGATCAGCAGCCGTTGGCCGTCGCGGTACGGCGCGGTCCGTACCGACCTGGTGTTCTCCTCGGTGGTCAGATACATGCCGTGCGGGTCCTGGCCGGCCGGGATCGGCGCGGCGACGACCAGTTCACGGTGCGGGCTCAGGCGGGCGAAGAGCCCGGCCCGGTCGAAGATCGGATAATGGGTGGCGACCACCACGTGATCGGCCGTGACGGTCTGCCCGGTCGCGGTGGTCAGCCGGTGCGGGTCGCCTTCGTCGAGCCCGGTGACCCGGCAGTGTTCGAAGACCTGGCCGCCGCGTCGCAGCAGGTCGGCGACCAGCGCGAGCAGGAACCGCCGGGGATGGAACTGCGCCTGGTTCTCCACCCGGATCGCGGCGGCGACGGGGAACGGCAGCCCGGTCTCGGTCACCAGCGACGCGGCCAGGCCCGACTCGCGCGCGGCGGCCACCTCGGCCTCGATCTGTCCGACCTGGTCGGGCTCGGTGACATAGGTGTACGCCGGCAGCCGCTCCAGCTCACAATCGATGCCCAGTTCGGCGCTGACCGTCGCGACGTGTTCCACCGCGTCGAGCTGGGACTGGGCGTACTGCCGGGCGGTGTCCTGGCCGAACGTCGACCGCAGGTGGTGGTAGACGCCGGTGTGCGCGGCGGTCAGCTTGGCGGTGGTGTGGCCGGTGGTACCGGCCGCCACCCGGTCGGCCTCCAACAGCACCACCTGGCGTCCGGTGCGGGCGATCTCCCAGGCCGCACAGATCCCGGCGATGCCGGCGCCGATCAGGGCGACCTCGGTGCGCGGCGATTCGGTCAGCGACGGGTACGCGGTCGCCGACGTCGAATCCATCCAGTACGAGGTGGGCCGTCCACTCAGCGACTCCATGGACCCTTCCATACCCGCCGCCCGTCGTTTGATGCGGGTCGGGCGGATCGCGGTCCGTGAGTGGCCGTGGGCGGGGTCTGACGGAGACGGGGTCAGCCGCGCTTCATCAGCCGGCCGACAGCCGCCATCATCTCGGTGGTCATCTCCTCGGCCTGGCCGGTCTCGGCACCCTTGTGCATGCAGTGCCGGGCGTGGTCGTCGAGCAGCCCGAGGGCGACCTTGTCCAGCGCGGCCTGAATGGCGCTGATCTGGGTCAGGATGTCGATGCAGTAGCGGTCGCTCTCCACCATCCGCTCGATCCCACGGACCTGGCCTTCGACGCGGCGTAGCCGGGCGAGGAGCTGCTCCTTGGTGGCGGTGTAGCCGCGTTCGACGGTAGCCATGTCGTCCATCCTACGCCGGAACCCCCGGGGGGTATCTACTCTCGTGGTTCGGTCGCCGGTCGGCCGTCGTCGACCCTTGGAAGCGCCGTAGCCGCAGGCTGTTGGCCACGACGAACACCGACGACAACGCCATCGCCGCACCGGCGATCATCGGGTTGAGCAATCCGGTGACGGCCAGCGGCAGCGCCGTCACGTTGTAGGCGAAGGCCCAGAACAGGTTGCCCCTGATCGTGCCCAGCGTCGCCCGGGACAGCCGGATCGCGTCCGGTGCCACCGCCAGGTCGCCCCGGACCAGAGTCAGGTCGGCCGCCTCGATCGCGACGTCCGTCCCGGTGCCCATCGCCAGGCCGAGATCGGCGCGGGCCAGCGCGGCGGCGTCGTTGACCCCGTCACCGACCATCGCGACCACCCGGCCGTCGGCCTGGAGCCGGGCCACCACGTCGGCCTTCTCGGCCGGCAGCACCTCGGCGATCACCTCGTCGATGCCCACCTCGGCCGCCACCGCCCGCGCGACGGTCGCGTTGTCCCCGGTCAGCAGCACCGGACGAAGGCCGAGCCGGCGCAGGTCGGCGACCGCCGCCGCACTCGCCGGTTTCACCGTGTCGGCGACCGCCAGCACAGCCCGCGCCACGCCGTCCCAGGCGACCAGCACCGTGGTCCGCCCGGCTCCGGCGTCGGCCGCCGCCGCGCTGGCCAACTCGTCGGGCACATCGATCCGTTCCCGGGCGAGCAGGGCGGCCCGCCCGACCAGCACGTCGTGCCCGTCGACCCGGCCCCGTACCCCCAGTCCCGCGACGGCGCGGAAGTCCTGGACCACCGGCGACCCGACGCGCTGGCGGATGGCGCCGCCCGCCGAGCAGCCCTCGGCGGCGGCGTCGGTGGCGACCCCGGCGGCGGCACCGGCGGTGATCGCCCTGGCCACCGGATGCTCGGACGCCTCCTCGACCGCGGCGGCCAGCCGCAGCGCCTCGACCCGGTCCACCCCGGCGGCGGCCGTCACCGCCACCAGCGCCATCCGGCCGGTGGTGACCGTGCCGGTCTTGTCCAGCAGCACGGTGTCCACCCGGCGGGTCGATTCCAACACCTGCGGCCCTCTGATCAGGATGCCGAGCTGAGCGCCCCGGCCGGTGCCGACCAGCAACGCCATCGGCGTCGCCAGGCCCAGCGCGCACGGGCAGGCGATGATCAGCACCGCGACGGCGGCGGTGAACGCCATCGCCGTACCGCTGCCCGCGCCCAGCCAGAACCCGAGCGTGAGGACGGCCAGCACGATCACCACCGGGACGAACACACCGGAGATCCGGTCCGCCAGCCGTTGCACCTGCGCCTTGCCGGTCTGCGCCTGCTCCACCAGCCTGGCCATCTGCGCCAGCTGGGTCTGCGCCCCGACCCGGGTTGCCCGGACGACGAGCCGGCCGCCGGCGTTGACCGTCGCGCCGGTCACCTGATCGCCCGGACCGACCTCGACCGGCACCGACTCGCCGGTCAGCATCGAGGCGTCCACCGCAGACGTGCCCTCCTCGACCAGCCCGTCGGTGGCGATCTTCTCGCCCGGACGGACGACGAACCGATCGCCGACGGCCAACCAGTCGATCGGGATCCGGGTCTCGACGCCGTCGCGCAGCACCCCCACGTCCTTGGCACCGAGGTGGAGCAGTGCCCGCAGTGCCGCCCCGGCCCGGCGCTTGGACCGGGCTTCGAAGTAGCGTCCGGCCAGCAGAAACGAGGTGACCCCGGCGGCGACCTCCAGGTAGATGTTGCCGCTGCCGTCCGTACGGGTGACCGCGAGACTGAAACCGTGGGTCATGCCCGGTTCGCCCGCGGAGCCGAGGAACAGCGCCCACACCGACCACGTGAACGCCGCCAGGGTGCCCATCGACACCAAGGTGTCCATCGTGGCTTCGCCATGACTCAGGTTGGCCCAGGCCGCGCGGTGGAACGGTGCTCCGCCGTACGCCACGACCGGCCCGGCGAGCGCCAACGACAGCCACTGCCAGTGGGTGAACTGCCACGCCGGGACCATGGCGAGCAGCACCACCGGCACGGTCAGCGCGGCGGTCACCGCCAGCCGTCGCCCCAGGGCGTCCGGCCCGGTCGGCTCGGCCGGCCCGGTCGGCTCGACGTCCGTCGCTGGCGCGGTCGAGTCGTCGCCGGGTCCCGACACCGGTCGGGAAGCGGCCGGCGGCACCGTCGCGGTGTATCCGGCCTGCCGTACCGCCGCGATCAGATCCTCGGCGCCGACGTCTCCGGTGACCTCGACCGAAGCCTTCTCGGTGGCGAAGTTGACGGTCGCGGCCACCCCGGTCATCCGGTTGAGCTTTTTTTCGATACGAGTGGCGCAGGTGGCGCAGGTCATCCCCTCGATCGCCAGATCGATGCGGACGCCGGGGGCCACGGTCGCGGCGGTGGCCGACCCGACGTGGCCGGGGGGCGGAGGCGCCGTCGGAGGTGTCGTCGGAGGCGCCGTCGGAGGTGTCGTCGGAGCTGTCTCAGTCATCGGCGGGCCCATCGGGGTCGTTCTCGGCGAGCATGGTGAACGCGGCGGCGTGCACCTGCCCGGCGTGCTGGAATTCCAGGAACAGGCGGTACGTCCCGGCGCTGGGCACCTCGACGTGGAACCCCAGCCGGCCGTCCTGCTCGGCGGTGTCGGGGTCGTCGGGCAACGGCTCGGGATGGATGTGCAGGTAGGCCAGGTCACCCGCGCGCAACGCCACCAGGTGCCCGTACGCCCCGAGGTAGGGCTGCAGGTCGGTGACCGGTGCGCCGTCCCGCGTGACCATGGCGGTCAGCATTGTGCCGGCACCGGGGCGGAGCGTGCCGGTGACGCTCACCTGGTAGCCGTCGACATCGACCTGGCGCACCGGCTCCGGCACCGGTACGGGCTGGTAGTCGCCGGCGACCGGAAGGTCGACGCCGAGGGTGATCGAGTGATCGGTGCCGACCGGCTGGAACTCGGTGAAGAGCCGGTACTGTCCCGCGTCGGGGAGGGCGAGCCGTTGCCGCCAGGTACCGTCCGCGTCCCGCCGGGGATGCAGGTGCTGGAAACCGGTGAGATCCCGACGGACCACGATGAGATGCAGGTCTCGTTCGTGGGTGGGGGTGTAGGCCGTCACTGGTTGGCCGTCCGGTCCCAGGATCCGGAAGGCGAGCTCGCCCGGCGTGCCCGGAGCCAGCGGGTCGGTGGCCAGCGGGACCAACTGGTAGCCGGCCTGGACCACCCGCAGCCCGCCCAGGGTGTCGCTTCCGTCCGGGACGGCCGGTACGGGCCGGTCCTGGGCGGTCGGGTGGTCGTCGTGGGTCTGGTCGTCGTGGGCGGGCCCGTCCTGGGTCTGGTCGGTGCTGGCGGTGCCGTCGCTGGCCGGGGCGATCGCGGCTGGCAGATGGGGGCCGACCAGCCGGCCGGCGCCCAGCGCGAGGGCGAAGGCGACGGCCAACGCCAGCGTGTACGCGGTGAGTCTGGTCGGCGCGCGCATGTCAGTCGGCCAGTTCGTAGCCGGCCTCGTCGATCGCGGCGGCCACCGTGGCCCGGTCGAGCGGCTGCTCGCTGTCGACCGTGGCGGTGCCGGCGCTCAGATCGACGGTGACCTGCCGTACGCCGGGCAGGTTCGACAGCTCACCGCTGACGGCCTGCACACAGTGCCCGCAGGTCATGCCCTTTACCGCGTAGGTGTCGACGGTCATTCTGGCCTCCTCGGTACGATTACCCGGTTGGGGTATCGGCTCGACCGTAACACATACCCCCAGGGGGTGTCCGGCTCAGCCCGTGCCGGTCGCGCGCCGGGCCCGCGCGGCGCGGCCGGCCCACCAGACGACCCCACCCACGCCGAACACAACCAGGCCGGCGGCGACCGCCGTACCAGGCAGTGTCGCGGCGAGCAGCAGACAACCGGCCAGCCCGACGGCCGGCACCAGCGGCGGCAACCGGCCCTCGTCGCGCCCCAGCGTCCACGCCGCCGCGTTCGCGATCGCGTAGTAGACCAGGACCCCGAACGAGGAGAACCCGATCGCCTCGCGCAGATCGGCCACCAGCACCAGCGCGCAGACCGTGACGCCGACCACGATCTCGGCCCGGTGGGGCACCCGACGACGGGGGTGCACCGCGTCCAGCCCGGCCGGCAGATGCCGGCCGCGCGACATCGCGAAGACCGTCCGGGACACGCCCAGGATCAGCGCGAGCAGCGCACCGAGCGCGGCGACCGCCGCGCCGGCGCGGACCACCGGCACCAACCAGCCCACGCCCGCCGCGTCGACCGTCGCGGCCAGCGGTGCCGTCGCGGCGGCCGTCCCGGCCGGCCCCAGGACCCGCAGTACGGCCAGCGCCACCAGCGCGTAGACGACCAGGGTCACCGCCAGCGCCACCGGGATCGCCCGGGGGATGGTCCGCTCGGGGTCGGTGACCTCCTAGCCGAGCGTGGCGATGCGGGCGTACCCCGCGAACGCGAAGAACAGCAGGCCGGCGCCCTGCAACACCCCCCAGCCGTCGACCAGTACGGCGGCCGGTGGGGCGGCCGTACCCGGTTCGCCGGTCAGACCGGCGACCACCACCGAGGCCAGTACGAGCAGCACGAATCCGACGGCGATCCGGGTGACCAGCGCCGACCGGTGTACGCCGAGCAGGTTCAGCCCGGTCAGCGCGACCACTGCGGCGACCGCGAGCGGCCGGGCGTACTGCGGTGCGGCGTAGGCGCCGAAGGTGAGCGCCATCGCCGCGCAGGAGGCGGTCTTGCCGACCACGAAGCCCCAGCCGGCCAGATGGCCCCAGAGGTCGCCGAGCCGGCGCCGGCCGTAAACGTAGGTGCCGCCGGATTCCGGATACCGGGCGGCCAACCGGGCCGACGACATCGCGTTGCAGTACGCCACCAGCGCGGCGACCGCCAACGCGAGCGGCAACCAGGCCCCGGCCGTGGCCGCCGCCGGTGCGAAGGCGGCGAAGACTCCCGCGCCGATCATCGCGCCCAGCCCGACCACCACCGCGTCGCCGGTGCCGAGCCGGCGCGCCAACTCGCCGCCGCCGACGGTCACGGCCCGGCCGATCCCGCTTCCGCTTCCGCGCCCGCTCGACCAGCCGTGGTCGGGTCTCCGGCGGCCCGGTCTCCGACAGCCCGGTCTCCAGCTGCTCGGTCTCGGGCGGCGGCCTCGTCGGCCGGCTTCGCCCCGCCGGTGGCCTCCCGCCGGGCCAACCAGCCGAACCCGACGAGGGTCATCGCGGCGAAGATCCACCACTGGGCCACGTATCCACCGTTCTGCCAACTGTTCTCGTGCCGGACCGCGACGGCGGCCAGCCCCGGGTCGGCCGGTGGATCCTGCTCGTCGAGCAGCACGTAGCCGCCGTGAACCGGGTACGGCAACTCGGCGGCGAGTTCCGCCGTCGCGATCCGCCGGCTTTCCAGCTGGCCGTCACGGCGGTGCACCGCCCCGGACATCTGCTCCGGCTGGCGCAGCAGCCCGGTGACGGTCACCTCGCCGGCGGGCACCGGCGGGACATCGGGCGGGGCGCTCGCCCCGCTGTCGGCGGGCGGGATCCAGCCCCGATCGACAAGTACGGCGGTGCCGTCGGCCAGCACCAGCGGGGTCACCACCTCGAAACCGACCCGGCTGTTCACCGTACGGTTGCGGATCAGCACCTCGTTGGCGCTGTCGTAGCGGCCGGTCGCCGTCACCCGGGTCCAGGTGAGGTCCGACGGCGGCGCGGGCGCGGCGGTCCCGGCAGCCCCGGCCGGCGCGGACAGCACCTCGGTCAACGGCACCGGCGACGCGTCGGCGGCGGCGTCGATCCGGTCGTTGATCGCGCTGCGCTGCTGATAGCGGTCGAGCTGCCAGTTGCCCAACTGCACCATCACCGCGGCCGCCACCAGCGCGAGCGCCAGGTAGCCCAGCCAGCGGGGGGTCAGCAGGAACCGGTACACCTGACGGAGGCTACCGGATTGCGGGCCGGTGCTCCGGCCTTCGGGCCGGGGGTGAAGGCCCGTGCTGGGAGGGCCGCCAGGGCCCGAGCAGTGTTCTAACCTGGCTGGTTCTGCTGCTCGATGTACTGCTTCACGGCGCTCGGCGGCGTGCCGGCGACGGAGCCGGCGAAGTACGAGCCTGACCAGAGCTTGTTGGCCCGGTAGAAGTGGCGTGCGAGGTCGGGGAATTCCTGCCGCAGGCGGCGCGACGAGACGCCCTTGAGGCTGTTGACCAGGCGGGCCACGGCGACTTTGGGTGGGTGGTTGACCAGCAGGTGGACGTGGTCGTGGCCGCCGTTGAACTCGACCAGTTCGGCCTCGAAGTCGTGGCAGACGTCCCGCATGATCTGTTCCATGCGGGTCAGGTGCCGGTCGGCGAACACCTCGTGCCGGAACTTCGTGACGAAAACCAAATGGACGTGCATCGCGAAACACAGTGCCTGCCGGTACGGACACCTTCGAGTTCTGCCATAGACCAACATGATATCGTGTGGTTCGTGCAGCTCCGGTACCAGTTCCGGGTCTATCCGACACCCGACCAGCAGATCGCGCTGGCCCGGGCGTTCGGATGCGCCCGGGTGCCGGTTCCGGTCCCGTAAGGACAACCGGCAGGCTGTCCGCTTCACCCGCAACTCCCGGTTCACGGTCCTGGACAACGGCCGTCTGCGGCTGCCGAAGATCGGCGACCTCACGGTCCGCTGGTCGAGGTCGTTGCCGTCGGACCCGTCCTCTGTGACGGTCATCCGGGACGCCGCCGGGCGGTATTTCGCCTCGTTCGTCGTCTCGTCCACGGACGAGCCGCTGCCCGAGTCGGACTCGGAAGTGGGGATCGATCTGGGGCTGACGCATTTCGCGGTCATGTCGGACGGTACGAAGGTGGCCGCACCCAGGTTCCTGCGCCGCGCGGCCCGCAAGCTCAAGCGGCTGCAACAGGCCCTGTCCCGCAAGCAGCGCGGGAGTCAGAACCGCAAGAAGGCTGTGGTGAAGGTCGCCAGGGCACACGCCCGGGTGGCCGACACCCGGCGGGACTGGCAGCACAAGCTGTCCACGACGATCATTCGCGAGAATCAAGCGGTGTACGTCGAGGATCTGTGCGTCGTCGGTCTCGGCCGCACGAGGCTGGCGAAGTCCGTCCACGACGCGGGATGGTCGTCGTACGTCGCCATGGTGGAGTACAAGGCGGCGAGGTACGGACGCACGTTCGCCCGGGTGGACCGGTGGCTCCCGTCCACCCGGATGTGCTCGGACTGTGGCCGGGTCAACGAGAAGATGGCGCTCGACGTCCGGTCGTGGGTGTGTCCGTGTGGCGGTCTCCACGACCGGGACGTCAACGCGGCGATCAACATCAAGGCCGCCGGGCAGGCGGACTTCAACGACCGTGGAGCGCGGGTAGGACCGGGACCCGTCCCGGCACCGCGCGGTGAAACGGTAACCCACCAGAACACCGCGCGTGACACGCGCGGTGTGGCTGGAATCGCCGCCGCTTAGGGCGGCGAGGATGTCAACAAGGCACCGGTCGGTACCGACCGGTATGGTCTTGCGGCCGTCACCGACAATCGTGCGACGACGGTCGGACCGTCGAACGCCCGTCCGGTCACGGCCGGACCCGGATCGCCAGAGGAGTCGCCGATGCCGCCCGTAGCCCGCCTGGTGGTGAGCGCACCCGCGTCCGGACACGGCAAGACGGCGGTCGCGGTCGGCCTGCTCGCCGCGTTGCGTCGGCGCGGCCTGACCGTCGCGGGGATGAAGATCGGCCCGGACTACACCGACGCGGCCTATCTCGGCGCGGCGGCCGGCCGGCCGGGACGCAACCTCGACCCGCAGCTGGTCGGCGCCAACCGGATCGGGCCGCTGCTGGCGCACGGCGCGGCCGGTGCGGATCTGGCCGTACTGGCCGGCGCGATGGGCCTGTACGACAGCCTCGGCAGCCGCGCCGACAGCGCCTCCACGGCGAGCGTGGCCACCGCGCTGCGCGCGCCGGTGGTGCTGGTGGTCGACGTCGCCGCGATGGGACAGTCGATCGGCGCGTTGGTGCACGGCTTCCGGGCCTACGACGACATGCTCTGGCTGGGTGGGGTGATCCTCAACCGGGTCGGCTCGGAGCGGCACGAGCAGGTGTTGCGGGACGCGTTGGACGAGATCGGTGTGCCGGTCTTCGGTGCCCTGCGGCGCGGCGAGCTCCCTCCCGGTCTTCCCCGCGCGGCCGGGGTGGTGCCGGTCGCGCAGCACACCGTCGACGCGGTACGGCTGATCCGTCGGCTCGGCGAGGTCGTCGACGGCGCGATCGATCTGGACCGGCTGCTCGGGTTGGCCCGCTCCGCGCCACAGCTGACCGTACCGGCCTGGTCGGCGGCGGACGCCGTGGCCTCCGACGGCCCGCTGCCTGCGTCGTCGGCCCGTCGCCCGGTGATCGCCGTCGCCGGTACCTCCGAACTGGTCTACGGCTATCCGGAGACCGTCGAGTTGATCACCGCCGCCGGTGGCGCGGTGGTGCCGGTCGATCCGTTGCGCGACGAGTCGCTGCCGGAGTCGACCGCCGCGCTGGTGCTGCCGGGCGGGATACCCGAGGGGTACGCGGCGGAACTGTCCGCCAACCGCGCGTTGACCGTGGCGGTGGCGGATCTGGCCCGGTCCGGCCGGCCGGTCCTGGCCGAAGGCACCGGGCTGCTCTGGTTGCTGCGCGAGTGCGACGGTCGCCCGATGGGTGAGGTGTTCGACGCGGTCGCCACCACGACCGACCGGATGATCGTCGGCTACCGGGAGGCGACCGCACGGGCGGCCACCCCGATCGCCATGCTCGGTGCCCGGGTCACCGGCTACAAGCAACACCAGCTGGTGGTCAGTCCCCGGGCCGGGCACACTCCGGCCTGGACCTGGGGAAACGGGGTGCCCGAGGGGTTCGTGTGGCGGCGGGTGCACGCCTCGCAGCTGATCCTGCACTGGGCCGGTATGCCGCAGATCGCCCGACGGCTGGTGGTGGCGGCCGGTCCGGCCTCCGCCGGTCCGGCGGCGCAGTTGCCCGTCGGCCCGGGTGCCGTGACACCTGGTCCGGATGCTCCGCCGGCCGGGCCACGGCCGGCGGAACAGGATCCGTCGCTGCTCGTCGGCTCATCCGACGATCTGCGCTGACGGGGGAGCGAACTGCCGGACCGGGCGGTCCTTCAGCGCGTTTTTCAGCGTTCCGGCGGCCGAGTCGACCGGCTTCTGGGACTGCCAGTCACCGACCGCGTTGAACGGGTTGTCCGGGTCGGCGATGAAGCTGGCCACCGCGAGCTCCGGGGTGTAGCCGGTGAACCAGGCCGACCTGGTGCTGTCGGTGGTACCGGTCTTGCCGGCGACCGGTCGGCCGACCGCCTTGGCCACGCCGTCGGCGGTCGACCAACCGCCGCAGCCGCCGGTTGCCGGCCGGTCGCCGACCGGGCAGCGGGCCGCGTCGGTGGCTGCTCGGGCGACGTCCGGCGAGAACGCCGCGTGGCAGCGCGGGGTGGCCACCTCGACCTCGACCCCGGTCAACGTACGGTAGGTGACCGGGCTGCCGTCGGGGTTCTGCACCGACAGCACCGGCGAGTCCTCGCAGTGGCTGCCGTCGGCGGCGATGGTCGCGTACGCGTTCGCCATCTCCAGCGGCGTCACGTCGGACACGCCGAGGGTGAACGCACCCCACTTGTCGGCGTGCTCGGGTGAGGCGTTGCGCTTGTCGACGTCGGTCCGCCAGCGCAGCCCGAGCCGTTCGGCCATCTGCACCGCCTTCTCCGCGCCGACCTGCTGCAGCAGCCACACGAAGTAGGTGTTGACCGACTTGCCGAAACCGGACCACATGTAGTGGAAGCCGGCCATCGCGCCGGAGGCGTTGCTCGGGCACCAGCGTCCGCCACAGCTGCTACTGCCCTGACCGCCGTCGTAGATGGAGTGGATCCGGTGCGGGGCGTTGAAGCCGGAGCGCAGCGGCATGCCGGCGTCCAACGCGGCCAGCATGGTGAACATCTTGAACGTTGATCCGGCCTGGTAGCCGGGCAGGTCTCCGCCGCCGAGCAGCGGGGTCACCGTGTTCGGGTAGTTGCCCTTGATCTTGTCGCGGAGGCTGGGGTTGGAGTGCGCGCCGTTGTCTGTCTGGTCCAACGAGTAGACCCGGTTCACCGCCATCGCCTTGACATGGCCGGTGCCCGGCTCGACGGCGACCAGACCGTGCGCGAACGGGCTACCGATCGACTCGCGGGACGTCACCTGGTCCTGGGCGGCCTTCTGGATCCCGGGGTCGAGGCTGGTGACGATCCGGTATCCGCCGGTGCGCAGGTTACCCAGGCGCTCCGACGGGCTGTCGCCGAACGCCTTTTGACTCATCCACCACGATTTCAGGTAGTCGCAGAAGAAGCCCCAGTCGTTGTGTTCCTGTGGCACCGAGACGCACTCGTTGGCCGGGGTGCTCAGATTGAGTTCGATCGGTTCGGCCTTGGACCGCTGCGCCGCGATCGGGGACAGGTATCCCAGATCGGCCATCCGATCGATGACGTAGTTGCGCCGCTCGGTGGCGGCGGTCTGGTCGGACGTCGCCGGGTCGTACTCCGAGGGCGCCTTGACCAGGCCGGCGATCAGCGCGGCCTCGCTGGCGGACAGCTCCCGGGGATGCTTGGAGAAAAAGATTTCCGCTGCCGCGTAGATGCCGTACGCCCGATGGCCGAAGTACGCCGCGTTGAGGTAACGCTCCAGGATCTCCGATTTGGACATTTCCTTTTCCAGTTCCATGGCGATCCGGATCTCGCGGATCTTGCGGCCGGGGGTCTGGGCGGTGGCCGCCTGCAACTCCAGGGGGCTCTGCGCGGTCTCCTGCAGCGCCAGCCGGACGTACTGCATGGTGAGGGTGGACCCGCCCTGCGAGACGCCGCCGGCCTGGGAGTTGGCGACGAACGCCCGGGCCACGCCCTTGGGGTCGACGCCGTTGTGCTGGTAGAACCGGACGTCCTCGGACGCGACAATCGCCTGCTGGATAAACGGTGACATTTCAGTTAGCGGTACGTATTTGCGATGTTCCTCGTAGAACATGGTCACCAGCGTCCGGCCGTCCGCCGCGTACACGTACGAGGTCTGGGCCGGGTCGGCGTCACGCAGTTTGGTGGGGATCTGCTCGATCGCCTTGGTGCTGGCGATCACCGCGAGGCCGGTGATTCCGGCGATCGGATAGATGGTGGCGGCGACCACGACGCCGGCGATCAGTCCGGCACGGACCAACTGGACAAGGCGACCGCTTCGGGCGGGAGTCCGGGTGCGCTTCCTCACGAGTCGAAGGTAAGCCGGACCGCCGCAAAATATGACCAAAAGGATTAAAACCAGAAGGCAAATCGTGTCACAAGCGTCACCCTTCGTCGATTTCGCCTCGTCCGACCAGGCATGATCGGCGGTCATGGGGGACAACGGCAGCAGCGGTCGGACCGGGCACGACCTCGCCCGGCGGGCCGACCGCGGGGCAACGGGCGATCTTGCCCACCACGGCGACCGCGAGGCAACGGTCGACCTCGCCCACCACGGCGACCGCGAGGCCACGCCCGGCCTGGTCGACCTCGCGGTCAACGTACGGACCGCGCCGATGCCGCCCTGGCTGGCCGAGCCCATCCGGGCCAGCCTGGACACCCTCGCCCGCTACCCCGACCCGCGCCCGGCCCAGATCGCGGTCGCCGCCCGGCACCGGCGTGACCCCGACCAGGTGCTGCTCACCGCCGGCGCGGCGCAGGGTTTCGTGCTGCTGGCCCAGGCGCTGCGGGACGCCCGCCGCCCGGTGGTCGTACACCCTCAGTTCACCGAGCCGGAAGCCGCGCTGCGCCACGCCGGACACCGGGTGGAGCGGGTCGTCCTCACCGCGGAATCGGGGTTCACCCTGGACCCGGACGCGATCCCGCCCGACGCGGACCTGGTGGTGATCGGCAACCCGACCAACCCGACCTCGGTGTCGCACCCCGCACCGACCCTGGCCCGGCTGGCCCGCCCCGGCCGAACCCTCGTGGTCGACGAAGCGTTCGCCGACACCACCTGCGCCGCCGGCGTGCCCGGCGAACCGCACTCCCTGGCCACCCGGACTGACCTACCCGGCCTGGTCGTGGTCCGCAGCCTCACCAAGACCTGGGGCCTGGCCGGGCTCCGGATCGGCTACCTACTCGGGCCAGCCGACGTGCTGCGCCGACTGGCCGTCGTACAGCCGCTCTGGGCGGTGTCGACCCCGGCGCTGGTCGCCGCCGAGATCTGCGCCGGCCGCCGGGCCGTCGCCGCCGAACGGCGGATCGCCGCCGCGCTGGCCGCCGACCGCGCTCACCTGGTCCAGCGGCTGGCGCACCTGCCGGACGTCACGGTCGCCGGGCGGCCGAGCAGCGCGTTCGTCCTGATCCACCTGGCCGGCGCGGACCGTGCCCGGTCGAGGCTGCGGGCCCGGGGCTACGCGGTACGTCGGGGCGACACCTTCCCGGGACTGGGCGCCGACTGGCTGCGGGTCGCCGTACGCGACACTGCCACCACCGACGCCTTCGTCGACGCCTTGGCCGAGACCTTGGCCGAGACCTTGGCCGACTGACGCCCGACGCGACGACCCCCTGGATGTCCGACAGACGACCTTGGAGGACCGATGCTCGACGCGACCCTGTCCGCGCTGCGCCCCGCCGACAGCGCGGCGATGGAACAGGCCCGGAACCTACACGCGCGACTGACCAAACCCGCCGGCTCGCTGGGCGTCCTGGAGAACCTGTCGGTACGGCTGGCCGGGCTCGCCGGCGGCTGCCCGCCGCCGCTGCCGCAACCCGGCGCGGTCGCTGTCTTCGCCGGCGATCACGGCGTGCACCGGCAACGGGTGACCGGCTGGCCGCAAGAGGTCACCGCGCAGATGGTGACCAACTTCCTGACCGGCGGCGCGGTGGTGAACGCGTTCGCCCGGCAGACCGGTGCGACCGTGACCGTGGTCGACGTCGGTGTCGTCGGACCGCTGGACCCCGCCCCTGGTCTGATCAGTGCCAGGATCCGAGCCGGCACCGACGACCTGTCCGCCGGTCCGGCGATGACCGTCGAACAGGCGCGGGCGGCCGTCGAAACCGGCATCCGGGTCGCTGGCGAACTGCACGACGCCGGAGCCCGAGCGCTCCTCACCGGTGACATGGGGATCGCCAACACCACGGCCGCCGCCGCGCTGGTGGCCGGGTTCACCGCAGCGACCGCCGTCGAGGTGACCGGTCGCGGCACCGGGGTCGACGACGAGACGTACCAGCGGAAGGTATCGGTGGTCGACACGGCGCTGCGCCGACACCAGCCCGACCCGAACGACCCCCTCGGGGTGCTGGCGGCCGTCGGCGGCGTGGAACACGCCGCGCTCTGCGGCTTCGTCCTCGGCGCCGCCGCCCGGCGGGTGCCGGTGATCGTCGACGGGGTCAGCGCGGTCGCCGCCGCCCTCGCGGCAGCGGCGTTCAGTCCGCTGGCGGTCACGGCGATGGTCGCCGGCCACCGCTCGGTGGAGCCGGGCGCTACGGTAGGGCTGCGACATCTCGGCCTGACGCCCCTGGTCGACCTGGGGCTGCGCCTGGGCGAGGGCACCGGCGCCCTGCTCGCTCTGCCGATCGTCGCCAGCGCGGTCCGGGTCCTGCACGAGGTGGCCACCTTCGACGCGGCGGGAGTCTCCGAGAAGTGAACTTGTACCCATTGGGATTGCGGCTCGCCGGACGCCGGGTGCTGGTCGTCGGTGGCGGAGCCGTCGCCACCCGGCGGGTCCCGGCACTGCTCGACGCCGGCGCCGACGTCCTGGTGGTGTCTCCCGGACTCACCCCGGCCCTGCACGGGATGGCCGACGCCGGTCGGCTGACCTGGCGGCGACGGCGGTTCGAACCGGCCGACCTCGACGGGGTCTGGCTGGTGCAGGTCGCCGTCGACGATCCCGCCGCCGCCGCCGAGGCCAG
Organism: Solwaraspora sp. WMMD406; assembly: GCF_029626025.1. Taxonomy (NCBI): domain Bacteria; kingdom Bacillati; phylum Actinomycetota; class Actinomycetes; order Micromonosporales; family Micromonosporaceae; genus Solwaraspora; species Solwaraspora sp. WMMD406. The sequence continues at coordinate 2,337,371 of NZ_JARUBF010000001.1, forward strand.
CTCGGCCGCCGAGGAGCGGCGGATCTTCTGCGTACGGGCCGACGACCGGACCGAGGCCACCGCATGGACCCCGGCGGTGACCCGACACGGGCCGGTGACCGTGGCCGTCATCGGCGGCGGCGATCCGCAGCGCGCGGTCCGGGTGCGGGACGCGATTCGGCACCGGCTGGCCGACGGGACGATCCCGGTGGCGGTGTCGCCGCCTGGTCCGGCCGGTCACACCGGTGCCGAGCCCGTTGAGCCCGCCGAGCGCGCCGGCCGGGTCTTCCTGGTCGGCGCGGGGCCGGGAGATCCCGAGCTGATCACCGTCAGGGGACGCCGACTGCTGGCCGAAGCCGACGTCGTGGTGGCCGACCGCCTCGTCCCCGGGCTGCTGCTGGACGAACTGCCCGCGCAGGTGGAGCTGATCGACGCGGCCAAGATCCCGTACGGGCCGGCGGCGGCCCAGGAGGAGATCAACCGGCTCATCGTCGACCGGGCGCGGCGTGGCGCGACCGTCGTGCGGCTCAAGGGTGGCGATCCGTACGTGTTCGGCCGGGGCGGCGAGGAACTGTCGGCCTGCCTGCGGGCCGGGATCTCCGTCTCGGTGGTACCCGGGGTGACCAGTTCGATCGCGGCTCCGGCGGCGGCCGGCATCCCGGTCACCCATCGTGGCGTGGCGCACGAGTTCACCGTGGTGTCCGGGCATCTGCCCCCGGAACACCGGCTCTCGCTGGTCGACTGGGCGGCCCTGGCCCGGCTGCGGGGCACCCTGGTGATCCTGATGGGGCTCAAGAACCTGCCGGCGATCGTGGCGGTGCTGCTCGCCAACGGCCGACCGGCAAACACCCCGGCGGCGGTGGTGCAGGAGGCCACCACCGGAGGGCAGCAGACGATCCGATCGAACCTGGGTGACGTGGTGGCGGCGGTGGCGGCGGCCGGGCTGCGACCGCCCGCCGTGGTCGTGGTCGGCGCCGTGGTCACCGCACTCGACCCGACCGATCCCGACTGACCCGCTCCGCAGAAACGGTTCGGGTGGCGGTCCGGCACGCCGGGGGAGCGACGGCCGGACCAGGTCAGAACCGGATCACCGGACGAACATGTCGTCCAGCAGCAACGCGCATCGGATCAGGCCCAGATGGCTGTACGCCTGTGGATGGTTACCCAGGCCCCGCTCGGCGAGTGGGTCGTACTGCTCGGGCAGCAGCCCGGTGGGACCGGCGGTAGCGATCATCTGTTCGAAGAGTTCCTCGGCGTCGCCGCGTCGGCCGGTCCGCAGATAGGCCTCGATCAGCCAGGCGGTGCAGATGTGGAATCCGCCCTCCCGGCCCGGTAGCCCGTCGTCCCACCGGTAGCGGTAGACGACCGGACCGCTGCGCAGGTCGGCCTCGACCTTCAACACCGTGGCGAGGAACCGGGGGTCGTCGTCGGGCAGCAGCCCGGACAGCCCGATCCACAACGAGGACGCGTCCATCTCCTCGTCGCCGTACGCGACGGTGTAGGCGCCGGCCTTGGCGTGCCAGCCGTACTCCAGCACGTTGTGGCCGATCCGGTCGCGCAACTCGACCCATTCCGGCCGATCGCCGCCGCCGTGCCGACGTACCACGTGCAACGCCCGGTCGACGGTCATCCAACACATCACCTTGGAGAAGACGTGATGCCGGGGCGCCAGCCGCGCTTCCCACAGGCCGTGGTCGGGTTCGTGCCAGCGACGCTCGACCGCCTGCACCATCGCCTCCAGCACCCGCCACTCCTCGTCGCGTACGGTGCCTCGGGCGTCGGCGACGACGGCGAGCAGGTCGGCGATCGGTCCGAAGACGTCCAGCTGCAACTGGTGGTTGGCGAGGTTGCCGACCCGTACGGGACGAGAACCGGCGTATCCGGGCAGCGTGTCGATGACTGCTTCGGCACCCAGTTCGAAACCCTCGACGGTGTAGAGCGGGTGCAGCCGTTCCGGGTGTCCGCCGGTCCGTTCCACACAGCCGTCCACCCAGCGCAGGAACGACTCGGCCTCGGCCAGCGAGCCGAGATCCACCAGTGCGCGGGCGCTCATCGCGGCGTCGCGCAACCAGCAGTAGCGGTAGTCCCAGTTACGGACCCCGCCCACCTCTTCCGGTAGCGACGTGGTGGCGGCGGCGAGGATCGAACCGGTCGCCTCGTGACACAGTCCACGAAGCGTCAACGCGCTGCGGGCGACGAGTTCCCGGCCGGTGTTCGGCAACCGCAGTCCCCGTACCCAGTCTCGCCACGGCTGCTCCGCGGCTGCTTGGCGCTGCGCGATCGCGACCGTGTGGTGCTCCAGGCTGTGCGAGCCGAAGCGCAGCTCCATGGTGAGCATGCCACCGAGGCCGGCCAGGTCGACGGTGGCGCGAGCGGTCTCCCGGCCGGCGTCGTCGACGACCTTCCACTCCACACCGGGGGAGTAGAGGGCGACCGGCTCGTTGGATCCGAGTACCAACAGCCCGTCACCGACCGGTTGCAGCTGGACGGTGACCTGGCCGAACTCGGGTCTTGGCGCGAACTCCAGTTGCGCCTGCCCGGTACCGGTGAGCACCCGGAGCAGCGTCGAGTCGGCATCGAGCACGACGGTGTCGCCGGTGGCGGCCTCCGCCGGGGGATGGTCCAGCCAGTCCGTCACGGTCAGCCCGGACCAACGGGTTTCCACCGTCATGGTGCCGGGGCGGTACCGCTGGCCGAGCGGGATGCCGCCGCGAGCCGGTGCCACCGTGAAGTGGCCGGCCGGTGCGCCGCCGAGCAGATCGGCGAAGATGGCCGACGAGTCGGGCTTGGGGTGACAGAGCCAGGTCACCTTGGCGTCCGGGGTGAGCAGAGCCACCGTCCGACCGTTGGCGAGCATCGAGTGGCGCTCGATCGGTACGGCGTGTTCGCCGTAGAGCCAGTTGCGTCGGGTCGCCAGCAGCACGCCGAGCACGCGAGCGGCGTCGATGGGCTCGTCCACCCGGAACCCGGCCCGGGTCTCGCCGGGGCCGATCTTGATGCCGACGTCTGGTCCGTGCAGGTTGGCGAAGGCGCTCTCGTCGGTCACCGAGTCGCCGATGAACAGTACGGCGCTGGCCGAGGTCTGGGTGCGGATCTGGTCCAGCGCGCTGCCCTTGTCGGTGGCGACCACCGACAGTTCGATCACCTCTTTGCCCTGGGTGACCGTCACGTCGGGCCAGGAGGCCGGTCCGGAGCGAACCATTTCGACGACCGCTGCGGCGACCTGCGGGTCGGCTCCCCGGGTGTGCACCGCGACGCTGGCCGGTTTGACCTCCAGTCGGGCACCGGGCTGTTCCTTGATGAGCTGCCGGAGTTCCCGCTTGAGCTGCGAGTGCACCTGGAGCTGCTCGGGGGAGAGTCGTTCGACGAAGCCGATGTCGAACTCGGAGCCGTGACTGCCGACCAGATGGACTTCGCTGGGCAGCCGGGACAGCGCGGCCAGGTCCCGCAGCGCCCGGCTGGAGACCACGGCGACCGTGGTCTGCGGCAGGGCCGCCAGTGCCCGTACGGCCGCCACCGACTCCGGCAGTGGCACCGCCTTGCTCGGATCCTCGACGATCGGGGCCAGGGTGCCGTCGTAGTCGCAGGCCACCAGCAAGATTGGCATCCGGGCGATCCGCCCGATAGCCGCGCGCAGGTCGGGGTCGATCTGATCCGCCGCCGCGCGTACGTCCCCGTCAAGGACGGACGTTCTCATTCATTCCTCCGTCTCGGGCACACCGAGTTCTGTGAGGAAGGAGCGGGCCCAGTGGCCGACGTCGTGGGTCCGCAGGTGGCGTTGCATGATTCGCATCCGCCGCCGGGCCTCGGAACTGTCGACGTGTACCGCCCGCAGTAACGCGTCCTTGACTCCGTCCGGGTCGTGCGGGTTGCACAGGAACGCTTGACGCAGCTCCGTTGCGGCGCCGGCGAACTCACTGAGTACGAGTGCCCCGCCGGTGTCGGCGCGGGCCGCGACGTACTCCTTGGCCACCAGGTTCATTCCGTCTCGCAGTGGTGTCACCATCATCACATCGGCCGCGCGGTAGAGCGCGGCGAGTTCACTGCGACTGTACGACTGGTGGAGGTAGTGCACAGCGGGGACACCTACCCGGCCGAATTCGCCATTAATCCGGCCAACTTCGCGCTCGACCTTGACCCGAAGTGCCTGGTAGTGCTCGACCCGCTCGCGGCTCGGAGTGGCGACCTGCACCATAACCGCGTCCGGAACTGTCAGCTTTCCGTCAGCAAGTAGCTCACGGAAAGCCTTCAGCCTGAGTTCGATTCCCTTGGTGTAGTCCAGTCGGTCGACGCCGAGCACGACGGTCTTGGGATCGCCCAGCTCGGCGCGGATCTGCTTGGCGCGCGCCTCCACCGCCGGGTCGTGCGCCATCCGTTCCATCTCGGGTACGTCGATCGAGATCGGGAACGCCCCGGCCTTGACTTTTCGGCCGTCGACCTGGATCATCTGGCCCTCGTAGCGCAGGCCCAGCAGGTGCCGGGCCAGCCGGACGAAGTTCTGCGCCGCCAGCCGTTGCTGGAAACCGACCAGGTCCGCACCGAGGAGACCGCGCAGGATCTCGGCCCGCTGCGGCATCTGCATGAACAGTTCGATCGGTGGGAACGGGATATGCAGGAAGAACCCGATCCGCAGGTCAGGACGGATCTCCCGGAGCATCGCCGGCACCAGCTGGAGCTGATAGTCCTGCACCCAGACGGTCGCGCCTTCGTCGGCCACCTCCGCGGCGGCCTCCGCGAACCGGGCGTTGACCACCCGGTACGCCTCTCGCCAGCGGCGCTTGAAAGCCGGCGTCTCGACCGCGTCGTGGTACAGCGGCCAGATCGTGGCGTTGGACTGTCCTTCGTAGTAACGTTCCAGTTCTTCGGCGCTCAACGGCACCGGATGCAGCCGAATACCCTCGAGGTCGAACGGCTCGGGTGCGGCACCGGCTCCACCGGCCCAGCCCACCCAGGTGCCCTGGTGCTGGGCGAGCACCGGATGCAGGGCCGTTACCAAACCGCCTGGACTGCGTCGCCACTGGCGACCTTCGGGAGTGGTCACCTCGTCCACCGGCAGGCGGTTGGCGACCACTACGAACGAGCTCCGAACCGTCACGTTCCGTACACCTCCGGTGATTACGGGACCGCCCTGAGCCTACTGTGCAGGCACGGTGGCTGGATCCCCGTCCCCCTCTTGGTGCCAGCCGATCTGGTACCCGGAGGGTCCACCCCTTGGTGCCCAGCGGATCGGGACGCCGAAACCACTCGACGCGGTGGCGTACCCGACACCCTGGTTCTCGACGCGCGGCGTCGGGTCTATCGGTGGGTCCATCGGTGGGGTGAGGTGCGGTGTGACGTCTCCACCTGTCAGGATTGACGACGGCGTACACCGGTGGTTCGCCGTACGCGAAAGACCACGCCCCACCGCGCAGCGCGGGGGCGGGCGGACCGCGAGGTCCGAGATCGCCCGTACGCGGCGGGGTCCCACGAGATTTCTGGAGGTAGGCCGCACCGTGGCCCAGTACATTTACGTCCTGGAGAGGGCGCGTAAGGCGCACGGCGACAAGGTCGTGCTGGACAACGTGACGCTCAGCTTCCTGCCCGGTGCCAAGATCGGTGTGGTCGGTCCGAACGGTGCCGGTAAGTCCAGCCTGCTCAAGATCATGGCGGGGTTGGACCGGCCCAGCAACGGCGAAGCGCGGCTGATGCCCGGCTACACCGTCGGCCTGCTCGCCCAGGAACCCCCGCTCAACGACGCCAAGACCGTGCTCGGCAACATCGAGGAAGCCGTCGCCGAGACCAAGGCCAAGCTGGAGCGGTTCAACAAGATCGCCGAGCAGATGGCGACCGACTACTCCGACGAACTGATGACCGAGATGGGCCAGCTGCAGGAGGAGTTGGACCATGCCGACGCCTGGGACGTCGACTCCAAGCTCGAACTCGCCATGGACGCCCTGCGCTGTCCGCCACCGGAGGCCGAGGTGACTCAGCTCTCCGGTGGGGAGCGGCGCCGGGTCGCGCTGTGCAAGCTGCTGCTGGAGGCCCCGGACCTGCTGCTGCTCGACGAGCCGACCAACCACCTCGACGCTGAGAGCGTGCAGTGGCTGGAACAGCACCTGGCCAAGTACGCCGGCACCGTGATGGCGATCACCCACGACCGCTACTTCCTGGACAACGTCGCCGGATGGATCCTGGAACTCGACCGGGGTCGCGCGGTCGGCTACGAGGGCAACTACTCGACCTATCTGGAAAAGAAAGCGGCCCGGCTGGCCGTCGAGGGGCGGCGCGACGCCAAGCTCAAGAAGCGTCTCGGCGAGGAACTGGAGTGGGTGCGCTCCAACGCCAAGGCCCGGCAGACCAAGTCCAAGGCTCGGCTGGACCGCTACGAGGAGATGGCCAGCGAGGCGGAGAAGACCCGCAAGCTGGACTTCGAGGAGATCCAGATCCCGCCGGGCCCCCGGCTGGGCAACACGGTCATCGAGGCACACGAGCTGACCAAGGGTTTCGGCGACCGGGTGCTGATCGACAAGCTGAGCTTCTCGCTGCCCCGCAACGGCATCGTCGGCATCATCGGCCCGAACGGCGTCGGCAAGACCACCCTGTTCAAGACGATCGTCGGTCTGGAGCAGCCGGACAGCGGTCAGGTCCGGGTCGGCGAGACGGTCCAACTCTCCTACGTCGACCAGAACCGGTCGGGCCTCGACGGCAGCAAGACCGTCTGGGAGGTCGTCTCCGACGGACTGGACCACCTGATGGTCGGCAAGGTCGAGATGCCGTCCCGGGCGTACGTGGCCGCCTTCGGCTTCAAGGGCCCGGATCAGCAGAAGCCGACCAAGGTGCTGTCCGGCGGCGAGCGCAACCGGCTCAACCTGGCGCTGACCCTGAAGATCGGCGGCAACGTCATCCTGCTCGACGAGCCCACCAACGACCTGGACGTGGAGACACTGTCCAGCCTGGAGAACGCGTTGCTGGAGTTCCCCGGCTGCGCGGTGGTCATCTCCCACGACCGGATGTTCCTGGACCGGGTGGCCACCCACATCCTGGCCTGGGAAGGCGACGAGACCAACCCGGCGAAGTGGTTCTGGTTCGAGGGCAACTTCGAGTCGTACGAGAAGAACAAGATCGACCGGCTCGGTGCCGACGCGGCCCGACCGCACCGGGTCACCTACCGCAAGCTGACCCGTGACTAGACCCGCGACGAGTCGGCCGGACCGCGTCACGGCACCGGCCGACTCGAACGCGGTCGCCCTGCCGGCAGGCCAGCCGGCAGGCCCGCCGGCAGCGTCCGGTCCGGGGGGTCGTCGGTACACCTTCCACGCCGCGTTGCGCTGGTCCGACCTGGACGCGTACGGACACCTGAACAACGCGCGGTTCCTCACTCTCTACGAAGAGGCCCGGGTGGCGCTGATGTTCTCGGGTGGCCGGGCCTGGGGCATCGACTCGTTCGCCGAAGGGGTCCTGATCCATCGACACGAGGTCGACTACCTGCGTCCGGTCGACTACCGACTCGGCCGGGCAACGGCCGAGCAGGCGCCGAGCGTCCGGATCGAACTGTGGATCGAGGAGATCCGGCCGTCCCGGTTCATCGTGGGCTACGAGATGTTCGACGGGGACTCGTTGGTCAGTCGGGCCCGGTCGGTGCTGGTTCCCTTCGATCTCGGCCAGGGACGGCCGCGCCGGCTCACCGAGGCGGAGCGCGCGTTCCTGCTGCCGTACGTGCCGGTTGCCGCCGGTGGCTGACGTGGCTGCTCCAGCCCCGGACGGCACCCCGCCCGGCGGCGACGGCCGCGACGGCGCTCGGCCCGGCCGCGACGGCGCCCCGCACGGCCACCGTCTCGGTGGCGTCGACGACGCGGCGGCCTTTCTGACTCGGTTGATCCGGCTGGACCGGGCCGGCCTGGTACGGGTCCGCTCGGCCCGTACCGGCATGGTCGCGGGGGCGGACCCGGCCCGTGGGCCCGACGCCACCCGGGGGCCGGACACGGCCGCCGGGCCCGTTGTCGCGGCCGCCAGCGCCGTTGTCGCGGGCGGAGCGACCTCCGGCGCGCCCGAACGGACCACGCTGTGGGCCCGACTGCCATGGTCGGTGCTGGTCCAGCGGACGGTGTCCGGCCCCGGGCCGGGGGACGTTACCGTGGCGGCCTCGGACCTGTTGCTCGAACTGACGGCCGGCGGCGTGGCGCTGCCTCGTCGGCGCGACGGCGACTGGCGCTGGTCGTTGCCGACCGGTGCCTCACACACGGTGGAGACCGTACCCGTCGCGGAGATCCGGCGGATCGCGGCGGCGGCGGCCGGCACCCTGCGTACGGCCGCCGCCGAAGGCGTTGGCGGCCGGCCCATCGGTCAGCGTGCCTTGCGGGACGCCCTGCTCGACCATGTCGCCATCGTGGTGAACGCCGACCGGCCGGCCGGCGCGCGGGCGTACCGGGCCGCCGTGGCCGGGGTCGAGGACCTCGACCCGGCCCGGCGGCGTGCCGAGGGTGGCGTGTCGGCCGGGCCGTCGGGGAGTCGTGCGTCCGGCGGGTGGACGGAGCGGATCGAGATTCCCCAGCGGCTGATTCAGGCTCTGGTCCAGATGGGCTTCCTCGGGGCGGACGCCGGTCCGCCGGAGATGGGCTCGACGGTGCCCATGGTCCGGGTTCGCCGGGTGGGGACCTGGATAGCCATGGATGCACCGTTTGGAACTGCCTGGATGCAAAGAGTTAACAATTTGGGCATTGCGCCGAGGATTACTCATACGAACGTATGAGGGTATCTCATCCCTCTGGCTCGGTGCGGCCGTTGGGGGGGTGCCTCGATACAGCTATCCGGGTACCGTCGTCCCTCGGATCCGACGCAATGTAGGCGCCCGGATCCGCTGGGGAGTGAGGTGCGCACAATGCCGTGGTGGTCATGGCGCTCCGGTCACACAGGTGGCGGTGAGCCGGATAGCCGAAGCAGATCCGGAGGGGACGGCAGCGTTCGACTGGGGCCGCCGGCCCCGCGGACGCCCGAGCAGGCGTCCCGTTCGTCAACCGAGCTGAGCCCGGCGAGATCGCCGGTGCTGCCATGTCAGCCGGCACCGTCCGCCGCTGGCCAGGCAGTCAACAGGAACGGGTCGTCGCAGGTCGCTCCGGTCACCCTGCGCCGTATCGGCGAGGCCCTCGACCTGCTCGACGTACGATATCTCGCCGATGGCGACGGCAGCCTGCTGGCCATGTGGGAGCGGCACGCGGTGTTGTTCACTCTCGAAGGCCCGGACGACGAGATTCTCGTGGTCCGGGCCCGACCGCACTCCACCGTCCCACCCGACTGGGCGGACCGTGCGTACCGGGTGGTCAACGAGTGGAACCACACCCGTCGGTTCTGCAAGGCGTACGTCGGTGACCCGACCGATCGGGGACAGTTGCCGATCTACGCCGAGTTGCAGGTCCCGCTGGCAGCCGGCGCGCACGACGCGTTGCTGGTCGAGGTCCTGGATTGCGGTGCGGCGGTAGCGACCACCTTCGTCGACTGGCTGCACGACGAAGGCGCGCTGCTGTGACGTCGGCGCCGACGGTCGTCGGCCTGCTCTGACGCCCGTCGGTCCCGGCCGTCGCCACCCAGTGGGATTGCCCGCTGGGTGGCAGGCCGGGCACACCGCGCGGGATGCTCTCCGTCAATCCCGTACGGGCAGATCCCGACCCGGTGGTGCGGTCGGTGTCATGTCGTTGACCATGAAGTACGCCGCGCGTTCGAGGTAGTCCCAGAGTAGACCGGCCAACTCCGGATGCAGGCCGAGGCTGTCCACGGCCCGGCGCATGTGGGTCAGCCAGGCGTCGCGTTCGGCCGCGCCGATCCGGTACGGTGCGTGCCGCATCCGCAGCCGGGGGTGCCCCCGCTGCTGGGAATACGTGCCCGGACCGCCCCAGTACTGCATCAGGAACAGGGCGAGCCGGTCGGCGGCCGGTCCCAGATCCTCCTCGGGATACATCGGCCGCAGCAGCCGGTCGGTGGCGACACCGGCGTAGAACTCGCCGACGAGCCGGCGGAACGTAGGTTCGCCACCGAGGGCGACGAAGAAGGCGGCGGGATCGTCGGCCGCCGGGGTCGGGGTGCCGCCCGTGCCGCCGCTCGTCGTACCGCTGGTGCCGCTGGTGCCGCTGGCGGGATCAGGCACTGTCACCGTTCCATCCTGCCAGCCGGTCCGCCGGTGCCGGTCGGCGGTGCGGCGCTCCTCACATCGAGCCGATCCCGGTCGCCGGATGTTCGCCGGAATCGCCGTCGAACCGGGCGCCTCGGGCGTCGTGGGCGTCGTGGGCGCCTCGGGCGTCGTGGGCTCGGGAGACGGGCAGCCGCGGCGGTGGTGCCGCCGCCGGCTCGGTCCGGGCGGCCGCCTCGGTGCGCACCGGGGTTTCGGCGCCAGCCGGTGTCTCGCCCTGCTGGTGGGCGGCGGAAATGGCGGCGTCGAAGCGCTCCGCGCTGGGCCACTGGACGACTACCAGCGCCATCAGTACGACTCCGGCGAGGCTCCACACCCCGACGACGGTGGGAATGGCGAATCGATCGGCCAGGATACCGGTGATCAGGACCGCCACCCCCTGCGCGACCTGGATGCCGGTGGCGATCACCCCGAACGCCCTGGCCCGGTATCCGTGCGGCAGGGCCTGCACGAACAGGCCGTTGGCGACCGGCATCAGGCCGGCGACCGCGAACCCACAGACTGCGGCGAGTGCCGCCACCACCGGCGGCGAGGGATCGAGCATGGTGGGCACGAGCGCGAGGGGAGCGATCACCGCGAACGGCCGGATCAGCCGTCGACGGGTGTCCGGGCGTACCACCCGGCCGATCAGCAGCCCGCCGATGATGTAACCGGCCGGACTGGCCGCCATGATCATCGCTTGGGCGAGGCCACGTTCGGACTCGCTCACTCCCGGTTCGGCGGCCCACGCCGCCGCCAGACCCTCCGGCACGATAGCGAACAGTGAGACGGCACAGACCAGCAGCGCGATGGCGCGCAGCACGCCCGTACCGAGGACCAGTCGGAAGCCGTCGGCCGTTTCGCGCAGCAGATGCTGCCGGCGGTCGGGGGCCAGCGCCGACGGGCGCGGCCGGATGCCGAACTTGATCACCAGCGCGGAGGTGGCGAAGGTCGCCGCGTTGAACAGCAGCGCGGCGCGCGGGTTCGCGGTGGCCATCGCCGCACCGGCCACGTACCCGCCGACCTGGGCGAGTTGACTGGTGCTGGCGACCAGGGACAGTCCGACGATCAGCCGGTCGCCGGTGAGTACGAGCGGCATCAACGCCGACCGCGCCGCCTGGTTGGGTGGATTGGCCAGGGTGGTGCAGAACAGGAGGCCGAGCATCATCCAGACCGGCATTCCGGGCACCGCGACCAAGCCGATCAGGACCATCCGGACCACGTCCGTCGTGATCATGACCCGGTGGTACGGGTACCGTTCGGCGACCGTGGTGAGCAGCGGCCCACCGATCAGCCACGGCAGGAAGCTGACCGCGAACGCGGCGGCAGACAGGGCGACCGACTGGGTTTCCCGATAAACCAGGACGGTGACAGCGGCCTTCGCGATGTAGTCGCCGATCCAGGACAGCGTCACCGACGCGTACAGGAAACGGAACTCGTCTCCGGCGAACACCTCGCGGAAGGTGGCCGGATCACCGGCGGTGTGTGTCTCTTTGGACACGGACGGCGCCTCCATCGTTCTCGGCAGCGGCCCGTTCGTGGCGGGGTGCTGCTGCCGGGGAACGTCCCGGACGTACGGCTGAGCGAAGTAGCGGTGACACTCCGATGACACTCGTCCCGGATCATGCCCGATCGGATGACTTCTGGCTAGTGTGAACGGATGGCTTGTCGCCGTTCTGACTGTACGAACGGACGATATCCGACTCACCGTACGGCGTGCGACACCTGCTCGTCAGTTGAGGTGTTTGGGCTGGTCGACAGCGATCTCAGGTCGCGTCGGCCGGACCGCTCTCCGCCCCGGTGGTCTCGGACGGACGGGCCAGGAACATCCGACTCGCCGCCATCTGTGCCGATATCCCAGAGGTCTGCAAGGCGTTGGCCAGCTGCCGGCGCAATTCCCGCCCGACCACGAACTGTCCCTCGGCGGTCGTCTTGGCCACCGTACGGATCACCGCCCCGTCGACGGTGATCTGCTCGACGCCTAGCACATCGGGCGGCTCGACGAAATGCCCGGCCAACTCCGGGTCGGCGGCGACCACCAGCGCGGCGTTGCGGAGCACCGCGCTGGCCTGCTCGGCGCTGGCGAACCCGATGGGCATGTCGACCACCACCATCGCCCACCCCTGGCTCTTGTTGCCGACCCGGATGATCTCGCCGTTGCGGATGTACCACAGCACGCCCCGCCCGTCCCGGACAGTCGTGATCCGTAGGCCGACCGCCTCGACCACGCCTGTCGCCTCGCCCAGGTCGACGGTGTCCCCGACCCCGTACTGATCCTCCAGCAGCATGAACAGGCCGGCGATGAGGTCCTTCACCAGTGACTGCGCGCCGAACCCGAGCGCCAGCCCGGCGATACCGGCGCTGGCCAGCAGCGGGGCCAGGTTGAAGCTCATCTCCCCCAACACCAGGAGTACGGCCAGGGTGAAGACCACCGCGCTGACCAGGCTGCGCAGCACCGACCCGATCGCTTCGGCCCGTTGCCGGCGTCGTTCCGGCATGGCACGGGCAGCGACGCCCGCGCCGACGCCGGCATCTGCACCGACGCCGGTACCGGCACCGACGCCGTTGGTGGCGGCCCGCTCGCGCAGCGGTCGCAGGATCGCCGGCCCGGAAACGGTCGACGTGCTGGTCACCAGCCGACTGATCGCCCGATGCAACAGATGACGCAGCAGTACGGCGGCGAGCACGATCAGGACGATCCGGATCGGCTTTACCAGCAGATAGAAGCTGCCCTCGGCCAGCCAGTCCAGGCCGGTCCAGTCGTACACCTGGTTGCAGACGGGATCCTCGTCGGGGCACTCCGGGCTGACCGAGGGTTCCGGGGCGGACTCGGCCGCCCACCACCGCAAGCCGGTCAGGAAGGCGTCCACGGCGGGCACGAGTACGGTCACCGCCATTTCGTACCGCATCGCCCGCCCCGACCGGTCGGCACCCCACCAGGTCGGCGGCACCGACGGGTGGCCGACCTCCGGCCAGTGGGCCGTCGCCCGAGGCCATCCGCCGAACGACCGAGGTGTCAGGCCCGAATAGTACGTGCATTCGGGTCATCTATCGGGGACTATTGGCGCACGGGCGCTGGCGATCCGCCAGCGCCACGCGTGATCGACCGCGCGGATCGCCGTGTCGATCACCCGGATCGCGTCGAGACCAGGCAGTCACTAGGAGCGGGTAGGACCACAACCGAGAGGGTGAGCGGGATGCCTGACATACGACCCACGGTGGGCTCCGGTTCGTTGGTGCTCAACGCGACGTACGAGCCGCTGTGTGTCGTTTCGGTCCGGCGGGCCGCGATCCTGGTCCTCTCCGCCAAGGCGGTGTGCGTCGCCGACGGCGAAGGCATGCTGCACAGTGCCCGGCACCGTCTGCCGGTTCCGTCGGTGGTACGCCTGACCCGGTTCGTCCGGGTACCGTACCGCACCCACGTCGGGCTCTCCAGACGAGCGATCTTCGCCCGCGACGGCTGGCGCTGCGCCTACTGCCGAGGCCCGGCCGAGACGATCGACCACGTCTTCCCGCGCAGTCGGGGCGGGCGGCACGTCTGGGAGAACGTCGTAGCCGCCTGCGCCCGCTGCAATCACGCCAAGGGCGACCGTACGCCGGCGGAGCTGGGCTGGCGGTTGCAGACCACGCCGGCGGCACCGAAGGGCATGGCCTGGCGGGTCCTCGGCCACCGTGCCCCGGATCCCCGGTGGGCGGACTGGCTCGACCTGTCGGAGGCCGAGGCCGCGGCCTGACGCCCGTCCGGGCGGCTCAGCCTTCCCGGGCGGCTCAGCCTTCCCGGGCGTCGACCAGGGACGCGAACACGACCACGTTGTCGGCGTATCCCGTGTCGCCACCGACCCAGCGGCCACCGCAGGTGATCAGTCGCAGCCCCGGCCGGCTGAAGTCGGCGTACACCCGCTGCACCGGCAGGGACGACTTGTCGAACCGCTCCACCGAGTTGACCTCGAACACGGCGACCGACCCGTCGACCCGACGGATCTGGATCTGCGCTCCCGGATGCAGGGTGCCCGCCTGGTGGAACACCGACGGACCGGTCCGGGTGTCGACATGTCCGACGATCACCGACGGGCCGTTCTCGCCCGGGGTGGGACTCGCGACGTACCAGCCGGCCTCGTTGTGCCGGTCGAGCTCGGGCACTTCGATGGTGCCGTCGTCGGTCATGCCCACGTCGTGCACCGCCGCCTGCAGGTTGAGGGCGGGGATGTCGAGGCTCACCGGGTCGCTGGCCGGCATCGCCGGGTACTCCTTCGTCGGCGACCGGTGCCCGCCCGGCAACCAGTGCGCGAGCGTGGTTCCGGTGACCCGTTCGAAACCGATCCCGACGGCGAAGATCCCGAACAGCACCAGGGCCAGCGCGGCCGGACCCCAACCCGACCGGCCACCGGTGCGGCGGCGACCCGTCCCCGCGCCGCCCGGCCGGGTGCTCCCACCCGGCCCCGGACGCCTCCCCGACCGTCGCTTTCCGCCGCCGACGCCCCACCATCCGCGTCCGCGCGGCCGGGCCGGTCCGGGCCGGCGGCCGGCTCCGCCCGGGGTCGGTCCGGCCCGACCTGGTACGGCCGCGACACCGCGCACCGGTGCTCGGGCGATGCCCCGGGCGGTGCCCGGGATCGCCGGCAACGGCGCCGCCTGCGGCTGCCCTGTCTGCTCCGTCGGCGCCGGCTCTGTCTGCTCGGCTGGCGCCGGCTGGGGCCGTCCGTACGTCGTGACCGGTGCGGCGACCGTGTGCGGGGTGGTGCCGGCCGTACCGATCTGCGTGGCCAGCGCGATCAGCCAGCCACGGGCCCGACCACCCGTCGGTGCGGGGACGGCCATCTACCCGCCTGCCCGCTCGGTCAGGCGCCCTCGTCGGCGCGACGACGGCGCAGCGCCATCAGCCCGATGCCGGCACCGAGTCCGACCGCCGCGATCCCGCCGACCAGGAACGCCGAACCACCCACGCCGGTGCCGGCCGAGGCGGTGCCCCCGCCGCCGGCGTCCGGGCCCCGGGTCGGATGCGCGGTGCCGGTCACCGTCAGCGTGTTGGTCGCGGTGTTGCCGTTCTGGCATTGCAGGTCAACGGGGTAGCGGCCGGGACGTTTGCTCCCCGGTACGGTCACCGCGCCGGTGAGGACGCCCTGCTCCGGTGTGACGATCACCCGCCCGAACGCGTCCGACTCGACCGTCGCCTGGCTGGAATTGTCGTCACCGCAGCTGGCCCGGATGGTGACCCGGCCACCCGCCTGTACGGTGCTCGGATCCGCTTCCACGTAGGTGCTGCCGGCGTGGGCCGGCGTCGAGCCGATCGCCACCGTCCCCGCTCCCAGCAGCAGCGCCGCGGCCACGCTCGTCAGCACCCTGACCGGATGACTCGATCTGCGCATGGTCTCCCTCGCAATGCCGTACCACTCGTCCGGCCCGCCGGCCGGTCGTGATCTGCCGGCGGACACCGCCGATCCGCCGGCGTCGTGGCGGCGGTTTCCCGCGATCGCCCCCGCCACGCCCGTCAATCGGGTGAATTCGGCGGCGTGGCCGGGCCGTCGAAGGGGAGCTCACCGGCACCCGGAGATCTGGCGGGCCGACCGCTCCGCTACCGTGATGGCGTCTGATCCGGTGCGGGCTGGCGGTGCTGCCAGGTCGTCCGCGCCGGACACACGCGGAGTCCCTTGAATCGATGCCGGGGGGTGTTGAGATGACTGTTACCAGCACGCTGCTCTACTTCGTCGTGATCCCGGCGGTCATCGTGCTCGTGGTGACCGGTCTGTCGATGATCGGCGGCCGTGGTGGGACGGACCGGCGTTACCGACCGGGTCGGTCGTTCGAGTTCAGCCCGGTCTGGTACGTCTCGGCCGGCCACCCCGCACAGGGCACCCGCGCGGCCGAGTTGCCGTCCGGCAGCGAACCAGCGGCGATCGGCGGTTCGGGGACCGTAGCCGCACAGACCGGGGTCGGTCGGACTCGGCCCGGTGCGACGGGAGGCGCAAGTGACCGTTGGTGAGCAGACCCACGAGCAGGCCAGCGAGGCGACCCGGCAGACCGCGACCCTGCCCGGACCGTTCGGCACCCGGCAGTTGCTCCGGCTCGACGAAGCGTTGCGGCTGGCCGACCGCAGCACCGGGTTGACGTTCAGTCTCTACGTCGGCGACCTCGACGAACCGGTCCGGGACTACGCGGTGACGCTGCATCGGCAGTTGCCCGATCCTGATCAGTCGGTGCTGATCGCGGTCTCGCCCAACCAGCGGGTGCTGGAGATCGTCACGGGAGCCGAGGCCCGCAAGCGGATTCCGGACCGCGACAGCAAGCTCGCCGCGCTCTCCATGGTGGCTGCGTTCGGCGGTGGCGACCTCGCCGGCGGTCTGATCAGCGGCATCGACCAGATGGCGTCGCGGGCCGGCCGGGCCTGATCGGCGGGCCGGCCGGGCCTGACCGCTTGATCGGCGGCGATCAGGGGACGATTACGGCTCGACCGTGGATCTCCCCGTCGCGCAGCGACTGGTACGCCCGTACCGTTTCGGTCAGCGGGAAGGTCTGCACTTCGGCCCGGAGCAGCCCCTGCGTGCCGAGCGCGATCACCTCGGCCAGTTCGGCGCGGGTGCCCCAGAACGGGACGACCGCGCTGGTTTCGAACGGCACCGGTGGCGGGCCGGCGGCGGTGGCCGTCATGTGCAGGGTGCCGCCGCCGAGGCCGACCAGCGTCAGATGACCGCCGGTCGCCACCACTTGCCGGGCGGTGTCGAGGGTGGTGTCCACGCAGACGAAGTCGAGCACCACGTCGGCCCCGTCGGGTGCCGTACCGGTGATCTCGCGGATCTGCTCGACCGCCGCCGGACCGGCCTGCACCGTGTGATGCGCACCCATCCGCTTGGCCAGCCGCAACGCGGCGTCGCTGGTGTCCACCGCGATGATCGTGGCGGCGGTGGTGACCGAGAGGATCTGCACCGCCATGTGTCCCAGACCGCCGATGCCGATCACCACGGCGTGGGTGCCGGGCCGCAGCACGTCGCGGTGCAGCGCGATCGCGTGGTACGGGGTGAGCCCGGCGTCGGTCAGCGGGGCGGCCTGGACCGGGTCGAGCCCGCCCAGCGGCAGCAGCCGGGACGCGGGTGTCACCACGTAGTCGGCGAGCCCGCCGTCGCGGCTGAGCCCGATTCCGCCGATCGGCACCCTGCGGCACTGTTTTCCAGCCCCCGCAGGCAGGCCCGGCAGGTCCCGCAGCCGATGATGCCGTAGACGGCGACGGCGTCGCCTTCCGACCAGCCGGTCACCCCGGCTCCGAGTCGGGCGACCCGGCCCGCGATCTCGTGGCCGAGGGTCATCGGGGTGGGGAACGCCGGCTGGCGCGTCGAGGATGTGCAGGTCCGAGTGGCAGGCACCGACAGCAGGTGCTGGCTGAGGCGGCACCGACGCAGCGTGGCGCGGCATGCAGTGGTGTCGGATGTGACGGGGAGCGGTCACATCGGGATGGAGGGCCAACGCACCGTCAAGACCACGGAATCTTGTTCCGCCTGCCATGAATGGTCGATACCCGGCCCCCACACGACATAGTCACCCTGACGTTCAAGCACGATCTTCCCGACGGACAGGTCTAGACGGAAGCGACCCTGAATTAGGACAAGCAGAGTGGTTCGCTCGTCACCGGAGACCCACTCAGCCCGCCGCTCGCCCTCTGGATGAATACCCCACTTGACTTCGAGGGCCTCAGTCGCGCGAACACCGCCGTTCGATTCCTTCAAGAAGTGGCCGAGAAGCCACCCCCGCGTGCCTACTCCATCAACTTCAGCGTTTCCGGTGTACCATTTATCTGTCATGACTAGTGCAACTCCCACTCGATTTTGGGTATTTCCACTCGCCCACCACCAATTTCACTCAGCCGGCGCAGTCCTTGCAGCAAGGCGAACAGCTTTTCATTGTTCCATGCTGGATCGTTGAGCAGTGTAGTTACCGCCCTACCGTCAAGCGTCGAATATCTCTGGAGTCCGTCTGAGAGGGCTTCATGCAGGGCAGCCCGGCGTCGGACGCTACCCGGTCTCGGCGAAGGCGCGGATCTCGGCCCGCAACTGATCGGCCTTCCGGGTGCCGGCGAATCGCTTGGTTCCGAGCATGTCGGCCAAGCGTCCGATACGTTTATGGATCCACGAAATTCGGCGCTCCGGCGGAAGATTGAGCACCGGACGTACGGCGGCTGCGGCTTCGTCCAGCCTGCCGACCTTCAGGTAGGCGGTGCCCTGGTACACGTGCGCCAGCGCTTCGTCGTCCAGTGATCGATCCTCTTCGGAACTGATTTCCCAGAGCCGGATTGCCTCGGCTGATTCTCGGATCGCCCTGTCTGCGTCTGAGGCTCCATCCAGCCAGATGAGGCTGCTGCTGGCGTAATAGTGTTGCTTTGCTTCGCTGAAGGCAAATATCCCGTGCTCCGAAGCCTTCGGGATCAACTTTTCCCGCTCGCGTTGCACTTGGTCGAGGGCGCGGTTGCTGCCGGCCGAGTCCCCAAGGTTCGCTTTACTCTGGGCGTACCCGCAGATCAGGCGTAGTCGGCTCACACCGACAGTTGAGTGCGCGAGCCCGTCCGTGACGGACGCCAGGGCTCGGCTGTAGTCGCTATCGAACCTGGCTATCAGGCTTTGAGTTCCCCGCACCCAGGCTCGGAGCTCGCGATCACCCGAATTTTCGGCGCAGACCAGAGCCGCGTCCGCGTGTGTCATGGCTACCGCCGAATCTCCGAGGTCGAGGGCGGCGTACGCGAGAACGCCTTGCAGGCGACCCGCTATCTGATACAGATCGGCCAACTCGTTCGGTCGGTACTGACGGCTTCGCAGCCGGCGTAAGGCATCGCCCCGAAGCTCTACAGCGGAACGCAGCATCGGTGCCGGTGCGGTGCCGAGGTAAGCAATCGAAAGCTGGGTGGTGGCTCGTTCGAGATCGGCCAGGTCCATGGACTCCTCCACGGCTGCGATCATCTTCAACGAGTCTTTGGTGGAGGCGGTCAGCAGTCGTCCTGTCGCCAGAGCTTTTCGTCGCTCCTCAGCTGTATCTTGCCATACGGCTGTCAGGGATCCGTTGGCGTTCAATGCCCGATCGGCAAGTTCGGCGAACTGTCGGTCGGGGAACTTGTCGCCTTGCTCTATTTTCCCGATGTAGCCACGATTGAATCGTATCTTTTCGCCGAGATCGCGAAGTGACCACTCGTGTCCGACCCGGAGTGCTCGGAGCGTACCACCGAAGTCGGCCGAGTCGTTTTCGCCGGTAGTCCTTGGCTGCGTTGTCATCGCGGCCTCCCCGCTGTCGCCCGTCGCTGCCTACAGCCATCAGGCGACAGCCTACCCCTGCAGCTTTTGCTCAGCATCGTCCAGTGTGGGTCTATCACAGGCGGATGACCATGTCGTTGATCCATCGCCCGCACGTCTACCGCCGTGACGGGCAGTCGTGCCGCGCACGAAATCGCTGTACCGAACTCGATCAAGTGGCTGTTGGAGGAGTGTTGTGGATGTTTCTTGCGATCGTGGCCGGTCTGCTCGTTGGCGTGATCGGCGGGTTCGGGTTGTGTCGGTGTCGGCATCGGTGGTGTTCGGTGTGCGGGCAGACGTTGACGTGTCGGGACTGCACGGCGCCGATCGAGCGGACCTGGCCGGCCGTACCCCCGTCACGGGCAAGGGCGCGGGGTCGGCGGTGGGGTCGCCACCAGTCGGGGGCGAGCCGCCGCTGACCGCACCCGGCGACGTGCTGCATGTGCCGGTACGGCCGATCTGGTCGTGTTCGGGGTGCGGTCCGCTGGTCGACTGGCCGTGCGCGTATGCCCGAGCCGAGTTGACCGTCAACCTGGATCCGATCTCCCGCAGCATGTACGCGGCAGAGTGGATGGTGGAGGCGATCGCAGACCTGCCGGCGGAGTCGTCGCCGGGGGAGATGTTTACCCGGTTCCTGGCCTGGACGAGGCGGTCCGGTCGGTGACCGTCTACCGCAGCACCTGCGGCGACGCGCGCCCGTACCGTCGGGGGTCGAGGACCTGTTGCACCAATGGTCACCCGACCAGGTCGATGTCGTGGGGGAGATCCCGCTGGCGCTCGATCTCGAAGTCGTCGTCCAGGCAGGGATCGCCGCGAAGGTACTCCATGAGGCTGGTCTGCGCGCCGCGTAGTCGGCGGTACTCCGCGATGTCGACGACCACGGCCACCTCCTCGCCGTGCCTCGTCACGATCTGGGGCTCGCCCCGCTCGGCCGCGCGAAGCACCTCGCTGACCTCTGTTCGGCTTCCTGGACCTGCCAGCGCGTCACGTACCTCCGTTTGGGTGGTCAGCGGGACGTGACAAAGACGCCCCGCCCATTGACCACGTGGACCTGGCCCTCGTCCGCGAGTTGCCGATAGAGCGGCACCGGCCCGTCCGGATCAATCACGTACTCGACGTTCCTTTTGGACAGGAGAGGTAGAACAGTATGGCGCACGTGTTGGTGGTTGGCCCGCGCCAACTTCCGGAAGACAGCGTGGTGAAGGTCTGGATCGACAGCGGCAGCACCGGTGGCGGCACCATCCAGGTCCGCCGGGACCGCCTGACGCTCGCCGAGATCGACTCCGGCGAAGGCAGCGTCGCTATCTACCAGATGCGGACGTACGACTGAGGGATGCCGACGCCGGACCCCGACCGGGTCCGGAAAGCGGCGTGCGCGGCGCCACGGATGTGACGCCGCGCACGACGGTCGAATCGGTGTCCGATTCCGGGTTCGCGTTCGGGATAGGTCAGCCGGCGGCGGCCGCGTCCTTGGCCTGGGCCCGCAGCGCGCGGACCACGCCGTCGCGGCCCTCGGCGACCAGCCGGCGCAGCGGCGCCGGGTGACCCTCGCCGGCCAGCCACTCGTCGGTGGCGGCCACCGTCTCCTCACTGACCTGGAGGGCCGGGTAGCCGAGCACCACGAACTCCTGCGCCGGCTCGCTGTCCCGGGTGGCCCAGATCCGGCCGGCAGCCTCGAAGAACGCCTCCCGGTACGGCGCGGTCAACGCGATCTGTGTGGAGTGCTGGAAGCCCTGCAGCAGCGCCCGGTGCTGCCAGTTGGGCAGGGTGTCGGGGCCGGTGAGCCGAGCCCACACCGCCGCCTTGCCAGCGGGGTCGGGCAGCAACGCGTGGGCCAGCGCGGCTTCCCGCTCGCCGCTGGTGGTCCGGTCCCGCGTCAGCTCGGCGTCGATCTCCTCGGCCGTCGCCGCGCCGTTGGCGGCGAGCGCCTGCAGCACCGTCCAGCGCAGCTCGGTGTCGATGGTCAACCCGGGGACGACCTCCCCGCCGGAGAGCCAGCCCCGCAGCACCGCCAGGTCGTCGTCGGCCCGGGCGGCCGCCGCGTAGCTGCGCGCCCAGGCCAACTGGAATCCACTGCCCGGCGCCGCCGCCTGCAGCGCCGCCTTGGCCGTACGGGCCAGCTCGGCCCAACCCTGTGGGGCCCAGTCCGGGGCGGCGTAGAACGTCAGCGTGCTGGTCGCCTGCCGCAGCGTGGCCGTGACCAGGTTGATGTCCCGTTCGTTCGGCAGCCCGGCGATCACCAGCGCCAGGTAGTCGCGGGCCGCCAGTTCGGCGTCGCGGACCATGTCCCAGGCCGCCGCCCAGCACAGCGCGCGGGCCAGCGACGAGTCGAAGCCACTGATGTGCCCGACGACCGTGGCCATCGACCCGGCGTCCAGCCGCAGCTTGGTGTAGGTCAGATCGTCGTCGTTGAGCAGCAGTACGTCGGCGGCGCGCTGACCGGCCAGCTCACCGATCTCGGTACGTTCCCCGCTGATGTCGACCTCGATGCGCTGCCGCCGCACGAGCGCCCCGTCTGCCAGGTCGTAGAGACCGATCCCGATCCGGTGCGTCCGCAGGGTCGGATGTCCGGCCGGCGCCTCCTGACAGACCGTGACCCGCTGGTACGTGCCGTCGGCGGCGACCGTCAGTTCCGGCCGTACGGTGTTGACCTGCGCCGTCTCCAGCCACTGCGCGGCGAACTTGCGCAGCTCCCGGCCGGAGGCGGCCTCCAACTCGGTGAGCAGGTCGTCGAAGGTCGCGTTGCCCCATGCGTGCCGCTGGAAGTAGGTGCGCAGCCCGGCCAGGAAGGCGTCCAGGCCGACGTACGCGACCAGTTGCTTGAGCACGCTGGCGCCCTTGGCGTACGTGATGCCATCGAAGTTGACCTCGACGGCCGCCAGGTCGGGCATCTCGCAGTAGACCGGGTGGGTGGAGGAGAGCTGGTCCTGCCGGTAGCCCCAGTTCTTGCGGACCGACAGGAACGTGGTCCAGGCGTCGGCGAACCGGGTCGCCTCCGAGTTGCACCAGTGGCTGGCCCATTCGGCGAACGACTCGTTGAGCCACAGGTCGTTCCACCAGCGCATGGTGACCAGGTTGCCGAACCACATGTGGGCCAGCTCGTGCAGCACGGTGTTGGCCCGCTGCTCGTACTCGAAGTCGGTGACCTGGGAACGGAACAGGTAATGGGCCTCGGCGTGCACGACCGCGCCGAAGTTCTCCATCGCCCCGGCGTTGAAGTCCGGCACCCAGATCTGGTCGTACTTGGGCAGCGGGTAGCGCACCCCGAACTGTTCCTGGAAGAAGTCGAAGCCCTGCGTGGTGATCAGGTGCAGGTCGTCGACGTCGAGGTACTGGGCCATGCTGGCCCGGCAGAAGTAGCCCAGGTCGACGCCGTCGTGGCCGCGCCGGACCTCGTGGTACGGGCCGGCGCACAACGCGGTGATGTACGTGCTCATCCGCGCGGACTCGGCGAAGTGGACCGTCTTGGTGCCGGCACCGGCACCTGTGTCGGCCGGCTGTTCGCTGGCGACCGGCATGTTGGAGATGACCCGCCAGTGTGCCGGCACGACCGCGTGCCAGGTGTAGACGCTCTTGAGATCGGGCTGGTCGAAACAGGCGAAGACTCGCTGCGCGTCGGCGGTCTCGAACTGGCTGTAAAGATAGGTCTCGCCATCGACCGGATCGACGCTGCGGTGCAGACCCTGCCCACTCGCCGAGTAGAGGAAGTCGGCCTCGACGACCAACGTGTTCTCGGCGGCCAGGTCCGGCAGGGGCAGGCCCGCCTCGGCAGACCAGCCGGCCGCGTCGAGCGGGTGTCCGTTGAGCGTCGCGGTGTGCAGCCGGTCGGCCGCCACCTCGATGAAGGTGCTCGCTCCCGGTTCGGCGCAGCGGAAGGTGACCGTCGTCGTCGAGCGGAACACCCGGTTGTCCGTGGCGTTGCCGGCGGCGGACAGGTCCAGGTGGATGTCATACCCGGTCACCTCGAGC
The DNA here is from genome assembly GCF_029626025.1 of Solwaraspora sp. WMMD406. NCBI lineage: Bacteria > Bacillati > Actinomycetota > Actinomycetes > Micromonosporales > Micromonosporaceae > Solwaraspora > Solwaraspora sp. WMMD406. Next base: position 2,360,723 of record NZ_JARUBF010000001.1, read on the forward strand.
AGGCGGGCCCGCTCAGCCGCCTCGACCTGGGTCAAATTGCGCACTCCAGCCACCGTGTGCCTCCGTCCGAATCGTGCTGCCGTCGGCGTCGACGGCGCCGGAGCCAGCTGGGAATGACTCCGTGCGGACAAGTCTTTCACGTCATGAACACTTGGCGAGGCCGGCCCACATTTCGGACGCCGGGTAGGTTGGCCCGGTCCAGCCAAGGAAGCCAGGTAACGGTGACTGTCCCCGACCAAACCGAAAGAGGGAGTCCGATGTCCGACCGACAGACCGTCCAAATGTGGTTCGACCCGATCTGCCCCTGGGCGTGGCTGACCTCGCGCTGGTTGCTGGAGGTCGAACAGGTCCGCCCGGTCGACGTCCAGTTCCGGGTGATGAGCCTGTCCATGCTCAACGAAGGCCGTGACCTGGGGCCGGAGTACAACGAGATGATGCTACGGGCGTGGGGTCCGGTCCGGGTCAGCGTAGCGGTGCAGGAACAGCACGGTGACGAAGCGGTACGGGCGCTGTACACCGCGCTCGGCAACCGGATCCACCTGGAGAAGCAGGAGTTGGGTCCGGACCTGTACTCGGCCGCCCTGACCGAAGCCGGCCTGCCGGTGTCGCTGGCCGGGCTGGCCGACGACCCGGAGTGGGACGGGCCGCTGCGGGCCAGCCACTCGGCCGGCATGGCTCCGGTCGGCATGGACGTCGGTACGCCGGTGATCCACGTCCCGAACTCCGACGGCACCGACCCGGTCGCGTTCTTCGGGCCGGTCGTCACCCCGGCGCCCAAGGGCGAGGCGGCCGGACGGCTCTGGGACGGCGTACTGCTGGTCGCCGGAACGCCGGGATTCTACGAGCTGAAGCGTTCCCGTAACGAGTCTCCCACCTTCGACTGACCCGGATCAGCGGCGCGCTGCACAGCCAGTCGCAGGCGATCAGCAGGTGAACGTGCGGCCGTACGGCGACTTCACGACGTTCGGCGTGTCGCCGCACGGCGCACGTGACCGGCCGCAGTCCCGGTCGTTGCCCAGGATGTTCACCCCGCCGGCCGACTTCGCCGGCCCACACCACCGCATCGGAGGTCAACATGCTGGTCGACATCGACTCCGACTACTGGGACCTGCCCGTGCTGCGCGAGGCGATCGCGGCTCGGGTGTGGGGATCGCACGACAGCAGCCGCTACCGGGTCGAGTCCCGCACCGGGCAGGCCGCCGGCCTGCCCGCGCCGCAACAGCCGGTGGTGCCGGCCGCCCGGACCGGCGGCGGGCGGCACCGCCGACCGACCCCGGTCGGGTGATTCGGTGCCGCCGGTCGGCCCGCCGGGTGAGTCCGCACCGCCCGGCGGGCCGCCCGGCGGGCCGACCGGGCGAGCCGACCGGGCGAGCCGACCGGGCGAGCCGACCTCCGCCGACGGGGCGTCCAGCGGGTGGACACCACCGATGTATCGGTCGTCACAGCGGGTGCCGCCGGTAGCGTCCGCGCCATGACGGTTGTGCACCCGATTCCCCGCGCCTGGATCACCACCGGTGACACCGGGGCGCAGAATTACGACGAGTTCGCCAACGACGCCGAAATCACCTCGATCATCACGGCGAACCCGCACAGCGCGCTCGCCGTGGAAATGCCGCACCTGGCACCGGAGAGCCTCGGCCGCTCCTTCCTGGATTGTCTGCCGGCGGCGGCCCAGCGGCTCGCCGAGGCCCGCCAGGACGGCAGCTACACCCCGGCGGAGCGGGTCGTCGTCCTCTACCGGATCACCGAACCCGCCAGCGACACCGCCGCGTACGGCCTGTTCGTCATGGTCGACACCGACCAGATCTCCACCAAGCCGGACGAGCCCGGACTGGTGATCCGCAACGAGGACGTGTTCATCGCCAAGGTCCGCGAGCGGGTGGCGTTGGCCGAGGCAGTCGGACACCTGCTCTCACCGGTGCTGTTGTTGCAGACCGGACGGGGCGACGAACTGCACGTCACGCTTGCGAAGGCCTGCGACGCGGCCGGTGCACCGGCCGCCACCGACCTGGACCAGGCCGGCCGGACACACGCGATCTGGCCGGTCGGACCGGGCGAGCTGCAGGACGAGCTCTGCGCGTTGGCCGGCGGAGGGGATCTGGTCGTCGCCGACGGCAACCACCGCAGTCTCGCCGCCCAACTCGGTGAGCTGCCCCGGTTCCTCGCCGTGGTGACCACCCCACCGTCGGTGTCGATCCAGCCGTACAACCGGTTGGTCGGCGAGCTGTCCCACAGCCCGGACGAGGTGCTGGCCGGGCTGCGTGCGGCCGGGGCGACGGTGGAACCGTTGGCCGGGGAGCCGACCGTGCCCGTACAGGGCGGCGCGGTCGCCCTCTACCTGGCCGGGCGGGGCTACACAGTGACCCTGCCGGCCGGGCCGGGCGACCTGGTGGACAACCTCGATCACGCGTTGGTGGAGCGGGTGCTGCTGCGCGGCGTGCTCGGCCTCGACCCAGGCGACAAGCGCATCACCTACGTCGGCGGCGACTATCCGGCCGGCTGGCTGACCGCCGAGGTCGACGCCGGGCGGGCCGAGCTCGCGGTGTTGATCGCCCCGGTCACCGTGGCCGACTTCGTCGCGGTCAACCTGGCCCGCCAGAAGCTGCCGCGCAAGAGCACCTGGTTCACCCCGAAGGCGCGTGGCGGCCTGGTGCTCGCGGAGATCGCCTGATCCGCTGGCGGAGATCGCGTGACCCCCACGCGGAGATCTGCTGACCCGGGTGTGCCACGGCCGAGCCGACGCTGACAGACTGCGGGTATGCGCGTCTACCTGGCAGCCGATCACGCCGGCTACGAGCTCAAGGTGCACCTGGTCAACCACCTCGCTCAACAGGGGTACGAGGTGATTGACGTCGGACCACCCGAGTTCGATCCGGACGACGACTACCCGGCGTTCTGCCTGCACGCGGGCGCTCGGGTCGTCGCCGACCCCGGCAGTCTCGGGGTGGTGATCGGCGGCTCCGGCAACGGTGAGCAGATCGCCGCGAACAAGGTCGTCGGGGTCCGGGCGGCGCTGGCGTGGAACCTGGAGACGGCGCAGCTGGCGCGGACACACAACGACGCCAACGTCGTCGCTCTCGGCGCCCGCCAGCACACCCTCGACGAGGCGACCACCCTGGTGGAAGCGTTCCTGGCCACCGGCTTCTCCGGCAACGAGCGGCATGCCCGGCGGATCGCCCAGGTCGCCGCGTACGAGGTGGACCGGGAGCTCCCGCCGCTGCCCTGACCACGGGCGGTGCGGGACGGTCAGCCGCCCCGGCGGGGGAGTTCCTCGCGCGGCACCCAGTGCCGCCGGACGATCGTCAGGTCCTCGGCGGCGGCGAGGTCCGCCTCGCTCGGCCGGGACGCGTCCCGCGCCCGCAGCGCCGCGCCCGGGCTGACCTGCGACGTGCCGGAGCCGACCAGCCCGCGTAGCCCGCGATCGGTGTCCCGGTCCTCGGCGGCACCATGGTGCCCGCCGGCCGTACCCGTGGCACCGGCCGGGCGACCCGACCCGGACGGACCCGACGCCGCTGGACGGCGGGGTCGATGCGCCGATCCGGGATCGGGCCGCCGGGGCGTGCCGACCGGGCCGGACCCGGTGCCGCTGTCCCCGATGCCACCCACGCCGCCGACTCCGTCCGGCTCCAAGTCGTGCACCTCGGGTGTCGTCGCGCTGATCCCACCCGTCGTCGCCGGGGGTCCGTCAGCGGCCAGCGCGTCCGGTACGTCCGCACTCGTGGTCGAGTCCGGCCCGGCACTCGTCGTGCTGTGCCGATGCCGGCGCCGCCGTCGTTCGGAATCCGCCATCCGCCGACCGTACCGTGGCGGTTGCGGGTTTCAGAAGATCTCGACTCCGGCCGGGGACCGGTCCCAGCCGAACGCGATCGTCGCCTCGGCCACCGCGCCATGACGAAGCTCCCGGATCAGTCCGGCGTCGGCCAACGACCGCAGCGACGACCCGCCCAGATAGACCGCGCCCAGATCGCGGACGTCGCAGGCCAGATCGCTTGGTTCGGTGCTGGGTACACATCTGGCGCGTTCCCGGTCGCCGGTGAGCCGCCACCGGCCGGTGTTCTCCGGCACCAGTGGATCGGTGACGTCGATCACGAGGTCGACGGCTGCGGCGTACCGGCGGGCTTCGAGCGCCGCCGCGACGTCGACCAGCCGGACCCACAGGCTGTCCGCCAGCGTCGCGCCCAACTGGCGCGGCTCGTCGACCAGCTGGATCAGGGGCTCGTCCACCGCTCCGAACGAGTAGCCGACGCTACGGCTCAGATCGATCGTGGTCAGAAACCGCCACAACGCGAGGTACGCCGGGGGTTCGGTGGCGGCCACCTCGATCACCTGCACATGTGCCTTCGGCCCCCGGGTGTCCCAGCCGCCCCGGGAGCGCCACAGCGCGTACCCGTCGACCCCACCGGGCCCGTCGTGCAGCACGGCGCGCAGCGCGGTCTGGCTTTCCCGCCGGGCCGGGGGGTCGGCCAACACGTTGCGCCACCACCGGTCGTCCCGGCTGGACCACCCCGGCCGGCCCGGACGTAGCCGTTCGTAGACCGTGGCCATCTCCGGTCGCAGTTCGTCGGGATCCCCGCTGCGCAGTCGGGCGTCGCCGGCGTCGGCCGGCAGGCGCAGTTCACGAAGGTCGATGTCGAATATCAGCCGCTCGGCGGCGAGCCCGTAGCCGAACCGGGGATAGATCCGGCCTTCGCTGGCCCACAGCACGGCGATCGGCTCCCGGCCCTGGTCGCGGACCTGCCGCAGTTGCCGCCGCATCAACCGGGTGAGCAGCCCTCGTCGGCGGTGGGTCGCGGCGACCGCGACCATCGTGACGTGCGCGGCCGGCACCACCGCGCCGGGCACGGTCAACTCCCGGGTGTACGCCCCGGCGTGACCGACGATCCGGCCGTCGTCCACGACGGCGAGTGACCGTGCCGGTTCGTAGACGCCACGTTCGATCTCCGTCAGGTCGGGATCCGGGTTGTTGTGGAACGCGGCGTGCAACAGGTCGAGAGCGGGTGCGAAATCCTGCGGCAGGCCGTCCCGGATGGGCAGCGGGGAATCGGTCACCCCGCATGTCTAGCCGATCGGCGGCGGGTCGGCGACCAATTTGCCGGCTCGCTACGCTCGGATGTGAGGGCAAGCGGTACGGGGTTCCGCCCGCAGCCGTGGGGAGGAAGCATGCAAGACCAGAACACTCCGTGGGCCGAACGTACGGTCGAGGTGCCGCCGCAGCGCCGGCCCGGTGGCGACCCCGGGGGCGCGGGCGGCGACGGCGCGGAGATCTTCCAACGGGGAGTGGCGCAGGTCGGTCGGGCCACCGCACCGACCGAGACGTTCACCGCACCGCACGAGCCGACCGGCACCGGTTGGCCGGACGCGGCGGGTCCGGGATGGTCCGACGGCCGGGCGGCCGCCCCACGCCAGCCGATCAGCTATCATCTCGCCCAGTTGCGGCGCGGCGGCGAGTGGAGTGTGCTCGGCGGGCTGTTCGCCTTCGTCTGTTGGGGGATCTGGGCGATCTCGGCCCGGGGCAACCTGGTCAGCCCGGTTCTGACGTTCCTGTTGACCCTGCTGGTCGGGGTGGGGCTGTTCGCCCTGTGCCGGGTGATCGGTCGCGTGGTGCTCGAACGGCAGCTGGGCCGGGTACGGCGTACCGCCCGGGCGGCGCACATGGTCGCCGGGGCCTATCTCATCGCGGTCGGCTTCGCCTATCTGCGGCAGACCGAATGGGTGGTCAGCGCGTGGAACTGGATCACCGGCTGGTTCTGACCGCCGCCCGAACTCGGTGATCAAGGACCGATACGGTGAAGGCATGCGCGGTTGGGACAGGATGCTCCTGGTGGTCTGGTGCTTTCTGCTGGCCGCCGCCCAGACCGCCGCTTTCGTTGGGGTTTGGTGGTTCTTCGTCCGGACCCCGCGCGGCCAACTCCTCGACACCATCGCGCTGACCGGCAACTCGATCGGGCAGGACGAGACCTACGCGCCGGCGAGCACCGTACTCAGCGTCGTCTCGGTCGCCTCGCTGGCGCTGGCCACCGGGGTGATCGGGTTCATCGCGCTGATTCGTGGCCGGGTCCTGCTCGCCGTGGTGGCGACCGTGCTGATCGGCGGGTCGAACCTGACGACGCAGCTGGTCAAGTACGGCACCGGCCGGCCGGATCTGGGTATCGACCCATACGAGGCCTACACCAACAACAGCCTGCCCAGTGGGCACACGACCGTAGCGGCGTCGGTGGCGGTGGCGTTCATGCTGGTCCTGCCGGCCGCGCTGCGCGGAGTCGGCGCACTGATCGCGGCGGCGTACGCCGCGATCGCCGGGGTGGCCACCCTGTCCGCGGGCTGGCATCGGCCCAGCGACGCGGTGGCGGCGATCCTGGTGGTCGGGGCCTGGGCCGCCGCCGCCATGCTGGTGCTGGCGCTCGGGCAACGCGACGATCACGAGGTACGCCTGCGGGACCGGCATCCGACCTCGTTGGCGCTGCTGGTGATCGGCGGGGTGGCGGCCCTGGCGGTGGCCGGGCTGGCCATGGTGTTCACCAACGAGGTCATCGGCGTACCGCTGACCGATCTGAGCCGACGCCGGTTGTTCGTGGCGTACGCGGGCAGCGCCGCTGGCATCGCCGGCACGGCGGCGATGGTGACAGCGCTGGTGTTGGCGACCGCGCACCGCGCGGTGCCGGCGCAGCGCCGGCTGACCGACGACCACGTCGTCGCCACGGATTCCCCGGCGGTGCCGGGCCGATAGACATCGGCTATCGGGCCGGTAGGCACCCGTGAGCGGTCGGCTATCGACGGCGGCAAGATCTCAAGGATCTCGATCGAGCGGGGAACCGTACCCGATCCGGCCACGTCTCAGCGGGTATGACGACTATTCGAGGCGTACGGGTGGCGGTCACCGCCGTTTCCCTGCTGCTGCTCGCCGCCGCGTGCGGACAGAATGCCGGTGTCGACTCGTCGGGCGACGCGGCCGCTGGCGGATCCTCGTTGCCGGCCGACACGCTCGTGCTGCGGGTGGACTACACCGGGGGCTTCACCACCCCCGCGATGCTGGCCACCCGACTGCCGATGATCAGTGTGTACGCCGATGGCCGGGTGATCACCCAGGGCCCGACGATCCTGGTCTATCCCGGCCCGGCCCTGCCCAACCTGCAGGTGCAGACGATCAGCGCCGAACAGGTGGACGACCTGGTCAAGCAGGCGCGCGCCGCCGGTGTCGGTACCGAACAGGACCTGGGCACCCCGCCGGTCGCGGACGCGGCGTCGACCCGGTTCACCGTCCGGACCGAGGAGGGCGTCGAGCAGCTGGAGGTGTACGCGCTGGGCGAGGCCGACCTGGGCGGGTCGGGGCTGACCGCCGAGCAAACCGCCGCCCGGCAGAAGCTGCAGGCGTTCGCTGACTCGCTGACCGAGCTGTCCGGCACGTCGGCCGAGGACTCCGCGCCCTACACCCCTACCGCGATCGCCGCGGTCGCCGAGCCGTGGGTGTCCGGCGACGAGGGTCTCGGCGAGCAGCCGGAGGTCGCCTGGCCCGGCCCGGAACTGCCCGGTGAGTCGCTCACCGAGACCCTGCAGTTGGGGTGCGTCACCGTCACTGGTGACAGTGCCTCGGAGCTGCTGACCGTGGCGGCGGACGCGACCACCGCCACCCCGTGGACCTCGGGTGGCAAGCGCTGGACCGTCACCCTGCGGCCGCTGCTGCCGGACGAGACCGACTGCGCCGATCTCGCCGCCGCGCGCTGACCCCAGCCAGCCGGCCTTCCCAGCTCGCCGCCGCGCGCTGACCCTCCCCAGCCAGCCGGCGAGCCGGGGCCCGGGTACGCGGTTCGTCCCGCGTACCCGGGGCCCGGACAAGGACATTGGACATATGGACGTGGACAAGGACGTGGATGTGGACCGGTCGCGCGGTGGCGCGGTGGTCAGTCCGGTTCGTAGCCGAGGTTGGGGCGCAGCCAGCGCTCCACCTCGGCCAGCGGCATCCCGCGTCGGGCGGCGTACTCCTCGACCTGGTCGCGTCCGATCCGCCCGACCGTGAAGTACCGGGACGACGGGTGCGCGAACAGCAGCCCGCTGACGCTCGCCGCCGGGGTCATCGCCCCGGACTCGGTCAGGCTGATCCCGGCCTGACCCGCGTCCAACAGGTCGAACAGGTGCCACTTCTCGCTGTGGTCCGGACTGGCCGGGTAGCCGAGCGCCGGGCGGATGCCCCGGAACCGTTCGGCGTGCAGGTCCGCCACGTCCGGATCGGCGTCCGGTTCGTACCACTCCCGCCGGGCCCGCAGGTGCAGGTGCTCGGCGAACGCTTCGGCCAGCCGGTCGGCCAGCGCCTTCACCATGATCGCCCGGTAGTCGTCCTGCGCGGCCTCGTAGCCGCCGGCCAGCTCCTCGGCACCGTGGATGGCGACCGCGAAGCCGCCGAGGTGGTCGCCGGACGGGGCCACGTAGTCGGCCAGGCACCGGTTGGGCCGACCGGCCGGCTTGGTGGTCTGCTGCCGCAGCATCGGTAGCCGCACCAGCTGGTCGGCGTCGCCGTCGAGCACCAGGTCGTCGCCGTCGGAGCGGGCCGGCCAGAACCCGTACGCGCCGTGGGCCCGCAACGACCCGTCGGCGATGATCTGGTCGAGCATCGTGTTGGCGTCGTCGAACAGTTCCCGCGCCACCGGCTGCTCCAGGATCGCCGGATACTTGCCCTTGAGCTCCCAGGCGAGGAAGAGGAACTGCCAGTCGATCATCGGCCGGAGCTCGTCGAGACTCGGCTGGACGTAGCGCACCCCGGTGAACGCCGGTACCGGCAGCTCGTCGAAGGAGACCGTCTCCCGGTTGGCCCGCGCCTGGGCCAGGCTGAGCAGCGGCTGCCGACGGTTGGTGTGCTGCTCGCGCAGCCGCTCCTGCTCGACCCGGTTGTCGCTGTCGAACTGCTCCATCCGGTCGGCGCTGAGCAGATCGGAGACCACCCCGACCACCCGGGAGGCGTCGAGGACGTGCACGGTGCTGCCGTCGTACGCTGGCGCGATCCGCACGGCGGTGTGCTGGCGGGACGTGGTGGCCCCGCCGATCAGCAGCGGCAGCTTCAGCCCTCGGCGCTGCATCTCCCCGGCGACGGTGACCATCTCGTCCAGCGACGGCGTGATCAGGCCGGACAGCCCGATCGCGTCGGCGTTCTCGGCGATCGCGGTGTCCAGGATCTTCGCGGCCGGCACCATCACCCCGAGGTCGATCACCCGGTAGTTGTTGCAGCCCAGCACCACCCCGACGATGTTCTTGCCGATGTCGTGCACGTCGCCCTTGACGGTGGCCAGCACCACCGTGCCGGGCCCACGCTCGCCACTCGGGTCGACCGCGGTGCCGGCGGCGGTGGCGTCCTGCCGGGCCTGCTCCTTCTCGGCCTCCAGGAACGGCTCCAGGTAGGCGACCGACCGCTTCATCACCCGGGCGCTCTTGACCACCTGCGGCAGGAACATCTTGCCGGAGCCGAACAGGTCACCGACCACCTTCATGCCGTCCATCAGCGGGCCCTCGATCACGTCCAGGGGCCGGGCCGCCTGCTGGCGGGCCTCCTCGGTGTCGGACTCGATGAAATCGACGATGCCGTGCACCAGGGCATGCGACAGCCGGGCGGCGACCGGTGCGTCGCGCCAGGACAGGTCGACGGCGCGTTTCGTACCCGAGCCGGAGACCGTACCGGCGAAGGTGACCAGCCGGTCGGTGGCGTCCGGCCGGCGGTCGAACAACACGTCCTCGACCAGCTCCAGCAGGTCGGCCGGGATGTCCTGGTAGACGGCGAGCTGGCCGGCGTTGACGATGCCCATGTCCAGCCCGGCCCGTACGGCGTGCAGCAGGAACGCCGAGTGCATCGCCTCGCGGACCACGTCGTTGCCCCGGAACGAGAACGACAGGTTGGAGATGCCGCCACTGGTGCGTACGCCCGGGCAGCGCTGCTTGATCTGCGGCAGCGCGTCGATGAACGCCTTGGCGTACCCGTTGTGTTCGCTGATCCCGGTGGCCACGGCCAGCACGTTGGGGTCGAAGATGATGTCGGTCGGCTCGAAGCCGGCCTCCCCGGTGAGCAGGTCGTACGCGCGGGCGCAGATCTCCACCTTGCGTTCGGTGGTGTCGGCCTGGCCCTGCTCGTCGAAGGCCATCACGACGACGCCGGCGCCGTACTCGCGGATCTTGCGGGCCTGGTCGAGGAAGACCTCCTCGCCTTCCTTGAGGCTGATCGAGTTGACCACGGCCTTGCCCTGGACGCACTTGAGCCCGGCCTCCAGCACGCTCCACCGCGAGCTGTCGATCATGATCGGGATCCGGGCCACCTCCGGCTCGGTGGCGATCAGGTTGAGGAAGGTGACCATCGCCTGTTCGCTGTCGAGCAGGTCGGCGTCCATGTTCACGTCGAGCAGGTTCGCCCCGCCCCGGACCTGGTCGAGCGCCACGTCCACGGCGGCCTGGAAGTCGCCGGCCTCGATCAGCCGGCGGAACTTCGCCGATCCGGTCACGTTGGTCCGCTCGCCGATCATCACGAACCCGGTGTCCGGGCCGATCTCGAACGGTTCCAAACCGCTGAACCGGCTGGTCGCCGCCGGCTTCGGCACGACCCGGGGAGGTGCCCCGGCGACGGCCTCGGCGATCTTCGCGATGTGCGCCGGAGTGGTGCCGCAGCAGCCGCCGACGAGGTTGACCATGCCGGAACCGGCGAACTCGCCGACCAGCGCCCCGGTCTCCTCAGGCGTCTGGTCGTAGCCGCCGAACGCGTTCGGCAGCCCGGCGTTGGGATGGCAGGCGGTGAACGTGTCCGCGAGTCGGGTCAGCTCGGCCACGTGTGGCCGCATCTCCTCCGCGCCGAGCGAGCAGTTCACCCCGACGACAAGCGGATGGGCGTGTTCGACGGAACGCCAGAACGCCTCGACGGTCTGCCCGGACAGGGTCCGACCGGACAGGTCGACGATCGTGACGGAGATCCACAACGGCAGCTGCGGTACGGCCTCGCGGGCCGCCGCGATCGCCGCCTTGGCGTTGAGCGTGTCGAAGATCGTTTCGATCAGCAGCAGGTCGACGCCGCCCTCGGCGAGCGCCACCATCTGTTCGGCGTACGTCGCCTTGACCTTGTCGAAGGTGACCGCCCGGTAGGCCGGGTCCTCCACCCGGGGCGACAGCGACAGGGTGACGTTGAGCGGGCCGACCGAACCGGCCACGAACCGGCCACCGAACTCGTCGGCCGCCTGGCGGGCCAGTTGCGCCCCGCGCACGTTCATCTCGTGCACGTACGCTTCCAGCCCGTAGTCGGCCTGGGCGATGCTGGTCGCGGTGAACGTGTTGGTGGTGGTGATGTCCGCGCCGGCGGCCAGGTACTGCCGGTGCACGTCGAGGATCACGTCCGGCCGGGTCAGGTTGAGCAGGTCCGGGTCGCCGGTGACGTCGCGCGGGTGGTCGCCGAACCGGTCGCCGCGATAGTCGTCCGGGGTGAGCTTCGCCCCCTGCAGCATGGTGCCCCACGCGCCGTCGAGGACCGCGATGCGTTGGCTCAGCAGCTCGCGGAGCCGCTGCTCGCTGTCGCCTGAGCGGGACAAATCAACCACTGGCTACCTCCGTATCGCTCGGAGGCGCCCTTGAACCGCTGGTCACACCCCCGCTCGCGGGATGATCGGGGTCGAGCGTGGCGGGTGTACGCCCGTCGCAGCGCCTCTCGGCCCCGCAAAGAGTCTAACCCCGGCGGTGGGGGACACACCGGTGTCCAGGTTGCTGTGGTGTTCGCACACGTGTGCGGTAGCTTCGGTGACCGGCCCGCCGCCATCCGGCGCGAAGCTACCCGCGCCCGCGCGGTGCTGGCGGATGGAAGCCCGCGCGGTGCCGGCGGATGGAAGCCCGCGCGGTGCCGGCGGATGGAAGCCCGCGCGGTGCCGGCGGATGGAAGCTCGCGGCGACGGCCGACGAAGGCTCGAAGAGGAGATGTATCAGCATGGGCAGGAAGACGGTTTACGTCTCCGACTTCACCGGCGCGGTCCTCCAACCCGACGACGAGGTGGTCCGGATCGTCGTACTCGAACACCCGGATCTGGTCGCCGGACCGGTCCGGTTGGAGGCCAGACCGGCCGAGGTGGAGAGCATCGACGACGCGGCGCTCGACGTGGCCGTGGTGGAGATCCACGACCAGCACGACGGCGGCGAGCCCCGCCGGGTGGTGCTGACGGCCAGCGAGTTCGACGCGCTCGCCACCGACGTGCCGATGGCGCAACTGCTGCGGACCGCCGAACGGGTGAAACCCGCCAAGACCAGCCGGCGGGCGGCCACGGATCGGCTCGACTACGCCACCCTGGAGCACGCCGGCAAGCCGCACCGGGGCAAGACCACCGACGAGGAGGCACGGCTGGTCCGCGAACACCTCGACGAAATCAACAAGCGGCTCGCCGACGAAGGCCTGCGGCAGATCGATCCCACCAACCCGAGCACGCCGACCGGTACGGCTTCACCGTCGGTTAGCAGCCGCCCTGAGCCCGGGGTGCCGAGCCGCCGTGGGCCGGCGATTGCGACCCGGCGTGGAGTGTCGGTCCGCCTCGGCATACTCCCGGTCGTGCGGGCGGCGCCTCGCCCGTCGTGAACGACCGGGAGGATGGCATGGAGACTGACCATACGGGGGCACCTCGGGCGGAGACCCTGCTGGCGATCGGGACCGGAAAAGGGCTGTTCGTCGCGGCCAGCGGCGACGACCGGCGGAGCTGGCAGGTCAGCGGCCCGCACTTCCCGATGACCGCCGTGTACGCGGTGGCCGTCGACAAACGTCCGGCCGTACCCCGGCTACTGGCCTCGGTGGCCAGCTCGCACTTCGGGCCCAGCGTCGCCACCAGCGACGACCTCGGCCGTACCTGGTCGGAGCCGGAGCAGCCCTCGGTCGCCTTCCCGGCGGACACCGCCACCAGCCTGGAACGGGTCTGGCAGCTGGCCCCGGCATCACCCGCCGAACCCGGCGTGGTCTACGCCGGAACCCAGCCGTCGGCGCTGTTCAAATCGACCGACGGCGGTGCCAGCTTCGAGCTGGTCCGCCCGCTGTGGGAGCACCCGCACCGGCCGGACTGGGACGCCGGGTACGGCGGCCAGGCGATCCACACCATCCTGCCCGACCCCCGGGATCCGACCGCCGTGCTGGTGGCGATGTCCACCGGAGGCGTCTATCGCACCGGTGACGGCGGGGCCAGCTGGGCACCGGCCAACACCGGCATCCGCGCCTGCTTCCTGCCCGACGAGTGGCCCGAGTTCGGCCAGTGCGTCCACAAGGTGGCCCGCGACGCGGTCGACCCGGACCGCCTCTACGCGCAGAACCACCACGGCGTCTACCGCTCCGACGACGCCGGTGCCAGCTGGTCGTCGATCGCCGACGGGCTGCCCAGCGACTTCGGCTTCCCGATCGTCGCGCACCCGCACCGCCCCGGGGTGATCTACACGTTTCCGTTGGTGGCCGACTCGCGCCGGTTCCCGGTCGACGACCGCTGCCGGGTCTTCCGCTCCGCCGACGCCGGCACCACCTGGCAGCCGCTCACCGCCGGGCTGCCGCAGCACCCCTACTATCCGGCGGTGCTGCGCGACGCGTTGACCGTCGACGACGCGCCGGTGGCCGGCGTCTATTTCGGCACCCGCAGCGGCGACGTCTACGCCAGCCGGGACGAGGGCGACACCTGGCAGGCCGTCGCCACCGGGCTGCCCGACGTGCTCAGCGTCCGGGCGGCGACGGTCTGAGACGGGCGGTGTGACGATGGTGACACTACGGGTGCCAGGTCCGTTACGCGCCGACAGCGGTGGGCAGTCCCGGCTCACCGTCCCCGCGTCCGGGTCGCTGCGGGCGGTCCTCGACGAAGTGTCGCGCCGCTGGCCGCTGCTGGCCCGCCGGATCCGTGACGAGCAGGGACAGGTCCGCCGGTACGTGAACGTCTACGTCGACGGGGTCGACCATCGGCACGCCGGCGGCCTCGACATCGCCGTGCCCGACGGCGCCGAGGTGCAGGTGATCCCCTCGGTGGCCGGCGGCTGACCTGAGGCAGGATGCGGTGGGTGTCGCGCCTGTTGATGGACCTCGGCCCGCTGCGGGCCAGCCCGCCGTACCGCCGGATGTGGGCCGGCACCGCGCTGTCCGGGATCGGCACCAGCCTGACCACCGTCGCCGTCGGCCTGCAGGTGTACGCCATCACCGGTTCGACGTTCCACGTCGGCCTGGTGGGACTGTTCGCCGTGGTGCCGCTGATCGCCCTGGGCCTGTACGGCGGATCGATCGTCGACGCGTACGACCGCCGTCGGGTGGTGATCACCACGTCGGTGGGTCTGCTCCTGGTCGCGGTCGCGTTCGCCGTCCAGGCCTGGTTCGACGTCGGCCGGGTCGGCCTGCTGTACGCCCTGGTAGCGGTGCAGAACGGGCTGTTCGCGGTGAACAACCCGGCCCGTACCTCGATCGTGCCGAGGCTGCTGCCGATCGGCCTGCTGCCGGCGGCGAACGCCCTCACCGGCCTGTCGATGGGTCTCGCCTACACGGTCGGACCGCTGCTGGCCGGTCTGCTGGTCGGCTGGTGGGGTTACGCCGCGACGTACGCCGTGGAGGTGGGGCTGCTGACGGTGGCGTTGGCGACGTTGATCGCGCTGCCGCCGGTGCCGCCGGAGGGGACCGTACGCCGGGCCGGGCTGGCCTCGGTCTGGGAAGGGCTGCGCTTCCTCGGCACCCGTCCCAACGTACGGATGACGTTCCTGGTCGATCTGGCCGCGATGGTACTGGCCATGCCCCGGGTGCTCTTCCCGGCGATCGGGGCGACCGCGCTCGGCGGCGGCGCGACGACGGTCGGCGTGCTGACCGCCGGGATCGCCTTCGGGATGGTGACCGCCAACCTGCTGTCCGGCCCGCTGGGCGGGGTCCGTCGGCAGGGGCAAGCGGTGCTGACGTCGGTGGTCGTCTGGGGCGCCGCGATCGCCGTCTTCGGGCTGATCGTCGCGGCGGCACCGGGACCGGCGCCCGGCGGTGGCGCGCACCCGATGCTGTGGGCGGCGGTCGCCGTGCTGGTGGTGGCGGGTGCGGCGGACGCGGTCAGCGGGGTGTTCCGGATGACCATCCTGCAGGCGGCGACCCCGGACGGGCTGCGCGGCCGGCTGCAGGGCGTGTTCATCGTGGTGGTCGCCGGCGGCCCGCAACTGGGTCAACTGGTGCTCGGCAGTACCGCCCAGTTCACCGGGGAGGCGTTGGCCGCCGTCGCCGGCGGCCTGGCCTGCGTGGCGGTGGTGGTGGCGCTGGCCCGCTACCAGCCCGCCTTCGCGCACTACGACGCCCGCGATCCCACCCCGTGACGACGACGCCCGCGGTCCCACCCCGTGACGACGACGCCCGCGGTCCCACCCCGTGACGACGACGCCCGCGGTCCCGGCCGGTGACCGGACGGCACAATGAAGCCGACCGGCACACCCCCGCCGGCATCCCGCGCCGAAGGAGTCGCCCGATGGAGAGGTTCACCGACCGGATCGCCGTGGTCACCGGTGCCGCACAAGGCATCGGCGCCGCGATCGCCCAGCGGCTGGCCGCCGAGGGCGCCGCCGTGGCGGTGGTCGACCTCAGCGCCGAGCGGGCCCGGCCGGTGGTCGAGACGATCACCGCCGCCGGTGGCCGCGCCGTGGCGCTGGGCTGCGACGTGACCGACCCGGCGGCCGTGACCGCGATGACCGACGAGGTCGTCGCCACGTTCGGCCAGCTCGACATCCTGGTCAACAACGCCGGCATCACCCGGGACAACCTGCTGTTCAAGATGCCGGCGCAGGACTGGGACGCGGTGTTGACCACCAACCTGTCCAGCATGTTCCACTGCTGCCAGGCCGCCCAGCGGCACATGGTCCCGGCCCGCTACGGCAAGATCGTCAACCTGAGCAGCCGCTCGGCGCTCGGCAACCGGGGTCAGGTCAACTACGCGGCGGCCAAAGCCGGGGTGCAGGGACTCACCGCGACCCTGGCGATCGAACTGGGCCCGTACGGCATCAACGTCAACGCCGTCGCGCCGGGCTTCGTGGCGACCGCGATGACCGCTGCGGTCGCCGCCCGGATCGGGATGGACACCGAGCAGCACCGTCGCCAGGTCGCCGAGCAGACCCCGTTGCGCCGGGTCGGCCGGCCGGAGGAGATCGCCTCGGTGGTCGCCTTCCTGGCCAGCGAGGACGCCTCCTACGTCAGCGGACAGACGTTGTACGTCAACGGGGGCGCGCGCTGACGACATCGGTCCCGCGCCGCCGGTTCGCCTGGCGGCGGGACCGGGGCTGACCGGTTCGCCTGGCGGCAAGACCCGTGCCGACCGGTACTTCTGGCGGCGGGACCAGGGCCGACCGGTCACCTGGCGACCGCCCGGCGGGCAGGCCGACCGCTGCCCGGTCGGCCCGTCCGTCCCCACCGGGTAGCCGATCATGGTCGCCCGGCAGCCAAATACCGGGTGGCACCGGTTTACCCCGGACCCCGGTCACCGCAGACTCGGACCCCATGAGCCGTCGCAAGACCGTTGTCCTCGGTGCCGCCGTCGTGGCCGTGGTTTCCCTCCTGGCCGCTGTCGCCGTCGTGGTGTTCGCCCGGGGCGGCGGTGTCCCGTTGAGCGCCCGCGACGACGAGGCCGGCGTCTCGGTACGGGTGGACGGCTCGGCGGTCGACGGCCGGGGCGCGACGCTGCGGGTCGCGGTCGCCGACGACGCACCCGACTTCCCCGAACCCAGCATGATCACCCCGCTCGGCGCGGTGGTCGACATCGCGCTCGACGGCGGCGAACTCACCGGGGCGGCCACCATCACGTTCGACTATCCCGCCGACGCGCCGGTCGACGACATGTTCATCGCGACCTACGTGGCGGACTGGGGCCAGTGGCTGCCGCTGGGCGGTGACGTCGACCCGTCGTCGCGCACCATCTCCACCCAGACCCGGCACTTCTCCTACTGGGTGGTGGCCGCCTGGGACCAGGAGGAGACCGCCGCCCAGGCCGCGCTGGCCCTGCAACGGGGGGTCAACGCCAACCGGTACGTGGCCGGAATCGCCGGGATCCTCTCCGTACCGCCGCCGTTGGAGTGCCGCTATCAGGCCCTGCCGGTCCGGGTGGAACGGACCAACTGGGTGCCGGGCCTGGAGACCTGCGCCCAGTTCCATCCCGACCGCGACGGCACCTACACGTTCAGCATCGGCAACACGGTCGGCTATCCGCTGTTGCTGGAGTTCCCGCCGGCGTTGACCGTCGAGTCGGGGCCGAACTCGGCGACCGGTCCGACCGGTCGGGAGAACATCTACACCGCCCTGATCGAGGACGTCCGGACGCTGATGGGAGACACCGCCGTGGTGCTCAGCTCCGGCACCCGCGTCACCTTCCGGCTCGACCCGGCGAAGTTGCCCGAGTCCGGCACGATCACCCTGGCCGCCCGGCTGGACTACGGCCACGTCCTGCTCGACGCCACCGGGCTGCTGCTGCAGCTGCTGTTGCCGCTGAGCCCGGACAGCAAGGCGTTGCAGCTGTGGCGTCAGTCGGAGAAGTACCTGCAGACGGCGCAGTGCATTCTGACCGAGAGCATCAAGCTGGCCGAGGTCGTCGGCAATCCGGCCGGCCGCAGCCTCGGGCAGTGGGTCACCGCCGCGACGACCGCCTACTACGAAGGCGTACTGCGCTGCGCCGACGCGATCGTCGACTTCGTGCTGAAGTTCATGGAGAAGCCGGCGGACGCGTACGTCGAAGGGATCTTCAACGCGCTCAGCAACAGCCTGCGGGGCCTGGTGAAACGGCGGCTGGACGCCGTACTGGCGATCTGGCGCAACAGTGGGGCGATCCGGGAGCTGCTGTCCGGCACGGTGGAACTGGCCCGGCAGGCCTTCACCGGGGACAGCGGCCGGCGGTCGCTGCGCCTGGCCGTCACCGATCCGCCGCTGGACCGGCTGCACGAGGTGATTCCCCGCCCGTCGGAGGGCAACTTCCGGGCCGGGACCAGCGCCGCCGACTTCGTCGTCGCGCAGGAGGACCGGTACGCCCCGTTCGGGCCGTACCGGGGTTGCGAAGGCGACCCGGAGTGGCAGCTGAACTGGGCGTCGGTCCCGCACGGCACCGGCTATCTCTACCTGGACGGCGCCAGCGATCTGATCAGTGCCCAGGTCCAGGTCGGCCACGTGCCGGCCGGGCAGCGGGACGCGGTCGAGGCGTACCTGCGGCAGCTGGCCGGCACGGACCAGTGCCGGGCCGAACGGTCCGAGTACGACGTCACCGACTACGGCGTGGTGGTGACCGCCAAGGACTATCCGGCGGTGACCCTGGTGCTCAACGCCCTGGAGCAGACCCCGGACTACACGACGACCGGCACCGTCTGGTGTGGCTTCGACCCGCGCACCGGCTATCTGATCACGTTGCAGACCCAGCCGTTCGACAATCCCGAACTGCCGATCGGCGAGTTGACCGAACACAGTGAGACCGCCTGGTATTACCTGGTGAAACGGGCGGAGGCGATGCTCGGCACCGGGCTGGCACCGGCGTCGTAGACCCGACGAGGTCTGCTGTGGACGGCGATCGGCGGTAGGCTCTCGAAGGTGACCAGCATCCTGGTGCCCTACCATCTCGACGAATACCTGCCCGAGCTCGACGTACCCGGGTCGGCGACGACCACGGTCATGCTGGCCCTGCCCGAGGCCGCCGACTCGTGGTCGCGGATGGCCTGGCTGTACGGCGCGGTCGCGGCGACCGTGTCCGGGGCGGTGGCCGCCGGCTCACGACCGGTGGTGTTCTCCGGCGACTGCACCACCTCGCTCGGGGCGGTCGCCGGTCTGCAACGGGCCGGTGTCGACCCGGCGGTGGTCTGGCTG
The DNA here is from genome assembly GCF_029626025.1 of Solwaraspora sp. WMMD406. Taxonomy (NCBI): domain Bacteria; kingdom Bacillati; phylum Actinomycetota; class Actinomycetes; order Micromonosporales; family Micromonosporaceae; genus Solwaraspora; species Solwaraspora sp. WMMD406. Next base: position 2,379,528 of record NZ_JARUBF010000001.1, read on the forward strand.
GACGCCCACGGCGATCTGCAGACCCCGGAGACGACGGCCAGCGGCTATCTCGGCGGCATGCCGTTGCGGCTGCTCACCGGCTACCGTCCGGAGCTGATCGGGTCGGCGCTCGGCCTCACCGCCGTGGCCGAGTCCCGGATCGTGCTCGGCGACGGCCGGGACCTCGATCCACCGGAGGCCGACTACCTGCGGGGATGCGCGATCCGCCGCCGTCCGGTCGACGAGTTGACCGCCGAGGTGCTGCCGGACGGTCCGATCTATTTGCATCTGGACGCCGACGTGGTGGATCCGGTGGACCTGCCCGGTCTGCGGTTTCCCGCGCCGGGTGGCCCGCATCTGGAGTCGGTCGCCGACGCGGTGCTGCGGGTGGTCGACACCGGCCGGGTGGTGGCTGTCGGGGTCGCCTGCACCTGGGATCCGGGGCACGGGTCGGCGGCACGGTTCGGCCCGCTGGTCAAGGAGATCATCAGCCGGCTGACCTGACCCGGGCCGAGGCGCGCCGGGCCGGCCGGTTCAGCCCGCGTCGACGGGCCGGCAGGCTCAGCCGGTCGCGTCGAGCGCGGCGCGCCAGCCACCGGCGGCGGTGACGTCGACCGCGTCCCGTACGCCGTGTTCCTCGGTGAGGAATCCGGCGACCCGGCTGCCGTCGTCGAGTTCCACCGACCCGAGGCCGAGCGGCGCCGGTACGGTGGCCAGCAGCGCGCCGACCGCCTGATGCGGCAGTCGCCACACTTCGACGGCGATACCGCCGGCCGGGCCGTCGCCGGTGTGCAGCAGCCCGGGGCGAGGCAGACCCGGTCCGGGCAGCCGGTAGAGCCGGTAGCCGGGTGCGGTACGGGCCCGGTACGCCAGCCGTCCGCCGAGTTCGACGAGCTGCGGGTTGAGCGGCAGGCCGGTCAGGTGTGCCCCGGCGACCGCGACCGCGATCGAGCCGCTGTCCTCGGCGAGGCCGGCGTTCGTGGCCGGCTCACCGCACCAGGTGGCGGCCAGGTCCAGCAGCGGCGCGTCGGCGAACGCCGGGGCGATGAACTGGACGCCGAACGGCAGCCCGTCGGGTCGGGTCCCGGCCGGTACGGCGACCGCGCACAGATCGAGCAGGTTGACGAAGTTGGTGAACCGGCCGAGGCGGGCGTTGACGCCGATCGGGTCGGCGGCGACGTCGGCCAGGGTCGGGTGGCCGGGGGTGACCGGCAGCAGCAGCGCGTCCACGTCGGACCAGATCGGTTCGCTGTCGCGGCGCAGCGCGGCGAGCCGGTCCAGGCCGGCGAACACGTCCGGCCCGGTGACGTCCCGGCCGCGTCGCACGATCGCGCGGACCGTCGGGTCCAGGTGCGGGCCGTCCGGTTCGAGCAGGTGCCCGAACGCCGCCCACCGGGCGGCCAGCCACGGTCCGTCGTAGAGCAGCCGGGCGGTGGCCAGGAACGGGGTGACGTCGACCGTGACGACGTGCGCGGCGACGTGGCGCAGCCGGGTCAGCGCCGCCTGCCAGGCGGCCTCGTGCGCCGGGTCGAGGTCCAGCGGAGCATCGGGTACGGCGACCACCCGCATCCGGGCGGCGATCCCGGCCGGTAAGCGGGCCGGCAGCGGCCGGGACCACGGGTCGTCCGGGTCGGCCCAGGTCAGCGCGGCCAGCGCCGGGCGGGCCTCGGCGACGGTACGGGTGAACGTGGTGACGCAGTCCAGCGAGGCGCAGGCCGGCAGCACGCCGGCGGTGGAGACCAGCCCCCGGGTCGGCTTGACGCCGACGATGCCGTTGAACGCGGCCGGCACCCGGCCGGAGCCGGCGGTGTCGGTGCCCAGGGCCAGCGGCACCAGACCGGTGGCGACGGCGAGCGCGCTGCCCGAGCTGCTGCCGCCGCTGACGTGCGCCGCGTCGGCCACGCTGTGGCAGGCCCCGTACGGGCTGCGGGTGCCGACCAGGCCGGTGGCGAACTGGTCCAGGTTGGTCTTGCCGACGACGACGGCACCGGCGTCGACGAGGCGCCGGACGGCGGTGGCGGAGGTGGTCGCCGGGCGGTCGGCCAGGGCTGGGCAGCCGGCGGTGGTGGGGTGTCCGACGAGGTCCAGGTTGTCCTTGACGGCGACGGCGGTGCCGGCGAGCGGGGCGGCCGGGTTGACCCGGGCAGCGGCGTCGGCCACCTCGGCCGGGTCGAGCAGGGTGATCCAGATCGGCTGGTCCGGGTCGGTGGCCTGGCGGGCGGCGAGGACGGCGGCCACGGGGTCGTGGCGCACTGGTGCGGTCGATGTCACGTCGGGTGAACCTCCGAGGGCCGGGGGACAGGGCTGGTCGGGAACCCGGCGCGGCCGCGCCGGACCAGTCCCGTCCCCCGGAAGCTGGGCGAGGTGGGGTGGGGGTCAGGACGAGGGGATCTGGCCGACGACGCCCTCGACGAAGTAGTCGATCGATTCGATCGTCTGGTAGTCGGGGATGGTGCCGGCCGGTACCCGTACGGTGCCGGCCTGGTCCACGACCGGCCCGGCGAACGGTGAACCGTCTTCGGCGCTGATCCGTTCCTTGGCCTGCTCGACGAGGGCCTTGGCCTCGTCGGTGACCGCCGGCCCGTACGCGGACTGCACGAACGGGTTGTCGCCGGTCTTGAGTCCGACCCGGTAGTTGGCGTTGTATTCGCTGCCGGTGAACTCTCCGGCGAGGATGGTCTCGACCATGGTGGTGTAGAGCGGTCCCCAGTCCCATTCGGAGCCGGTGAGCCAGCCGGTCGGGGCCAGGTCGCTGGCGTCGGCGTGGTAGCCGACGGTGTAGGCGCCGGCCGCCTCGGTGGCCCGGATGATGGTGGCGGTGCAGTCCTGGTGTTGGCTGATCACGTCGACGCCCTGGGAGAGCAGGCTGTTGGTGGCTTCGGCCTGTTTGGCCGGGTCGCACCAGCTGGAGGTGTTGACCACGTACGTCTGCACGTCGGGGTTGACCGACGCGGCGCCGAGCTGGAAGGCGTTGATGTTGTCCAGGGTCTGCGAGATCGGGAACGCGTAGACGTACCCCAGCTTGTTGCTCTTGGTGGTTGTTCCGGCGATGATGCCGGCCAGGTAGACCGGTTCGTAGACGGTGCCGAAGTAGGTGCCGAAGTTGGGGGGCGCGTCGCCGTCGACGATGTTTCCCTGTTGCAGCACCACGACGTCGGGGTTGGCGGCGGCGACCTTGAGCGCCGGGTCCTTGTGCCCGTACGAGGTGGCGAAGATGATCTTCGCGCCCTTGCGGATCATGCTTTCCATCACCCGGGTGGCGTTGTCGTCCTCCGGGACGTTCTCGGCGGTCAGCACCTCCAGGTCCGGGTACGCGGCGGCGACGGCCTGACTGCCTTCGTACGCGGCCTGGTTGTAGCCGTAGTCGTCCTTGGGTCCGACGAAGATGAAGCCGATCGCGGTGCCGCCGGTGCCGGGGGCCTCGGCGGCGTCGCCGGTCGGCGCGGCGGTGGTGGAGTTGGTGGCGCAGCCGGCCAGCAGCACGGCGGTCGTCGCGGCGGCGGCCAGCGCGACCAGCGGACGTCGGCGGGACAGTCTTCGCATGCTCATCTGGTGTTCCTCCGGTGATCTGGTCGGGGAGCTATCTGGGGATCTATTTGGCGGGGGTCAGTTCGAAGACCCGGGACAGTCCTTCGGGGGCGGCGTTGCTGCGTCGGCGGCCGAGCAGCACCAGCGCGACGATGGTGACCAGGTACGGCAGGGCGTCGAGGGCGAACTGGTTGAACCCGAAGCCCCGGGCCTGCAGCGCGGGGGACAGGGCGAGCGCGACCCCGAACAGGTAGGCACCGCCGACGGCGCGCAGCGGATGCCAGGCGGCGAAGATGACCAGGGCGACGGCGATGAAGCCCCGCCCGGCGGTCATGTTCTCGAACCAGGCGTTGGCGTACGCGGTGGCCAGGTGCGCGCCGCCGACGCCGGCGAGCAGCCCACCGGTGACCACGGCAAGGTAGCGGACCAGCTGTGGGGAGTGCCCGTACGCGGCGAGCACCTCGCCCCGCTCGCCGGCGCCCCGGATCGCCAGGCCGGGACGGCTGCGGTAGAGCAGCCACCAGATCGCCGGGGCGAGCAGGTAGGAGCAGTAGACCAGCGGGTCGTGCTGGAAGAAGATCGGTCCCAGCGCGGGGATGTCGGACAGCAGCGGGATCGGGTACGGCCGGAACGGGCTGATCGCCCGACCGACGTACGCGGCCCCGAACATCGAGGTCAGCCCGAGGCCGAGGAAGAGCACGACCAGGCCGGTGGCGAGCTGGTTGGCGGCCCGGCCGAGCACCATCACCGCGTGGACCAGGGCGAGCAGGCCGCCGGCGGCGGCACCGGCGACGACTCCGGCCCACGGGCTGCCGGTCTCGGCGGTGACCGCGTAGGCGGCGAGTGCGCCGGTGAGCATGCTGCCCTCGGTGCCGAGGTTGATCACCCCGGCGCGTTCGGCGATGGTTTCGCCGAGGGCGGCGTAGAGGATGGCGGTGCCGCCGCGCACCCCGCCGGTGAGGACGTCGACGATCACGACTTGCTCCTTCGGTTGAAGCCGAGCACGACGAGCAGCACGATGGCCATCAGGACGTTGACCGAGGCGGCCGGTAGGCCGGCGTCGATCTGCAGGCTGTCGCCGGCCATCGCGATCGCCGCCAGCAGCAGCGCGGCCAGGCCGACCCGTAGTGGTCGGTGCAGCGCCAGCCAGCTGGCCAGGAAGCCGACGTAGCCGAAGTTGGTGGTCATGCCGGGGCGCAGCTTGAACTCCGTACCGGCGAAGTGGACCAGCCCGGCCAGGCCGGCGAGTGCGCCGCCGACGAGCATCGAGGTGACCAGCAGGGTGCCGACCCGCAGGCCGGCGCGGCGGGCCGCTTCCGGGTTGCCGCCGACGACCCGCAGCCGGAATCCCCAGCCGGTGCGCGCCATCAGCCACCAGATGGCGGCCAGGGCGATGCCGGCGACGACGATGCCGGTGTTGAGGGTGCCGCCGGGGACGAACAGGGGCAGCCGGGCGGTGTCTTCCAGCGGCCGGCTGGCCGGTTGGCCGAAGCCGGAGGCGTCCTTCCACGGGTCGTAGATCAGCAACAGCATGATGTCGATGGCGATGAAGTTCATCAGCAGCGTGGTGATCGCCTCGTTGACCTTGACGGTGAGCCGCAGGCCGGCGGCGATGCCGGCCCAGATCGCGCCGCCGGCCATCGCCGCGACGATCATCAGGGCGAGCACGACCGGGCCGGGCAGGCGCTGGTCGGTGACCAGGCCGACGCCGGCGGCGCTGACCGCGCCGATCACGATCTGACCTTCGCCGCCGACGTTGAGCAGGCCGGCCCGAGCCGGTACGGCGACCGCGAGCGCGGCCAGCACCAGCACCGAGGCCCGGACCAGTACGGTCTGCGCCTGGGCCGGGTCGGCCAGGGAGAGCAGCATGTCGGCGTACATGGTGAACGGGTTGACGCCTTTGGCGGCGGCGAAGGCACCGAAGATCAGCGGTGCGGCGAGTACGGCGACGACGACGCGCAGCCACAGTCGCGGTCGATTGTCGACAGTTTTTGCTTGTTCGGGGGCGGGGCGTACCAGCGTGTCGGTCACCTCAGGTCACTCCCCACCCGCAATGTCGTGCTCGCCGCCACCAGCGCCGCCGCCACCAGCGCCGCCGGCGTGGTTGCCGCCCAGCATCAGTTGACCGATCGCGTACCGGTCGGTGCTCACCGGCGTGACGACCCCGGCCAACTCCCCGTTGTGCAGCACCGCGATCCGGTCGCTGATCGACAACAACTCGTCGAGATCCTCCGACACGACCAGCACCGCCGCGCCCGCGTCCCGCTGCTCCAACAGCAGCTCCTGGGTCCGCCGGGTGGTCGCGATGTCCAGCCCACGACTCGGGTACGCGGCAACCACCACCGTCGCCGGTGCCCCCAACGCCCGGGTCAACACCACCCGCTGCACGTTGCCGCCGGACAACTCGGCCACCACCCGGTGCTCCGGTGCCATCCGCAGCCCGGCGCGCTCCTCCCGTACGGCCGCGCCGGCCCGTACCGCCCGCCAGTCGATGCCCAGCCCACGCCGGACAGCCGACAGGTCGGCCAACGCCATGTGCTCGGTGATGGTCAAGCCCGGCACCACCGCGTCGGTCAGCGGATCCTCCGGCACCCCGACCGCCCCGGCGGCCAGAGCCTGCCGGGGCCGGCCGCGCAACTCGGTATCCCCGATGTGGACCGTCCCGGCGGTGGCCCGGCGCTCACCGAGGATCACCTCGCACAGCTCCCGCTGCCCACTGCCGGCCACCCCGGCGACCCCGACGAGTTCACCGGGGCGCAGGTCCAGATCGACGCCGCGTAACGCCGGCTCACCCCGGTCACCGGTGACGTCGACGCCGCGCAGCCGCACGATCGGCGCCACGTCAGCGCCCGGCGGCTCCCGGTGACTGGCCAGACCCGGCACCGACCGGCCCACCATCGCCTCGACCAGTTCGGCGTCGGTGTGGTCGGCCGGGTCGGCGTTGCGCAGCACCACCCGCCCGCCGCGCAGCACCGTCACCCGGTCGGCGATCGCCCGCGCCTCACCCAACTTGTGGGTGATGATGATCATCGACAGTCCGTTGGCCCGCAGCGCCCGTACCGCCGCGAACAGCGCGTCGACCTCCTGCGGGGCGAGCACACTCGTCGGCTCGTCCAGGATCAGCAGCCGCGCACCGGCCATCAGCACCTTGAGGATCTCGACCCGCTGACGTTCCCCGATCGACAGATGGGCCACCAGCGCGTCCGGGTGCACCGGCAGCCCGTACCGCCGGGACTCCTCGGCGATCCGCGCGGACAGCGCCCGCCGCTGGAACCGCAGCCCACGACCCGGCAGGGCCAGGGCGATGTTCTCGGTGACGGTGAACGCCGGGATCAGCCGCATGTCCTGGAAGACCATGCCGATGCCGGCCGCGCGGGCCGCCGCCGGCGAGTCGATCGCCACCGGTACGCCGTCCACTCGCAGCTCACCGGCGTCCGGCCGGTACACCCCGTAGATCAGCTTCATCAGTGTGCTCTTGCCGGCACCGTTCTCGCCGAGTACGGCGTGCACCTCGCCCGGTGCCACGTCGAAGTCGACGCCGTCGTTGGCGACGACCTCACCGAATCGGCAGGTCAGACCCCGTACGGACAGCAGTGCGGTGGTGCTTTCCACCGCCGCCGCCACGGCGGTCATGACAGCTCTCTAGTCTCGACGGCCATCATCCGGGTCAGGGCCTGCGCGGCCCGTTGCTCGACGACGGCGACGGATTCCCCCAAATGCATCGTGAACCTCCGGTGGGCGGTGTCGAGGTCGCCGCCGAGGACGGCCTCCAAAATGCCGAGATGCTGGGTGATCGTGCGATCGATCCGCTCGGCGGAGAGAAAGTCGTGCATCCGGACCACCCGGATGCGTTCGTTGACCACGCCGAGCATCCCGGCGAGAGCGTTGTTGCCGGCGGCCTCGGCCAACCGGACATGGAAGCTCTCGTCGAGCAGCACGAACCCGGGATCCGGGTCCGGGGTGTCGCGGCGCAGCACCAGCCAGTCGTCGCGCAACGGCTCGACGACGGACAGATCGTGCGGTTCACCGGTTTCGGCCGGGCGGTGCAGCGCGGCCAGTTCCAGCGCGCGACGCACCTCGTACAGCTGCCGGACCTCGACCAGGTTGGACGCCGCCGGTACGTAACCCCCGTCCGGCAGGCGTTCGACGAGGCGTTCGGCGTGCAACCGGGCCAGGGCCTGGCGGACCGGGGTACGCGACACCGACAGCAGGCTGGCCAGCCGCTCCTCGCCGAGCCGGATCCGCAGCGGGAAGTCGCCGACCAGCAGCCGCCGCTTCAGCTCGGTGTAGGCGTGCTCACCGGCCTGCGTACGCGGGGGTGTGTCCAGTCTTGTATCCAACGCCGGATCCATGAACGGACCGTAGGGGCGATGTGCTTCGGAGGTGTTTCCTGACGGTAAGCAGCCCGACGCGGCAACGAACACACCGCATCGGGCTCGTACAAATCGCGGAATCTACCGGTATAGCCGCTGATTATTGGTCAACGACCGGTGGAACCGTCGATCTGCTCGCGCAGGATGTCGGCGTGGCCGGCGTGCCGCGCGGTCTCCTCGATCATGATGCACCATCACCCAGCGCCGGGTCGGCGGCAGGCCGCGCCCCGGTGGCCGGGGCGCGGGACCGGCAAGATCGGTCCAGCCGTCGACGACCTGGTTGGCCCGCGCGATCGTCTCCCGGTAGTCGGCCAACAGGCCCTCTACCGTCTCCTCGGGACCCGGCCGCAGGGCGGCGCGCAGGTCGGCGATCGGCTCACCGAGGGAGTAGAACCGTTCGACGTGGGCCAGATGTTTGATCAGCCCCAGCAGACTGGTGCCGGACGGCACCCCGGCGGTACGGACCTGCGGATCCGGCGTGCCCGCGGCCTTGCCGGCGATCGAGTCCCGCAGGTAGTCGAGAAATCCCTGCAGGGTGGCCTTCTCACCGGGAGCGGTCCACGCCGGCCCGGTGTCCTTGCGCCTGCGCCGTGGCGCCGAGGCGTCGGCCGATCCGTTTCTGGCGCCGGCCGCTCCGTTCCCGGCATCAGCCGATCTCGCCGGCGCGCCACACGATCAGCACGTTGTCGGTGACCGTCGCGGTCTGGCCATCCGGCCCGGTCGCCCGCCGCTGCGGCATGTCCGCACGCAGCACCTGCCACTGACCGGGGTCGAGATCGAGTCCGGCGGCCACCTCGTCCGGGGTGGGGAAGCGGGCGTCCGGGTCCTGGTTCCACGACCAGGGGGCGGCGGAGCCGTGGTCGACGATCAGCAGCCGGCCGCCGGGCCGCAGCGCCAACGCGGCGGTACGCAGCACCCGGCTGCGGTCCAACGCGAACGGGGTGTGGAAATACTGCGCGTTGACCAGGTCGAACGTCCCGGCGGGGAAGCTGCGCGCCAGATCGTGCCGTTCAGCGGTGACCTGGTCGCCGAGACCGAGCGCGTCGGCCTTTGCCGCGACGCGGGCGACGGCCGTGGCGGAGATGTCCACGGCGGTGACCCGCCAGCCGCGCCGGGCCAGCCAGAGGGTGTCGCCGCCGGGGCCGCAGCCCAGGTCCAGGGCGGTGCCGGGCGTCAGCGCCTCGGCGGTCTCGACGAGCATCGGGTTGGCCGGCCGGTCCGAGGCGGCCACGCTGCCGTGCAGCCCCTCCCAGAACAACTCGGGGTCGGTGCCCAGCGGCGGGCCCTGCCATCCATTCATCGGTTTCCTCCTTCGACGAACAGCATCCTGACCACCGCCCGACAGTTGCAAGAAAAATTGCCGATCCGCATCATGGGTGCCATGAGTGTCACCGCAGCGGACGTCCTCGCCGGGGTCGGGCCACGGCTGCGTGCCCTACGCCGGGCACGTGGCGTCACCCTGGCCGGCCTGGCCGAAGAGACCGGTCTGACCCCGAGCACGCTGTCCCGCCTGGAAAACGGCAAACTCCGCCCGACACTGGAGCAGCTGCTGCCGTTGGCGCGGGCACACGGCGTACCGCTCGACGACCTGGTCGCCGCCCCACCCACCGGCGACCCGCGCATCCACCTGCGGCCCGTCCGGCGCTCCGGGCTGACGATCGTGCCGCTGACCCGACGGGCCGGCGGCGTCCAGGCCTACAAGGTGATCTACCCACCGGCGGGCCGGTCACCCACGATGAAGCTGCAGACCCATGACGGGTACGAATGGTTCTACGTACTCAACGGGCGGATCCGGTTCATCCTCGGCGACCAGGAGTTCCAGCTCGGCCCCGGTGAGGCCGCCGAGTTCGATACCCGTACGCCCCACTGGATCGGCAGCGCCGACGCCCAACCAGCGGAGACGCTCACCCTCTTTGGCGCCCAAGGCGAACGCGCCCACCTGTCGCCGAAACGGACGGGGTGAGACCAGAGCCGCCATCGAGCTCGATAACACGGATCGATCGTTGGCTCGCCGGCAGGCGCTCCAACATGATCACCTGTTCCCGAACCAGCCGTCGCAGCTCGGGCCAACCTCGCCGCAAGCCGCTACAGCAGACCAGCTCAATGACTCGCAGCGGGGAGCGAACGGCCCGATGGCGCACCGACCGGCTGGGGGCCGGTTGGGCCACCACGGGTTACGATGCCGTCATGAACTTCGAGCGGATCACCGTCAACCCTGCCCAGATGGGTGGGGCGCCGTGCATCCGGGGGCTGCGCATCCCGGTCGCGACGGTGGTGGCGATGGTCGCGGACGGCATGAACGCGGACGAGATCGTGTCAGAGCTGCCGGACCTGGCCGTTGATGACGTCTGGGAGGCACTGCGCTTCGCGGCCGAGGCTGTCCGGGAACGGGAACTCCCGTTGCATCACGCCGCATGAGGTTCCTGGTCGACAACAACCTGTCGCCGACGGTGGCGATGGATCTACGCTCTCACGGACACGATGCCGAGCACGTCAGGGACTACGGCTTGGCTGCGGCGCCGGATGAGGTCGTACTGGAGCGGGCGCGTCAGGAACAGCGGGTGCTGATCTCCGCAGATACTGACTTCGGCACTCTGTTGGCATCTTCCGGGGCTGATGAACCGTCCGTGTTGCTGGTGCGCCGGATCAGCGGGCGTCGGGCTGCACAGATCGTCGCGATTCTGGTGGCGAACCTCGACGCGATCGCCGACGACCTGGCCAGCGGAGCGGTCGTGGTGGTTGGTGAGGACTGGCTGCGAGTCCGGCCGTTGCCCATCCTGCCCAGCAAGTGACCCCTTGCCGCTGCTCGTTGATTTGGATCGACGTGCGACGGCAGATGAGCTGGCACTACGCCGGGGTGAGCCAGCGGTGATGGCGTCGCAGATGGAGCACTTGGTCTCGCTGGCGCAGCGGCCAACTGCCGACGGCTCCGTACCTGGTGTGGTCCTGGGCCGTTGGTTGTTTGTTCAATCCACTCTGCAGCTGAGGGTAGTGCCGGCAGAGCCTTGACCTGACCGCAAGCATGGGTGGGAGATGGACCTGAACAGCGTGCGCTGGCGCAAGTCCAGCAAGAGCGACACCGGCAACTGCGTCGAGGTCGCCGACAACCTTTCTGGGCGCGTGTTCGTCCGGGACACCAAGGATCGCGACGGTGGCACGCTGCCTTCGGCTCGGCCGCGTGGTCGGCGTTCGTCGAGCTGGCCAAGGCCCGCGGACCCGACCATCTTGGCGACGGCCCCGTACCGGACGCGGTGCGGAGCCGTCGGTTGATCACCGGGTTGCGGTGGCGAGGCGGCGGACGGCCTCGTCCATCTGGTCGGCCGGGGCGGCGGCGTAGGTCAGGCGTAGGTGTGGGGCCGGTGGTTCGGCCGCGTACCAAGGACGACCAGGGAAGACGACCACGCCTTCGGCGGCGGCTGCTGCGGTGAGGGCGACGTCGTCGGTGCCGTCGGGCAGTGTCACCCACAGGTGTAGTCCGCCCCGCGGCACAGTGGTGGAGACGAGTTCGGGCAGGTGCCGGCGCAGCGCGGTCAGCAGCGCGTCTCGCCTGGCGCGAAGAGCGGTTCGCAGCGTACGTAGATGTCGTGGCCAGGCCGGGGCGGTGACCAACTCCAGGGTGGCCTGTTGTAGCGGCCCAGCGACGAAGAAGTCGTCGAGTAGTCGGGCGGCCCGAAGCCGGGCACCGGCCGGGCCGCGCGCGCCCAACGCCGCCACCCGCAGGCCGGGAGCTGCGGACTTGGTCAGCGAGCGCAGATAGACCACGTGCCCGTCGATGTCGTCGGCGGCCAGTGGCGGCGGAGCTTCGCCGTCGATGGTGAGGTCGCGGGCGTAGTCGTCCTCGATCAGAAACGCCCCGGCGTCGCGTACCGCCGCCATGACCGCCGCCCGGCGGTGCGCCGCCAGCGTCGCCCCGGTCGGGTTCGCGTGCAGCGGCTGGCAGTAGAACAGCCGCGCGCCGGTCCGGGCGAACGCGGCGGCGAGCTGATCCGGGCGTACGCCATCGGGGTCGGCCGGCACCGGCACCACCCGCAGCCCGTTCGCGCGGGCGGCGGCCAGCGCTCCGAGGTACGTCGGAGACTCGACGAGCAGCGTGTCACCGGGCGCGGCGAGCGCCCGCAACGCGGTGGAGAGAGCGGCCTGCCCGCCTGAACAAATGATCATGTCGTCGGTGCGCAGCTGGGCTCCGGCCGCCCAGGCGAACCAGGCACGCAGGTCTTCCCGCCCTTCGACCGGACCACGCTGCCAGGTGGCGGGCTGGCGGGCGGCGCGGGCGAGCGCCGCGCCGAGCGCCGCCATCGGCTGTAGCTCCGGATCCAGGTAGCCGCCGGTCAACGCGATCGCGCCCGGCCTCGGCAACGCCAGTAGCGCCTGCATCTCGTCCTCACCTGGCCGGCGTGCGCCGAGCGCCACCGTCTGCCACGACAGATCCGCCCCCTGGCCGGGGGTGTATCGATCGTCGGGCCGGGCAGCGACGTAGGTGCCTTTTCCAGGCCGCGCCTCGATCAGCCCACGTGCTACCAGCCGCCGGACCGCCTCGGCGACGGTCACCGGCGAGGCGGTGTGTCGAGCGGTCAACTCGCGTACCGAGGGCAGCCGCGTCCCGGGGGTTGCGGCGGCCACCAGCCGGAGCAGATCTTGGATAACGCGGTCGGCCGCGTTACCGTCATTCATGAAAGACAAGAGTAGCGTTACTGCTGTCCGACCGGTAACAGCGGACCGGCTAACCGGACTCGCCCTCGGCGCGCTGGGCGTCCTCGCGTTCAGCATGTCGCTACCCGCCACCAGGGTCGCCGTGCAACACCTCGACCCGTGGTTCGTCGCCTTCGGCCGAGCCGTCGGCGCGGCGCTGCTCGCCTGGGCGTACCTCTGGTTCACCCGCGCACCGCGACCCACCCGCAGCCAGTGGCGGCGGCTGTCAGTCGTCGCCGTCGGTGTCGTCGTCGGGTTCCCGCTGTTCACCTCGCTGGCGTTGACCACCCACTCGTCGGCGCACGGCACGGTCGTGATCGCCGTACTGCCCGCCATCACCGCCGTGTTCGCGGTGGTACGGGCTGGTGAGCGCCCACCTCCGCTGTTCTGGGCCGCCGCTGGCGGCGGGCTGGTCGCGGTGCTCGGCTTCCTCGCCGCCGGCGGCGCGGTGCGCGGTGCGCTGACCGCCGCCGACCTGTTCCTGCTCGTCGCGGTCGTCCTCTGTGGTCTCGGGTACGCCGAGGGCGGCGCGCTCGCCCGCGAACTCGGTGGTGCCCGGACGATCTGTTGGGCGCTGCTGCTGTCACTGCCGGCCACGGTGGTCGTAGCGTTGGTCGTCGCCGTGGCCCGGCCGCCGCGTGCCGACGCCGTCACCTGGTCGGCGTTCGGCTACCTCACCGTGGTCTCGATGTTCCTGGGCTTCTTCGCCTGGTACGCCGGGCTGGCCAGGGGCGGCGTCGCCCGCGTCGGTCAGGTCCAGCTCGCCCAGCCGGTGCTTACCCTGCTCTGGTCCGCCGCGTTGCTCGGCGAGACAGTCAGCGCCGCCTCGATCGCGACGGCGCTGGGCGTGCTGGCGTGCGTGGTCCTGACGCAATACCAGCGGTCGCGTGTCGGCTGAAGCCAGCGATCGATCACACGAAATGCCATCGGGGTCAGCCGGTCCAGTGCGCATAGCCAGTACTGCGGTGTGTGCGGTCAGGCCGCGTCGGCGTGGCCTTCGCGCTGGTGTGTGCGGTGACGATGCGGCGGAGCACGTCGAGGGCCTGCTCGGCCTCGTGCCGGCCGACGGGTGCGGTGCGGGCGGCCACGTACCCGGTCAGGGCGTCGCGGATGACGTCGGACCGGCGGGTCGTCGATTCGGCGATGCGGTCGAGTTGCTCGACGAGCGCGACGGGCAGCCGGATGCTCACCAGCATCATCGGCGCTTCCGGCGCTGGGCCGGTCGCTGGCGCGGGGTTCATGGACCTGATGACCGGTGCCAGGCTGTCGGTGATCTGAAACCAGGTGATGACCTCGTCCTTGGTCATCCGGTCGAAGTCCGGCTCGCTCACAGGACCCGCCTCCTCCACTCGTCCAAGTCCGCGCCGCCCAAGGCAGGGTACGCAACGTCTGAATGCTCCTCGACGAGGTCAGCGGTTGCTGGAGCGGCGCTGCGAGAATGCGTCCATGGGCGACCGTCTACGCGGCACGGTGCCCCTGACCAGGTGGCGGTGGTGGGACGTACTGCGGCTCGCCTTGGTCATGCTGTGGCTGGTTGCGGCGGGGACCGCCTGGTGGACGACACCCCGGCAGCAGAGCTACGAGCAGGCGAAGGCGGACGTGGCCGCCGGCCGGGTGGTGGCGTACCAGTGGGGTGACAATTGGGGCGCGCGAAACGGTGCGTGGTTCAGCCCGGCCCCGCTGCGCTCGTCCGGCGACCTCGGCCCGCTGTTCGTGTGGCGTACCGAAGCTGGTCGGGTGTATTGGACGAACACCGAGGTCTCCGGCGAGGTGACCCTCACCGACACCGCCGACGCGGAGAACTTCAGCGGCCCGGGTGCCGCCGGTCTCGCCAAGGATCTGCGGTCCGCCGGTCTGGAGCAGCGGATCGGTGGCGTCCATTCGGTCGGTCAAATCGGGACCCAGGTCGGATTCGTCCTGGGCGTCGTCTGCCTCGCCGTCATCGTCGGCGGTCCGGCTCCGGTCCGGGGTACGCGGTGGTACTGGTTCTGGCTGGTCTACCTCGTTCCGTACGGGCTCGGGATGGTGTTCTGGCTGGCGCGCGACCGGCCGTGGACGGGCACGGCGGCAGCGCCCCTCAACCTCCTCGACGGCGCTACGCCGCCTCGGGATTCCGGATTCGTCGGCTTCGGGCTCGGTCTGCTCGCGGCGATTGTGATCAGCTTCCTGACCATGGCCCTGCACGGGATCCTCGTGGACTGGTGAGCGCCGCGCCCCGGCGACATATGGTCGTAGCCATGACAAGCCTGGACGAGCTGCGGTTGCGGGTGGCGGCCGCGTACGACCGTCTCGGTCTGCCGTCCTGGCCGAATCCGCACGTCGGCATGGACTCACCGCCGGAGGAGGAGTACTCACGGGTCACCGATCCCGGCCGGTACGCGATCGTGTACGCCCGCGCCCGGGTCTGGGCCGACGTGCTCGGCGGGCTGACCGGAGTCGAGGTCGAGACGCTCGCGCCGGCTCCGCTGGACGCCGACGGACACTTCGGTACGTTCGACCGTGGCGTACGGATTACCTCGGCGCGACCGGACACCCTGCCGTTGCTGCTGCTGGAGCGCGACGCGCCGATCGACGGTGCCGAAGGAACGCAGTCGGTGCTGCACATCAGCGTCGGGCGGCCCGACATATCGGTGGGGATGCTGCCGGACTGCGGCTGCGACGCCTGCGACCACGGCTCGGACGACCTGCTCGACGCGATCGACATGTGGGTGGGTCAGGTCGTGGGCGGCCCGATGGTGGTGCTGCGTGGCCCGGGTTGGCATGCGCGGTGGTATCCGGACGGCGGTGAGTCGGGCGGCGTGGGCCGGGGCCCGGACCACGCCCGGCTGATGGAGCTGTGTCGCCGGCTGGCCGGCGGACAGGATGCCCGGCTACCCGACCGTTCGGAGGCGGTCGTCGGCGGTCCGTGGTTCGACTGAGCCGACCATTTACTCGGCCTGCCAGCGCAGCGGGTGCAGCGGGTACGCCCACGGCACCCCGAGGTCGTCTTCGAAATCGTCGTACAGACCCATCATCGTGTTCGGAACCAGCACGAGCTGATCGACGACCGCGTCGTCGCCGGCAGCCCGCAGCTCGGTGCCGTCCCGCACGGCCGCGTACAGCTGGTAGGTGGGTCCGATGCCCACCACCCCTGCCTCGACCTCGAGGTAGCGGCGGCCTTCCTTGTCCCGGTGCGTGGACGACGCGAGCCGTTCGGTCCGGGCCGTGCCACCGGTGGGCAGCTCCGCGCCGTCGTACGGTGGCTGGTCGGGGCCCGGGCAGACCGTGACGAGAACGCGTTCACCATCGTGGCTGAGCCTGACTGTCTTCCGGTCGGGCGCGATCCAGGTGCCGGTCCACGCCATCGGCCACATGTCGCTGCTCACCTGGTGATTGTCCGGGACCGAACCGCCCTACGTCGTCGACGTACGACTGTCGGTTGTGGTTCCGGGTGGTCGCGGATCGGACAGAACAGGACAGCGTGGTACGGCGCTGATGTCGTCGTTATGAAATCCTTGCCCGTTGAGGCCGACACTTTTCGGTGACTCAGGTGGCGTCGATTTCCGATCAGCGGACCATCCGCCCCAACTCCCGTCTAGTGTGCACACACCTCCGAAACCGGGCGCTGCCCACGAGTGTCGACGAGTGGACAACGGTCGGCCGAACGACGAATCGGCATTGGGTCTTCTCGGGTAAAGGTCGTTGCGACATCCGCCGGTAAATAATCGATGATGTTCGAGGTGTGAGATTTGTTGCCGTCTGCCTGTTTGTGCAGGTCAAGATGGCACTATGGATGATCGGCCGGCGCGACTTCGACGAATGGTCAGGTCTGGTGGGCCGGAAGAGTGAGGGCCGTCCGGTGGTGTCGCGATGCCGGCGAGCGCGCCCGATCCTGCCTGCTTGATAGGCGTGGGGCAAGACGGCTAATTGTCCACATGAACTATCCATCTGCACGTAGAGATTCCGTTGAGGACTGTCGTAAGGTTTGGCCAGCACCCTGGGGAATGCCGCCTTGTGGGCTGATTCATCCTCATCTGGGCTGAGGTGGTGAGCGGCAGTGGGCACTGATCTGTCGACCGGCGATCCTGAGACGACAGACGGCGCATGGGTCGACGAAGTTCTGTTCGCCGGACGTCCGACCGACGTGTGTCTCCGGCTCCCCGAGTCGGTGGACCGGACCACCCTGCACCGGCTGGTGGTCGCCGCGCAGCAGCGGCTGACCGAGGCGGGACTACGTCCCGGCGGGGCCGCCGCGCTCCGGATGCCACCCTCGCTGGCGTACGTGGTGAACCTCCTCGCGACCTGGCGGGCCGGCGCCCAGGCGATCCTGCTCGACCACCGGCTCACCGACCACGAGGTGGGCCGCGCCTTGGAACGCCTCACACCTCAGGTGGTCGTCGCACCGGTCCGTACCGGTGCCGGTGCCCTGCGGGTCTTCCTGGACGTGACCGAGGGCGTCACGCCCTACGCCGACCGCCCGGCCGTCAGCCGGCACGCGGTCATCCAACTCAGCTCCGGCTCGACCGGTCCGTCCAAGGTCATCGGTCGGACAGCGGCTGACCTGGTCGCCGAGGTGCACCGGTACACCCTGATGGACGGAGTGGCGCTGCCGGGCGAGCGGATCATCCTGCTTCCGTCGATGGTGCACGTGCTCGGCCTGGTCGGCGGTCTGCTCTACGGTCTGCACGCCGGTGTCGAGTTGGTCCCGCCGCAGCGGCTCACCGGTGACGCGGTACTCGACGCCATCGCCGCCTCCGACGCCCCGGCCACCGTGCTCGGCGTGCCGTTCCACATCGGGCTCCTGGCCGCCACCCGGCCGGCCGGCCCGCTGCCGCAGTTCAAGCGGATGACCACCGGCGGGGAACTCGTCCCGGCCGCCGTCGCCCGAGCCTTCACCGACCGGTTCGGGGTGCCGCTGGGCAACATGTACGGGATGACCGAGGTCGGCGTCATCGGCACCGACCTGTACGGGCGGCACCGACCCGCGATCATGCCGTCTTGGGGCATCGAGGTCCGTGTGGTCGACGGGGAGCTGCAGGTCAGCTGTCCCGAGTCCCCGTACGTGGGGCTCGTCGATCCGGACCGGTGGTCCGACGGCTGGCTGCACACCCGCGACGCCGGCACTGTCGACGAGGCCACCGGCCTGGTCACTATCCTCGGCCGGCTCGACTCCCAGGTGTCGGTGGGCGGTATGAAGGTCGACCTGACCGAGGTGGAGACCGCCGTCGCCGAGCTGCCCGGGGTGGCCGCCGCCGTCCTGGTGTGGGACGCCGGGATCACCGCGTACGTGCAGCCGGACGGGCCGTTGTCCGAGGAGGTGCTGGACAAGCTGATCGCCGAGCGGCTCGCCGGCTACAAACGCCCACGGACCGTGCACCTACTCGATCAGCTGCCCCGTACCACCACCGGCAAGCTGGTCCGGTCCGTCGACGCGTTGCGGACGGCGGCCACGTCGTGACCCGCGCTCGGCACCGCCTCGACGACGACGTCGACTCTGTCGGCAGCCCCGACCACCGCCACCGCCAGCACCAGCGCCTCGGCCACCCGCAGATGTCCGACCCGGACGGTGGGCAGGCCCGGCACCGGCCGCAGCGGCGCCCCGTCACGGTCGAGGGCCGGCATGACACGGCGGAGCCCGCCGTCGCGCAGCCCGAGACCGAGGGCCTTGCCGACGGCTTCCTTCGCGGTCCACAGCCGCAGGAAATCCGCCGCCCGGTCGCACTCCGGCCGGCCGGCCAGCCAGGCGGCTTCCGCCGGGGCGTACCAACGGCGGGCGAGTGCCCGGGCCGGAACGGGCCGGAGACGCTCCACGTCGATGCCGACTGGCCCGCGCGGTCGCGCGGCGACCACGACGAACCCGTCCGTTCGGCTGACGCTGACCGGCAGCTCGACCGGCCCGGCGGCAGGGTCTGCCCCGAGGCCAGGGTCCGCTCCGGACGGCTCGTCAGGGTCCGCTCCGGACGGCTCGTCAGGGTCCGCTCCGGACGACTCGCCGACCCGGACGGCCGGTCGACCGCCCGGTCGCTGCTCCACCACGACTCGATCGGCCGCCGCGCCGAGCACGGTCACGCCCGCCCGTCGCAGCATCGCCTCCGTCGGGGCCGACCGACCGTCGGTGTCCCGACCGATCCACACGTACACGGTGTCCCGACCGGCCACCGTCAGCTGGCTCACGGAAAGAAGACTAGCCATGAGAACCGAGGTCCGCGCCTTCGTCGTCGAACAGCTCGCCGACATGAACTACGACGTCGATGACATCGACGACGACACCACCCTCGGATCGTCGGGGGTGGACCTGGAGTCGCTCGCTCTCGCCGACCTGGCGGTGCGGGTCGAGGACCGGTACGGGGTGACGTTCGCCGACGACGAGTCGGAGAAGCTGGCCATGATGACGGTCGGCGAGTTCACCGCGATGGTCGCCGACCGGGTGGCGGCAGCGACGAGCGACCAGTCCTGATGGCCAGCGACGCCGACATCGTCCGGGAACCGACCGACGGCCCGCCCCGCCTGGAACGAGCTGACCTGGTCACCATGCTCGCCGAGCTGAACACGCTGCCCGTCGACGCGGTGCCCGACCGGATCGGTTCGATGGAGCTGGCCTGGCTGGTGCACGTGGTGGAGCAGCGGTACGACCGGCGGCTCGACCTCACCGACGACCAGCTCGCCGGCATCCGTACCGTCGACGACGCACTGGCGGTCTTCCTGACCTTTCTGACCGCTCCCGCAGATGGCTGAGCGGGCGACCGTCCAGCTGACCGGTGTCCACGCGACCAGCGCTCTCGGCCGGGGCACCGAGGCGCAGTCGGCCGGCGTGCTCGCCGGTACGCCGGCCTTCGGGCCGGTCGGTCGCTTCGACACGGGCGCTCGCCGGGTCGACGCCGCGGCCACCCTGCCCGACGTCGACGACCTGCCGGACGAGCTCGCCGCCGCGATCGACCTCGCCTGCGCCGACGCCGGCCTCGACGCCGCCCGGCGGGCCGGGACGGCGCTGCTGCTGGCCGTACACGGCGGCGTCGGGGTGCCGGAACTGGCCGCCGGATTGGCCGGGCGCACCGGCCTGGGCGGCGGGACGCGCGTGTACACCTCCGCCTGCGTCTCGGCGACCAGCGCGGTCGCCGCCGCCGCCGCGTTGATCGGGCGCGGTGACCTGGACCGGGCCGTGGTCGCCGCCGGCTACCTGGTCGAGCCCGACCAGTACGCGCTCTTCGACACCGGTCGAGCCCTCGCCGCCGACGGCGCGGTCCGCCCGTTCAGCACGGGGCGGACCGGACTGCTGCTCGGCGACGGGGTGGTCGCGGTGGTGGTGGAACGGACCGGCCTGGCCCGCCTGCCGGTGGCCGATCTGCTCGGCTGGGGTCGGGCCGGCGACGCCTTCCATCCCTGCCAGCCGGACCCGACCGGGCGCGGCCTGGCCCGCGCGGTCCGTGCGGCGCTGGGGCGGGCCGGACTGCCGCCGGAGGCGGTGGGTTACGTCAACGCGAACGCCACCGGCGCTGGCGGAAGCGACGCGGCGGAAGCGGCGGCGCTGGGCGCGGTCTTCGGAACGCGGACGCCGCCGGTCAGTTCCACCAAGGCGCTGCACGGGCACGCGCTGGAGGCATCCGGCCTGCTGGAGCTGGTGGTGACCGTGCTGGTGCTGCGGGAGGGGAAGCTGCCGGTGAACGCCGGCTGGCTCGGGCCCGACCCGCAGTGCCCGGTCGACGTCGTTCTCGACGCGCCCCGGCCCGCCGCGACCCGGTACGCGCTCACCCTCAACGCCGCCTTCGGCGGTGCCAACACGGCACTGCTGGTCGGTGCGGCATGAGCGCCGAACACCGTACTGCTGGTGGGTGCGGCAGCGCCACGCGGCGGCTGCTCGCGGAGGCGACGTGGCCGGAGCCGGGGGACGGTCCGCCGCCGGCGCTGCCTGGGTTCGTCCACTCCGACTTCAATCCGCTGGTCGCGGCGGTGGCTGAGCGGTGCCTGACCCGGGCGTACGGGCAGCGTCCCGCACCCGACGGCGCCCGGGTCGCGGTCGTGCTGGTCAGCGCGGACGGCGACCGGGCCAGCGCCGCGCACGTCCGCGCCACGGTGGCCGCCGGCGGACGACCCGGGCCGCTGTATTTCTTTCAATCGGTGCCCAACAGCGTGCTCGGGCACGTGGCCGCCCGCTGGAACCTGGACGGACCGGTTCTCTGCCTCGCGCCGACCGGCGACCCGCGCGACGACGGCCTCGCCGAGGCCGATCTGCTGCTGTACGACGGTGACGCCGACGCGGCGTTGCTGGTCCTGATCGAACAGATACCCGACGACGGCGGTGCGGACGACCCGGACCGGGTCCGGGCCGTCGCGGTGCTGGTGGGGGGAGGAGAGACGCGATGAAGATCAAGGGACTCCGTGGGGCGCTGGCCGCCGACGAGTCGATCGGCGCGGGCAACGTACTGGCCCGGGTGCTGGCGCACGGCGCCGACCTGGCCGGGCCCGGGCTCACCTTCGACACCCCGGTGGACGGGTACCCCGCCGAGTACCCGCTCACCCTGGGGCAGCTCGACGAGCGGGTCGCCGCCCGGGCGGCGTGGCTGCACGAACGCGGGATCCGGCCCCGCGACCCGGTGGCGGTCTGGGCGAGCGCCGCCACGGACATGGTGTTGAGCTTCCTCGCGCTCACCCGGCTCGGCGCGATCCCGGCGCTGATGAACGGCCGGCTGCGGCCGGAGATCGCGGCGGAGTACATCCGCCGGCTGCGCGGCGTCGGCGTGCTCGCCGACGACGACCACACGGCGCTGCTCGCCGCACACGACCTTGGTGTGCCGGTGCTCGGCACCCCGGCCGAGGCGGGCACCGGGGATCCCGCCGCCGCGCCCGAGCACTACCGGCACCATCCGGACGATCCGATCGTCATCACCCACACGTCCGGCACCACCGGGGTGCCGAAGGCGGTACTGCATTCGCACGCCAGCCTCTTCGCCGCGACCCGGCACCTGCTGTCCATGCCGCAGGCGCAGGGCACCAGCCGCATCCTCAACGCGTTGCCGGCCCCGCACACCGCCACCGTGCTGATGGTCAACCAGGCGCTTGGCAACCGCGCGGAGATGTTCCTGCTGTCCGACCAGAGCGGGGAGCGGGTCCTGGACGCGATCCAACGATGGCGGCCCGACGGCGTGTTCGGCTTCTCGGTCACCTGGGCGGAACTGGCCCGGTTCGACCTGACCGGCTACGACCTCGAATCGGTGCGGCTGTGGTTCAACACCGGGGACAGTTCGCACGAGCCGCACATCCGCCGGCTCGTGGCGGTGGGTTCCCGGGACACGGTGACCCGCGCCGGCGTCACCCGGGTGCCCGGCTCGGTCTTCATCGACGGGCTCGGCTCCAGCGAGATGGGGCACTCGATGTTCCACGTCACCCACACCAGCGACACCGACCGATACGGCCGTTGCATCGGCCGTCCGTACCAGTTCACGAAGGTCGCCGTCCTCGACGCGGACGGTGACCCGGTGCCGGCCGGCCAGGTGGGCTGGCTCGGCATCGACTCACCGTCGCTGTTCCGGGGCTACTGGAACGACTCGGCGACCACGTACCGGTTCCGCCAGCGTGGCTGGTACCTCACCGGTGACCTGGTGTACGCCGACGACGAGGGCCGCTACTACCACGTGGACCGGGCCGTCGACGCGGTCGACGCGGGGGACGGGAAGCGGTTCTACACGGCGCTGTCCGAGGAACGGATCCTCGCCTCCTGCCCCGACATCGTCGATTGCACGGTGGTCATCCTGCGTGAGGGCGACGCGGTGGTCACCGACGTGTTGGTGGAGCTGGCGGCCGGCGCGGACGCGACCGAGGACCGCACCGAACGCGTCCGGGTGGCCCTCGGCGCGGACGTGGGGGCGACCCTGCGGCGGGTGGTGGCGGTGCGGCCCGACGACATTCCGGTCACCGTCACCGGCAAGGTCCGCAAGGTGGCGCTGCGGGAGCGCTACCTCACCGAGGCCCGGTCGTGACCGCCGTCATCACCGGGATGGGCCTGTTCACCCCGGCGGGGCGGGGCGCGGACGCCACGTTCGACGCGCTGAGCGCCGGGAAGTCCGGACTGGCCCGGCTGCCGGAGAACCATCCGGCCGCCGGCTGTCTGGAGGTCGCCGGGGTGCTACCGGACGTCGACGCGCGCAGCGTCGCGTCCGGGCCGGAGACGAAGGTGCTGGACCGGATCGTGCTCCTCGCGCTGCTCACGGCCGCCGACGCGCTCGCCGACGCCGGCATCGAGGTGGGCCGGGACGTCGACCCGGAGCGGATCGCGGTGATCGTCGGCGGGGTGGGCGGAATGTCTACCATGGAACGTCAGGTGCTCGCCCGGGCCGAACGGGGCCGGGTCGCCGTCAACCCGTACCTGCTCACCGGGATCCTGCCGAACATGCCGTCGGCCCGGATCGCGATCCGGTACGGCATCCGCGGCTACAGCTCGTCGGTCGGCACGGCCTGCGCCTCCGGTGCCCAGGCGGTCGCCGACGCGGCCCGGCTGATCCGGGCCGGGGAGGCCGACGTGGTGCTGTGCGGTGCCAGCGAGGCGCCGCTGTTCCCGACCTTCGCCGACGCCTTCGGCAACGGCAAGGCCCTCGCTCGTGGCGGGGACGACCCGACGGCGTCGAGCCGTCCGTTCGACCGTCGCCGTGGCGGGTTCGTGCTCGCCGAGGGCGCGGCGCTGCTGGTCCTGGAACGCGCCGAGCACGCGGCGGCCCGAGGCGCCACCGGGTACGCCGAGGTGGCCGGCTACGGGGTGACCACCGACGCGTACCACCCGGCCGCCCCGCGTCCGGACGGCACCGGCGCGGCCACGGCGATGCGGCGTGCGCTGGCCGGCGGCGGTGTGCGGCCCGACCAGGTCGGCTACGTCAACGCGCACGGCACCGGCACCAAGCTGGGCGACGTCGCCGAGACGACCGCGCTCGCGCAGGTCTTCGGGGTCGGCGGGGTGCCGGTCAGTTCGACGAAGGCACTCACCGGGCACCTGCTCGGCGCGTCCGGGGTGCTGGAGGCGGCGGCCACCGCGCTGGCGCTCGGCCGGGGGCTGCTACCCCCGACGTACAACCTGGACGATCCGGACCCGCAGTGCCCGGCGGACCACATCCGCTCCGTGCCCCGGCCCACGGACACGCCGTACGCGCTGACCAACTCCTTCGGGTTCGGCGGCCAGAACGTGAGCCTGCTGATCGGGCGGGTCGCCCGCCCCCGCGAATGACGACACCACCGGCAACGACGACTACGGGGACCGAGGAAGGGCTGGTACATGGACATCCGTGGAATAGACCACATCGAGTTTTACGTGGGGGACGCTCAACAGGCCGCGTTCTACTTCTGCCGGGCGGTCGGCTTCGGCCTGCTTGGCCAGGGCGGGCCGGAGACCGGGCTGACCGGGCAGCGGTCGTTGCTGCTCGGCCAGGCGGACATCCGGATGGTGCTGACCTCCGGGCTGACCGCCGAACATCCGGCGTCGCGGTACGTGCAGCGACACGGTGACGGCATCGCCGTGGTGGCTCTCGAGGTCGACGACGCCGCCGGTGCGTACGCCGAACTGTTGGAGCGAGGCGCGACCCCGGTGACCCCGCCGACCACCGTCACCGGCGCGCACGCCGAGGTGGTCACCGCCGAGGTGGAGGGCTTCGGTGACGTGGTTCACCGCTTGGTGCAGCGGCGCGGCGACCGGCGGGAGTTCCTGTCGGGTGGCATCGAGGCGCTGCCGTCCGCTGGCGAGGCCGACAAGCCGCTGGCCGATGAGGCTGACAAGCTGCTCGCCGAGATCGACCACCTGGCGGTCTGCGTGCCGCCCGGGCAGCTCGACGCGACGGTCCGTCGGTACCGGGAGGTGTTCGGCTTCGGTGAGATCTTCACCGAGCGCATCGAGGTCGACGGCCAGTCGATGAACTCGACGGTGGTGCAGAGCCCGTCGCAGCGGGTGACATTGGTGCTGCTGGAGCCGGACACGAGCCGGCGACCGGGACAGATCGACGCGTTCCTCGACCGGCACACCGGTGCCGGGGTGCAGCACCTCGGGCTGCGTACCGACGACATCGTGACCGCCGTGGAGACGCTGGGCAGCCGGGGGGTGCGCTTCGCCGGCACCCCCGGCAGCTACTACGACACTTTGGAAGATCGCGTCGGTCCGGTCGACGCGCCGCTGGACCGGCTCCGGGACCTCGGCGTTCTCGTCGACCGGGACCACGGCGGTCAGCTGTTGCAGATCTTCACCGAGTCCATGCACGTACGCCGGACGCTGTTCCTGGAGCTGATCGAGCGGCGCGGGGCGCGGACCTTCGGCAGCGGCAACATCAAGGCGCTCTACGAGGCCAAGGAACGGGAACTGGCGGCCGCGGCGGCCGGATCGCAGGGGGTGGCCGGGTGACCACGATGGAGTTCTCGCCGGCGCTGACCGCCGAGGAAGAGGCGCTGCTGCCCACCGACGCCGAGGTGGCGTTCTACGCCGAGCACGGCTGGTACCTGTCCCGCAAGCTGCTCACCGACGACGAGGTGGACGCGCTCGCCGCCGCCGCCGACCGCTACTACGCCGGGGAGCGGGACCGCCGCCTGCCGGTACGCCCGCCCAAGCTAGCCTACTGGGAGCCGGACAAGGGCGACGTGCAGCGGCACAACGACTACGTCCATCACGAGCACGACGGACTCGCCGCGATCCTGCGCAAGCCGCTGATCGGCGCGGTCGCCGCCCGGCTCGCGCGGGCCACCGAGATCCGGATCTTCCAGTCCACGCTGATCCTCAAGCCACCCATCTCCGGCGAGCCGTCGAACATCGTGCCCTGGCATTTCGACAAGCACTACTGGGCCTCGTCGTCGTCGGAGAGCATGCTCACCGCTTTCATTCCGTTGCACGACTGCGGCGAGGAGATGGGCACCATCACGATGGTCGACGGGTCGCACCGCTGGAGGGAGATCGGCGCGGACGACACCGTGGTGCGGCACTTCGCCGAGCGGGACCGCGACCAACTGGAGGAGATGCTGGCGGAGAACGCGGCCCACAACGGCGCGACGATCCGCAAGGTGCCGATGGTGATCCCCAAGGGACACATGAGCTTCCACCACTGCCGGACCTACCACGGCAGCGGCGCGAACGTCAGCGGCCGACCCCGCCAGGCGATCTCGCTGCACCTGCAGGACGGCGACAACGCCTGGCGGGAGTACTCGCTGTCCGACGGCACCGTCGCCGCCTACAACCACGACGTGCTGGTCCGCCGTACCCCCGACGGGCGGCCGGACTACGCGGACCCCGAGTACTGCCCGGTCATCTGGCGCGACCGCACACAGCGAGGAGGCTGACGTGTCACGGTACGACTGGGGTGGGAGCCATCCGGGCATCGAGAGGCGGGAAAAGGCCGTCGCGACCAGGGGTCTCCCGACAGCCGCCGACAGCCCGCCGTGACCGAACCCGACCCGGTCCGGCTCTACCGGACCGTCCGGCTGATTCGCCGCTTCGAGGAACGAGCGATCGACCTGGTCCGGTCCGGGCACATCGTCGGCGGCATCCACCCATACCTCGGACAGGAGGGGATCGCCGCCGGGGTCTGTGCCGCGTTGCGCGCCGACGACCTGGTGGCCGGCACCCACCGGGGGCACGGGCACGTGCTCGCCAAGGGTGCCGACCCGGCCGGCATGCTCGCCGAGCTGTGTGGCCGGGAGACCGGGCTCAACCGGGGTCGGGGCGGGTCGATGCACGCCGCCGACTTCGGCGTCGGGGTGCTCGGCGCGAACGCGATCGTCGGCGCGTCCGGGGCGATCATGACCGGGGCGGTGTGGGCGGCTAGGCGGCGCGGCGGTGACACCGTCGGGGTGAGCTTCTTCGGCGACGGCGCGGTCAACGAGGGGATGCTGCTGGAGGCCTTCAACCTGGCCGCGCTGTGGCGGGTACCGGTGCTGTTCGTCTGCGAGAACAACGGCTACGCCACCACCATGCCGGTCGACCACGCGGTGGCCGGCACCATCACCGGCCGGGCCGCCGCGTTCGGCATGCCGGCGTGCGTCGTGGACGGTCAGGATCCGGAGGCGGTACGGGTCGCCACGGTCGCCGCCGTCACGCGGATGCGCGCCGGTGGCGGTCCCGAGCTGATCGAGGCCACCACCTATCGCTTCGACGCCCACCACACCTTCGAGCACGCGGTACGCCTCGACTACCGCCCGCCCGACGAAGTGACCCGGGGCCGGTCCCGGGACCCGGTGGAGATCGCCGGAGCCCGGCTGACCGACACCACCCGATCCGAGGTGGACGCCGAGGTCGAGGCGACGCTCGCCGCGGCGGTCGAGTTCGCCCTGGCCGGACCGGAGCCGGACCCCGCCGACGCGCTCGCCTACCTGTACGCCAGCGGGCTGACCGCCCGGGGAGGTGGCTAGATGCCGAAGCTCTCCTACCGCCGGGCGCTGACCCGGGCGCTCGCCGACGAGCTGGCCCGCGACGACGACGTGTTCCTCCTCGGCGAGGACATCCGGGTCGCCGCGTCCACCGTCACCTCCGGGCTGCTCAAGCGGTTCGGGCCGGACCGGGTGCTGGACACCCCGTTGTCGGAACAGGCGTTCACCAGTTTCGCCACCGGCGCGGCGATGGCCGGGATGCGGCCGGTGATCGAGTTCCAGATCCCGTCGCTGCTGTTCCTGGTGTTCGAGCAGATCGTCAACCACGCGCACAAGTTCCCGTTGATGACCGGCGCGCAGTGCGCGGTGCCGGTGACGTACCTGGTGCCGGCTTCCGGCTCCCGGCCCGGTTGGGCAGGTCAGCACTCCGACCACCCGTACAGCCTGTTCGCCCACGTGGGGGTGACCACGGTGGTGCCGGCGACCCCGACCGACGCGTACGGCCTGCTGGTGTCGGCGGTGCGCTGCGACGACCCGGTCGTGGTGTTCGCGCCGGCCGGGGCGATGGAGGTCCGCGCCGACGTCGATTTCGCCGCACTGGCACCGGTGCCGCTGGGCCGGGGGCGGGTGCACCGCCCGGGCGACGATGTGACAGTGGTGGCGGTGGGCCACCTCGTGCACGACGCGCTCGCCGTCGCCGAGGAGCTCGCCGACGAGGTGTCGGCGGAGGTGTTCGATCCGCGCACGCTGTACCCGTTCGACTGGGACGGCCTGCTGGAGTCGGTGTCGCGGACCGGGCGTCTGGTGGTGGTCGACGATTCCAACCGTTCGTGTGGAATCGCCGCTGAGGTGATCGCCGCCGTGGTGGAGCGGGTGCGGCTACAGGCGCCTCCGCGTCGGGTGACCCGCCCGGACGGTGCGGTGTTGCCCTTCGCATCTGCATTGGACCAGGCGGTACGGCCGAGCCGCGAACAGCTGCGCTCCGCCATCCAACATGTCATGAAGGACGGATAAACATGATCGACGTCGAATATCGCTGGCCGGCAGCGTCGCGGGCCTGGCTGGACCTCCCTGATGACGTCCGCGCCGACATGGTGGCCGCCGGGGCGCGGGCCTGGCGGGAGGTCTTCGACGGGCGGGCCACGTACAACGAGCGGTGGCGGCTGGCCCGGCCTCCGGTGATGGACGAGACCTCGTTCAGCGTGCTCAACGCGGTCAGCGATCGGCTGGCGCAGCTGATTTTCGAGGCGTGTCGGCGGCGCGCCGGTACGGCGGGGGACCTGCGGCGACTGTTGGGGGTCGCGCGTGGCGAGACCCGGCTGCTCGACGATGACGAACCGTTGACGGAGGCCTTGCTGGAGGCGTTCCGACCGGACGTGCTGTTCTCCGACGGGGTGCCGCGCTTCGTGGAGTACAACATCGACTCCAGCCTCGGTGGCGCGTTCGACGCGGACACCACCGTACGGCGGTTCGTCGAGGTCTATCGGCGGCACGGTCTCACCGACCGGATCCGCCTGGAAGCGGCGCCGTCCGCCGTGGACCGGCGGTTCGCCGCGATCCGGGACGGGCTCGCCCTGCCCGCCGGAGCGCGGGTGGCGATGCTGCTCGACTTCGACGCCGAGTATCCGGGACTGGACGACCCGGAGCGGTTCATCCGGGTACTGGCACCGGTCGTCGAACGGGCCGCCGCGCTCGGCCTCGACCTGGTCATCGCCCCGGTGTCGCAGCTGACGCTGGACGCCCGATCCCGGTTGATCGCGCGAGGCGCGCCGGTCGACGCGGTGTTCCGCCTTTTTGTGCCGAACCGGGTCACACCAAGCGCGGGGGTCGACGCTCTGGAAACGGCACTGGGCGTCGGCACGGTCCCGATGTGGTTGTCCACCGCCGCGTGGCTGATCGCCAACAAGACCGCGTTCGCGTGGCTCTGGGACGACGCCGACGGACTACCGGCCGGCGACCGGGACCTGGTGCACCGGCACGTGCCGCAGACCTGGATGCTGACTGTGGACCTGCTGGACCGGGCCGTCGCCGAGCAACGGGACCTGGTGGCGAAACCCGCCGACGGCTCGGCCGGGGCGGACGTGTTGATCGGGAGGGAATGCGACGTCGATGTCTGGCGTGCCGGCGTGCGCCGGGCCGCCGAGCGAGGTGGTTTCATCCTCCAGCGGTACGTGCGGGCTGACGACGTGCCGTTGGATTTCGTGAACATCGAGACCGGTGAGACGGTGTCCGCGGACGTCCCGTACAGCATCGCCCCGTACCTGTTCGGCCGGGAGCCGGCGGGTGCCTGCATCCGTACCGGATTCCCCGGTTGCGACGGGGTCCTCAACCTGGCCCGTGGTGTCCTGCTCTCCGGTCTTCTGCTGGTCGACTGACGACCGCCCGCTGGGTGCTGTGGCGATCGACGTGGTCGCCGAGGCGGCGGAGGGTTTCCGCTGTCGCCACCGCGTCGCTGCGGGCGCTGCCATGACGGCCGTCGCTGCTGTACATGGAGGGGTCCGCGGTGAGCGGATGGTCGGTCAGGTGTACGTGGATGGTGCCGAGCCGATCGGCCAGTGCCTTCGTCCGGGCGGCGAGCCGGCGCATGCGCCCACCGATGCCGGCGCGCAGGGTCGCCGGCACGGCCGGGCTGTGCGAGACGTCGAACATGCCCACCGTGATGACGTCCGCGCCCGCCGCCCGCAGTGCCTCGACCATGGCGGTCAGCTCGGCGTCGACCGCGTTCGCGTCGTATGCCGGGCGGAACGCGTCGTTGCCGCCGCACACCACCAGCGCGAGGTCAGGTCGGAAGTCCACCGCCGGGGCCAGTTGCGTCGCGCGCACCTCGCGGGCCCGTAGGCCGCGTAGCCCGAGATTGAGGTACGCCAGTTCGGGGCGGACCGCGCGCAGCTCCTCGCCGACACGGTCGGCCCACTGTGTGGTTGGGTACCCCGCCATCGGCTCGCACAGACCTTCGGCCACGCTGTCGCCCAACACCACGAACCGGCGCCAGGGATGGTCGCGCAGCAACGCCGCGCTCTCTCCGGGCCGCAGGCACCACGGATCGGTCGCTTCGGTCAACGTGGACGGCATGTCAGAACAGTACCGATCGATCAGCCTGGGGGGACCGAGGTGGTGTCGGGCTCAGGGGCTGCGGCGGTGTCGGGATCAGCGGCGGGGACCCGGTTCGAGTGCAGGGCGGTGACCAGCGGGACGAGAGTCACCAGCAGGGCGAACACCGCCGATGCCAACAGGGCGGGGACGAGGCCGAAGGCGGTGACCGTCCAGCCGCCGAGCAGCGCGCCGACCGGCAGCCCCGCGAAGGCCAGGGACCCGGCGAGCCCGATCACCCGGGTCTGCAACCCGGCCGGCACCCGTTCGTACAGCGCCACACCGAGCAGCGGGTTGACCACCGCGATACCGATGCCGGACAGGAACGTCACGACCAGCACCAGCGGCAGGTTGTCGCTGAGCGCCAGCACGAGCAGGCGGGGCGCGCCGCCGACCATCGCGCCGACCGCGAAGGTCAGGTCCCGGCGCAGCCGCGCCCCGTACACGGTGAAGAGCAGATTCCCCAGCAACGCCCCGGCGGCGAACACTCCGAGCACCAGGCCCAGCCCGGCCGGGCTGCCCAGCACCTGGACGATCCACAGCGGGATGTAGACGACGACGCTGGCGTTCACCACCATGTTGAGCGCGGAGAGGACCAGCAGCATCGTCAGCAGCAACCGGTCCCGGCCCAGGTGCCGGACGCCGTCACCGAGGGCTCGCAGGTATCCCCGCGGCTCGGCGGGTGCGTTGCCGCCACCTGCGGTGGGGGAGCGGACGAACAGCCCGACCAGCGCCGCGCACACGGCGAAGGTGGCCGCGTCGATGAGGATCGCCCAGGTCACCCCGAACCACCAGATGAGCAGGCCGCCCAGGCCGGCACCGAGGACGGTGACGAGTCGGCCAAGGCCGTCGTACACGGAGGTGAGCCGGATCAGCGGCACGTCCGCTGCCAGCGCCACCGGCCGGAACATCACCTGTTTGACCCGGTCGCCGGCCCCCCGCAGCGTGCCCACCACGGCGACCAGGGCAACCAGCGCGCCGAAGCCCAGCCAGGGGGCGAGCGCCACCGCGACCATCAGTGCGGCGCTGCCCGCGTCGGCCAGGATCGAGGTACGGCGGAGACCGATCCGGTCGGCCAGTGGGGCACCCAGCGCGCTGGACAGCAGGTAGGGCAGCATCTCGGCGGCGGCGACCAGACCCATCTTCGCCGGGCTGCCGGTGGTCTCCAGCACCAGCCAGGGCAGGGCGATCACCGAGATCCGGCTGCCGAGATTGGACAGCAGGTCCGCGCCGACCAAGACGGCGAGCTCCCGCCGAGGTGTCACGCCTGGTCCTCGATCGAATACACCGGGTGCTCGACGGTCGACGGGTGCGCCCGCGCGTACCAGGCGCGCAGCGCCCGCTTGTCCACCTTGGCCGATCGGTTCAGCGGCAGCCGGTCCACGAACTCCACCCCGCCGGGCGCCCACGTGTCGCTGAGCGAGGTGGTCACCAGGTCGATCAGCTCGGCGCCGGTCACCGTCCCGCCGGAGACCGGCACCACATAGGCGTACGGCAGTTCCCCGGCCACGTCGTCGGGTACCCCGATGACCGCGGCGGCCCGGACCTGCGGGTGCCCGGCGAGCACGTCCTCGATCGGGCGGGAGTAGATCGGCCAGCTCCGTCGTCGGGTCAGGATGCGGTCGGCGAGCCGGTCGACCAGATAGAGGTAGCCGTCGGTGTCGAGGTGCCCGATGTCGTGGGTCCGTACCCAGCCGTCGACCAGCGTCCGCGCGGTCAGGTCCGGCTGGCCGTGGTAGCCGGCGAAGCGGAGGCCGGTGTGCACCCACACCTCACCGTCGACGCCGGGTGGCAGTACGGTGCCGTCCTCGGCGCGGATCTCGATCCGCACGTCGCCGTACGGCTTCCCGGCCGAACACAGCCGCTCCGGGTGCTCCGGATCCTCGGTGAGCCCGGGAAGCGCGGTCACGACGACGGCCTCGCTCAACCCGTACACGATGCGAAGCACCGGGCCGAAGCGGGCGATCGCCTGGCGTAGCCGGGCGGGCGCGGCCGGCCCGGCACCGACGTTGAACATGAACATGGCGGAGAAGTCGGCGTCGGCCAGGGCCGGGTGATCGAGCACCTCGTAGAGCATCGGCGGGGTGACGAACGTGGAGGTGATCCGCTCGGTGTCGACGGTACGGATGAACGTCTGCGGGTCCCACCCGTCACGCGGGAACAACACCCCACCGGTGAACAGGTTGAACAGGGTGGTGATCTGGCCGCTGGCCAGCCACATCGGCGAGTACGACAGATGCCGCAGCAGCGGGTACCCGGCGGAGCGGAAGTCTGCGGCCAGAGCCAGGATCTGGGCGTGGAAGCTCTCCCGGTGGTGCACCAGCTTGGGCGTGCCGGTGGTACCCGAGGTCTGGAGAAACGACTCCGGAGCCGGCCCGTCCGGCAGGTCAGCGGCGGTATCGACCTCGGAGTCGGCAGACCACGCCAGCAGGTCCGGGACCCCATCGCCCGGGCCGAGGCAGAACACCGGGACGCCTGGCAGGCCGGCGGCCAGGTCGGGACCCATGCCGCTCGGGTCCCGCGCGTCGTAGAGCAGGGCGTCCGGGCGGGCCAGCCGGGCGAACTCGTCGACCTCCCGGCGTGACGTGACCGGGGCGACCCACATCGTGCGGCAGCCCAGCAGGTGCAGGGCGAGCTGCACCAGCGGTGCCTCCACCGGGTTGCCGAGCGCGACCAGCACCCCGTCGCCAGGTCGTACGCCGTGCCGGGACAGCGCGGCGGCCAGCCCGCGCACCTCGGCGCGCACGTCGCTGTAGCGCAACCGCCGACCGTCGCCGACGATGGCCTCCCGGTCGCCGAATTCCGCGAACAGGTCCAACGCCGTGTGCACGTAGCTCGTCCGACTGCTCATCGGCGGGCACTCCCTTGTCGAGACAACGGCCTGCCGGCGGCGTGTCGAAGCCGAGTCCCGGAGTGTCCAGCTACCGTGCCGCCGACTGCGAGCGTAGGCAGTCGGCCCGGACCCGGCACAGGGCCGAACGTCGTCCCGGCCAATCGGGAGGACATTTGATCACGCCGACCAGGCTGATTGACGCCCTTCGCCGGTCGCCACTAGCTTTCCGTCCATCGCCCAGGTGAGTGCCACCAGTGGACACCAACGGCCACCAGCCTGGGCTGGCCACGATGGAGGTAGCATGTCGACCAGGAAGAGATGGCACGTCGTCGCCGCTGTGGCGGTCCTGCTGGTGGCGGGCGCCCCGGCGATGGTCGCGAGCGCCGGCCCTTCGGACACCGTCCAGCGTGGCAACACGACATGGGCGGCCAGCTGGGCTACCGCGGTCACCCGAGGCAACGCGACCGGCCTGACCAACACCGGCCTCAACGACCAGAGTGTACGAATGGTCGTGCGCACCACCGTCGGCGGACACGCGCTCCGGGTGCGGCTCAGCAACATGTACGGTGAGCAGGCAGTTCTGGTCGGGCGCGCGACCATCGCCCGACCGAACACCACCACCCCCGACGATCTGTCCGACATCGATCCGGCGACGCTACGGGAGCTGACCTTCGGCGGCGCGGCCTCGGCGACCATGAACCGGGGCGCCGAACTGCTCAGCGACCCGCTCGACTTCCCGGTCGGCGACCAGTCCGACCTGGTCCTGACACTGCACTTCCCGGTCCTGACCGGCCCGGTGACCTTCCACGGCACGTCCCGGCAGACCAGCTACATCGGTGCCGACGACCTCACCTCGGCCGCTGACGGCGCCGGGTTCACGATCCGCCCGAACTGCTGCTGGTTCTTCCTGTCCGGGATCGACGTGCAGCGTCGGCACAGCCCCGGCTCGGTGGTGGTCTTCGGCGACTCGATCGCCGACGGCAACGGCAGCACCCTCAACGCCAACAAGCGCTGGCCGGACCTGCTCGCCGACCGGCTCATCGCCGCTCGGCCCGACGTACGCACCCCGGGCGTGCTCAACGCCAGCCTGGCCGGCAACCGCCTCAATCACGAAGGCCCGGAGCCGGGCGCCGGTGGCTTCCCCGGGTACCACGAACTCGGCCCGAACGCTGTGGCGCGACTCGACGAGGACGTGTTCTCCCAGACCGACGCGCGCACGGTGATCACCCACCTGGGCATCAACGACATCTGGATGTCGGATGCCTCCGCCGACGCGATCATCTCGTCGCTGCGGCAGATCAACCAGCAGGTGCAGGCGCGCGGCCTGCGCAGCCTGGTGGCGACTCTCACCCCGTACGAGGGGCACGGCAATCCGGGGGTGTGGACGCCGGAGAAGGAGGCCACCCGGCAGGCGGTCAACGCCTACCTGCGCGGCAGCGCCGAGTTCGACGGGCTGCTCGACTTCGACGCCGTGCTGCGCGACCCGACACAGCCCAGCCAGCTGCTGCCCGCCTACGACTCGGGTGACCACATCCACCCGAACGACGCGGGCAACCAGGCGATGGCGGACGCCGTACCGCTGTGGCTGCTCCGTCTGTGACATCACGGTGCGGGCGGCGGGGTGATCCCCGTCGCCCGCACCTTTCGATCCATGGGGGACCCGACGATGACTGACGCCGTACAGGTGCTGGTGGACCGCACGGCCGGACGGGAGCGCGTGACGTGGGCGAACATCCGCAGGTAGCGGCCTACCGGGCGGCCCGTGCGGCGGCCGGTACACCACCGTTGTACACCCAGACCCTGGCGCAGGCCCGAGCCGCCGACCTCGCCGCGATCCGCGCCGGCGGCGGCGCGGTCGAACAGGTGCACGAGGTACGCGACACGCACGTCCCCGGTCCCGGTGGTGACCTGTTGCTGCGGATCCACCGTCCGGCGAGCTCCGGACCGCTGCCCACGCTGGTCTACCTCTTCGGCGGCGGCTGGACGTTGGGCAGCGTGGACACCGCCGACGGGATCTGCCGCCGGCTCGCCAACGCCGTACCCTGCCAGGTCGTCACGGTCGGCTACCGGCTCGCCCCGGAACACCCTTTCCCGGCGGCGGTACACGACTGTCACGCCGCCGTGCGGTGGATCGCGCAGCACCCGGTAGAGTTCGGCACCGACCCGGAGCGGATCGCGGTGGGCGGGGACAGCGCCGGTGGCAACCTCGCCGCCGCGGTCACCCTCCTGGCCAGGGAGACCGGCGGCCCCCGGATCGCCGCGCAGGTGCTGGTCTACCCGAACACCGACCAGACCACCGACCCGGTCGGCGACGACGACCCGACGCTGTTCAACCGCCGGTCGGTCGCCTGGTATCGCGGCCACTACCTCGTTGACCCGGCAGACGCCTACGACCCGCTCGCCTCGCCGTTGCTCGCCGCCCACCTGGGCGGTCTCCCCCCGGCGTTGGTGGTCACGGCCGAGCGCGACCCGCTGCGCGAGGAGGGGGAGCGGTACGCCCACCGGCTGCGGGAGGCCGGCGTACCCACCACCCTCAGCCGGTACGCCGGCATGATCCACGGATTCTTCGCCATGCCCGCGTCGTTCGACGACGGCCGGCGGGCACAGGACGAGGTCGCCGCCTTTCTCCGCGACCGATTCGGCTCGCCACCCGTACCGCCGTCCGGCGCAAGGCACGTCGATGGCTGAGACCGCGTCGCCGGAGGCACCCCGGCACGTGGCGGACCTGCCCGCGCCGGCCAGCCTGGCTGACTTCGCCCGCCTCGCCCAGGCCGTACTTCCGGCCGAGGTGTGGGACTTCGTCGACGGGGGCAGCGGGGCGGAGACCACCCTCGCGGCGAATCGCCGCGCGTTGGACCGGGTGGCCGTGCTACCCCGGGTGCTGCGCGGGGTCCACACCCCGAGTACGGGTGCGTGGCTGCTCGGTGCCACCCAGGCCCTGCCGGTGGCGGTCGCTCCGATGGCGTACCAGCGGCTGCTGGACCCCGACGGAGAGCTGGCGCTCGCGGCGGCGTCGGGCGCGGCCGGCGTGCCCTACATGGCCAGTACGCTGAGTAGTGAGCCGATCGAGCGGATCGCCGCTGCCGGTGGGGCGGTGTGGTTCCAGATCTACTGGCTGCGTGACCGTGGCCTCGTCGCCGACCTGCTGGACCGCGCGCACGCCGCCGGGTGCACCGCGTTGGCCGTCACGGTTGACGTGCCGATCCTCGGCCGGCGGCTTCGGGACGTCCGCAACGCGTTCGCCATCCCACCGCACGTGGTCGCGGCGAACCTGCCTACCGGCCGGGACAACCTCGCGCACGCCGCCACGCCCGGCGTCTCCGCCGTCGCCGCGCACACGGGAGCGGTCTTCGCCCCGGCGCTGAGCTGGACGGATCTGGATTGGATTCGGGCGCGTACCGCGTTGCCGCTGGTGGTGAAGGGTGTACTCGATCCGCGCGACGCGGCCCTCGCGGCGGACGCCGGCGCGGATGCCGTGATCGTCTCCAACCATGGTGGACGGCAGCTCGACGGCGCACCGGCCAGCGCGGTCGTGCTCCCCGAGGTGGTCGAGGCGGTGGGGGACCGGTGCGAGGTGCTGCTGGACAGCGGCATCCGCAGTGGGACGGACGTGCTGCGGGCCCTGGCCCTCGGCGCGCACGGCGTGTTGGTGGGCCGGCCGATGCTGTGGGCCCTGGCCGCCGGGGGCCGGGCCGGGGCGGAGTCGGCGCTGTCCCTGCTCGCCGGGGAGTTCCGCGACGCCCTGACGCTCGCCGGCTGCGCCGACCCGGCCGCCGCCCGCGAGCTGCGGACCGTCCGGGCGGACTGACCGGTGACCGCCGACCTGTTCCTGGCCGACCTGCATCCGGCGGTCGACGACCCGGCGTTGAATTCGATGAATTTCCTCAACGAGGTGGCCCAGCATTACCCGGACGCGGTGTCGCTGGCCGCTGGTCGCCCGTACGAGGAGTTCTTCGACGTCGCGGATCTGCACCGGTATCTGGACCGGTTCTGTCGGCACCTCGCCGACGATCTCGGACAGAGCCGGGAACAGATGCACCGGACGCTGTTCCAATACGGGCGCACCAAAGGCATCGTGCATCACCTGGTGGCCCGCAACCTCGCCATCGACGAGGGGATCGCCGTCGACGAGGAAGCGGTCGTGGTGACCGTCGGCTGCCAGGAGGCGATGTTCCTGGTCCTGCGGGCACTGCGGTCCTCGCCTCGGGACGTTCTGCTCGCCGTGGCGCCCACGTACGTGGGGCTCACCGGCGCGGCCCGCCTGCTGGACCTGCCGGTGCGGCCGGTCGCCAGCGGACCGGCCGGGGTGGACCTGGCGGACCTGCGCGCCCAGGTGCACCGGGCCCGGGCCGAGGGCCTGCGCCCGCGCGCCTGTTACGTGATGCCGGACTTCGCCAACCCGTCCGGGGTGAGCCTTACCGTCGCTGATCGGCGACGGCTACTCGACCTGGCCGCCGAGGAAGACCTGCTGCTCGTCGAGGACAACCCGTACGGACTCTTCCCCGCTGGCGACGGCGAGCGTCCACCCACCCTGAAGGCGTTGGACACCGCACGACGGGTGGTCTACCTTGGCTCGTTCGCCAAGACGGTGCTGCCCGGTGCCCGGGTCGGCTACGTGGTCGCGGACCAGCGGGTGGCCGCGTCGGACGGCACTGTCGGCCTGCTCGCCGACCAGCTCGCCAAGATCAAGAGCATGGTCACGGTGAACACCTCGGCGCTTGCCCAGGCGGTGGTCGGCGGTGCGCTGCTGGAGCACGGCTGCAGCCTGGTGGAGGCCACGGCGCGGGAGCGGGCCGGATATGCCCGGAATCTACGCCATCTGGTCGCCGGCCTGGCCCGGCGCTTCGGCTCCGACTCGCCGGTACGGTGGAACGTCCCGGCCGGCGGCTTCTTCCTGGTGCTCACGGTGCCCTTCGTCGTCGACGACGCCTTGCTGCACCGTTCGGCCCGTGAGTACGGGTTGCTGTGGACGCCGATGGCGCACTTCTACGACGATCGCGTTCCGGTCGACACGCTACGCCTGTCGATCAGCGCGGTCACGCCGGCCCAGATCGACCTGGGCCTGGACCGACTCGCCGCCTTGGTCGCCGACGAACTCGCCCGGGGCGGCGCGGGAGCGTCGACGAACTGAGCCGAGGTGATCTCGGATCGGGGGATGCCGCATCTATCGCTCTGCCGACATCTGTGCCAGGATTGGATCCAATGCAAGCTGGATCGGATGCCTGGCGGGCTGATCGGTGGTCAGCCTCCGTGATCAGGGAAGGGGTGCCATGCTGCGCCGCGAGGAGAACGAGCGGATCACCCGCTCCGGGCCGGGCACCCCACTCGGCCGGCTGATGCGGGCGTACTGGCAGCCGGCCGCCTTGGTCTCGGAGCTGGACCCACAGCGGCAGGTCAAGCCGGTCCGGCTGCTCGGCGAGGACCTGGTGTTGTTCACACGCGCCGACGGCGGCTGGGCCCTGGTCAGCCGGTTCTGCGCCCACCGGGGCGTCGACCTGGCGTACGGCCGGCACGAGGACGGCGGGCTTCGCTGCCTCTACCACGGCTGGCTGTACGGCCCGGACGGGCGCTGCCTGGAGCAGCCGGCGGAGCCGGCGCACAGCACCTTCGCCAGCAAGGTCCGCATCCCCAGCTACCCGTGCGTCGAGCGCAACGGCGTCGTCTTCGCCTACCTCGGCGAGGGCGACCCGCCGCCGCTGCCGCACTACGACTGCTTCCAGGCCCCCGACGAATACACCTTCGCCTTCAAAGGACTGTGGGAGTGCAACTGGCTGCAGGGCGTCGAGGGCGGCATCGACCCCAGCCACGTCTCCTTCCTGCACCGGTTCATCGACTCGGACCCCCGGGACGTCTACGGGCAGCAGTTCAGCGAGGAGGTCGCCGGCACCGGGCAGAAGCTGTCCAAACTGGTCGGCGACGCCTACCGGCCGGACATCGAGGTCGAACAGGCCGAACACGGCCTGCGGGTGTACGCGTTGCGGCAGCTCACTGACGAGATCCGGCACGTACGCATCACGAACCTGGTCTTCCCCAACGCGTTCGTGGTGCCCTTCGGCAACAGCAAGGTCTTCTGCCAGTGGCACGTGCCGATCGACGATTACCACCACTACTGGTACATGATCTTCTACGACTTCGCCGAGCCGACCGACAAGGAGGCGCTGCTCGCCCAGCGGCTCGCCGAGGTCTCCCTGCCCGACTACCGGCCGCTACGCAACCGGGCCAACAACTGGGGCTTCGACCCGGCCGAACAGCGCGACCTGACCTACACCGGGATGGGTCTGGACATCAACGTCCACGACCAGTGGGCGGTGGAGAGCATGGGCCCGATCCAGGACCGGACCGTCGAGCGGCTCGGCGTCTCCGACCGGGCGGTCACCGCCAACCGCCGGCTGCTGCTGCGCGCGATCGACGCCGTCGAAGCCGGCAACCCGCTGCCGGCCCGCCCCGCCGACGACACCGCCGCCGCCGCGCTGACCGGCCCGCTCGCCGTCGACACCATCGCCCCGACCGACGGCTGGGAACAGA
Organism: Solwaraspora sp. WMMD406; assembly: GCF_029626025.1. Classification (NCBI taxonomy): domain Bacteria; kingdom Bacillati; phylum Actinomycetota; class Actinomycetes; order Micromonosporales; family Micromonosporaceae; genus Solwaraspora; species Solwaraspora sp. WMMD406. The sequence goes on from NZ_JARUBF010000001.1 coordinate 2,418,846, forward strand.
CCTGGCGCGACCGGGAGGCGCAGCGCCGGGCCGACTCCCCGTGGGCCGCCACCGCGGCGCGGTCGGCGGTCGCCGATGCGTAGCGTCGACGAACGCGCCGTCGCCGACGGCGGCGACGGTCACCGGGCGCTACCGATGCTCGCCGCCGACCGGGGTGGCTTCATCGACCGCCACCAGCTGTGGACCGACGCCCAGTACGCCGCCGCCGGCCAACTACGCCGCGTCGTCGACGAACTCGGCATCGAGCTGATCCGGTTCTCCTTCGCCGACCAGCACGGCGTGCTGCGCGGCAAGACGCTGACCCGTACGGCCGCCAGCGCCGCGCTGCGGTCGGGGGTGACCGCCCCGTCGTCGCTGCTGCTCAAGGACCCGTCCGGGGCGTCGGTGTTCCCGGTCTTCGCCGCCGACCCGCAGGTTCCGGTGACCGGGTTCGCCGGAGCCGGCGACATCGTGCTGGTGCCGGACCCGACCACGTTCCGGGTGTTGCCGTGGGCGCAGCGGACCGGCTGGGTGCTGTGCGACCTGCGGCTACCCGACGGCTCGTCGGTGCCGTTCTGCAGCCGGAGCCTGCTGCGCGGCCAACTCGACCGGCTCGCCGCCGCCGGATACCGGATGACCGTCGGCGTCGAGCTGGAGTTCCACGTCTTCGCCGCCGACGGTCCCGCCGACGGCGGCCTCGACGCCGACCAGGTGGGCCGCCCCACCGCGCCCGGCCGGCCCAGCGGCACCCGACCGCTGAGCCGGGGCGCGCAGCTGCTGCACGAGGACGGCCTGGACCGCGCCGACGAGATCGTCCAGCTGCTGCACCACGGCCTGACCCGGCTCGACCTGCCGCTGCGCAGCCTCGAACTGGAGTTCGGGCCGAGCCAGTTCGAGATCACCATGAGCGCCGGGGACGCGGCGGACGCCGCCGACCAGGTGCTGCTGGCCCGCTCGGCGATCCGGCAGATCTGTCGGCGGCACGGCTACCACGCCACCTTCATGTCCCGGCCGGCCGGAGCCGAGACCGCCTCCACCGGCTGGCACCTGCACCAGTCGCTGCGCGCGGTCGACTCCGGCGCGGCGGTCTTCGACCCGACCGCGCCCGGCGAGGCGCTCTCCCCGCTGGCCGGGCATTACCTGGCCGGACTGCTGGAACACGCCGGGGCGGCGGCCGCGTTCGCCACCCCGACGGTCAACGGCTACAAGCGCTACCTGCCGTTCTCGCTCGCCCCGGACCGGGTGGTGTGGGGGATCGACAACAAAGGGGCCATGGTGCGGGCCGTCGGTGCCGGCTCCGACACTGGCGTACGGCTGGAGAACCGCTGCGGCGAGCCGGCCGCCAACCCGTACCTCTACATCGCGTCGCAGCTGGTCAGCGGCCTGGACGGGATCGAGCGGCAGCTCGCTCCGCCACCAGCGGTGGAGGATCCGTACGCCGCCGACGCGCCCCGGCTGCCGGCCTCGCTGGCCGAGGCGGTGACCGCGTTGGCCGCCGATCCGGCGTTCGCCGCCGCCCTCGGCGACCCGGTGATCTCCTGGTACCTGACCCTCAAACGCCGTGAGTTCGCCCGCTACCTCGCGTACGTCTCCGACTGGGAGCAGCGCGAGTACTTCGACCTGATCTGAACGCGGGCATGTCGACCCGATCTCGAAGGAGCTACCCGATGCCGTCATCCGTCGCCCCGCTGGCCGACCTGGAGCCGTACCACGTCGACGGCGAGTGGATCGTGCCGGGGGAGCGCACCCTGATCGAGGTACGGGACCCGTCGGACGGCACGGTGATCAGCCGGGTCGCCCAGGCGACCGCCGCCGACGTGGACGCCGCCGTGGCCGCCGCCGCTCGGGCGTACGCCGACCGGCGCTGGAGCGGACTGGCCCCGCTGGAACGCACCCGGGTGCTGCACCGGCTGGCCGACCTGATCGAGGCGCATCTCGAAGAGCTGGCGGTGCTGGAGACCCGCGACAACGGCAAACCGATCGAACGATCCCGCGCCGACACCGGCGCGTCGGCCCGCGCCTTCCGACACTTCGCCGGGGCCACCAGCCGACTGACCGGCACTGTCGTGCCGATCGACGGCGGCGGCCACCACGTCTACACCGTACTGGAACCGGTCGGGGTGGCGGCGCTGATCCTGCCGTGGAACTTCCCGATCATGACCGGCAGCTTCAAGATCGCCCCGGCGTTGGCCGCCGGCTGTCCCATCGTGGTCAAGCCGGCCGAGCAGACCCCGCTGACCATGCTGCGGCTGGCCGCGCTGGCCGCCGAGGCCGGCGTACCACCGGGGGTGTTCAACGTGCTGACCGGGGACGGCGAGGTCGGCGCGGCGCTGGTGGCCCACCCCGGCGTGGCGAAGGTGTCGTTCACCGGCTCGACCGAGGTGGGCCGGGTGGTGATGGCCGGTGCGGCACCTACGATGAAGCGGCTCACCCTGGAGTTGGGCGGCAAGAGCCCGAACATCGTCTTCGCCGATGCCGATCTCGACGCCGCCGTGCTGACCGCGATGCGGGCGTCGTTCGGCCACTCCGGGCAGATGTGCACCGCCGGCAGCCGGCTGCTGGTGCAGCGTTCCATCCTGGACGAGATGACCGAACGGCTGGCCGAGGCGACCCGCCGGGTGCCGGTCGGCAACGGACTCGACGGCGGTGTGACCGTCGGCCCGCTGGTCTCCGAGGAGCAGCGGCAACAGGTGCTGTCCTACATCGAAACCGGCATCCGGGAGGGCGCGACGGTCGCCGTCGGCGGCGGTGTGCCGGACCGGCCGGGCTACTTCGTCGAACCGACCCTGTTCACCGGGGTCCGCAACGACATGGTCATCGCCCGGGAGGAGATCTTCGGGCCGGTGACCGGCGTGATCGCCTTCGACGACGAGGACGAGGCGGTCGCGATCGGCAACGACACGGCGTACGGGCTGGCGGCCGGGGTGTGGACCCGGGACCTGTCCCGCGCCCACCGGATGGCCGCCGCGCTGCGGGTCGGCACGGTCTGGGTCAACACCTACAACATCTTCGACCCGGCGTTGTCCTTCGGCGGGGTCGGTGACTCCGGTCTGGGTCGGGACCTGGGCGACGACGCCCTGCACTCGTACTGCGAACGCAAGGGCGTCGTGGTCGCGCTCTGACCGGCGGTACGGCGGTACGCCGGACCGCTGGCGGCACCAGGCCGGTCCGGCGTACCGCCCCGAACACTGATGGGATCCACGTTGGAAGACTCCGCATCCCCGAACGGGTTGGATGTCGCCGCGTTGCGCGCCGCCACCCCCGGAGCCACCCTCGCCCGGCACTTCAACGCCGCCGGCGCCGCGCTGCCCAGCCTCGCCGTGCTCGACACCGTGATCGACCACCTGCGCCTGGAGTCGCGCCTCGGCGGCTACGAAGCCGCCGAAGCCGTCGCCGACCACAGCGCGCGGGTCTACCGACGGGCCGGCGAGTTGATCGGCGCGGCCGCCGACGACATCGCCCTGGTGGAAAGCGCCACCGTGGCCTGGCACCGGGCGATCGACGCGCTCCGCCTCGGACCCGGCGACCGGATCCTCGCCTCGGCCTCCAGCTACGTCAGCTCCGCGCTGCACCTGCTCGAACTGCGCCGGACCCGGGGCATCACGGTGGAGGTGCTGCCGACCGACGACACCGGCGGGGTCGACCTGACCGCCTTGGAGAAGGCCCTCCGCCAGCCGGCGGCACTCGTCACCGTCGCCCACGTACCCACCTCGTCGGCGCTTGTCGAACCGGTCGTCGAGATCGGGGCGCTCGCCGCGTCCCGCGGCGTACCGCTGCTGGTGGACGCCACCCAGTCGGTCGGCCAGCTGCCGGTGGACGTGCGCCGGATGCACGCCGGCGTCCTGGTCGCCACCGGCCGCAAGTTCCTGCGCGGACCGCGCGGCACCGGTCTGCTTTACCTGGACCCGGCGCTGCGCGACATCGCCCGACCGCTCACCCCCGACGTACGAGGGGCCCGGTGGACCGGTGACGAACAGTTCGACCTGCTGCCCGGTGCCCGACAGTACGAGACCTGGGAAGCGTCGCACGCGTTGCGTCTCGGGCTGGGCGCGGCCCTCGGCGAGGTCCTCGCGCTCGGCGTCGCACCGATCGCCCGCTACGTCAGCGGGCTCGCCGACCGGCTGCGGGCCGGGCTTCGTGAGCTGCCCGGGATCACCGTGGTCGACCCGCCCGCCGCCGGCGGCGGGATCGTCACCTTCGTCCGCGACGACCAACCACCGGCCGAGACCGTACGGGACCTGCGCGCGGCCGGGTTCCATCTGGTCGCCGTTCCGGCCAGTCACGGCCAGTGGGACCTCGGCCGGCGCGGCCTACCGGCCGTGATCCGGGCCTCGGTGCACGTCTACAACGAGGCGGCGGAGGTGGACGCGCTGCTCGACCAGCTTTCCCGGCCAGCGGCCACCGCGACCAACGGGTCACCGGTTGCCCCGGTGGCTCGGCCGGTCACGCCGATCGTGGCCGCCGGGTCGGGGCCGACCCCGGTGGCTGGCCCGGCGGTGGCCGCCACCGACCGGCGCGCCGTGGCCACGACGGCGTGGCCGGCCGTGGCCGTCGTGCCCGGTGCCGAGTCGCGGGCCGACGTGATCGTGGTCGGTGCCGGTGTGCACGGGCGGAGCGCCGCCTGGCAGTTGGCCGCCCGCGGCGCGCGGGTGGTCCTGCTCGACCGGTTCCCGGACGGGCACACCGACGGCTCGTCGCACGGCCGGACCCGGATGATCCGCCGTGCCTACCCGTCGGCGGTCTGGGACGGGCTGATCGAGCGGGCCTACACCGCCTGGTCAGACCTGGAGCGGGCGGCGGGACGCCGGCTGGTCACCACGGTCGGCGGCCTCTACGCCCGGCCGGCCCGGGCCAGCGGCGGGCTGCGGGGACCCGGCTGTGTCACCGTCGACGCCAACCAGGCCGCCGGCATCCTGCCCGGCCTGGTGCTGGCCGACGACATGGTCGCCGTACACGACCCGGCGGCCGGCATCATCGACGCCGCCGCCGCGATGTCCGCCCTGACGCGGCTGGGCCAGGCCGCCGGGGTGGACCGCCGCGACGGCTGCCGGGTGCTCGGCTGGGTGCCGGACGGCGCCGGCGTCCGGGTCCGGACCGACGCGGGCAATCTGCTCGCCGACCGGCTGGTCGTTTGCGCCGGACCGTGGACCGCCGAACTGGTCCCGGATTTCGCCGACCTGCTCACCGCCGTACGGATCATCAACATCCACATCGGATCTTCAGTGCCGGCGTTGACGACCCCGCCGGCGTTGGGGCCGTTCTCGGTCGAGGTGTCCGGCGTCGGCCTGCTCTACGGCATCCCCGGCTACGGTCCGGACGCGGTGAAGGTCGGGTTCGACCACGGCCCGGTCGACGACCTGAGCCGGCCGCCCGCCCAGGTCAGCGCCGCCGAACGGGACACCCTGCTGTCGGTGGCCCGCCGCTTCCTGCCGGCGGCCGACGGGCCGGTGCTGGCCGAGGTGGCCTGTCGCTACACGATGGCGCCGGGAAACCGGTTCGCGGTCGGCACGTTGCCGGCACACCCGCAGGTGCTGGTGGCGGCGGCCTGTTCCGGGCACGGGTTCAAGTTCGGCCCGGCGATCGGCGCCGCGCTGGCGGATCTGGCCGCCGGGCAGGCCCGACCGGACCTGGACTTCCTCTCGCCGGCGGTGATGGGGGTGCGCGGAATCATCCCCGGAACACGGTCGCCGATCGCCGCTCGTACCAGCGGGCCAACTGTTCCCCCGCGCTGATCACATGAGCCTGCATCTCGCGGCGCGCCCGCGCCCCGTCCTCGGCGACGAGGGCTTCGATGATCCGTTCGTGCTCGTGGAAGTTGTCGTCGCGGTGTCGCGGATTGTCCTGCAGCACCAGGGCAGACACGTTCCGGGGGAACGCCTCGTTGATTTCCTTGATCACCCGGGCCAGCCAGTCGTTGCCGGCTACCTGGTGGATCAGGGTGTGGAAGCGGTCGTTGGCGGCGTTGGTCGACGTCGCCAGGGCCACCCGCGCACGGGCGACCCCCGGGTCGTCCTCGACCCGCCGGTGCGGGATGTTGCCCCGGGCCGCCTGTTCGGTGCGGCGCAGCAACGAGTTGGCCTCGCGCAGCTCGTCCAGCACGTCGTCGGTGATCCGGCTGACCGCCCGCTCGCAGGCCAGTGCCTCCAGTTCGGCGCGTACCTCGTAGGCCTCCCGGACCTCCCAGGGGGCCGGCACCCGGACCACCGCGCCCCGGTGCGGGACGACCTCGATCAGGCCGCCGGTCTGCAGCTGGCGCAGCGCCTCGCGGACCGGGGTCCGGCTGACCCCGAGCATCTTGGCCAGTTCGGCCTGGCGCAGTTGCGCGCCGATCGGGATCTCGCCGGACATGATCCGGGCGCGGATGGCGGCCGCGGTGGCGTCGACGAGGGCACTGCTGGTGGTTTCGGTCGAGCTGGCTGGCATGCCCGGTGCCCCCGTCTGTTCGGCGTCTGGCGCAGCCGGCCGGATCGGACGCGAGCTGCCATCACATCCACAGTGGTGCGATGTGGCTGTCACGATAGCAAGTCGCCCGTCGGGGCTGCGGGTCCCGACGTACCCGATTTGGATCCAGGTTTTGGATCCAAAGATCCTGCTGTAGTATCCGAGACTACCTTGGCCAGGGAGTTTTCCGAAAGCACCGATGCACCGGAGCCGCACCGAGCCCCCACCGAACGAGTGGGACCACCGTCTCCGGGTCGTCGCCGCCATCGGAATCCTCCCGCGACGGCGACAGGAGCAACCGTGAGCGCGTGCCACCCCAGCGCAGACGTCCGGACCCGACGCACCCATCCGCTCGACCCGCTCGACGCGGCGGAGATCGCCCGCGCGGTCGCCGCCGCCCGCGCCGACGGCCGACTCGGCGAGCGGACCCGATTCTGGGGCGCCACACTCGACGAAGCGCACGCCCGTGCGGTCGTCGCCGGTCAGGCGTCCGCCGACGAGGTACGCGTGGAACTGGTGGCGCTGGACGCCAGCGTCGGTGCCGCCTGGGAGATCGACGTCGCGTTGGCCGGTGACGTCAGGTCGACCAGCGAGCCCGCCTCGGAGCCGGCCGGCGACCGCTGTCTGGACTGGCGTCCGCTCGATCCGCGCCGGCCCGGCATCACCTCCGAGGAAGCCCGCGCCGCCGCCCACGCCTGCCGGCGGAGTCCGCTGTTCCGTGAGGTGCTCGCCAAGCGGGGCATCGACGACGTGTCCCTGGTGATGATCGACGCCGAGTCGATGGGCGGCTTCGAGCCGGAGCGCTACGCCGACCGGCGGCTCACCTGGGGCACCGTCTGGCACCGGGTCGACGAGGGCGACAACGGCTACGTCCGGCCCGTCCAGGGCGTGGTGCCGATCATCGACATGGCCACAATGGAGGTTCTCGACGTCGAGGACCACGGGATGGTGCCGATCTCCGCCGAGGCCGGCCCGTTGGAGGCCGACGCCTGGCCGACCCGGCCCGGCCTCAAGCCGCTGGAGGTGGTGCAACCTGACGGGCCCAGCTTCGACGTCGACGGCTGGCAGGTCTCCTGGCAGGGTTGGCGGCTGCGGGTCGGTTTCACCCACCGGGAAGGACTGGTCCTGCACGACCTGGAGTTCCAGGGCCGGCCGGTGGTCAAGCGGGCCGCCTGCAACGAGATGTACGTGCCGTACCTCGACCCCAACTCCACCCAGTACCGCAAGAACTTCTTCGACTGGGGCGAGTACGGGGCCGGGCCGCTGACCAACTCGCTGGCCCTGGGCTGCGACTGCCTCGGCGTCATCTACTACTTCGACACCGCCTACCTCGGCGGTGACGGCGACCCGGTGACGATCCCGAACGCGATCTGCATGCACGAGGAGGACCACAGCATCCTCTGGAAGCACAACGACCTTCGGCGCGGGGTCAGCCAGGTGCGCCGGTCCCGGCGGCTGGTGATTTCCAACTTCCAGACCGTGGCCAACTACGACTACGGCTTCTACTGGTCGCTCTACCAGGACGGCCGCATCGAGTTGGAGGTCAAGCTGACCGGCATGCTGTCGGCCTCCGGGATCGACGACGGTGACGAGGTCCGTTACGGGCGGGTGGTCGCGCCGAACGTGCAGACCCCCACCCACCAGCACTACTTCGGGCTGCGCCTGGACATGGCGGTGGACGGACCGCTCAACCGCCTCGTAGAGGAGCATGCCGAGGGAGAGACCGATCCGGCGCTCGACCCGTACGGCAACGCGGTGCGCAACGTGCGGACCCCGCTGCTGCGCGAGTCGCAGGCCGCGCGCCGCACCGATCCGGCGTCCGCGCGGCGTTGGCGGGTGGAGAGCGCCACCGAGACCAACCGGTACGGCGAACCGACCGCGTACCGGCTGCTGCTGCCGAACACCACCCGTTCGTTCGCCCGACCGGACTCGGTGATGGCCCGCCGGGCACCCTTCATCCACCAGCACCTGTGGGCCACCCCGTACGACCAGCGGGAGCGGTTCCTCGGCGGGCAGTACCCGAACCACGCCGAGCCCGGCTCCGACGGCGTGCATGTCTGGCAGCGTCGGGACCGGTCGATCGACGGCACCGAGCTGGTGTTGTGGCCGGTGCTCGGCACCCACCACTTTCCCCGCCCGGAGCAGTGGCCGGTGATGCCGGTGGACGCGATCCACATGATCCTGGAGCCGGACGGGTTCTTCGACCGCAATCCGGCGATGGACGTTCTGGATCCGTCGACGGCGACGGCGACGGATCCGGCCATAGCGACGGCCACGGCCGCCGGGCCGGCCGCCGGCAGCACCTGTTGTTCATCCTCAGTAGACACGGCAGCGGCCGATTGACCTGGCCGGTGCGTCGGTCACCGCGCCGGCAACGGGGATCCCCCGCCCGCTGACATCAGACGTTCACATTGGCGATACGGACCCGAATTGGGTACCGATCATCCTGGTTTTGGATCCAATCTTATCGAAATTAAATCCAGCTTCGTCCCATACCCTGCCGAGGAGCGCACTATGTCGGACGATTCACGCAAACTCCCACACCACCTCGTGTCCCGGCGCGCCATGCTGCGCGGAGCCGGACTGCTCGGCCTCGGATTCGGTGCCAGCAGCCTGCTCGCGGCCTGCGGTGTCGCCTCCGACGGTGACGACGACAGCGACGGTTCGACCAGCGGCGGCGGCACGCTGACCCTCGGGATCGACGCCACGAGCGCGGTCAACGATCCCGCCTTCTACACCTCACTGGGCGACTGGATGGCCGTCGACTGCATCTGCCGCGGGCTGACCTTCATCTCCTTCGAGACCAACGACCCGCAACCCGACCTCGCCGAGAGCTGGGACATCTCCGACGACGGGCTGACCTATACCTTCAACCTGCGCCAAGGGGTGACCTTCCACGACGGCACCCCCTTCACTTCGGCCGACGTGCTGGCCAGCCTGGGCCGGCAGTTCAACCCCGACGACCCGACCCTGCCCGAGGGCGCGTCGCGCCCGCTCAACAGCCTCGGCGCCAACGTCGCGTCACTGACCGCCGTCGACGACCACACCGTCGAGATGGTGCTCACCCGACCGGACGCCACCGTGCTCAACCGGCTGTCCGACATCGGTGGCCGGATCATCTCCACAGCGGCCCTGGACGAGTACGGCGCGGACATCGGCAAGAACCTCGTCGGCACCGGACCCTTCCAGTTCTCCTCGGCCACCGCCGGGCAGCAGGTCGTGCTGACCGCGTTCGAGGACTACCGGGGCGGCCGCCCGTCGATCGACCGGCTGGTGCTGCAACAGGTCCAGGATCCGTCGACCATCGTCAGCTCCCTGCTCAGCGGCGACCTGTCGGCCACCCAGTTCACCCCGTACTCGGCGGTCGAGCAGCTTAAGGCCGACGACGCGGTCACCTTCCACGAGACGCCGTACAGCTTCGACGCGATGATGATGATCGACGCCCGGCGGATTCCCGAGCTGGAGGTCCGCCAGGCGATCAACATGGCGATCGACCGGGAAGCGATCATCTCCCAGGCGTTCTTCGGCATCGGCGCGCTACCCGTCGGCTACACCATCCCGCCGTCGCAGAACGGACACGACCCGAGCCTGGCCGACCTGAGCCCGTACGACCCGGACGAGGCCCGCCGGCTGATCGACGCCGCCGGCGCGACCGGGCGGCAGGTCGCGTTGATGGCCGCCAGCGACTCCTGGCACCCCCGGGCCGCGCAGATCGTCGCCCAGAACCTCACCGACATCGGGCTGACCGTGGTCAGCGACTCGGTCGACCCGGCGACCTACTTCAGCCGGCTGCTCGACCCCGACGACCCGTTCCACGAGCTGATGATCTGGGAACGCAACTCCTACATCCCGGATCCCGACAACATGATCGGCGCGATGGGCCTGCCCTCCGGGGTCTACGGCGACTTCACCTCCGGGTTCAACACCCTGCCCGGCTCCGAGGCCTTCGCCGACGATCTCTACGCCGCCAAGAACCTGCCCAACGGTGACGAGCGCACCGCCGCCTACAGCGACATCCAGCGCCGCTTCGCCGAGCAGTACATGGTGCTGTCGATGCTGGCCTACTCCGCCAACCCGGTGGTGACCGGCGCCAACGTCGAAGGCGCCAACGTCGCCGCCCTCGGCAGCCACCGCTGCTTCATGGAGAACGCCAGTGTCTGAGTGGGCCCTTGCACCGACCCCGCCGGAGCGACGGTGACGGTCGCCGGGACGCGGCCGATCGGGCGATGGGCAGCCGCCTACGGGCGGCGGTCCATCGCCCGATCGTGGCTGGCCGCGATCTCCTGGCTGGTGCTGATCGGCTTCATCCTGGTCGCCGTGGTCGGACCACTGCTGATCGGTGCCGACCCGGAGCGGCAGACCAACGTGACCTTGGCCGGGTTCGGCACCGCCGGACACCCACTCGGCACCGACGACCTCGGCCGGGACTTCCTGGCCCGGCTGGTGTACGGTGCCCGGCCCTTGCTCCTGGTCGCCTTCCTGGCCACCGCCCTGGCCGCGCTGCTCGGCACCACGGTCGGGCTGCTCGCCGGCTACCTCGGTGGCCGGTGGGAGCAGCTGCTGATGCGGGTCACCGACATCGGCCTGGCGTTCCCCTCCATGTTGTTGATCATCCTGGTGGTCGCCGCCAGCGGGCCGGGCATGCGCAGCCTCTCGCTCGGCGTCGGCGTGGCGCTCGCCCCCGGCCTGGCCCGCCTCGCCCGCGCCTTGACCGCCCGGGAAGCGTCCCGCGACTACGTGCTCGCCGCCCGGCTCGGCGGCACGCGGTCACCACGGATCATGGTCCAGGAGATCCTGCCGAACATCGCCGGCCCCATGCTCGCCCAGATCGTGATGACCTTGTCGGTCGCGGCCGGATTCGCCGCCGGCCTGTCCTACCTGGGACTCGGAATCCAGCCACCCACCCCGGACTGGGGATACATGGTGCAGGCCGGGCAGGAGTTCATCTACACCGCGCCGCGCCTGGTGGTGCTCCCCGCCGCGCTGACCCTGATCTTCGTGGTCGCCAGCAACTTCGTCGGCGACGACCTGCGCGACGCCCTGGATCCGAGGAGGCGGCGATGACGGCGATGATCCGCCTGCTACGCGGTCGCTCGCTACCCATGCTCACCGTACGGCGCCTCGCCTCGGTGCCGATGGTGCTGCTGATCCTCGCCTCCCTGGTGTTCGTCGCGGTACGCCGGCTCCCCGGTTCCCCGGCCTCCACCCTCGCGGTCAGCGGGACCCAGGGGCTCACCGCCGAGCAGATCTCGGCCAACGAGGCCCGGATCAACGCGGCGTTCGGCCTGGACCGCCCGCTGTGGGAGCAGTACCTCGGCTATCTCGGGGACCTGTTTCGGCTCGACCTCGGCTCCTCCTTCTACGGCGGCAACAGCGTGCTGACCCTGCTCGGCGGAGCGTTGCCGGCCACCATCGAGTTGACCGTCGCCGCCATGGCGATCGCCGTACTCATCGGGGTGATCACCGGGGTGATCGCCGCGCTGCGCAAGGACACCTGGGTCGACACCGCCACCCGGTCGGTCGCCACCGTCAGCTTCTCGCTGCCCTGGTTCGCGCTCGGCGTACTCAGCATCGTGATCTTCGGGGTGTGGCTGCGCTGGATGCCGGTGATCGGTCGGCTGCCCAGCCAGCTCGACTACCGGCCCACCACCAACTTCGTGCTGCTCGACGCGATCCTGCAGGACCGACCCGAACTGGTCTGGCCGTGGCTGCAGTACCTGATCCTGCCGGCCACCACCCTCGCGCTGGCGATGGCCGGCTTCATCACCCGGATCGTGCGCGCCTCGGTGCTGGAGGTCCTCGGCGACGACTTCGTCCGGACCGCCCGGATGAAAGGGCTGCGGGAGCGGACCATCCTGCGCCGGCACGTGCTGCGCAACGCCGGACTGCCGATCGTGACCGTGCTCGGCCTGCAGTTCGGCTCGCTGCTCGGCGGCTCGGTCATCACCGAGACCGTCTTCTCCTACCCCGGCGTCGGCAACCTGCTGGTCAGCTCGGTGCTGCAACGCGACTACCCGGTGGTGCAGGGCGCCGCGCTGGCGATCGCGCTGCTGTTCGTACTGGTCAACGCCGCGATCGACCTGTTCTACCTGGTCCTCGACCCACGCCTGCGAAAGGGATGAGTCCATCATGGATATAGTGTTGGTGCACGGTGCCGGCGGCACCCCGAGCACCTGGTCACGCGTCGCGCCGCTGCTGAGCGCCACCGGCCACCAGGTGCACCTGGTCACCAACCCGATGCTCTCCCTGCACGCCGACGTCGCCAACACCGCCGCCGTCCTCGACGACTGCGCCGGCCCGGTGCTGCTGGTCGGCCACTCGTACGGCGGTGTGGTGATCACCAACGTCGGCCGCGACGACCGGGTGGCCGGCCTGGTCTACGTCTGCGCCTTCGCCCCCGACGAAGGCGAATCGGTGCAGGACATCATCGCCCGCTACCCGCCCGCCGAGGTCAGCCGGCACATGCGGCGCGGACCCGACGGCGAATGGGCCTCCGACCACAGCCCCGAATACTGGGCCGAGATCGGCTGGGACGTACCCGAGGACGAACGGGCCAGCTTCGACGCCGACTCCCGGCCCAGCGCCAACGCCATCTTCGCCGAGACGACCGGCGTACCGGCCTGGCGGACCACACCCGCCTGGTATTTGGTCGCCGCCGATGACAAGACGCTGCGCCCGGACACCCAACGCGACATGGCGGCCCGCGCCGGCGCCACCGTCAGCGAGATCGCCGGCAGCCACTTCACCCCCCGGGTCTGGCCCCGGGAAGTCGCCGACCTGGTCGAACAGGCCGCCGCCAGCCTCACCAAGGTGCCCCGGTGACCTCCCCGCCACCGACCCGACCCGTGCTGACCGTACGCGGGCTGCGGGTCGAGTTCGACGTACCGGCCGGCCGGCTGCCCGCCGTCGCCGGCGTCGACCTCGACCTGTACGCCGGGGAGATCCTCGCCCTGGTCGGCGAATCCGGATCCGGCAAGTCCGCCCTCGCGATGAGCCTGGTCGGACTCAACCGGGCACCCGGCACCCACATCACCGGCGACGTCGACTTCAACGGCCAGAACCTGGTCGCCGCCAGCGAAGCCGCGCTGCGCCAGGTCCGGGGCCGGGACGTCTCGGTGGTCTTCCAGGACGCCCTCGCCGCCCTCAACCCGCTGCACCGGGCCGGCGGACAGGTCGCCGAGATGATCCGTACCCATCAGCGGGTCGGCCGGGCACGGGCCTGGCAGCGGGCCGAGGAGCTGCTGGCCGACGTCGGCATCGCCAACCCGACCCGCAACGCCCGCGCCTACCCGCACCAGCTCTCCGGCGGGATGCGCCAGCGCGTGATGATCGCCATCGGGCTGGCCAACGACCCGACCGTTCTGATCGCCGACGAACCCACCACCGCCCTCGACGTCACCATCCAGGCCCAGGTGCTGGCCACCCTCAAACGGCTGCAGGCCGAACACGGCACCTCCATCGTGCTGATCACCCACGACCTCGGCGTCGTCGCCGAGGTCGCCGACCGGGTCGCCGTCATGTACGGCGGGCGCATCGTCGAGCAGGGCACCCGCGACCAGGTGCTGTACGACCCGCAGCACCCGTACACGATGGGGTTGCTGCACTCGGTGCCCCGTGTCGACGAGCCGGTCGCCGACCGACTGCCGGCCATCCCCGGCAGCCCGCTCACCGGCGTCACCCGCCCGCCCGGCTGCGGCTTCGCCCCGCGCTGCGCCTTCGTCCACGATGCCTGTCACACCGCGCCACCCGAGCTGACCCGCCGGTACGGCGACCCCGCCCACCTCGACGCCTGCCTGCTCGACGCGCCGACCCGCGCCGCCGCGCGCACCCCGGCGCAATCGGGAGGCCCGCGATGACCAGCAGCCTGCCGCTGATCCAGCTGACCGGACTGCGGGTCGAATACCCCGGCCGGGGCGGCGACCCGGTCCGCGCCGTCCGCGACGTCGACCTGGAAATCCGCGACGGCGAAACCCTCGGCCTGGTCGGCGAGTCCGGTTGCGGCAAGTCCACACTCGGCCGGGCCATCCTGCGGGTCACCGAACCGACCGCCGGCAGCATCCGGCTGCTCGGCAAGGAGATCACCGGACTGCGCGGTACCGTGTTCCGGCAGACCCGCGCCGACCTGCAGATGGTCTTCCAGGACCCGTTCAGCTCGCTCAACCCGCGCCGGCGGATCGCCGACATCGTCGCCGAACCGCTGCGGCGCGGTCGGGGCGTCAGCCGGGCCGAGGCCGCCCGCGCCGTCGACGACCTGCTCGACCTCGTCGGACTCGGCCGCGACGCCGGCCGCCGCCGGCCGCACGAATTCTCCGGCGGGCAGCGCCAACGCATCGGTATCGCCCGGGCGCTCGCCCCGTCGCCCCGGTTCATCGTCGCCGACGAACCCGTCTCCGCCCTCGACGTCTCCATCCAGGCGCAGGTGGTCAACCTGCTCGCCGACCTGACCCGCGAGCGCGGCCTGACCATGCTGTTCATCTCGCACGACCTCGGCGTGGTGCGGCACATCGCCGACCGGATCGCCGTCATGTACCTCGGCGAGATCATCGAGATCGCGGACCGGGACGCCTTCTTCGCCGGACCGGCCCACCCGTACAGCGAGGCGTTGCTGTCCGCCGTACCGACGCTGGACCGCGGCCCCGGCCGGGAACGCATCGTGCTCGCCGGCGAATTGCCCGACCCGGCGCACCCGCCGGCCGGCTGCCTGTTCCACACCCGCTGCCGGTACGTCGTCGACCGCTGCCGCACCGAACCCCCGGCGCTGCGGCAGCTCGCGCCGGACCGCACCGTCCGCTGCCACCTGCCACTGGTGCCGGAGAACGTTCCAGCGCCGTCGACCGTCACCACCACCTCCGGAGGCGCACCACGATGATCATCGACGCATACAACACCACCCAGGACGTACGGGGCCGCTCGGACTATCTGACCGGTGCCCGGCCCGGTCAGGCCCCGCCCCCGTACACGCCGTTCGACCCACGCCGCATCCTCGACCGGATGGACGCCGCCGGCGTCGACATGGCGATGGTCTGCTCATTGGCCCAGCGGATCGAGAACGACTTCATCATCGGCCTGACCACGGCCCACCCGGACCGGCTGTTCGGCTTCGGTCAGGTCCGCCCGGCCGACGACGACGCGCTCGACGAGATCGCCCGGATCGCCGACGCCGGCCTCAAAGGGCTCAAACTGCATCCGAGCCTGCACGGCTACCACGTGGCCGACCACGGGCTGCTCGACCCGGTCTTCGACGCCTGTGCCGAACACGGGCTGATGGTGCTGATCAACGCCCTCGACGACGCGTTCTGTGCGCCACTGGCCATCGAGGAGATCGCCAAGGGCCACCCGCAGGTGCCGACGATCATCGCCCATATGGGTGCGGTGTGGAACGTCCCGGAGGCAATCATCGTCGCCGAACGCAACCCGCACATCTACCTGGAGACATCGGCCACGCTGATCAGCGACGTCCGACGCGCCTACGCCCGACTCGGCCCGGACAAGATCCTGCTCGGCAGCGAATGGCCCGGCTCCGACTTCGACCTGGAACGGATGAAGATCGCCAAAGCGATCCCCGACGCCGCCGACCGCGCCCTCGTCGAGGGCGGCAACATGGCCAAACTGCTCGGGATCGCCCCGTGACCAGCGACGACGTCGGGGACGCGGGTCGGCGCCACGACGTCGGGGACGCGGGTCGGCGCGACGACGTCGACCCGGTGCCGCCGCCGGCCGACATGACCCCGGCCGACATCGAACTGCTCGACGTCGCCCAGCGACTACTGCTGCGCGTGTGGGTCGCCGGCCGACACGAAGTCGCCACCGCGCTGCGCACCCCGGACGGTGCCATCCACACCGGCGTCCACCTGGAAGGCTCCTGCCGGCGCAGCTCCATCTGCGCCGAAGGCGTCGCCCTCGGCGCGGCCCGCGCCGCACTCACCGCCGGTGAGCCGTTGACCGTCGACAGCGTCGTGTCCGTGCAGATCAAACCCGCCGGCCGGTTCCGGATCATCGCCCCGTGCGGGGTGTGCCGCGAACTGATCAGCGACTACAGCCCGCAGACCCGGGTCTGGATCACCGGAGTCGACGGTGGCGTCACCGCCATGGACGCCATCGACCTGCTACCGGAGAAGACCCGCCGCGCCTGGTGACCACTGTCCGGTGACCGCCGCTCGGTGACCGCCGACCGTCGATCACCGGAGGGTGACCGCCGACCGTCGATCGCCGACCGCGTGGTCCGGCGACTCGTGAGGAGACAAACCCGTGTCCGTACCGTCCCATCCCGACCTCGACCGAGCGGCGCTCGCCGCCGAACTCGGCGGCCCCGGCACCCCGGTCACCTGGGCCGACCTGACCTGGCCGGACGCCGGTCAGACCGCCACCGCCGTCGACGCGGTGATCATCCCGGTCGGTGCCACCGAACAGCACGGCCCGCACCTGCCGCTCGCCGTCGACACCCTGATCTGTGACGCCATCGCCCGCGACGTCTCCGCGCTCACCGGCGTACCGGTGGTGCCACCGATCGGCTTCGGCGTCTCCGCCTCACACGGCGACTTCGCCGGTACCATCGCGCTGCGCCCGGAAACCCTGATCGCCGTCGTCGAAGACGTCATCGACTCGCTGCACGCCAGCGGCGTCCGGCAGTTCGTTCTGTTCAACGGACACATGTGGAACAGCGGGTCGCTCGACGTCTCGGCCGAAAAGCTGCGGGTACGCCACCGCGACGCGCGGGTGCGGTCCCTGGCATACGTCACCATGTACCCCGGCCCGGAGGTCGACGGGCACGTCTACCACGGGCGCGGACTGATGCACGCCAACTACTTCGAGACCTCGGTGATGCTCCACCTCTACCCGGACCTGGTCCGGATGGACAGGGCCACCTCGCACCGCGACGTCGACTCGTTCTGGGACTACCGGATGGACCAGGTCAGCGACACCGGCGTGTGGGGCCGCGACGTCGCCGACGCCACCGCCGAGCACGGCCGCGCCGAGTACGACCGCTGCGTGGCCACCACCGCGCGGGCGGTGGCCGCAGCCGTACGGGAACCCTGGCCCGACCCCACCCACCGGCCCTGACCGTCTGTCGCCCACCGGCCCTGACCGTCCCGCCCACCGGCCTGACCGGCGTCGCGAAGGAGCACCCCGCGTGAAGATCTACGACATCACCCTGCCGATCCACCCGAAGATGCTGCACTGGGGTCGTAAACCCGAAGTGGAGATCGTCGAGTCGCTGGCCAACGGCGACCCGTCCAACGTCACCCGGTGGCGGCTCGGCGCACACACCGGCACCCACGTCGACGCCCCGGCGCACTTCGTCGACGGCGCCACCCCGATCGACCAGGTGCCGCTGGAGACCCTGGTCGGCCCGGCGACCGTCGCCGACCTGACCGGCGTCGACGGTGACGTCACCGTCGCGCACCTGGTCGCCGCCGGAGTGTCCGGCGCGAAACGGATCCTGCTCAAGACCGCCAACTCGGCCGGGCCGCTGCGCGAAACCGAACGCGCCGAGTCGTGGGTCGGGCTCAGCCCGGAAGCCGCCCGCTGGCTGATCGAGCAGCAGGTGGCCCTGATCGGCATCGACTACCTGACCATCGAAAGCCACCAGCGCACCGACACCTGGGACGCCCACCACGCATTGCTCGGTGCCGGCGTGATCATCCTGGAGAACGCCGACCTGGACGCCGTCCCGGCGGGGGAGTACGAACTCGTCTGCCTACCGACCAAGCTGGTCGACGCCGATGGCGCGTTCGCCCGGACGATCCTGATCGACCGAGACTGACACCGGCGAGACTTGTCAGATGACGCTCGACATCGCGCTCGCCGCACCGCATCCCGCCGCCCTCGACGCCGCCGCCGACATCGTCACGGCCGGCGGTGGCGCGGTCGACGCCGCCCTGGCCGCGGCAGCCGCGCTCACCGTCGCCTACCCGCACCAGTGCTCCGCCGGGGGTGACCTGATCGCCCTCATCCGTACCCCGGCCGAAAGGGTGCGGGCGGTGATGTCGGTCGGCGCGGCCGCCGCCGGCATCGACGTGGCCGCGCTACGCGCTGCCGGGGACCGGATGCCACCGATCGGGCCGCTCACCGTCACCGTGCCCGGCGTCGTGGCCGGCTGGGCGGCGCTCGCCGAACTCGGCGGCCAGCTGCCGTTGGCCCGGATCGTCGCGCCGGCGGTCGAGTTGGCATCCGGCGGCGTACCGGTGAGCCCCGGCCTGGCCGCCGCGATCGTCCGCCGGTGGGACGTGGTCCGTGCCGATCCCGGCCTGGCCGCCCTGCTACTCGACGGCGACGGGGCGCCGCTGCCGGCCGGCGCGGTGCTGCGCCAACCCGCGTTGGCCCGCACCCTCGGCGCGGTCGGTGCCGACTGGCGCGACTACTACCAGGGTGAGCTCGCCGAACGGCTGGCCGTCGGGCTGGCCGCGCTCGGCAGCCCGCTGACCGCCGCCGACCTCGCCGGACACGAAGCCGAGCTGGCCGACCCGCTGCGCCACACCACCGGCTCCGGGGTGACCTGGTCGGTCGCTCCGCCGCCCAGCCAGGGAGCCACCCTGCTGGCAATGCTCACTGCTCCCGACGGCGGACCGGCGGGCACGCTGCACACCGCCTACCGCGCCGCGCAGCGCCGCGACGCCCTGCTCGGTGACCCTCGGATGAATCCGATCGACCTCGACGGACTGCTGCTGCGCGCCGACCACCCGGACCGCCCGGCCTCGCCGGCCTCGCCGAAGCCAGCCGGGGACACCGTCGCCGTCACCGCCGTCGGCAGTGACGGCACCGCCGTCACCCTCATCCAGAGCGTGTTCCAGACCTTCGGTGCCGGCATCTGCGAACCCGACACCGGTCTGGTGCTGCACAACCGGGGCTCGGTGTTCAGCCTCGACCCGACCCATCCTGGCCGGCTGCGCCCCGGAGCCCGCCCGCCGCACACCCTCTGCCCGTCGATCGCCACCGGACCGGACCGGGTCGTCGCCCTCGGCTGCCAGGGCGGCCGGGCCCAGCCGTGGATCCTCGCCCAGGTTGCCGCCGAGGCGCTGACGACCGGCGACCCGGCCGGGCTGCTCGCCCGGTCCCGCTGGGTGATCGGCGTCCGCGACGTCGGCCAGGCCCAGCCGAGCCTGCTGCTGGAACCCGACACGCCGGCCGCCGACGCGCTGGCGGCCACCGCCGCCGACCTCGGCCTGCGGGTGGTGCGGCTGCCGCAGCGCCACGACGACGCCGGGCACGTCCAGCTCGCCCGGCTCACCCAGGCCGGTCTCGACGCGGCCAGCGACCCCCGCGCCGACGGTGCCGCGCGAGTGCTGCGGAGCGGCTGATGGAGCCAGCCGAAACAGCGACACCGGACGCGGCCGCTGCGGCGACGCCAGCCGCGGCCGAAGCAGCCACGGTGCTCGCCAGCCCGTACCGGCTCGGGCCGGTCGCGCTGCGGTCCCGGATCGTCAAGGCACCCACCTCGACCGGGGCGGCCGACGCCGCCGGGTTCGCCCAACCGTGGCACCTCGACCACTACGCGCGGGTCGGCCGGGGTGCCGCGTTGACCATCGTGGAGTTCACCGCGATCGACGACGGCGCCGCCCGTGGCTTCCCCGGTCACCTCAGCATCGCCAGCGACGACCACGCCGCCGTGCTCGCCACCGTCGCCGAGCGGATCACCGCCCACGTCGGGGTACCTGGTCTGCAACTCGCCCACGCCGGCCGACAGCGGACCCTGCCCGGCGAAGCCGTCGCCGCCTCGGCGGTGCCGTGGCCGACCATCGAACGCCGGCTCGGGCTGCGCCCCCGCGCGATCACCGTCGACGAGATCGCCGAGGTCGTCGACAACTTCGGCCGGGCCGCCGGCCGCGCCGCGCGGGCCGGGTTCCGACTGGTGGAGATCCAGGCCGCCAACGGCTATCTGCTCGCCGGGTTCCTCTCTCCGCACACCAACCGGCGCCGCGACGGCTACGGCGGCGACCCGGTCCGACGCCGCCGCATCCTGCTGGAGGTCGTCGCCCGCTGCCGGGCCGCGCTACCCGCCGAGGTGGCGCTGACCGTACGGCTGTCCGACCGCGACCACGAACCCGGCGGCCAAGAGCTCGCCGAAACCGCCGCCCTGGTCCGGACCCTGGCCGCCACCGGCCACGTCGACGCCGTGCACGTGTCGTCGGGCAACCACGAGACGCGGGTACGGCAGGTGCCGCCGGCCGCCGTGCCACCCGGTGCCGCCTGGCGGTCGGCCCGCGAACTGCGGGGCCACGGGCTACCGGTCATCGCCTGCGGCGGCATCACCGATCCGGTGCGGGCCGCCACGCTGATCCGGGACGGCAGCGCCGACCTGGTCGCACTCGGCCGGGCGTTCCTCGCCGACCCCGACTGGGCCGCGAAAGCCCTGGGCGGTGCCACCGAACGGATCCGCCCCTGCGTACGCGGCAACGACGGCTGTCACGCCCGCGCCGCCCTGATCGGCCGTCCGGTCGCCTGCACCGTCAACCCGGCGCTGACCCGGCCGCCCCCCACCCCGCCGCCCCGGTCCACGCTGGATCGTCCGGTGATCGTCGCCGGGGCCGGCCCGGCCGGTCTGGAAGCCGCCAACACCCTCGCCGAGCACGGCCATCGGGTCCGGCTGTACACCGGCGGCCGGCTCGGCGGTGCCCTGCGGGACGCTGTGGACAGCGGAGTGCACGACAGCTTCAATCCGTACCTGAGGTGGCTGACCGGCCGGCTGGCGGCCAGCGACGTCGAGGTCGTCGACGCCCCGCTGCACCCCGGTGAGCTGGGCGGCCAGTGGGCCGGGCTGCTCGTCGCCACCGGCAGCGACCAACTGGTGCTGCCCGGCGTGGTACCGGCGCTCGACGTGCTGCGCGGCACGGTGCCGCCGCCGTCCGACGGTCCGGTGCTGGTGATCGGGGCCGGCCGGACCGGCACCAGCACCGCTGCCGCGCTGGCTCGCCGGGGTGCCGACGTCACGCTGATCGGCGACACCACCCGGGTGCTCGACACCGAACCCCCTGACGACCCGCCGACCTGGACCGACCTGCTCGCCTCCCTCGGCGTCCGGCTCGTGCTCGGCGGCCGGGCCACGATCATCAACACGCGGCGGGTACGGGTGAACGGCGAGGCTCTGCCGGCCGGGCTGATCGTCGCGGCGGTCGGCCGCGAGCCCCGCCACGACCTGTCCGACGCCGCCGGACTGGTCGCCGCCGGGCGTCCGGTGCTTCGCTGCGGCGACGCGCTGCGCCCGGCGCGGCTGCACGACGCCGTGCACGCCGGGGCGGACACCGCCCGTACGCTGCACGAGGCACTGGCGACCCGGCAGGTGGCATCGTGACCGACGGTGACCTGCTCGTCGTCGGCGACGTGCACACGCTGGACCCGGCCGCTCCGCGCGCCGAGGCCGTGGCGGTGCGCTCCGGTCGGATCGTCGCCGTCGGCGACCTGCGCGCCGTCCGAGACGCCGTCCCCACCGGTACGCCGCAGCTCGCTCCGTCCGGCGGGATCGTGCTGCCCGGCTTCGTCGACAGCCACGTGCACCTGATCTGGGCCGGCCGGGCCGCCGCCCGGGTCGGCCTCGACGACGCGACCAGCGTCCGCGACGTCTGCGACCGGATCACCGCGTACGCCCGCCGGCATCCCACTCGCCGGTGGATCGAGGCCGACGCCGGCTTCGACCCAGGTGACCTGGCCGAACGCCGCCTGCCGTCGGCCGCCGAACTGGAGGCCGCCGCCCCGGGCCGGCCGGTGCTGCTGGACCGCAAGGGCCACGACGGGATCGCCAACCTGACCGCGCTGCGGCTGGCCGGGATCACCGCCGCCACCCCGGACCCGCCGGGCGGACGGATCGACCGGTACGCCGACGGCACCCCGACCGGGTTGCTCGTCGAACACCCGGCGGTCGCCCTGGTCCGTGCCGTTGTTCCGGAGCCGGACCAGGGTACGAGGATCGACTGGATCACCGCCGGCCAGGCGGAACTGCTCGCCCACGGCATCACCACCGCCGTCGATCCGGCGGTGCCGGCCGCCGAACTGGCCGCGTACGCCGCTGCCGGGCGCTCCGGTGCGCTGCGGCTGCGTACCGTCGCGATGCCGCTCGGCGGCGACGACGTCGACGACGCGCGGATTCGGCGTACCCTCGATGAACTTGATCTTGACCGCGCCGCACCCGCGTTGTTGCGCGCCGGGCCGACGAAGCTGTTCCTCGACGGCGGCGGGTCCCTCGGCACCGCGCTGCGCTCGTCGCCGTGGCCGGGCACCGACGGCTACCACGGCAACCAGAGCCTGCGCACCGAGACGCTGCGGGCGCACTGCGCGGCGGCGGCCGCGCACGGTCGGGGCGTCGGCGTGCACGCCGTCGGTGACGCCGCGATCGACCTGACCCTGTCGGTCTTCGCCGAGGCTGCGGCCGGTACGCCGATCGCCGGACTGGGCTTCCACCTGATCCACGCCTACCTCGGACCGGGGCCGGTGGCGATGGCGACCGCCCGCCGGCTCGGTGTGCCGGTGTCGGCGCATCCGGCGCTGCAGTGGGCGTTCGGGCTCAACCTGATCGAACGGCTCGGCGAGCCGGCCGCCGCAGCCGCCAACCCCCTACGGTCCTGGCTGGACGCCGGGGTGACGGTCGGTGGCGGCTCCGACGGGCCGGGACCGCCGATGTCGGTGCTGCACGGCATCTGGCAGGCCCGCACCCGTCGGGTCCGGGGCCGCGACGAGCCGCTCGGGCCGGATCAGGCGGTGACCGCCGCCGAGGCCCTCGCCATGTTCACCACCGGTGCGGCGCGGGTCGCCGGCAACCTCCGGGCTGGCTGGGGCGGCGGCGTGCTGCGGGTCGGCGAGCCGGCGGACCTGGCCGTGCTCGACGTCGACCCGCTCACCCCGGACGCCGACGCGCTGCTCACCGGCACCGTACTGGCCACCGTGGTCGCCGGCGAGGTCTGCTACACGGTGGAGTGAGGCGGGCTCTCGCGCAGACCTCGACGACTGTTGACCGCGTCACGGGCTCACCAGCTGCGCCGGGCCTGGGATTCCCGGCCGGTTGCGCAGCACACCCCCGTCGCCGGATCGAGGTACGGATCGACGATCACGCCGCACCGTAGAGCCGCCGGACCAGATCGCGCATCTGCTCATCGCTGATCTCGCCGCGAGTCCACCGCTCCATGACGGTCTCGACGTCGGCGTTCGCCGTCAGCCCTTCAGCCCGCGCTGAGGCCGCCGCCTGAGTCAGTGACCGGGCCCGCTCGCCAGTCAGCTCGTCGAAGACCTCCACCGGGACCATGACAGCCTCGGTCTTACGGTGCGAACCCACGCCTACCAGCGTACGGTCGCCGTTACGGAAGCGTTCGAGAACACTGGGCAGTTGCTCAGTACGCCGGTATCGGTGGCGCAGTAGTGGGTCGACGTGCTGACGCCCGACGCGATGGCCAGGACCACGCCCTACCGGCCGGACGCGGCGAGGAAGTCGGCGATGTCGTTGGCGACCCGGTCCGGGTGCTCGCCGTTGATCGCGTGCGAGGCGTCCGGGTAGACGATCACCGTCGCTTCGGGCAGCGCGCGCTCGGCGACCTCCACCGCCTCGGTGGTGTCGTGCATCCGGGACTCGCTGGCGAGCAGCGCCAGCGTCGGTGTCCGTACCCCGGCCAGGTCTTCGGGTGTGATCCGGTGCGGTGCCGACAGCTTCAGCGCGTACGTCTGCATGCCGGCTTCGATCATCCGGGCGACCGGTACGTCCTCGACGGGCGCGTCGTTGGCGGTCCAGCTGGCGAAGTCGTCGCGCCAGGACTTGGGAAACCAGCGGACGCTGGCCGGGATCGACCGCAGGATCGCCTGCCAGGACAGGTCGGCGAAGACCAGGACCGGGTCGAGCAGCGTGACACTGGCGATCTTCTCCGGCTGGTGCACGACGAGGTTCGTCGCGGTCCAGCCGCCGATCGACAGCCCGACCAGATGGACGGCCGGCTCCGGCAACTCGACCAGCACCTCGTGCAGCCACTGGGCGTGGTCTTCGGGCGTGTCGATCGGCCGCTGTTGGACGCTCATGCCCGGCTCGCCCAGCAGGTCGATGGTGTAGACGCTGCGCAGCCGCAGCAGCGCGGGCAGGTTGTCCGCCCAGATCGGTGCGGCCGAGGCCCGCCCCGGCACCAGCAGCAGCGGATCGGCGTCCGGGTCGGCGCCGGTGAACCGGTAGAGCCGCACCACGCCGTAACTGGTTCGTACGTCGAGGGTCTGATCAGGCTGCGGCAGCTCCGCCATGGCCTGCCGGTAGGCGGCGAGGAAGCGGTCGTGTGCGGCGGTCGAGGTGAAGTAGCCGACCGGTGCGGGGGTCCGCATGGCGAAGGCGGCGATCAGGAGTACGGCGGCGATCAGGGCGGCTCCGCCGACGACGAGCCAGCGGCGGCGCGGGCGGGGGAGTGGACGGCGCATCGGTGTCCTCCGGGCAGGGCTCGGGTCAGCTACTTACCGTACGGTCAGAAGTCTAACCAAACGGTAGAATTTTTGCCCGTTGGGTAAGCTCGGCCCCATGGCAGCAACCGGTCCCGACCTCGTCGGCAAGCCGTTGACGATCACCGAACGGGCGCGGCGGGCGCAGTTCGTCCAGGTGACCATCGACCTCGTCGCCGAGCACGGGTATCCTGGCGCGTCGCTGGCCCGGATCGCCGAGGCCGCCGGCGTCTCCAAAGCGGCCGTGCTCTACCACTTCCCGACCAAGGACGCGGTGGTCCGAGCCGCCTACCAGACGGTGATCGGCGCACTCACCACCGCGGTCGGCGCGGCCGTGGCGGACCATTCGAGTGCCGCCGCCCTCTACGCCTACGTCCGTACGCTGGTCGGCCACCTCGCCGCCCGGACCGACCACGCACGCATGATCATCGAGGCGATCACCGCTGGTGCCGGGATCACCGACAGCCCGGACGACCGGGGTCGCCGGGCGGCGGTCGCGGGGCTGATCGACGCGGCGAAGGCGGCCGGCGACTACCGCGCCGACGTCGATTCCCGCAGTACGGCCGTGATCGTCAACGGGGCGATCGACGCGATCGTGGCCCAGCGGCTCGCGGATTCCGGGTTTGACGCGGTCGGGGCCGCCGACACCCTCGTCGACCTGCTCGACAGGTCGTTGCGCTAGCGGCCCGGTACACCCGCCGACTCGACCAGAGCGATCATATTGCGAGACGGCGTCTCTGTTGACGGTCGAGGCGGTGCTGGCTTAGGCTGGCGGTACGACCACATAGCCGCAGGAGAACGCCATGATCCGAGTTCCGCAAGGCTCTGGATTGCTGGTGCGCGGTTACGAGGAGCCGCTGCGGGTCCACCCGCCGCGCGAGGGCATGCGCCCCGGGACCGCTGCCGGGGACCCGCAGACCCCGTTCTGATTTCCAGAGTCCCGCCGACCCGTCGCCCACCCGTCACGTGTGCGCCGCCGGTCCGGCGGGAAGCCACCCTGTCTGACACACCGGTACAGCGGACGCCACCCGCGTCGCACCGGGACACCGGCAACTCTCTTCCATCAGAATCGA
Organism: Solwaraspora sp. WMMD406; assembly: GCF_029626025.1. Taxonomy (NCBI): domain Bacteria; kingdom Bacillati; phylum Actinomycetota; class Actinomycetes; order Micromonosporales; family Micromonosporaceae; genus Solwaraspora; species Solwaraspora sp. WMMD406. Next base: position 2,444,732 of record NZ_JARUBF010000001.1, read on the forward strand.
CGACCCTCGGAGCGCATCACCATGACGACCGCAATCGACCTCGCCCCGATCTCCGGCCCGTCCGCCTGGCGCGGCGACGAGCTGGCCACCACCACCGAATGGATCTACCAGCTCAGTGACGCCGAGCGGACCGAGTTGGAGACCGTCGGCCGGCAGTTCGTCGCCGACGACCCCGACCTGCGTACGGTCACCGCCGCCGACTACCCGCTGCCGGTCTGCGCCGGCCTCAACGCCGAGTGCGCGCAGCAGATGGACTCCGGGCGCGGCTTCATCCTGGTGCGCGGGCTGCGCACCGAGGAGTACGGCGACACCCTCGCCGGTGCCATCTTCTTCCTGATGGGCCTGCACCTCGGCGTACCGATGGCGCAGAACCAGATGGGCGACGTCCTCGACCACGTCATCGCCACCTCCAACAAGACCCTCGACGACCCGTCGGCGCTGCCGTCGCGGGTCCGGGACCGGCTGCCGTTCCACTCCGACAGCTCCGACGTGGTCGCGCTGATGTGCCTGCGCGCGGCGAAGGATGGCGGGGCGAGCAGCCTGGTCAGCGGCACCACCATCTACAACGAGATCCTGCGCCGCCGGCCGGACCTGGCGCCGCTGCTGTTCGAGCCGTGGCATTGGGACTGGTACAAGCAGGACCACGACGCCCCGGCGAACACCTACCTGTCGCCGATTTGCAGCTACGTCGACGGCATCTTCAGCACGTACGCCGGCAGCTCGATGATCTTCTCGGCGCAGGACTACCCGGAGGTGCCCCGGCTCACCGAGGCACAGATCGAGTTGCTGCACCTCTACGACGAGATCGCCCAAGAGCCGGGCCTGGCCCTGGACATGGACTTCCAGCCCGGCGACGTGCAGTGGCTGCTGAACTACGCCGCCCTGCACTCGCGGACCGGCTACGTCGACTTCCCGGAGCCGGAGCGCCGCCGCCACCTGTTGCGGCTGTGGCTCAAGCGCGACGTCGGCCGGCCGCTGGTGGACGGCTTCGGCAAGAACGTCGTCACCGACCGGGGCGCGGCCGACGTGGTGCCGGGCGGTCGGTTCCAGATCGCCGAGGCGGTCGTGCCGAACTTCGAGTGGGGCAACTGACCACTTCCGATACGTGGACGGTCCGCCGCGCTCCAAAGTCGTAGCGCGGCGGACCGCCCGCATTTCTGCAACCCTGCCATCCGCTCTACGGGCCATGAAATTTGAGTGGCGTGAACGGGCTGGAGTGCGGTTACGCGCCAATGGGGACGATCTATCCGTCGCTTGTGCCTTGCGGTCTGCCAGCCGTCCGTTCGGTGCCGGTGGCTTTGCTCCGGCCAAGCTGGGCGGCCACGACTGCGCCTGCATGGGCTGCGCAAGTAACCCAAACTATGACCAGCCGCTGAGTGCGAAAGGTGCCCGGTCCTGGAACGCATTTACGCAGGCGGCGGTGTACGGGTAGGTGTTGGTCGGCAGCATGTCAGCGGGAAACCATGCGATCTTGGCGCACTTGTGCGGTTCGGCGTTGACCGGCTCGCCGTGCCGGCTTTGGTCGAAGGCCACGGCGAAGGCGAGGCCGACGCGGGCGAGGCCGCTGGAGTTGCGGTGGTGCACCGTGGTGACCAACTGTGGCTCCGAAGGGCTGAGGCGCACACCTATTTCCTCATCGGCCTCGCGGACGATGGCGGTGACCGCGTGTTCGCCTTGCTCCAGCTTCCCGGATGGAAGATTCCACTGGCCGTCCGCGTAGCCGGTTCCTTCGCGCAGCGCGAGTAAGAGATGGTCGGCGCGGGTGAGTAGGAGCAGCACATCAACCGGGTGCGCGGGGAGGGCGGTCACGCTGGCCGAGGTTAGCCGGTCGTGCCAGGTAGTAGTGGGTCGACCCGCCGGGCGATCCATGCCACGCGGGCGGCGGTGTCGATCCCGGTGGGCACGTCGGTCAGCGGTAGGTTCACGTTGGCGCAGGTTGCGCGGAGTGCCTCGGCGGTTTCGGCTTGGAGGTGGGCGACCTTGGCTCGCATCGGGTCGTTGGGATGGTCGAAGCGGTCGGATAGGTAGAAGACCGCGTCGTAGGTAGTAGGTGCCCATGTGCGGCAGAACGTAGCTATCGCGTCGAGTACGGCGGCGTCAGGGCTGCCGGGTGCGGGGGCGAGGATCATGCGGGCGTAGGCGAGAACGTCGACCACCGTCTTGTCGCAGATGAGGAGCTGTTGATGGCGGGCGGCGCGCAGCGTCGTGGACAGGTGCGCGGCGAACAGGTCCACTTCGCAGGTCAGGTCGAAGTTGCCCTTGCCGTGAATGACGTTTCCTCGATGAAGGGCCCTCCCTGTCACGCTTAGATGAGACAGCCCGTTGACCGTTGACACTCTTCCTGGACGGTCGCGAGGAGAGATCATCAGCATGACGTCGAAGCCCAGTGAGAGCCCTGATCCGGACGCCCGGCCCCAGCGGCGGACATTCAGCGCGGAATTCAAAGCCGGGATCCTGGACGAGTACGACGCGGCCCCGGACGCGGCGGCTCGCGGGGCGATCCTGCGCCGGGAACGGCTGTATGGGTCACCCATTCTGGACTGGCGCAAGGCCCGGGACGCCGGAGCCGCGGCCGGCCTGACGGACCGCCGTCAAGCGGCCGCGCGGGCGGCGAAGAAGACCGAGAACGCTGAACTTGCCCGGCTGCAACGGCAGAACGCCCGACTGTAGGCCGAACTGTCCAAAACCAAGACAGCTCTGAACATCATGGGGAAACCGCACGCGCTCTTGGAACTGCTCTTCGAGAGCGCGGATTCCCCGCCGATGCCCAGCCCGTCCTCGTCGAGGCGTTCGAGGCGTTGACACCGGTGTGGGGCATCGCCCGAGCGTGCCGGCAGGCACCACGAGTCGGCCGCTTAGCTCCCCGGAAGAGCATCCCGGCTGGTCGCGAGGGCGGCGGCGCGTTCGTCGAGCCGGCTCATCAGAAGAACGCGTGGGCGGCGAACTCGGCGTGGGTGGCCGCCGCAGGTCCTGGCGGTCAGTGGTCGCGGCCGAGAAGGATGTGTGGATAGCCCTTGTTCACCGGTTGGCCCAGTTCGATATCGAGGGAGGCGATGAACGCGTCCAGGCGCTGCGTGGCGTCGCCGACGTCCACGGCCTCACCCTTGAACTCGAACTCGACGAAGTCGCCAGCGTCCACCACGTGGTCGAGGACGATCTCCACGTCGGGCAGGGTCCATGCCTCGCGGGTCTTGTCAACAGTCACGAGAGGTTGGAAGTCCAGCGATTCCAGCAGGAGGCGGACGGCCTCGGCATCCCCGACGCGGGTCTCGTACTCGTCGGCATGGGTCTTGACGATGGCAGCAACGGGGTGCCAGCGCTTGAAGTTGATCGATGCTCCGTGGTCTTCGTTGCGGATACGCAGCCACTCGGAGATCACCGTCGGAGCGAGAAAGTCGCGGTGCGGGGCGTTGTAGTAGGCGTCGACCTGTCGGGTGGGCTCGGCGGGTTCGCGCCGAGTTCGGTGAGCCTGGCCCTGAGGACCTCGGCGTCGGCCAGGCGGTACTTCTTCTCGACCTCGATGTAGCGCACGGTGTTGTTCCTATCAGTCGATGTACGGGTTGTCGTGGAGCACGGCGCGGATCTGCGTGATGTCGTCGGCGTGGAGTGGATGGTCTAGGGCGGTGAGGACGGTGTCGATCTGCTCAGCGTTCCGGAAGCCGACGAGGATCGCGGCGTCAGGGGAGTGGTGCAGGGCGTACTGCACGCAGAGCCGCGCCATGTTGGCGGGGCTGTGTCCGTATCGGTGGCGCAGGGGCGCGAGGCGGGCGTGGAGCTGACGGCGGTTGTCCGGCGTGAAAGTTGGGTCGGCGCGGCGGTGGTCGCCAGTGCTGTACTGCCGCTGGTCAGGGTCGGACCCGGCTTGGAGCAGAAGGCCCTGCCCGAGGACTTGCTTGATCAGGACGCCCAGGCCGTCGCGGCGGGCGAAGCGGAAGATGTCGGTCTCATGGTCGGCGTAGAGCGGGCTGAGGAGGTTGTAACGGGTGGTGATCACGTCGGGGCGCAACTGGTCGTACAGGTGCAGCCAGCGGCGTGTCTCGGCCGCTTGCGGCCCGTCGGTGGCGGCCCATTCCTCGGCGAATCGGTGTGGTGCGCGCATGCCGACCGCGTGGATCACTCCCTGGGCCCGCCAGGTCTGAATGAGGTCGGCCGCGTCAAGCAGGTACCGGTCGTCAGGGCCGAAGTCGCTGCTGTGGAGGAAGTAGATGTCGAGGTGGTCGGTGCCGACGTTGTCCAGGGTGGTGGCGAGTTGCGCGCGCATCTGCGCAGGGTGGTAGGCGTGGCGGGCGGTGCCGGCGAAGTAGCCGACCTTGCTGGAGATGGTCAGGTCCTGCCGAGGGACGAGGCGGAGAAGCCGGCCAAGGAGGCGTTCGGAGTGGCCAAGGCCGTAGACGTCGGCGGTGTCGTAGAGCGTTACGCCTCGTTCCAGGGCGTGTACGAGTCCGGCGAAGGCTGCGTCGGGGTCGACGTCGTCCCAGCCGATCGGGGCGCCTCGGTTGGTGATGGGGCCGCCGATGGTCCAGCAACCGGCCCCGATGACGGAGACGTCGGCGTTGAGGCCGACGAGAAGGCGGCGCGGTAGGAGGATCATGGTGTCGGATCCGCTCATGTGCCGCACGGATCGGTTGCGTTGATCAGCTGCCAGCTGCGGGTGGCGGTCCAGCGGCGGTGTTCGTGCCGGAGGACGTCCCGGCGGTCGGCTGGGAGGGCTGCGGCGACTGCGGCGACGACCGGTTCCAGGTCGCTGCGCAACTGGATCAGGCGGGCATCGGCTGCGGCTTGGCATCGCGCGTCGAGCTCACCATCGTCTGCGTCGTACGGATCGGTGCTGGGCAGGTCGTCGAGCATCGCGCCGAGTAGCTGGTAGGCGGCGTCCTTCAGCAGCCGGCGCAGGTCGCGGACCATGGTGTAGGGCTGGCCGGTGAGGATCTTCTCCAACGACTTGAGGGTGTAGTCCAGCGCGAAGTGCGAGCCGCGCCTTTCCGCAGGGCCACGGCTGCCCGCAACGGCGGCACAACCAGAGCGGACGCAGCGGCAGATGCTCCGTCGGTACTGCCCGGCCCAGTTCCGCCGGGCTTGCTCCGTTGCCGATCATCAGCGGTCGCGCTTCCGCGCCTGCTGCTCGAACACGATTCGCCAGACGTGCGTCAGCAGCGGCAGATCGGCCACCGGCCGTTCCACCGGTTGATCGCAATCCGTGAGGTCGCGGGACAGTTCACCGGTCGCGGCATACCGCGAGATATACACGGTCATGGCCGACCCCGGACCGGCGCTGGCCCCGGTGCGTGGTGGGCTTGCCTACGCGCCGACAAGCCCACCACGGTCGGCCAGCGGCAGGGAGCGGACCGCCGGTCACCAGCCCTCGCAGCCTCGGTGGCAGTACGCGAACGGGGAGTCACCCGTGCGGCCGACGGGGTGCCGGGCGTGAGCACTTGCCGGTGGGTCGGGTCGCCTTCCGACCTGCCGCCCAATGGCACGTCCATCTGGATCTCCCTGGCGTGTGAGTGCCGCTGGCCCGTCGGCGTGCCATGGAGTCGAGGTGAACCTGGACTGGCCCGCCGACGTGTTCTGCGTTAACGATCGCCGGAATGTCAGGGCGGAAATAGACGCACGGTGGTGGGCCACGGTGCACATCACCGTGTCTGAACTGGGCTGACGCCTAGGGGACGGGCGGCACACGTCCCCTAGACCTGGAAGGCTCGCTTCAGAGGATCCGCCACTGGCGCAGATCCGCCCCGTCGTCAACGAGGCCGGCAATCCGGCGATGCACTTCGTAGGCGGCCTCGGTTCCGGGGCGGGACTTTCGGGCGTTGGTAGCGATCATTTGCAGCTCGCGTAGCTGGCACAGCTCCTCGAACTGGGACCAGGAGGTGACATCCCAGCCGTAGGCGGCGGTGAAATCGGCGAAGGCTCCCTGGCCGGGCGGGTCGAATCGGCGGCAGTGGACAGCGACCGTAGCGATGTCCCACTCCCTGGGTCCGAGGGCGGCACCGTCCCAGTCAGCCAGTACGGGCGTACCGTCGAAGCGCCGCAGCGCGTTACGGATCTGCGGATCAGCCTGGATCAGGCTCGTACCCAGGGGAAACCGCATTGCTTCCCAGCTCACCGCCAGCGTCTCAAGCCGGCCCATCAGCAGATCCTGTTCCTTGCCGTTCAGGACCTCAGACCGGGCGACGGACCATTCGATGCTGCGGATCGGTCGCAGTACCGGCAGCGGCACCGGCGGAGCCGGCAGGGCGTGCCTCAGCCACATCTCCGAGCCGCATCAACGCATCAGCGCACATCGTCGCCAGCAACGCCGCCACCCCGGACAGCCGGGACTGGACCGCCGCCGGCTGCCGCCGCAGCGACAGCATCTGAACCTCGCGGCAGTCGGCAGCCAGAAACGACAGCATGACCTCGGGCGAAGCCGAGGGGTAGACCCTCATGTGCTCGCTGGCGGACTCTTCGATCAACTCTAGTTGTGGAGGAGCGACGCTCGACGCCGCCAGAGCCTCGTCCAATCCCAGACGAAGTCTCACCATATCGCTGACCTCCACGCTGGTACCCACACCGGCCAGCGACCGGTCCGCTCCACCCTCCACGGCGACACGGCCAAGGTCAACAGGCACAACAGCGTCCTCGTCGCGGCCGAGCCCCATCGCCGGACGCGGAATGCTCAGACCGTCGGCTATCCGTTCCAACACCTCGTAGGCCGTGACCTGCCGGACGCCCTTGGCTATCTCAGCAGCGCGGTTGGACGAGACACCGACAAGAGCTGCGATCCTGCCGTACGACACGCCCCGCGCGTGGAGGAAGCGGAAGACAGCAGTGACATCGCGCCGCCGCAGAGACTCGCTGATCGGTCGGCCGTTCCACAATCCCGAGTTCCACCACTCAGGGTCCACCTGCACGGCCACGAGCACCCCCGATCAAACGACGGCCACTCGCCAGCACAGCGCATCCGCGCCGTCACATCAAGTCAAGGCGGCCAAGTCGACGGCATCCACCCCAGTGTCGGCACATGCAGCAACACCCGGAACACCCACGATGGGCCCTCACGATGTCGCCACCTGGAATCAAGCAACCAGCCTGCCCTACATCGAGCGCAGGACCTCCCTAACTGGACGTGTCATCCTGATTCACCTTTGCCGTTTTGAAGCTCTTGACCCCATATGGGCGGGCCAGCCGGGCGACGCATGAGGGTGCCGACCCTGTGGTTGTGCCGGCACCGTTAGCGACTTGTAGACAAACCCAACCAGACACTCATAGCGATCTAAAAGCTCTAAAGTTGGACGTTCGCGAATGCTGTCGATCGGGGTGGAATCATAATGAAACCGCAGTTGTATCAACGATCTTCACTTATCGGGCCGGGCTAATCGGGCGCAACGTGAACAAGACGTCCAGCAATTCAGGGGTCGCTGTTGTGGGGTAACGATTGGTGAGTCACAGGTGTCGGCACTGGCTGAGTTGCTGTGGCGCGAGTTATCGATCTCATTGCCGTCGATGAACTTGGCCGGAGGGCTCGACGTTGACCTTGACGACGCCGTAGCCCTCACGGCCCTCCAAAGAGCCGCTGGCAGCTCGCTAGGAACGCTCTCCGTACTCGGCTTTGGTCAGAGGTCGAGCACCAAGCGGTCGGAGCCGCACCGGCCGACGCAGATCATCATGCTGCGGCCGGCGGCCCGTTCGTCGGCGGTGAGCAGCGAGTCGCGGTGCTCCGGCGTGCCAGCGAGCACCCGGGTCTCGCAGGCGCCGCAGTAGCCCTTCTCACAGTCGTAGGTCAGGCCGGGCACCGCCTCGCGCAGCACCTCGATCATCCGCTTGTCCTTCGGCACCCGCAGGGTGACCCCGGTGCGGGCCAGGTGCACGTCGAACTCGGTGTTGGCGGCCGGGTCGAACGGCACCTCCAGGTCGTCGCCGGCGGCGAAGCGTTCCACGTGCAGTTGCCCACCACGGCCGGCCTCGGCGCACACTCGCTCCACCGCGTCGATCATCGCGCCGGGTCCGCAGCAGTAGACGGCGGTGCCGTCGCCGGTGCCGTCGATCAGCGCGGCCAGGTCGGGCAGTCCGGCCTCGTCCTGCGGCAGCAGGACGGCCCGGTCGCCGGCCAGGGCGACCAGTTCGTCGGTGAAGGCCATCGAGGCCCGGCTGCGGCCCCCGTATACGACGCGGAACGGTGTGCCGCGTCGGACGGCTTCGCGGATCATGGCCAGGATCGGGGTGATCCCGATGCCGCCGGCCAGGAAGAGGTACGCGGGGGCGTCGACCAGTGGGAAGTGGTTGCGTGGGCCCCGTACGGTCAGCGTCGCGCCGGTGGCGGCGACGGTGTGCAGCTCGACGGATCCGCCCCGGCCGGCGGCTTCCCGCAGCACGCCGATCCGGTAGTGGCCGGTGTCGTCCGGGTCGCCGCAGAGCGAGTACTGCCGCACCCGGCCGGACGGTAGCCGTACCTCCAAATGGGCGCCGGGTGCCCAGGTCGGTAGCGGGGCACCGTCGGCGGCGGCCAGCCGTACCTCCCGCACCTGCTCGGCGACGGCGGTGACCGCCTCGACGACCAACTCCCGGTCGCCACCCGGGCGGCTCGCCACCGGGGTACCCCCGGTCGCCGCGTCGGCGGCGCGGCGACCGGGGGTGAACACGGCCGGGATCGCGTCCCAGCCGGTCTGGTTTCCCTTGGTGGGGTAGCCGACGAGGCCGTCTTCGACGACCTGGTAGTCGGGCAGTCGGGTCAGCACCTGGGTGATCATCTCGCGGAACATCAGCCGGGCCAGGTGCGCGCCGGCGCAGCGGTGGCTGCCGATGCCGAAGCTGAGGTGGCGGGTGGCGTCGCGGTCCAGCCGGACCTGTTCGGGCTCGGGGAAGACCGCCGGGTCGTGGTTGGCGGCGACCCAGGGGATCAGCACCCGTTCGCCGGCGCTGACCGGGCAGCCGCCGACCTCGGCGTCGGTACGGGCCGTGCGGGCCATCGACTGCGACGGTGCGAAGACCCGCAGGAACTCCTCGGTGGCGCTGTCGAGCAGGTCGGGGGAGTCGATGAGGCGCTGCCGCTGCTCCGGGTTGCGGCTCAGGTGCACCAGGGTCGACCCGGTCAGCGACGTGGTGGTGTCCACGCCACCGGCGACCAGCAGGCCGATCACCGAGACGAGCTCGTCGACGCTGAAGGGTTCGCCGTCTGGGCGGCGTTGGGCGACAAGGTAGCTGACCGCGTCGTCGGCGGGCTCGGCCCGCCGGTCCCGGATCAGGTCCCGAATCCGTTCGTCCAGGTACGCCAGGCCCTGCGCGCCACGGACGGCGCGGTCGCTGCCGGGCAGCGCGGCGAAGATGTCGTGGATCGGCTTGGCCAGCTTGGCCCAGTCGGATTCGGGGAAGCCGAGCCAGTCGAGGGTGACGGCGGCTGGCAGCGGGTTGGTCAGGTCGCGGACGAAGTCGACGGAGCCTTCGGTGATGAAGGCGTCGATGACTCGGGTGGTGTGTCGGGCGATCATCGGCGCGAGTGTCGCCACCGCGTCCTGGGTGAGCAGCGGGTTGATCAGGTCGCGGTAGCCGCTGGCGGCCGGCGGGTCTAGCTCGATCGGGTACTGCTCCAGGCCGGGTCCGCGCGGGATGACGATGGCGGTGCCGTCGCCGCCGGCGGTGGCGCGGGCGGAGGAGAAGGTGTCGTCGTCGCGGGCGACGCGGACCACGTCGGTGTAGCGGGTGGTGTAGACGAATCCGCCGTGTGCGGCGGTTCGCCCGACCGGGCATTTTTCCCGGTACGTCCGGTAGTAGCCGACCGGGTCGGCGTTACACGCGGCGGAGTGGTGGTCGAACTCCGTCATCTGGTCGAAGTCAGTCATGGCGCACGAGCTCCACGGATGCTGGCTGCCGCGCGGTGTTTCCCAGCCGCGCCACTGGGTGTCTGTGGCCGAGGGTAATCCCGTTCACATTACGAGACAACGTTTCGCTTCGAGTCGCCGAACGGGTCAGAAGGTGAGGACGGCTTTGCCGACCGTACCGCTGCGGACCGCCGCCACCGCGTCGTTGATCTGCCCGAACGGGTAGTGGCTGAGCAGTTTGTCGACCGGGAACCGCCCGGCGGTGTGCAGGTCGAGCAGCTTCGGCAGGAACACCTGCGGCAGGCTGGCGCCACCGATGATGCCGGTGACGGTGCGCCCGTTGAGGATGCTGCGCCAGTCGAAGCTCATCTGCTCGCTGGGGCCGACGCCGACGACCCCGCACCGGCCCAGCGGACCGAGCGCCTCGACCGCGGTCCGCGCCACCTCCTCGCGCCCGGTGGCGTCGATGGCGAGGTCGAAGCCGTCCGGGGCGATCGCGGCGAGCCGTTCCGTGGTGTCGCCGTCGCGCGAGTCGACGCCGTGGGTGGCGCCGAGCAGCCGGGCGGTGTCCAGCTTGTCGGCGTTGACGTCCACGGCGGCGATCGTGGAGCAGCCGGCGACCCGGGCGGCGAGGATCGCCGCGACGCCGACCGCGCCCGCGCCGAACACCACGATCGACGACCCGACCGTCGGGCGCAGCACGTTGAGCACCGCGCCCGCGCCGGTGCCGAACCCGCAGCCGAACGGACCCACCACCCGCAGGTCGATCTCCTTGCTGATCGGCACCACGGCGCGAGCCGGGGCGACGACGTGGCTGGCGAACGACGACTGGCCGAGGAAGTGGCCGTTGACCGGTTGACCGTCGCGCGACAGCGCGCTGCTGCCGTCGGGTCGGCGGCCGGTGAAGTTGACCGCGTCGAAGCTGCGGCAGTAGGCCGGGCTGCCGGTCAGGCAGAGCGAGCAGGTGCCGCAGGAGGTGAAGCTCATCGCCACGTGATCGCCGACCGAGATGCCGGCGACCCGGTCGCCGACCTGTTCGACTACTCCGCTGCCCTCATGGCCGAGGACGGCCGGGGTGGGGAAGAAGGTGGCGAACTCCAGGTCGGTGCCGCAGATGCCGACGCTGTGCACGCGGACCAGCACCTCGTCCGGGCCGGGCTCGGCCAGGTCGATCTCCTGCAGGGTGAACGGCCCACCCGCGTTGTCCAGAACCGCTGCCGTGACCCGCACACACCCTCCCCGGTAACTCACAAAGCGAGACTGCATCTTGACATGCGGAACATGAAGGGTCAAGGATTCCACCATGGCTGACCTGCGCGTTCCCGCTGCCCGCCAGCTGATCGACGGTGCCTGGGAGGCCGCCGCCGACAACGGCGAACTACCTGTCCTGGACCCGGCGACCCGCCAGGTCATCCAACCGGTGGCCCGCGCCCGGGCCGCCGACGTCGACCGGGCCGTGGCCGCCGCCCGCCGGGCCGCCCCCGCCTGGGCCGCCACCTCGCCGAGCGAACGGGGCGCGACGCTGCGCCGGTGGGCCGACCTGATCGCCGCGCACGTCGAGGACCTCGCCGCGTACGAGGCCCGTGACGTGGGCAAACCCCGCTCCGGCGGCCGGCTCAACATCTACATCGCGCACGGCATCGTCGACTACTTCGCCGGTGCCGCCGACAAGCTCACCGGCGTCACGCTGCCCACCCGTACCCCGGACTACTTCGGTTACACCCGGCCGGAGCCGTACGGGGTCTGCGCGGTGGTGATCCCGTGGAACGTGCCGGCCGTACTGACCGCCGCGAACGTCGCGCCGGCGTTGGCCGCCGGCAACACGGTGGTGCTCAAGCCGTCGGAGATCGCGCCGCTGGCCCCGTTCGCCCTGTCTGAGCTGGGCCTGCGGGCCGGCCTGCCGCCGGGGGTGCTCAATGTCGTCACCGGGCTCGGCCCGGAGGCCGGGGTGGCGCTCACCGGCCACCCGGACGTCGATCACATCAGCTTCGTTGGCTCCACGGTCACCGGCCGCGCGGTGATGCGGGCCGCCGCCGAGCACCTGGTCCCGGTCAAACTCGAACTCGGCGGCAAGTCGCCGAACGTCGTCTTCGCCGACGCCGACCTGGACGCGGCGATCCCGGCGATCGTCGCCTCGATCACCGAGAACGCCGGCCAGAACTGCTACGCCGGGTCCCGGCTGGTCGTCGAGGAGTCGATCCGCGCCGAGGTGGTCGAGCGGGTCGCCGCCGCGATGGCCGAGATCCGGGTCGGCTCCTGGGACCAGGATCTCGACATGGGTCCGCTGGTCAGCCAGGCTCAGTACGAGCGGGTCCGGGGCTTCCTGGCCGAGGCGCCGGCCGCCGGGGCGCGGCTGGTCACCGGCGGGGAGCCGGCCACCACCAGGTTGGGCGACGGCTGGTACGTCGCCCCGACGGTCTTCGACGACGTCGATCCGGGTGCGCGGCTGGCCCGCGAGGAGATCTTCGGACCGGTGCTGGCCATCCAGGGTTTCCGGGGCACCGACGAGGCGGTGGCGATCATGAACGACACCGACTTCGGCCTGCTGACCTGCGTCTGGACCTCGGACGTCTCCCGGGCGCTGCGCCTGGCCGGTCAGGCCCGCAGCGGGCAGGTGGCGGTCAACCAGTTCCACGACGCGGGGGTGATCGGCTTCCCGTTCAACATGCAGAAGGAGAGCGGGTTCAGTCGGGGCGGCGGCTACGCGGCGCTGCGCGAGTACACCCAGGAGAAGGCCGTCGCGGTCCGGCTGCTCGATCGACCGCCGACGTGACCGGCCCGGCCGAACGCCCGATGCCGGCCCGGCCCCGGCTGTCGGTGGCGGCCGAGCCGACACCCGGGCAGTTCGCCCAGTGGCTGACCGACCTGGCGTTCGGCGGAGCGGGCTGGCCGGTGCTGCTGGCCCGGCTGGCCGAGGCCACCGGTGTCGGATGTCGGCTGCTCGCCGTCACCGGTGAGCTGCTGGCCGGCAGCGACGACAACCCCGGCGACCGGTCGGACGGCGCGTCGGGGGCGCGGAGAGCGGACCAGTCGGGGGCGCGGGGTGCGGACCCGGCCGCGTTGCGGGCCGAGCGGGTCCGCTGCGCCGACGGCTGGGTCGGCCGGTCGGTGCCGGTCGGCACCGGTAGCCGCCGGCTCGGCGTACTGCTGCTGGCCGAGCCGGTCGACGGACGCCAGCTCGACTACGCCCGCGCGGCGGTCACCGCGCTGCTGATCGAGGCGGTACGCCGTGAGCCGCCGCAGCCGCCGCCACCGGTGGGTGCCGAGGCGGTGCTGCGGGCGTTGCGCGACGGCACCGGTACGGCGTCGCCGGCCGAGCAGGCCGACCTGGTGCGGGCCGCCACGGCGTACGGCTGGCGGCTGGACCAGCCGCACGTCGGGGTCGCCCTGGCGTACACCGGGTCGCAGCACCGGCGCTGGGCGTCGGCGATCACCTGGCTTGACCGCCCGGTGCTGGCCGATGGCCGCCACGGCTGGACGCTGCTGCAGGGCGACGCCCAGCGGGAGGTGACCCGGCTGCGCCGCCGGTTGGAGCAGATCGTCGGCACCGGCCAGGTACGGGTGGCGTGCGGCCGGTCGGTGACCGGGCCGGGCGGTACGCCGGAGTCGTTCCGCGACGCCCGCCGGCTCCTGCGGTTGCTGCGGCACCATCCGGGTGGGCCGGTGGGCTCGGTACCGGACGCGGCCGACGCCGAGTTGCCGTTCGACCGGGCCGGCCTGGCGCAGCTGCTGCTGGCGGTGCCGGACGAGCGGCTGCGCTGGTACGTGGACCGGCATCTGGGCCCGATCGTCGAGCGGGACGACCTGCTGCGCACGCTGGACCATTGGCTGGCCAGTGGGGGAAGCAGGCAAGCTGTCAGTGAGCAACTGCATTTGCACCGTAACTCGGTCGGTTACCGGGTGGGGTTGATCAAGCGGCTGCTGGGCGTGGATCCCCTCGATCCGCCGACCGCCGCGGTGCTGCGCGCCGCGCTGGTCGCCCGACAGCTGCTGATCACCGCTCCGGATTGCGAATAACCGCAGGTCGATAGCTGTCCGACGGTCGTTCGGGTGTCGGCGGATCACAGGCACGTTACGTCGCTGAGCCAGTTTCGGTCGAGGCGTTGACAGGTCGCCGGCCCGCAGGCAAAGTACGTCGCTAAGCAACCTGAATCACAATGCAAGACGCCATATCGTTTGGTAGACCGGAGGGTGTTGTGCGAGCGATGGTCCAGACCGGCTTCGGCGGGCCCGAGGTCGTGCGCCCGCACGACCTGCCCGACCCGGAGCCCGGTCCGGCCGACGCCGTCATCGCCGTCGACACCGCCACCCTCAACCGCCTCGACCTGCTGCAGCGTCGCGGCCCCGGACTGCTGCCCGGCTTCGCGCTACCACACATCGCCGGCATGGACGTCGCAGGCCGGGTGGTCGCCACCGGAGCCGACGTCGGCGACGTACGCGTCGGCGACCGCGTCGTCGTCGACCCCACCATCGGCTGCGGGCGCTGCGCCAGCTGCCTCGACGGCGCCCCCGGCTACTGCGCGTCGCTGCGCGTCGTCGGCGGCAACCGGCCCGGCGGATTCGCCGAGTACGTCGCCGTACCAGCCGCCGTCACCCACCGCGTCCCCGACCACGTCGACCTCGCCGACGCCGCCGCCCTGCCGACCGCCTGGGTGGTCGCGTGGCACGCCCTGCACCGGGTCGGCCGGCTACGCGCCGGCGAGACCGTACTGATTCCGGCCGCCACCAGCGCGGTCAGCATCGCCGCCCTGCAACTCGCCCGCCGGGCCGGGGCCACCGTCATCGCGCTCGCCCGCACCGACGCCAAGCGCTCCGCCGCCGCCGACCTCGGCGCCCACGTCGTCCTCGATCTCGACGACCACACCGCCGCCACGGTCCGCGACCACACCGACGGCCACGGCGTCGACCTGGTCCTGGACCACGTCGGCGCGGCCACCTGGAACACGTCGCTGACCAGCCTGCGCATCGAAGGCCGGCTGGTTCTGCTCGGCAACACCAGCGGCGACCAGGTCAACCTGTCCCTGGCCAACGTCTACCACCGGGGCCTGCGGCTGCTCGGCGCCGGCGCCTACGCCCCGGCCGACTTCGCCGCCATGCTCGACGCCTTCTTCGCCGGCGGCATGCGAGTGGTCCGGGCCGCCGAATACCCGCTCGCCGACCTCGCCGAGGCGTACGCCCGGCAGGAATCCGGCGACCTCGTCGGCAAGATCCTGGTCCGGCCATGACGACGACGCCGATCCCCGCCCCGACCCCGGATCCGACCCTCGCCGGCACCGGAGCCAGCCGCGGCGTCGCCGACCTGCTGATCGTTGACGCCGACATCGTCACCATGGCCCCCGACCGGGCGGTCGTGACCGGCGGCGCGATCGCCATCGCCGACGGCCGGATCGCCGACATCGGGCCGGCCGACGCGCTGCGCGTCGGGTACCCGCACACCCCGGAGCTCGACGCCGCCGGCTGCCTGGTCGTCCCCGGCCTGGTGAACGCCCACCAGCACACCACCGCCGACCCGCTGATCCGCAGCGGCATCGGCGACCACGTCCCCGCCCGGCAGGCCATCTTCGACTGGATCGTGCCGCTGCACGCCTCCGTCACCGGAGACGATGACGAACTCTCGGCCACCCTCACCGCCGTCGAGGCGCTCAGCTACGGCGTCACCACCCTGCTGGAGCCGGGCACCGTCGCCCACCCGCTGCGGGTCGCCGCCGGACTGCGTACCGCCGGAATCCGGGCCCGGGTCGGCCGCTGGGGCTGGGACGCCCCGGACGCCCCGTACGCGATGCCGGCCGCCGACACCCTCGCCGCCCAGGCCGAGACGGTCACCGCCCTGGCCGGCGACCCGCTGGTCACCGGCTGGATCACCCTGGTCGGCCACGACCTGGTCAGCGACGACCTGTTCACCGGCGCGGCCGAGCTGGCCGAGCGGCTCGACGTACCGATGACCTGGCACCTGTCGCCCAGCGCCGACGACCCGGCCGCGTACGCCGTCGCCGGCCGCCCCCGGCCGGTGCTGCACCTGCGCGACCTCGGCGTACTCGGCCCCCGGCTGCTGCTCGGTCACGCCGTCTGGCTCGACGACGACGAACTCGACGCGCTCGCCGCCAGCGGCACCGCCGTCGCCTCCTGCCCCGGTGCCTACCTGCGCCTCGGGCAGGGCGTCACCCGGGCCGGCCGGCACACCGAACTGCTGCGCGCCGGCGGCCGGCTGGCCCTGGGCTGCGACTCGCACAACGCCGGCGACACCCCGGACGTGTGGCGGGCCGCCCGACTGTTCGCCGGACTGGACCGCGACCGGGGCGCGCCCGACCCGCTGCGCGCCGACGAGGTCTTCGCCCTGGCCACCATCGACGGTGCGACCGCCGTCGGGCTCGGGCGACTGACCGGCTCGATCGAGGTCGGCAAGGCCGCCGACCTGGTCGTGCTGGACACCCGCACCATCGCGTGGACCCCGCGCGGTGACCTGGCCACCCAGCTCGTCTGGGGCGCGGCCAGCCACACCGTGCGGGACGTACTGGTCGACGGCCGGCCGGTGGTCCGGGATCACCGGATCACCACCGTCGACGTCGACGCCCTGCGGACCGAGGTCGCGTCGCGCGGCGCGGACCTGCTCCGCCGGGCCGGCATCGACATCCCGCATCGCTGGCCTGCCGTGCCGGCGACCGAGTACCGCGCGCACCGGACCGGACCGGCCGGCGTGACGCCCCCACAGTGAGAGGAACCGCAGTGACAATACGGATCGGAAAAGGCGCGGCGGCGTTGCTCGCCGGCGCCGTCAGCCTCGCCCTGGTCGGTTGCGCCGACAACGACGCGACCGCGCCGAGCCCCTCCGGCAGCGAAAGCGGCGGCACCGTCATCGCCGGTCAGCCCGACGTCAACGGCGACGGCAAGGTGCTGATCGGGGTGCTCAGCCCCGGCGACATCAACGACAACGGCTACTACGAGAGCTTCGTCGCCGAGGCCGAACGCTTCGCCACCGAAGAGGGCTGGGAGGTCATCAAGCGCGGCTCGGTGCCGCCCACCGAAGCGCTCAGCGCCGCCCGCGCGCTGTGCCAGCAGGGCGTCGACATGGTCGCCCTGGGTGCCTCCGAGCTCAAGGACGCCATCCCGGCCTCCGAGGAGCCGGCCTGCGAGAACGTCGCCTGGTACGTGCCGTCGTCGGAGAACATCCCGCAGACACCGAAGATCGTCATCTCCAGCGACGACCCCAACCAGAGCATGCTCGCCGCCGGCTACGCCACCGGCCTGCTGATGCAGGAAAACGGTGACACCAAGGCCGGGTTCGTCACCGGCATGGAGGTCGACTTCGCGATCAACGCCGCCCGCGCCTTCCAGGCCGGCATCCGGATGGTCGTGCCCGAGGCCGACCTGGTGATCACCTACACCGGTGACTTCAACGACTCGGCGAAGGCCCGGGAAGCCGTGCAGGCGCAGATCGACCAAGGCGTCAGCGTGGTCTACCCGTACCTCGGTGGTGCCACCGACGCCGCTGCCGCGCTGGCTAACGAGAACGGGGCGCTGACGCTGACCCCGGGCACCGACCGGTGCGAGTCGACCGAGCCGGAGTTCGACATCTCCGTCATCTTCGACCCGGGCGCCTACTTCGCCGCCGCGCTGACCCTGTTCGCCGACGGTGAGCTGGAGATGGGCACCACCAAGGTGTGGCAGATCGGCGTCGACCCGTACCCGGCGATCAAGATCTGCGACCCGACGCCGGAGCAGACCGAGAAGATGGACGCGTTCGTCGCCGACGTGGCGGGTGGCACCATCGACACCGCCGCCGAGGTGGAGCGACTGGGCAACTGACGCCCGACCGTCCGACGTACGCCCTCCTGCCACCCCGCCGCGATCCCGCTGCCAGAGCCGACAACCCAGAGCCGACAACGAGGTGAAACGGACTGTGCACACCGACGGCCAAAAGGCGCCGGCGCTCACCCTGCGCGGAGTGAGCAAGCGCTACGGTCCGGTCGTCGCCTGCGACGCCGTGGATCTCACCGTACGACCCGGTGAGATCCACGGCCTCCTCGGCGAGAACGGGGCCGGCAAGTCGACGTTGATGAAGATCCTGCTCGGGCTGGTGCACCGCGACGGCGGCACGATCGAGCGGGACGGCCGACCGGTGGAGATCGACACCCCGCAGGCGGCGGCCGACCTCGGGCTGGGCATGGTGCACCAGCACTTCAGCCTGATCGAGCCGCTCAGCGTCTGGGAGAACGTCATCCTGGGAGACACCGGCCGGGTCGACAAGGCGGCGGCCTGCGCCCAGGTCGAGACCGTCGCCCAGCGGTACGGCCTGCCGATCGATCCGCTGACCCGGGTGGACCGGCTCTCCGCCGGTGAACGGCAACGAGTCGAACTGATCAAGTGCCTGCGTCGGGATCCGTCGGTGCTGATCCTCGACGAGCCGACCTCGGTGCTCACCCAGGCCGAGTCGGCCGAGTTGTTCACCGTGCTGCGCCGGGTGGTGCAGGCGGAGAACCGGGCGGTCATTCTGATCAGCCACAAACTGGCCGAGATCGTCGCGGCCACCGACCGGGTGACCGTGCTGCGTCGCGGCGCGGTCGTCTTCCACGGTGCCACCGCCGACACCACCCCGCAGTCGCTGGCCCGGCAGATGGTCGGCCGGGAGGTGTCGCTGCGGGCCGAGAGCGCCGCGCTGGGCCTGCTGCCGGTCGAGCGGACGTCCGACGAGTCCGCAACGCCCGCCGAGCCCGCCACATCCGACGCGGCGGCGGACCGGCCGGCGACCGTACCACCGGACCAGCCGGCGGCGGACGGTTCCGCGTCGCCCGCGACCCCACCGGCCCTGCGGCTGCGCGACGTCACCGTTCTCCTCGGTGACCTGCCGATCCTCGACACCCTGAACCTCGACGTGGCAGCCGGCGAGATCGTCGGACTGTACGGCGTCGAAGGCAACGGCCAAGCTACCCTCGGTGACCTGCTTTCCGGCCTGGTCGTCCCCGACTCGGGCGGCGTCGAACTCGCCGGCGCACCGGTCGATCTGGCCGCGCCGGGCGCGCTGCACCTCGCCGGCCTGGGCATCGTGCCCGAGGACCGACACCGATCCGGGGTGGTGCTCGACATGACGATCGCGGAGAACCTGGCGATGAAGTCGCTGGCGGCCGTCTCCGGCTCCGGCGGGCTGCTCAACCGGCGCAGGATGCACCAGATCGCCCGGCAGCGGATGGCCGAGTTCAACATCGTCGCGCCGTCGCCGGACACCCCGGTGCGCAGCCTCTCCGGCGGCAACCAGCAGCGGGTCGTCCTGGCCCGGGAGCTGTCCGCCGGACCGAAGGTGCTGGTCGCCGCCCAACCGACGCACGGCCTGGACGTCGGCGCCATCGAAGACATGTACGTGCGGCTACGTGCCGCCGCGGCGGAAGGAGTGGCGGTGCTGCTGATCTCCACCGAACTGGAGGAGGTGATGGCCCTGGCCGACCGGATCGCGGTGATCTCCTCCGGCCGCATCGTCGGGGTGCTCACCACCGAGCAGGCCACCGCCGAGCGTCTCGGCATGCTGGTCGGCGGGGTGAGTCACTGATGGCCGTGACGACCGGAGGCGACGCCGCCGGCCGGCGGCTGCTCGCCCGGCTCAACCCCGGCGTCGGCGGCTGGCAGGTCGCCGCCGCGACAGTGGTCACCGTGGCCGCCGCGCTCGGCCTGTCCGCGCTGCTGATCGCCGTCACCGGCGGTTCCCCGTCCGCCTCGGTCCAGGCGCTCTACCAGGGCAGCGTGTCGAGCCCGGCGGCCTGGAGCAACTCCCTGCTGTACGTCGCGCCACTGCTGCTGGTCGCGGTCGGTGCCTGCGTCAGCGCCCGGTCCGGCTTTTTCAACATCGGCCAGGAAGGGCAGGTGCTGATCGGCGCGCTGGCCGGTGCCTGGGTCGGTCTGCGGCTCGCGCTGCCCGGCCCGCTGCTGCTGGTCGTGGTGCTGCTCGCCGCGTTGCTCGCCGCCGGCGGCTGGGCCGGGCTGAGCGCGCTGATGTACCGCTTCCGGGGCGTCAACGTCGTCGTCAGTACGCTGCTGATGACCTTCCTGGCCCAGCAACTCGTGGCTTTCGCCGTCAACACCCCGTGGCTGCTGCAGGAGTCCCGGTTGGGCAGCGGCGTCGTCTCGCCGCAGTCCAACCCGCTACCGGAAAACGGCCGGCTCGCCTCCCTCGGCGACTACCCGAACCTGCAGGTCAACGGTGGCCTGATCCTGGCGATCCTGGTCGCGGTCGCGCTCAGCCTGGCGATGACCCGTACCCGATGGGGGTTCCGGCTGAAGATGCTCGGCCTCAACCCGGTCACCGCCCAGCACGCCGGCGTACGGGTCGGTGCGCTCGGCGGCATGGCGTTGGCCATCTCCGGCGCGTTCGCCGGGCTCGCCGGCGCGCTGCTACTGACCAGCCCGGTCGGCAGCCACCGCCTGCAGCCCGGCATGTCGCTCAACATCGGCTGGGACGGCCTGCTCGTCGCGCTGGTCGCCCGGAACAATCCGCTGCTGGCCATCCCGGTCGCGGTCCTGTTCGGGGTGCTGCGGGCCGGCGGAAGCTTCCTCGCCGCCACCGGCGTCCCGTCGTTCCTGGTCGACGTGGTCAAGGCGCTGCTTGTCCTGGCCTTCGTCGCACCGCCGGTGGTGATCGGCATGCTGCGGCGGCGTCGGGCCGGCGGGCAGTCGGCCGGCACCCCGCCGCCCGCCGCCGGCCTGCCTGTCCCGACCACGCCGTCCGACGACCCGGCCGCGCCGGGCCGCGACGTACCGGCGATCGACGTACCGCCGGCCGACCGATCCCACGACGGGGCTCGCCGTGGCACCAGCGGCAACGAGGAGAACGCCATGGAAGGGAAGCCGGCATGAGCGCCGCCGACAACATCGCCACCATCCTGTCCAGCGGCGCGCGGTTGACCATCCCGCTGGCCTTCGCCGCCTGCGGCGAGTACGTCGCCCAACGGGCCGGCACCCTCAACATCTCGGTCGAGGCGATGATGCTCGGCGCCGCGTTCGGATCGATCGCGGTGGCCAGCGCCACCGGCAGCGCCACGATCGGGTTGGCCGCCGGTGCCCTGGTCGGGGTGGTGATCGCCGTGGTGCACGCCAACCTGTCGCACCGGGCGCAGATCAACACCTTCGTCGTCGGCTTGGTGCTCAACGCGCTCGTCCTGGGTCTGACCAGCTATCTGATCACGGTCAGCACCTTCACCGGCCACCAGGTGTGGCGGGTGGACATCCCGGTGCTGCGCGACATCCCGGTCATCGGGCCGGTGCTGTTCGTCCAGCGCTGGCCGGCGTACCTGCTGCTGATCGCTATCCCGCTCACCTGGTGGTTGGTGGAACGCAGCCGGTGGGGTCTGGAACTGCGGGCGGTGGGGGAGAACCCGCAGGCCGCCGACGTCAGCGGCATCAAGGTCAACCACCGGCGGCGGCAGGCGCTGCTGTTCTGCGGGCTGCTCGCCGGCCTCGGCGGCGCCTACCTCGCGGTCGGTGAGGTCGGCTCGTTCAACCAGAACATGACCGCCGGCCGCGGCTACCTGGTGATCGCGGCGGTGATGTTCGGTGCCTGGCGACTGGGCCGGACGATGATCGGCTGTGCCGTCTTCGGCCTGGCCGACGCGATGCGGCTGGCGCTGCCGGCCCTGGGCGTGACCATCAACTCGCAACTGCTGATCGCGGCGCCGTACCTGCTGGCCTTGCTCGCCATGCTGGTCTTCGCCACCCAGCACCGAGAGCCCAGAGCCCTGGCCCAACCGTTCCAACGCGGCACCACCTGACGGCACCCGCCCGACTCAGCGGGTCGCGCCGCGCGTGACGTCTTCCAGCGCGGTGCCGTCGCCCAGCTGCTGACGCGTGATCACGCTGAACGAACCGTCGGTTTCCAGCACCACGGCGGCCACCTGGGCGATGTCTCCGACGCCCTGCGATCGGACCGCCTGGCGGATCTCGTTGTCGGTGACCCGTTGCCGGCGCATCGACGCGGTGAGCAGCTCACCGTCGCGCAGCAGCAGCGTCGGAGTGGACTTCAGCGCCGACCGCAGCGGTGCCCACCGCACCGACAGCCAGGTCGCGGCGAACTGGAGAGCCACCAACAGGATCAACGCCGCCGCGCCTTCGGCGAACGAGACGTCGCCGGAGAGCAGGATGGTCGCCAGGGTGGAGCCGAGCGCGACCGTGACGACCAGGTCGAAGGCGTTCATCTTCGCCAGGGTCCGTTTGCCGGACACCCTGAGCACGCCGACGAGAAGGACATAGGTCAGGACACCGACGGCGGTAACTCGCCACAGGTCTCGCGGGTCGTCGAGTAACATGCCGCTCGGATACCCGAGACGGCTCCCCGCTACCCCGGCGACCGGCTCACCGGCCGGACTCCTGGGCCGATGATTCGCCGCGACGGCGATCGGGTAGCGATGGCGGTCATGGGATCTGATCGGACGAAAACGGCTCGGCTGTGCGCACCGTCACCGGGTCACCCACGAAGAGGTGGCGGTGTGCTGCGGTGACCGGCTCCGTCTGGCCGCTCGGTCCGAGCGTCGCCGCACTCGTGGTCGCCCTGGTCATCATCGTGGCCGCCGGCAAGTCGCTGGCCACGACCGCTGACACCCTGGCCGACCGGACCGGCATGGGCGAAGCGGTCGCCGGCGCGCTGTTGCTCGGCGCGGTCACCTCGCTGCCCGGGATCGCCACCACGGCGCTCGGCGCGTGGCAGGGCGACGCCCAGTTCGCCATCGCCAACCCGATCGGTGGGATCGCCGTACAGACGGTCTGGCTGGCCATCGCCGACCTGCTCTACCGCCGGTCCAACATCGAGCACGCCGCCGCCTCGCTGGAGAACATCATGCAGGCGTTGGTGCTGGTGGCGCTGCTCTGCCTGCCGATCGTCGCCTACGCCACCCCCACCCTCACCGTCGGCTGGATCCATCCGGTGAGTCTGCTCATCCCGGTGTTCTATCTCTACGGGCTGTACCTGGTGCGGCGGCTGCGCGACAACCCGATGTGGCGGGCCGAGCAGACGCCCGACACCCGTCAGGACGTGCCGGACGAGGCCAACGGCGAATCCGAGGGCGGGCCGAGCACCCGCCGGCTGTGGCTGCGGCTGGCCGCGCTCGCCGTCCTGGTCGGTGGCACCGGTTTCCTCATCGGGCAGGGCGGGCTCGGGGTGATCGCGGCGACCGGGCTGCCCAGCGGCTTCGTCGGCTTCACCATCACCACCGCGATCACGTCACTGCCCGAGTTGGTCACCTTGATCGCGGCCGTACGCATCGGCGCGTTGACCCTCGGAATCGGCAACATCCTCGGCGGCAACGCCTTCGACTCGCTGATGATCTTCCTTGCCGACGCCACGTATCGGCCCGGCTCCGTCTATTCCGACGCCGCCAGCGCCGGACTTCTGCTGGCCGGGTCCACCGCCCTGATGACGGTCACCCTCGCCGCCGGGCTGATCATGCGGGAACGCCGGGGCGTCGGGTTCGAAGGCGTCGCCATTCCAGTGATCTATCTGGCCGCCGTCGTGCTGCTGCTGATCCGGGTGGCCTGACAGCGGTCCACGTCAGCGCCGCCGCAGCGCCGGCTCGGTCAGCGCCGGCGCAGCGCCGGCTCGGTCAGCGCCGGCGGCTGGTAGCCGGCGTCGACCGGATTCACGTTGCTCCCCGGCGGCACCAGTTCGTCGATCCGGTCCAGCACGTCGCCCGGCAGGGTCGGCAGGTCACCGGCACCGAGCTGGCTGCGCAACTGCGGCAGCGTACGCGGGCCGATGATCGCGGACGTGATGGCCGGATGGCTGAGGACGAAGCCCAGCGCCAGCTCGATCAGGGTCAGCCCGGCCTGCGTCGCCAGCGTGTCCAGCTCGCCGACGACGTCCAGTTTGCGCTGGCGGGCGGCGGCGTCGCGGAAGTCGAAGTGGTCGCCGTTGCGCCCGGCCCGCGAGTCGTCCGGCACGTCCGCCGAGCGGTACTTGCCGGTCAGCCAGCCACCGTTGAGCGGGCTGAACGCGAGCACCCCGAGCCGGTGCCGCTGGCAGGTCGGCAGCACGCCGGCCTCCACCCCCCGAGCCATGATCGAGTACGGCAGCTGCTCGGTGGTGAACCGCTCCCGCTGCCGCCGCCGCGCCACCCACTGCGCCTCGACGATCTCCTCCGCCGGGAACGCCGAGCTGCCGATCATCAGCACCTTGCCCTCCCGTACCAGATCGGACAGGGCACCCAGGGTTTCGTCGACGTCGGTGTCCGGCGCCGGCCGGTGCACCTGGTAGAGGTCGATCCGGTCGGTGCCGAGCCGCCGCAGGCTGCCCTCGACGGCCTGGCGGATCCAGCGCCGCGAGTTGCCGCGTCGGTTACGGTCGTCGCCCATCGGCTCGTGGAACTTCGTCGCCAGCACCACGTCTTCGCGGCGACCACGCAGCGCCCGGCCGACGATCTCCTCCGACTCGCCGTGCGCGTAGACGTCGGCGACGTCGACGACGTTGATCCCGGCGTCGAGCGCTTCGTCGACGATCCGGTGGCATTCGGCCTCGTCAGTATTGCCCCAGGCGCCGAACATCATGGTGCCGAGGCAGAGCGTGCTGACCTCGACTCCGGTGGCACCCAGCTTGCGATAGCGCATGACGACGACCTTCCCGATCCGGTGCCGACCACACCGGCACGGATGCCACGCTCGCACGCGGGGTACGTCGCCGGCACCGTACCGCCGGATCGAAGCACGGTCGCCGGGTTTGTGTCCCCGGCACATGGCCGCCGGCTACCGTGCTGAATAGCCTGGTAGACGCGGTAGTACAGACTTTTCGGCAACTGGAGGTTCCTGTGGCGACCGGCCTGACCCACGCCCGATGGACGCACGTGGCACTGCCCACCGGCGACCTCGACAAGGCCATCTCGTTCTACACCTCGCTCACCCCGCTGGTGGTGGTCGAGCGGTTCGCCGACGCCGACGGTGAAAGCGTCTGGCTCTCCAACGACAAGCAGGTCGAGACGCCGTTCGTGCTGGTGCTGGTGTCGTTCAACAAGGACAAGGGCGGCCAGCTCGGGCTGCTGCACCCGTTCGCGCACATCGGCATCGAGGTGCCGAACCGCTCCGACGTCGACGAGATCGCCGATCGCGCCCGCGAGCTGGGCTGCCTGCACTGGGAGCCCCGGCAGATGCCGCCGCCGGTCGGCTACATCTGCGCGTTGAAGGACCCGGACGGCAACGTCATCGAGATCTCCCACGACCAGCAGGTGTTCGACACCGTACGGCGGCTGTGGGCCTGACCGACGAGCGCACCCGCGAGGCGGTGCTGCGCTACCTGGCCGCGCTCAACGCGCGGGACGCCGACGCGGTCGCCGGCTGCGTCAGCGTCGGCTTCGTCAACGAGCACACCGCCGCGTTGGGGCGTACCGTCACCGGCCGGGCCACGTACCGGGCCCGACTGGACGGGTTCCTGGCCGAGTTTGCCGACCTGCGCTACGAGGTCGAGGAGCTGCTGGTCGACGCCGACCGGGCGGCGGTGGCGTACCGGATGTCGTTCCGGCTGGTGTCGGCCGGCAAGGCACCGGTACGCATCCGGGGCATGTTCCGCTTCCGGGTGGACGTCGACGGGCTGATCGCGCATCGGGTCGACTACTGGGACAGCGCCGAGGTGCACCGGCAGATCGCCGCCGCCAGCTGATCCCGGCCCGGGGGTGGGTAGAGTGGCGCCGTGGTGGTCACGGGGCGACCGGCGAGCGCGACCGACGAGGTGACCGGCGACGGGCCGGCCATCCAGACGGTGCAGCGCGCCGCGACGATCCTGCGGGCGTTCACCGTCGAGCGACCCCGGCTCACCCTGGCCGAGCTCACCGCTGATCTGGCCATCAGCCGGGCCACCGCGCACCGGTACGCGCGGGCGTTGCGGGCCGCCAACCTGTTGCGCTTCGACGTCGCTACCGCCACCTACACTCTCGGCCCGCAGATCCTGGCGATGGAGGCGGCGGCCCGCGCCGCGCTGCCGATCGTCACCGCAGCCGAGCCTTATCTTGATCGGCTGACCCGGGCGACCAATCTGACGTCGGTGCTCAGCGTCTGGAACGGCGAGGCGCCGACGGTGGTCCGCTGCATGGACAACACCAGCGGCGACGTCCGGCTCAGCGTCCGTACCGGCTCGCCGTTGGACCTGACCCGGTCGGCGCAGGGCCGGGTCTTCTGCGCGTTCCTGCCGCCGGGGGAGAACCCGGTGGTGGCCCGGCAGTTGCGGTTGTCGGCCGCGCTGCGGGAGGTGGTCGCGCAGGTCCGCCGGGACGGCGTCGCGGTCAACTCGCCGGAGGATTTCGGGGTACGGGTGATCGCCGCCCCGGTGTTCGAACGGACCCAGGTGGTGGCCGCGCTCGCGGTGCTGGGCACCAGTGTGGCGTTGGGCGGCGCGGCGGAGACCGCCGCGGCGGACACGCTGCGGCGGTTGTCCGGTGAGCTGTCCGAGGCGCTCGGCGCGATCGCCGGTTAGCTGGCGCGACATCCGGTCAGCGGCTGCCGTTGCCGTTGCCGCCCTGACCCCGGCCGCTGCCCTGGCTCCGGCCGTTGCCGTTGCCGTCCGGACCGCCGGCGACGCTGCCCAGCTCGGCGGTGACCACGCCGGCGGTCCGTTGCAGGGCGGCGGCCAGCGGGCTGTCCGTACCCTCCGGCACCGACGTGGTGGTGCCGACGATCGCCATCGCGGCGATCAGCGTCTGGCCCCGGAAGATCGGCGCGGCGATGCTGCGGACCCCGTTGACCGACGGGGTGTTGGCGGAAATGCCGGTCCGCCGGATCTTGTCGACCTCGTGGCGCAGCTCGGCCGAGGCGGCCAGGTCGGCG
This sequence comes from Solwaraspora sp. WMMD406, assembly GCF_029626025.1. NCBI lineage: Bacteria > Bacillati > Actinomycetota > Actinomycetes > Micromonosporales > Micromonosporaceae > Solwaraspora > Solwaraspora sp. WMMD406. Next base: position 2,471,305 of record NZ_JARUBF010000001.1, read on the forward strand.
GCGAGTCCGGGTACGTCGTCGGCCGGCAGGAAGGCGCAGAAGACCCGGCCCTGGGCGGATTCGGTGCGCGACAGCCGGGAGCCGGTGCGGACGCTGACCCGGATCACCCGGTCGGTGTTGTCGTCGGCGCGGACCACCACCGCCGTGTCGCCGTCCCAGACGCTGAGCACCACGGTTTCGTCGACCTCGCGGACCAGCTGCTGCATGTGCGGCCCGGCGATGCTGATCACCGGCATCGCGGCGCGGGCGGCGGCGGACAGGGTGAGGATCTGCGGGCCGAGGGAGTAGAGGCCCTCTCGTTCGTCGTAGCGCAGCAGGTTGCTCTCCCGCAGCGCTTTGGTGTAGCGGTGCGCGGTGGCCTTGCTGGTGCCGAGGCTGGCTGTCAGCTCGTTGAGGCTCAGCCGGGGGCGGGCGGCGGTGAACGCGTTGAGGATCACCGCGGCGCGCTGCACGGTCTGGATCGCCGGCGTGCTCGGCTCGACCGCCGCCGAAGGGCTCGGCTCGACCGAGGGGCTGTCATCCGCCATCTGGCTTTCCTAACGGGAGGCGGGGCACGCACGGCGGGCGAAGCGTCGGGTGGAGCGTCGAGGATGCCGTAACGTGCGCGGAGAATGAGACAGCATCATGGCATACGGTACCTTACGTTGTCGATGAGCCCGAGTGCCGTACCGCCACATCGGCGTAGAGGTCGGCGAACCGGACCAGATCCGCGACGGCGTACCGGTCGAGCCGTGGGTCGTCCGGGTCCGGCCCGCGTGACGGCGGTCCCAGCCGTACCGTGGGCACCCCGCGACCGCGCAACACCACCCCGTCGGTCGACCCGGTCCAGCCGGTGACCGGGCGGGGCGGCTCGCCGTGGGCGGCCGTCCAGGCGGCGTACGCGTGTCGGGCGATCGGCGCGTCGGCGGCGGTGGCGGCGGCCGGGTGGACCAGCCGGCCGTCGACGGTCACCGGGCAGTCCCGCAGCGGCGTACCGGCCAGCGTCTCGTCGAGCACCGCCCGAAGCCGGGCGCGGATCTCGCCTGGATCGTCACCGGGCACGGTCACCAGGTAGAGGTGCAGCTCCAGCCGGCCCGGGAGCAGATCCGGCTTGCCGGGCGAGCCGGCGGCCACCGCGCCGATGCCGACTTCGGCGCCGACCGGCGCCGCCGGGTCGGTCCGACGGTCTGCCAGATGCCGTCGCCGGAACTCTTCCAGCGCGGCGATCACGGTGCCGAGGTGGGCGATCAGACCCCCCGGCGGTACGGCGGACTCACGGGCCAGCGCCGGATGGAAGCTGCTGGTCAGCCGTACCCGCAGGAACATCGCCCCGGGTTCGGCGGTGAGCACGCCGGCCGGGCCGGTCTTGGCCACCACCGCGGCGGCCGGCGGCGGGTGCCGGTCCAGGTGGTGGGTCACGCCGCTGGGGGTGAGGCCGGACGGGTGGTGCCGGTGGGTGCCGGCGGCGGCCAGCAGCAGGGTCAGCCGGTGGGGACGGCCGGTGGCGCGGAGTCGGTCGGCGGCGAGGGTGAAGCCGACGAGGGCCGACGCGGCGGCGGCCCGGGCAACGCCGAGGCCGAAGCCGGTGACCAGTGCGGCGTCGTCCGGGGCGGTGGCCTGGCGCAGACCGGCGAGTTCGGCCCGGGACCCGGTGACCGGCTCGTCGGCGTCGGGGTCGCCGGTGAGCGAGGTGTCGAGGTGGGAGTAGATCAGCAGTTCCGGCGCGTCACCGAGGTGTGCGGTGGCGAGCAGGTTCGCGGCGTTTGGGGCCTCGGCGGTGGCGGGTAGCGGATCGACCCGCCAGGTGGATCCGGGCCAGCGGTCCGCCGCCCAGGCGGCGACCCGCTCGGCGGTGGGCCGTTCCCGCCCGTACGGGGTCGGTCCGGCGGTCAGCACCGTCAGCGCGTCGACGATCCGCTCCGGCGCGGCGACGCTCCGGCGCGGCGCGATGGCGGTCCGCTCCGGCTCCGTGCTCGTCGAGTCCTCGCTCATCGCCTCATCCCACCAGTCTGGGTGACAGTTATACAAGATGACATCTCGCATGTTGACATAGCCGGGGCATGGTCTCTAGCGTGACGGGACATCAAGAGGTCACCCGCCCGTCTCGATAAGCGCAGGTCGCAGGGGGGTCAGGCCTAGGCAGGCCGGACGACGGCCGACTGCGACGCAGGAGGACCGATGACCTACGTGGTCACCGACGAATGTGTGGACGTGCAGGACCGCTCGTGCGTCGAGGAATGCCCCGTGGACTGCATCTACGAGGGCGACCGGATGATGTACATCAACCCGGACGAGTGCGTCGACTGCGGCCGCTGCGAACCGGTCTGCCCGGTCACCTCGATCTTCCACCTGGACGACCTGCCCGCCGACCAGGCCCACTTCGGCCCGATCAACGCCGAGTTCTTCACTGAGATCGGCACCCCCGGCGGGGCTCGCAAGATCGGCCGGGTCGGCCACGACCACCCGGCCGTCGGCGGGAGCGCCGGCTGATGACCGTCGAGCACGACGTCGACCTCGCCATCGTCGGCGCCGGCCCGACCGGGCTCTACGCCGCCTACTACGCCGGCTTCCGAGGCATGACCGTAGCGATCGTCGACTCCCTGCCCGAACCCGGTGGGCAGATCGCCGCCCTCTACCCGGAGAAAGACATCTTCGACATCGCCGGCCTGCCGGCGATCAAAGGACAGCAGCTCGTCGACGCCCTGCTCACCCAGGCCGCCACCGCCAAACCCGCCTTCGTGCTGGGCGAGAGCGCCGTGGAGCTGACCAACGCCGACGACCACGTCCGGATCGGCACCGATGCCGGCAGCCAGGTCCGCGCCAAAGCGGCCCTGCTGACCGCCGGCATCGGCACGTTCACCCCCCGCGAGCTGCCGGTCGGCTCCGACTACCTCGGTCGCGGACTGCGCTACTTCGTGCCCCGGCTGGAGGAACTAGCCGGCCAGGACGTCGTGGTCGTCGGCGGCGGCGACTCCGCCGTCGACTGGGCGCTGGCCTTGGAGCCGTACGCCACCAGCGTCACCCTGGTGCACCGCCGGCCGCAGTTCCGCGCCCACGAACGCAGCGTCGAGCAACTGCACGCCTCGACCGTGCGAATCGTCACCCCGTACGAGGTCAGTGGCATCGCCGGCGACCCGCAGCTGACCTCGGTCACCATCAGTGAGGTACGCGGTGACGGGCGCGAGGAACTGCCCGCTCAGGCGGTGGTCGCCGCCCTCGGCTTCATCGCCGACCTCGGCCCGATGCAACAGTGGGGGCTGGAGATGACCAACCGGCACATCGCCGTCGACCGGTCGATGCGGACCAACCTGCCCCGGGTCTTCGCCGCCGGCGACGTCACCGACTACCCCGGCAAGGTACGGCTGATCTCGGTCGGCTTCGGCGAGGCCGCCGCCGCCGTGAACAACCTGGCGCCACTTGTCGACCCGGCGTTGAGCACCGTTCCCGGCCACTCCTCGGACGCCGCGTGAGCGCCCCGGCCGCCGACGCCCGGCGCAACCCTGACAGCGTCCCGGCCGCCGACGCCCGGCGCACCCCCGACAGCGCCCCGAACGCCGACGCCGAGGCGGCGGCCGGGCCTCATCTGCTCGCCACCCGGCGCGGCCTGGCCCGGGTCTGCGGCGACGGCACCGCCGAACTGCTCGACCTGCCGTACCGGGACGTGGCCGAGCTGCTGCGGGCCGGTGCCGGGCTCGCTCCGGCCGCCGCCGCGCCGGCCCGCGACCGGCTGCCGCTGGACACCATCACCGCCGAGCTGGTCGCCCCGCTGGGCAGCACCCGGGCGGTCTGGGGAGTCGGCCTCAACTACCACTGCAAGGCCCGGGTCGCCGGCCGGGCCGCCCCCACCGAACCGGTGCTCTACCTCAAGTCGGCCAGCGCCGGCTCCGGCCCGGACGCCACCGTCGCGCTGCCCGACTCGGTCAGCGCCCAACCCGACTACGAGGGCGAGATCGCCCTGGTCATCGGGGCACGGATGCACCGTACGCCGGCCGAACAGGCCTGGTCGCACGTTGCCGCGATCACCGCCGCCAACGACCTGACCGCCCGGGACGTGATGGCCGCCTCGGCCAACCCGACGCTGGCCAAGAGCTTCCCCGGGTACGGCGCGCTCGGTGCCTCGGTGCTCGACATCGCCGCCGTCGCCGACCGCGACGCCATCCCGGTACGGACCACGGTCAACGGCGAGGTACGCCAGGACGCCACCAGCGCCGACCTGATCTTCCCGGTGCCGCAGCTGCTCGCCTGGATCACCCGGTACGTGATCCTGGAACCGGGCGACGTGGTGCTCACCGGCACCCCGGCCGGCACCGGCCAGGACCGGGGCTGCTTCCTGCGCCCGGGTGACCTGGTCGAGGTCTCGGTCGGCGGGGTGCTGCCCCTGCGTACCCGGTTCCGCGCCGAATCGTCCGCCGACCAGCCCGACGGGAGATCCCACGCGGTGCCGCCGTCCGCTCCTTCGCACAGAAAGTCCGCTGACCGATGACTGACAACGCTCCCCGCTACGACCTGGTGCTGGCCGGTGGTGAGGTGTTCGACGCCGCCACCGGGGCCAGCCAGATCGCCGACGTCGCGGTGACCGGCGACCGGATCGCCCGGATCGCTCCCGGCCTCGCCACCGACGCCCGCGAGGTGATCGACTGCGCCGGCCGGTACGTGCTGCCCGGCCTGGTCGAGGGGCACACCCACATCTTCGCCGAGGTGTCCAAGGTGGGTGCCCCGCCGGACGAGGCGCACCTGCACCGGGGTGTCGTCGCCGCCTGCGACGCCGGCACCGTCGGTGCCTCCACCTTCGCCGCCTTCGAACGCTACGTGGCCGCCCCGGCGCGGATGCGGCTGGTCAACTTCCTCAACGTCAGCGTGCTCGGGCTGATCGACTTCCGGTTCGGCGAGCTGATGAACCCGGACACCCTGGTGATCGAGGACGCCCTGGCGGTCGCCGCCGACAACCCGCACCGGGTCCGGGGCTTCAAGATCCGGCTCTCCGAGGACGTCGTCGGGCACCACTGGCGGCCACTGCTCAAACGCTCCCTGGAGCTGTCCGCCGACGCCGACCTGCCGCTGATGATCCACATCGGGGAGACCCCGGAGCCGCTGCCGGCCGTGCTGGAGATGCTGCGTCCCGGCGACGTCGTCGCGCACTGCTATACCGGCAAGCCGTACGGCATCATGGCCGACGGCAGGGTGCTGCCCGAGGTGTACGCGGCCCGCGACCGCGGCGTGCTGTTCGAGTCGGCGCACGGCAAGAGCAACCTGAGCTTCACGGTCGCCGAGCCGGCGATCGCGCAGGGCTTCTACCCCGACGTGATCACCTCCGACACCTCGGCCCGCAACTGGCGCGGCCCGGTGTTCGACCTGGTCACCAGCATGGCCAAGCTGCGGGCACTGGGCATGACCATGGCGCAGATCGTGCCCCGGGTGACCAGCGCCCCGGCCCGGCTGACCGGCCTGGACGCCGAAGGCTACGGCAGCCTGGTCGAAGGCGGCCCGGCACACGTCACGGTGCTCGCCGACGCCGACGAGGCGGTGCTGCCCGACGCGGCCGGCAACCAGATCACCGCGCCCCGGCTGGAGCCGGACGTGGTGCTGCTCGCCGGTGAGCGGGTGCCGACCGTACCGTGGCGCGGCCTGCCCGCCGGCCAGGCGGGCGCTACCGGCCGGGCCGGCTGAGGTCGGACACTGATGGGTACCGGCACCGGGGTGCACACCGGCCGGGCCGCGCTGCGCGAGCGGCTGCGGCGCGGCCGGCGGGTGGTGGGCACGTTCTGCAAGCTGCCCGGCACCGACGCGATCGAGCTGGCAGCCCAGGCCGGTCTCGACTTCGTCGTGGTCGACCTGGAGCATTCCGGGTTGGACGAGCGGACCGCCGCCGGGCAGCTGCGGCACGCCGCGCTGCTCGGCCTGCCGGCCCTGGTACGGCTGGCTGCCGTCGATACGGCGCAGGTCAACCGGCTGCTGGAGGCCGGCGCGGCCGGGGTGCAGCTGTCCACCGTACGCGGTCGGGCGCAGGTCGCCGCGCTGCACGCCGCCGTCCGGTATGCCCCCGCCGGTCGGCGCAGCATCAGCCTGGCCCACCCGGCCGCCGGGTACGGGGCCACCGGCCTGGACGCCTACCTGGCCGCCGAAGCCGCCGACCCGCCGCTGCTGGTCGCCCAGATCGAGACCGCCGACACCGACGACCCGCTGTCCGACCTGCTGACCGGCGCCCACGGCGCGCCCGGCGTCGACGTGGCCTTCGCCGGCACCACCGACCTGGCGGTCAGCCTCGGCCTGGCCACCACCGACGACCCGGCACCGCTGCTGCGCCGGGTCGGTGAGATCACCGACGCCGCCCGCGCCGCCGGTGTCACCCTGGGCGGGTGGGTGCCGGGCCGCGCCGACGACACCCTGCGGCGGTACGGGCTGACCAGCGCCACCTACCTGGTCGCCGGCTCCGACCTGCAACTGCTCGGTGCCGGACTGCGCCAACTCGCCACCGACAGCTGAGGCCACCGACGACTGAACCAGCCCCTCGAAGGGAGTCCGGACGTGCTGAACCCGCTGCTCTACCGCACCTCGGTCAACTGGGACGACATCCCGGCCACGCAGGTGCGTCCCGGCGTGCGACGCAAGGTGTACGCCACCGACGAGGTGGTGCTCGCCTGGCACGAACTCGCCGTCGGCATGACGCTCAACCCGCACACGCACGACGACTTCGACCAACTGGTGATGATCCTCGGCGGCCGGTGCAACTACTACGTCGACGGGGTGCCGCACGACCTGGGCGCGGGTGCGATGCTGCTGGTGCCGCGCGGCGCCGAGCACTACGTCGAGCCGACCGAGGGTCCGTGTATCAACCTGGACGTGTTCGCCCCGCCGCGCGCCGATTTCCTGGCGCACGCCTGGCGTCCCACCGCGCAGGGCTGAGCGGCCGCGATGACCGACATCGTGGTGGTGGGCAGCCTCAACGTCGACGTGGTGGTGCCCCTCGACCGTCTGCCCGACCCCGGGCAGACGGTGCTCAGCGCCGCCGACCATTCCCGGGCCGGTGGCGGCAAGGGCGCCAACCAGGCGGTGGCCGCCGCCCGGTTGGGCCGTTCGGTGGCGATGGTCGGCGCGGTCGGTGACGACCCCGAGGGAGAGTGGCTGACCGGGCTGCTGGCCGCCGAAGGCGTCGACACCTCGCCGGTGCTGCGCGCGCCCCGCCCCACCGGGCAGGCGATCGTCCTGGTCACCGCCGACGGCGACAGCACCATCGCGGTCAGCTCCGGGGCCAACATGTGGCTCGCACCGGAGCATCTGCGGCCGTACGCCGACCTGATAGGTGCCGCTGCCGCCGTACTGCTGCAGCAGGAGATCGACGCGACGGTGGTGGACGCGGCGGTGGCCGCCGCCCAGGGCCTGGTCGTGGTGAATCCGGCACCGGCCCGACCGATCGACGCGGCGACCCTGGCCAGGGTCGACGTGCTGGTGCCCAACCGGGGCGAACTGGCGGCGCTGGCCGGTGCGGCCGTGCCGGCCGGCGGCGGGACCGACGTCACCGGCGAGGTCGCCGCGCTGGCCGCGATGGCCCGGGCGCTGGGCACCCGGGGGCCGGTGGTGGTGACCCTCGGCGCAGACGGCGCTCTGGTGGTGACCGCCGACCGGGAGCAGTTGGTGCCGGCCGAGCAGGTCGACGCGGTGGACGCCACCGGGGCGGGGGACACGTTCTGCGCGGCGTTGGCCGACGCGTTGCTCGACGGGGCGTCGATCGAGGTCGCGGCCGGCTGGGCGTCCCGGGCGGCGGCGGTGACGGTGACCCGGCCCGGCGCGATGGCCAGTGCCCCGCGCCGGCCCGAGGTGCTCGCCGTCGGCTAGGTGGTCAAATCTGGTCGGTCGTCGGTGGCCCGTCGTCGGTGGCTGCCACGGGGCGGACGGCATAGCGCGACGATGACTGTCGCGGCGGCGGCGACGAGGATCGTCGGGGCGAGGAGCAGCAGTCCTTCGTCGCCGGGGACCGTCCACGACCAGATCGGTCCTTCGTGCAGGTGAACCCGGCTCGATCCGGCGGACCGAGACCTCGAACCAGCCGCCACCGGTCGGCTCCAGCGCCTGGTAGGCATTGGCGAAGGTCAGCAGCCAGCCGGCTTTCGTCGCGGTCAGGATCTCGGCCGTACGGCGGTCGGCGTGTCCCGGGTAGGAGACCGGGCCGAGTCGCCAGCCGGCGGCGGTCAGCCGCTCGGTCTCGGCGGCCAACCGGTCCAGCGCGGCGTAGAGCGTCGCGGCCAGCAGCCGCGTTTCACCCCCGGACAGCTTGGTGACCTGCTGAATAAACAAATGATTTGACTATCGTGCCAGTGGGTCGACCGCAACGAGCGCGTGCCGCCGGCCCACCACCCACAGGGTCAGGGCGAAGCAACTCAGCCCCACCCCGGCCAGCGACACCGCCGGCCAGCCGCCCGCCGACCAGAGGATCGCGGCAGCGGCCGAGCCGGCGGCGCCACCGAGGAAGTTCGCCGTCATGTACGCCGTGTTGAGCCGACTGCGTGCCTCATACGAGACGGCCAGCACCCGCAACTGGTTGAGAATCCCGTTCGCCTGCAACGCCGCGTCGAGCACGATCACCACGACGATCACCAGCAGGACGCTGCGCCCGGCGAAGAACGCCGTGATGAACGAGGCCAGCACCAGGACCCAGGCCGCGCCGGTCGCCGGCAGCGACCAGCCCAGGTCGTGCAGCCGGCCGCTGCGCTGCGCGGCGACCGCGCCGGCCAGCCCGGCGAGGCCGAACAGCCCGATCACCGACACCGGATAGTCGAACGGCGGACCACTGAGCAGGAACGTCAACGCCGTCCAGAACATGGTGAACGCGGCGAAGCCGGTGGCGGACAGCACCAACGTCCACCGGACCGAGCGGTCGCGGGCGACCACCACGGCGACGGACGCGATCAGCGCCGGGTACGCCAGCCGGGTCTTCGGCGCCAGCGACGGGATCGCCCGGTACATCACCACGGCGAAGCCGACCGCCACCACCGCCGCCAACAGGAAGATCGCCCGCCAGCCCGCGACGTCGGCGACCAGCCCGCTGATGGTCCGCGAGGCCAGGATGCCGGTCAGGATCCCGGCGACGACCGTACCGACCGCGCTGCCGCGCCGGGCGTCGTCGGCGAGATCGCTGGCGAGCGGGGTGAGCAACTGCCCCGAGACGGTCGCCACCCCGAGCACGCTGATCGCCACGAGCAGTACACCGAACGACGGCGCGAGCGCGCACAGCATCAGCGCGCCCGCCGCGCAGAGCATCAGCACCGGTACCAGCTTGCGCCGGTCGAGAAGGTCGCCCAGCGGCACCAGGAAGAGGATCCCGACCGCGTAGCCGATCTGGGTGGCGGTGACCAGTAGACCGGCGGTCGCGGTGGTGACGTCGAGGTCGGCGGCGATGAGGTCGAGCAGCGGCTGCGCCCAGTAGAGGTTGGCGACGGCGGCACCGGCGGCCACCGCGAACAGGAACGTCAGCCCCCGGCGCACGGCGTACCCGGGTCGTCGTCGAAACAGATCACGCCCGACCGTACGCCACGAGTGGATCAGATCAGCGTGACCGGGTTGGTGAGGGCGGCCAGCCGCCCGTCGGGGTGGCGCACCTCGACCCGGACGGTGGCCGTGGCACCGCCGGTGTCGAGTCGCTCGCCGGTGTCGGCGCTTCGGTCGCTGGTCGAGACGGTCAGCGACAGGTCGACGTCGGTCGAACCGGCGATCCAGCTGTGGCCGGCCGCGATGCCGGCCAGTAGCGCCTTCACCGTGTGCTCACCGGCGCGGACGACGGTGTGCGGAGTGCCGATCTGGCCGGCGAGGTGGGTCGAGCCCGCTCGTGGGGCCGGCTCCCGGCCTGGCGACGATCCGTCCGAGGTGGGCACAGGCCCACCCTAGTGAACGGTCGGCCACCCGTGAGAAACGGACTGAGCGTTACGGACTGAGCGTTCGCGGGCGGGCGGTGACGTGTCCGGGACCGATGTCCCGCCGGAGGCGAATGTCCCGCCGGGCGTGATCCCGTACGGGGATCATGATCCCCGTACGGGATCACGCCCGACAGCATTGGGTGCCAGGGGCAGGCCGTGGGCACACCACCTCAGATCTGGGTCGGGAAGTCGGCCTTGCGGATCATGCAGTGCACGCCCTTGACCGCGTCGACGACCTGACTGACCTCGAAGTCGGCGGCGGCGCTCAAGTACGCCAGGGCGGTGTCGCGGGGCATGCCCTGGGTCCGGGCCAGGAAGTCGACCGCTGCCCGGACCGCCCGGCGCATCGCCTCGTTCAGGTCGGCGTCGAGCCCGACCGGAATCCAGTGGGTCGCGGTCTCGGCCAGCGGGGCCTCACCGGCACCGACCAGCGTCGCGGCCTGCGCCGCCGGGATCACGGTCAGCCGTACGGTGGCCCGCAGCGGTGCTTCGAGGGCGGTCAACGCCACCTCGCCGTCGCCCTGCGCGTAGTGCGGGTCGCCGGCGTAGAAGCCGGCATCGGGCAGCTGGACCGGCAGGTAGAGTCGGGAGCCGACCTGTAGTTCGTTGATGTCCAGATTGCCGCCGTGCCCGCCGGGCGGCACCGAGTGCACCATGTCGTCGGTGTCGACGGCGACGCCCATCAGGCCGAGGAACGGCGCGAGCGGGAACCGGGCGGCCCGGCCCTCGCCGAACGGCAGGACGCCGTACAGCCGGCCGCCGCTGGAGACGACCTCGGTGAAGTGGCAGACGCTGCCGTACTCGCGGGGGTCGCTGTCCGCCCCGGTGTCGATCGGGGTGAGCGGGAACTCGCCGGGCAGCGCGCCGTAGCCGTGCCGGCTGCTGACGAAGCCGTACGGAGCGCGGATCGTCAGGTCGAGCACGTCGACGCGGAGCAGATCGCCGGGCTCGGCACCGTCGACGCTGATCGGGCCGGTGACCACGTGCGGGCCGTCGTCGTCGTAGTCGTGCGCGACGTCGGAGGCGGCCAGGTCACGGGCGTCGGTGAGGACCTGATCGGCCGGTACGTCGTACTGCTTGAGGTAGCCGACCGGGTCGCGGCCCTGGTCTTCGAGGATTCCTTCGTGGCTGAGGGTGTCGATGGTCACGGTCTCGCCGGATCGCACCCGCAGCACGGGGGCGTGGGTGCGGTTGGGTAGCCGACCCCACAGGCAGGTGTCGGGCGTGGTCGGCAGGTAGTGGGCACCGGCGATCGGGCCCTGGTGCGGCTGGAGCATGGCTTCCTCCGGGAGGGGTACGCGACCGGACGTTCGGTGGCGCGCGGCCGGGTCGGACGTTCGGAAGCGTTGCCGGTGAAACCGCCGCTGAATATTGCTGTCCTGTTAACAGTCGGTAACCCGCCTGTGGTGTATTCCCTGGTCTTGACAGGTGCGCTGCCTGGTAGCAGCATCGTAGGACGAGATGCTGTCTCGCATGACGTGGATCGGCCGAAGCGGGCAGAACCACTGAAACGGGCGGAACCGCCGAGCTCGGCGGACAGACGAGAAGAGGGCGGTGGGGTGATGACGCAGCAGACGCCGGTGCGACCGCTCGGCGGAGCCGACGGTGGCGCGCTGATCGACGAGGACTGGGAGGCGATGCGCTTCCGGGTGCACCGCTCGGCGTACCGCGATCCGGTCGTCTTCCGCGACGAGATCGCCCGCATCTGGGGACACACCTGGCTCTACCTCGGCCACGAGACCGAGATCCCCACGGCCGGCGACTTCAAGACCCGTACCCTCGGTGGTCGGCCGTTGATCTTCTGCCGCGACTCCGCCGGCGAGGTCAAGGTGTTCCTCAACGCCTGCACCCACCGCGGCACCATCCTGTGCCGGCACAACGAGGGCAACACCAAGTTCTTCCAGTGCTTCTACCACGCCTGGGCGTTCAGCAACTCCGGTGACCTGGCCGCGCTGCCCGGCGACGAGAGCTACCCCGACGACCCCGGCTTCCGTGAGTCGATGCGGCTGCGTGAGGTGCCCCGGCTGCAGATCCACGAGGGCTTCGTCTTCATCGCCTTCGACCCCGACGTGCCGGATCTGCTCACCCACCTCGGCCCGGCCGCCCACTACATGTCGCTCACCGCCAAGATCGGCCCGCATGGCATGCAGACCCTGCCCGGCGTGCAGCTCTACAGCGTCAAGGGAAACTGGAAGCTCGCCGTCGAGAACGCCATGGACGGCTACCACTTCGCACCCACCCACAACACCTTCGTCGGCTACCTGCGGGAGACCGGCTTCGCCGTCACCGACGACGACCAGTACGCCTACGACCTCGGTGGCGGCCACGGGCTGCTCGTGCTCACCGGACACAACGGCCGGATCGGCATGGTTTGGGAGCCGCGCTTCGGCGACGAGGAAAAGGCCCGTACGGTCGCCAAGCGCAACGAGATGATCGCCCGCCTCGGACCGGACCTCGCCGCCGAGATCTCCGACGCCAGCCGGATCCTCTTCGTCTTCCCCAACCTGCTGCTGTTCGACCTGGAAGCGCTGACCATCCGCCAGCTCGAACCGGTCGCCCCGGACCGCACCGACGTGCGGGCCTGGCAGTTCGTCGAGACCGGCGAGCCGGAGTCGGTGCGCGCGCTGCGGATCAAGACCATGGTCAGCTTCGTCGGACCGGGCGGCCTGGCCACCCCCGACGACATCGAGGCGTACGAGGCGGTGCAGCGCGGCATCGTCGCCACCGCCGACTCGGCCGACCCGGCCCACGACTGGTCCGACATGTCCCGTGGCATGGCCAACGAGAAGCAGGGCAACCAGGGCCGTTCGATCGACGAAGGCGCGATGCGCAGCTTCTGGCGGCACTGGGCCGACCGCCTCGGCGTGGCGACCGCCGTCGCCGGTGACCCACCGGCCGACCCCGGGGCCCCCGGCCCGTCCACCGTCTTCGCCACCGGATCCGCGCCGGCTGGCGAATCCGCCGCCACCAGCGGGAAGGAGTGACCCGATGTCCTCGACGACCAGCGGAGCAGTGGTCAGCGTCGGCCCCCGCGAGGTGACCCGGGCGCAGGTGGAGGACTTCCTCTACCGGGAGGCGCAGCTGCTCGACGAGTGGCGACTCGACGAGTGGTTCACCATGTTCGAGGAAGACGGCCGGATGGAGGTGCCGACCACCGACTGGGCCGGCTGGGACGCCACCACCGCCGGGTTCTTCGTCTGCGACGACTACGACCTGATCCGGGCCCGGGTCAAGCGGCTCAAGAGCCGCAAGGCGCACGCCGAGAACCCGCACTCGCGTACCCACCGGATGGTTTCCAACGTGATCCTGCTGGAGGCCGGCGCGGAGACCGTGTGGATCAGCGCCAACTTCCTCATCCACCGCTACCGCGACAACGGCGCCTACACCTACGTGGGCCGCTACGAGCACGTGCTCAAGGTCGACGACGACGGCGGGTTGCGGTTCCGGGTCCGCCGCTCCATCCCGGTGATGGAGTCGATGGACCCCGGTGCCCGACTCAGCTTCATCCTCTAGCCGGGGCCGCCGTCGTGATCACCCACATCCTCGCGTTCGCGTTCCGCGACGACCTGGAGCCCGGCGTCGCCGAGTCGGTCCTGGCCGAGCTGGACACCTTCCCGCAGAAGTATCCGGCGATGCGCAACTGGCGCAGCGGGGTCAACGTCAGCACCCGCGACACCACGATGACGCACGGCTTCGTCGTGGAGTTCGCCACCGAGCAGGACCTGCTCGACTACCTGCACAGCGAGTCGCACGAGCGGTTCGTCCGGGAACGCTGGCGTCCGGTCGTGCAACGCCAGGTCATCGTCAGCCTCCCCACCGCCGGGGACGCGTAACCATCATGAAGGGGTCGCAGATGTCCACCGAGGCCACCACCCGCCGTCGCGGGCCCTACGGCATGGAGTACGCCCGGATCGAGGTGCCGGATCTGGCCGCCTCCATCGAGTTCCTGCAGTACCACGTCGGGCTGCAGTTGGAGCAGCACGACGACGAGTACGCGTACCTCCGCGCCGACATCGAGCATCACAGCATCGAGCTGATCGCCGCACCGCAGCGCACCGAGTCGTGGACCACCGCGATCGGGTTCAGCGTCGAATCCGACGAGGTCCTGGACGACCTGCGGGAGCGGGTGGTCGCCGCCGGCCACGAGGTGCTCGAACTGCACGAGCGGATGAAGGGCCTGTGCCAGCGCGGGTTCGCCGTACGGGATCCCAACGGGCTGATCGTGGAACTGTTCACCGAGTTCGTCGAGTACGCCGAACCGCCGCTGATCGAGCTGCGCCCTGAGGATCTGGTGCACCCGTTCCTCGCCACCGACAAATATGAAGAGTCGCTCGACTTCTACACCAACGTCCTCGGTTTCCTACCGAGTGACTACGTCGGTGACGTGACCGTGTTCCTGCGCTGCGAGGACCGCTACCACCACAGCCTGGCGTTGCAGCGCAACAAGGAGTTCTACGTCGCGCATCTGTGTTTCAAGATGAAGAGCTTCGATCACGTGATGCGGGGTCGGGCGCGGGCGCAGTACAAGAAGGTGCCGATTGCCTCCGACCTGGTCAACCATTCGGCGTCGACGTCGATCGCGTTCTACATGCACGATCCTAGGCACGGGCCGCGCTACGAGCTGTGTGACCGGCACCGGGTGTTCACGCCGGAGGAGCACGCGACGCACCGGGCCCGCCGGATGGCCGTCGACCCGCGCAACATCGACGTGTGGCGGCCGGCCGCCGACGACTGGGGTCGTTTCTGACCGTCGCCGTACGCAAAACGTGAACGACCCTCGGGAATCACTCCCGGGGGTCGTTTTTCGCGTCGGTCGTCGCCGGACTGGGTGTCCGAGCAGCCCGGAGGTTACGGGCGATCCTTGATCCCGTGTCGTTGCCAATTCCATCGTCGTTCCTCACTGGGTCCCCCTTGGAGCAATCGTTCGAACGAGTTGTCCTTCCGCCCTGGACTGTTCGCCTCGATCGGCGGAGGATGACTACCGCCTGCAACCACCACACCAAGACACCTCAGGGATGATCGAACGTGAGTGAACTCAGCGTCGAGATCCGGCGACTTCGTCTCGCCGGTGGAATGAATCAGACTCAGCTTGGCGCCGCGCTGCGCGTGTCCAAGTCGCTCATCGCGGGATTCGAGACGGGGCGGCACATCCCGCAGGCGGACACCGCGACCAACCTGGACCAGCTCTTCGGCACCGATGACAAGTTCGCCAAGTTGTCGTTGGAGGCACGGGAAGACCGATACCCGTGGATGCGTCCGTGGGTCGAGCACGAGCGCCGCGCGCTGCTGTTACGCACGTACGAGCCGCTGCTCATCCCCGGACTGCTGCAGACCGAGGGCTACATGCGGGCGGTGTTGGCGACCTCCACGATGAACGACGGGCGGATCGACGACCTGGTGCGCACCCGGCTGGAGCGCCAAGCCGCGACATTGGGCCGGGACAACCCGGTGGTGATCTCGGCCATCATCGGGGAATTCGCGCTCAGCCGTAGCCCCCGCGAGGTGATGAAGGACCAGCTGGGCCACCTGGTCGACCTCGGCCACCGGCCGTCGGTCAAGGTCCGGGTACTGCCGGATGAGGCCGGACTGCACCTTGGCCTCGGCGGCGCGTTCGTGATCGCCAGCCTGCCGGACGGTCGGCGCTGTGGCTATCTGGACAACCAGTTGAAGGGCACCGTGGTGTCCAGCCATGGCGAAGTGACCGAGCTGGAACTAGCCTGGGAATCCGTGGACGGACTCGCGCTGCCGGTGGTGCAGTCCCGGGATCTGATGCTGAGGATGATCGATGAGCGCAAGTGAACCGCGCTGGCGGAAGTCCAGCCGATCGGCCAACGGCGGTAACAGCTGTGTTGAGGTGGCCGACAACCTTCCCGGTCGGGTCCTGGTCCGGGACACCAAGGACCGTGCCGGCGGTACGTTGACCTTCGGCCCGGCCGCCTGGTCGTCGTTCGTCGAGTCGACCAAGGACACGAGCACCACCGCCACCGCCTGACCCGCTTCCCGCAATGCTCCCCGGAACCCCGGTCACCCTCGTACGAGGTGGCCGGGGTCTCTTCGCTGCGTCGCTCGTGGACCTGCGATGGAAGCTCGCCGGGAACCATATTGTCGTTCGTGGTTGATCCCGTAGGGGGATCATGATCCCCCTACGGGATCAACCACGAACGCACTACAGGTCCGTACGGGCGCTCAGGTGCTGTGGGCGGGAACCTTAGTGTTGCCGCCCTGAATCTCATACGTTCCGTCGCCGCCCAGGTCACGCGAGTTCAGCAGAGCCTGTGCCCGCCACTCGTCCGACGGCCATGTGGTGGCCATCGACCATCGGACACCAGCGAGAGACACCCCACCCAGATCCACATCGCTGAGATTGGCATCCGTGAAGTCGCTCCGGACGTGGTCGAGGGCGCGGCTGAGGTTGCGAGTGAGGGTGCGGTCGCTGGTGGGGACGCGGTCGAGGTTGAGGGAGCGGGTGAGGCCGACGGCACGGGTGAGGTCGAGGGTGATGAGATTGCGGTCGATGGCTCGGTTGGTTGCCGCTGCATTGGTGATCGCCAGGATGAGAACGAGGGCGACAATGGCCGGGTGGTTGCGGAGAGCTAGGCGGCTGGCGATGTCCAACGACATCAGTCGAGCGGCGACCGCACCCTGAAAAATCTGACCGGTCGGGAGTCGCGCCGGGCTGTTCGGGATCTACGGCCGGTGAACAGATCGTCGTGGTTCATGTGGCACCCCCCGCTCGGCGGAGGTGTTCGGCGAGCGCGCGGCGGACGAGCTTCAAGCTGGCCCGTACCGCCTCGGGTGTGACGTTCGACGGCGATCTCCTGCGGCTGGTAGCCGTCGAACGTCCACGCCATGACCTGCCGTTGTCGCCAGGGAAGTGTGGCCGGCAGCCGTAGGACGTCATGTCGCTGCTCCCAGGCGGAGATGTCGGCGGAGGCCGAAAGCAACGGGCTGAACAGCTCCGGCTCGGTAGCCACCTCCTGGCCGAATTGTCGACGGCCGTACCGGCGGGACGCGACCCGCCGGGCCACGCGCGCGGATGCCGGATCGACGGCCAGCTCTGGTACGCCTCGATCATCGTCTCTTGGGCGATGTCGGTGGGGTCGGCAAGTCCGGCACCCATCCAGAGCAGGAAGTTGACCAGGGCTTTGACCTCTGCCCGGTAAAGGCGCTGTAGGCGGCGACATCGACCCGGGGTGGGTCCGGGTCGTGGTGACCCGGCACGCCGGTCGCGGTCGTGGGCAACGTACGTCCCGGTTCGTCGGGAGGTTCCAGCACGTGATTCATCAGCACTCGTTTCGGGTTAGCGCGGTAGCCGTCTGCAGGTAGTCGCGCAGCTCCCGCTCCTGGCGCAGTCGGGAGTGCAGCCATAGCCTTTCGCCTGTCTGCTGTGCTCACTGCTAAGTGGCGCGAGGACAGCCCTGGCGTGAACTTGAAGCCAAGAACTTTACGGCCTGCATGCACGCACGGCCGCGCTCGATGACGTCTGCTTTGGATCCGTGGTTAGATGCCGGACCATGGGTGGGATCTGGCGTTGGATCGTCGGCTTCGTGGGACTGGTCCTGCTCGTTGCGGGGGTGTGGCAGACCGTGCGGGTCCCGGACAGCGGCGGTGGTGTCATCGCCGTCATCGCGGCGGGCGGGTTGTTGGCCGTCAGCCCGCTCGTGGTCGAGCGGTTGACCGTGTTGGCGATCGGACCGGACGGAGTGAGCGTCGGCCTCGTCTCGGACATCGAGAACGTTGCGCCCCAATCGGCAGAAATCATGCGACAGACCGAGCTGATCGGTCTCGCGGAGTCCTACGCGCTCGTGCACGAGGAGCTGCGTGGCGCGGAGCACTATGCGGCCAGGGTCGCGTTGCAGGGTCTGCTCGTGAAGCGCGCGGCGTCTCTGGCATTGCGCCGGAAGTTCGACCCGCTTGAGGTCAGGCGGCTGTTCGCGGAAGGGGCTCCGGTCGTCCGGGTTCTCGTGCTCGGGTTGATGAGAGGCGACTCGTCGTTGACTGATGTGAACACCATTCGCGCGGCTGTCACCGAGTCCCGGTCGCGCAACGAGCAGTATCAGGGCCTGCTGCTCGCCGAAGCGGAGTGGCGCCGATTGAGCGCGTCTGACAAGTCCTTGATCTTGGCTGCCATCGACGCTGCCCGGCTCGAAGCGGGCAGTGACCGAGCGTCCATCGCTGAACGGCTACGGTCGCGTACCTGAGGTCTCAGGTGTGCGGCATCGATTCGTCGAACAGCCGGACCAGCGGCCAGATGGTGTCCTCGCCGACGCCGAGCATGGCCAGCGTGACGCCGTCGCCCGTGCCGTGGCCAGGGTAGTGCCGCAGTAGCGCACTGACGCCGACGTTCACGCCCTCCTTCTCGTAGTAGCGGACCCGGCCCTCGGCGTCGGTCCTGAACTCCAGCCCGTACCCGGTCGCCAGGTAGCCCTCTGCCTGCGCGTACGGGATGAACATCGCGGCGGTCGACTCCGGTCCCAGCAGCCGGCCCTCGGCGAGCGCCCGGTGGAACGCGGTGAGGTCACCGACGGTCGTGTACGCGCCGCCGGCCGGGTCGCCGACCGGCGGGTACGAGAAGATGTTGCGCCGCCAGCCGGTGATCTCGCCGTCGGCGTCCCGGATCGCCTCCACACCTTCGGCGACGTCCGAAGCGACGACATCCATGCGCAGAAACGCCGACCGGCTCATGCCGGCGGGCTCGAAGACGTTGGCGTGCACGTACTCGCGGTAGGAGCCGCCGGTGGCGCGCTCGACCATGAGGCCGAGCAGGAGGTAGCCGACGTTGCAGTACCGGCAGGCCTCGCCCGGCGCGAACCTGGGCGGTTTGGTGACGAAGTGCGGCAGGTGGTGCGCGGTCTCGGTGAACGCGTACGTCGGCTCGTCGACGAACAGGTCCTCGTACCGCTCGCCGTCCGACTCGTCGGCGTCGTCGGCGATCCCGGAGGTGTGGGTGAGCAGGTGGTACGGGGTGACGTCCGGCGAGATCGTGGTGCCGGTAAGCCCGAGGTACTCGACCGCCGAGGTCTCCAGCGCGAACGCGCCGCGCTCGATCTGTTGCAGTACGGCGACGGCGGTGAACAGCTTCGTGACCGACGCGGTGTCGAACCGGGTGTCCAGGGTGCACGCTGTGCGGCAGGCCCGGTTGGCGTACCCGTACGCGCCGGCGAGCAGCCGTTGGTCTCCCAAGGTGACCAGGACCGAGCCGGTGAACTCGTCGCGCGCGGCACGTTCGCCGAGCGCGGCGGAAAACGTCGAGAGGTCGGGCACGGTGGTGAGCATCGCAACCGGAGACCGGTGCCGCCACCGATTTGCCGGGGTACGGGCGACACCTGCGCTGCCGGCTGGTCCGCGACCAACCGGTTCGTGATCGGCCGCCCGGCCTTCGTCTGGTCAACCGCCTCCGGCTCGCCGTACCCGGTCGGCTGGTCGACTACGTCGTTGCCCTGCTGCTGGCCGTCTTCGGGACCGGGCCGGTCGTGGCCTTCGCCGGCATGCTGGGACTGCTCGTCGCCCTCGATCGGGTCGGCGGCCTGCCGGGTCGGCGGCCGCTGTGGCACGCCGGTGTCGGTCACGCCGCTTCCGGGTCCAGACTCGGTACGTCCAGCCCGGCGGCACGCAGCGCCGACGTCCGGTCGTCGCGGGTCAACTCCTCGCGGGCGAGCAGGCTGGCGTACTCGGCGACGCCGGCCGGGTCCGGTACCGTGCCCATCCGGTCGAGGAAACGCGCGATCTGGGTGGCTGCGTCGGCGTGGGCCCGCGCCGCCCGTACCGCCTGCGCGAGCGCGGCGTCGCCCGCTCCGTCGTCGTCAGTCATGTGACCCCCCGGGTACGTCGCTCCTCAGCCAGTCGAGGCTCTACCCGTTCGCCGGCCGATCATGCGGGCCCGACCGCGCGGGCGGCCGGGAGGTGCCGTGGCGACACCTCCCGGCCGGGGCGGGGCCGGATCAGCCGAGCATGCCGGCGCCGGCTCCCGCGCGTACCAGGGCTGGCACGTCTGCCGCCGGATCCAGCTGGTACGGGTAGTAGGTGCGCGGTTCGACCACCGAACCGGTGGTCTCCGGCACGCCCGAGTCGACGAAGATGTTGGCGCGTTGCACCGCCCGGCCCGGTCCGCTGTCGGCGTAGCCGCTGGCGGAGAAGATCGGGAACGGCACGTTCTCGAAGTAGTTGCCCTCGACGAGCACGCCGGCGTTCTCGGTCGACGCGACACCGTACAGCTCGTTGTCGAGGAAGTAGTTGTTGTAGACGTGCACCGGTTCGGCGAAGCGCACCCGAGGGTGGCGTTGCCGGCTGTGGTCGAAGAAGTTGTGGTGGATGCTGACCTTGAGTTTGCCGGTGTCGGTCGACCCGGCGCCGTCGGAGTGGCTGATCAGCATGCTCTTGTCGGCGTGGTCGAAGTGGTTCCAGGAGATGGTCACGTAGTCCGCGCCGCGTACGACGTCGATCGAACCGTCCACCGCGCCGGAGAAGGTGTTGTGGTCGATCCAGATGTGGTGTGACTCCTGGCCGACGTTGATCGCGTCGTCCTCGGCGTCGGTGAAGTGGATGTTGCGCACGATCACGTTGTACGAGCGGTAGAAGTCCAGCCCGCCGCCGGTGATCTCGGCGTCGTCGCCGAGCCCGACGATGGTCTTGTTCGGCCGTACGCCTTTCTTGCTGCTGATCTGGATGGTGCCCCGCACCTGGATGACCAGCGGGCCGATGGTGTCGATGTAGGACAGGAAGTCCGTGGTGTTGGTGGCGGTCACCACCGGTCCGCCGGTGCCGCCGGTGGTGCCGGCCTGACCGAGGGCGTCGACGCTGGCGAACCCGTTCGGTCGGTCACCGGCGACCGGCGGCGGGCTGGTCGGTGGCCCGGTTGTCGGTGGCCCGGTCGGGGTCGGCACCGGGTCGATCGTGCTCACCACGACGTCGTCGACGTTGGCGCTGGCGTTGAAGGTTGCCACCCCGACACCGCCGCTGACGTACCGGGTGTCGGTCGCGGTCAGCGTCGGACCGCCGTCGACCTGTCCGGTCAGGGTGGTGCCGGCGACGGTGAGCCGCAGCGTGTACCAGGTGCCGGTGTCGACGGGCAGGCTGGCGCTGGCCAGCGTGGTGCTGGACCCGCCGACCAGGCGTTTCAGCTCGACCCGGTCACTGCTGCGCAGCGCCAGGTAGTAGTAGCTGGTGGTGGAGGCGACTCGGGCGAGGACGGCCACGAACCGGTCACTGCCGTTGAAGGCGGTCGGCTTGACCCGTACGGCCACTGTGTAGTCGGTCCAGCCGGGGTCGCCGGCCACCGCTCGGGCGTTGGCGCTGGTGCCGCCCTGGCGCAGCACCGGTCCGGCGTCGTCGGTGAAGTCGTCGGCGAGCAGGGTCGCCGCCTGCGCGCTGCCGGCGATGGTGAGCGTGGCTGCGGCGACCAGCGCGGCCAGTCCGCCGGCGAGCAGGGTGCGGGTCGCGGTGCGTGGGCTCATCGGTCAGCCCAGCTTTCCGGCACCGGCGCCGGCCGGGACGATGGTCGGTACGTCGGCCGCGTCGTCGAGTCGGTAGCCGTAGTACTGACTGGGCTCGGGGACGGTGCCCCGGGTCTCGATCGGGTGGTTGCAGTCGACCAGGATGTTGCCGCGTTCGACGATGCGGCCCTGGTCGCCGCTGAAGATCACCCGGCCGGGGTTGTTGACGCTGTAGAAGTAGTTGTTCTCGATCAGCACGGCCGCGTCGTAGGTGGAGGCGACGCCGTAGCTGTTGTCGAAGTAGTAGTTGTTGTAGACGTGGGTGGAGGCGGAGAAGCGCACCCGTGGATTCCGCTGGTCGGACCGGTCGAAGAAGTTGTGGTGGTAGGTGACCCGTAGCCGGCCGATGTCCTGCGGGCCGGCGTCCTCGTCGTGGCCGAGCAGCAGCGTCTTGGCATGGTCGAAGAAGTGGTTCCAGGAGACCGTCACGTAGTCGGATCCCCGCTTGATGTCGACCGCGCCGTCGTCGCCGTTGGAGAACGAGTTGTGGTCGATCCAGATGTGATGGCTGAACATCTGCACGTTGATCAGGTCGTCGGTCGCGCCGGTGAGGTGCAGGTTACGGATGATCACATTGTGCACCGCGTTCGCCGGGGGTGCGGTGACATCGTCGTCGATCGGCAGGCCGATGTTCAGCCCGCCGCCGGAGAGCGTGGCGTCGTCGCCGAGGCCGACGATCGTCTTGTCCGATGCCACGTCGTACATCCCGTCGCTGGTGCCGGTAGGCAGCGTGATGGTGCCGGCGACCTGGATGACGTACGGCCCGGGGCGGGCGATGTGATCGAGGAAGCCGGCGGTGTCGCGGACGGTGACCACCGGCCCGCCGGCACCTCCGGTGGTGCCGGCGGTGCCGAGGCCCGCGACGCTGGCCCAGCCGTCCGGTTGCCCGGCCGGCGGTGGCGTGACGGTCGGGGGTGGCGTGACGGTCGGCGTGGCCGTCGGTGACGTCGAGGGCGAGGGAGTCGCGCTCGGAGTCGCGCTCGGAGTCGGGCCGGGACTGGCTGTCGGGCTGGGCCCGGGTGGTGCGCTGACGACGGTGACGTCGTCGAAGGCGGCGGCCGTGTAGCGGGACAGCAGCGCGATCTGGCCGGTGCCGTAGCTGTCGTCGGCGGCGGCCACGGACGGCCCGCCGTCGACCGCGCCGGTCAGGCCGCTGCCCGACACGGTCAGCCGGAGCGTGTACCAGGTGTCGGTCTCCACCGGCAGCGTGGCGCTGGCCAGTGGGATCAGCGTGCCACCGGCCCGTCGGCCCAAGGTCAGTGTGTCGTCGCCGCCCAGCGCCAGGTAGTAGTAGCTGGTGCTGCCCTGGGCTCGGGCGGCCAGCCCGGCGAAGCCACCGGTGCTTCCGTGGTCGGTCGGCCGCACCCGGGCGGACACGGTGTAGTCGGTCCAGGTCGCCTGCCCGTCGCGCATCCGGGCGTCGGCGCTGGTGCCGCGCTGCGCGAGCGCCGGGTCGCCGTCGATCGGCTCGACCCGCCAGGACCCGCCGGAGGAACTCCAGCCGTTGTGGTTGCCGTCGGTGAAGTCGTCGGCGAACAGGGTCGCCGCCTGGGCCGGCGTGGTGCCGGTCAGGACCGTCGCGGTGAGGAACGCGGTGGTGAGCAGGCCGGCCAGGCCGGCGGCGGTCAGCGGACGCCAGTGTCCGATTCGCATCAGTTGATCCTTCCCACGCCGGCACCCGCCGACACGATCTGCGGCACCTGGGCGGCGTCGTCCAGGGTGTACGAGTAGTAGCTGCCGGGTTCGGCGACGGTTCCGTTGGTCTCGCAGACCCCGGACCGGACGAAGACGTTGTGCCGTTGCACCAGCCGGCCGGGACCGGAGTCGGCGTACCCGCTGGCCGAGTGACACGGGTAGGCGACGTCGGCGAAGTAGTTGCCTTCGACGAGCACGCCGGCGTTCTCGGTGGAGACCACGCCGTAGAGTCCGATGCCCCGGTAGTAGTTGTTGTAGACGTGCACAGGCTCGCCGAACCGCACCCGTGGGTGCCGCTGGTGGGACCCGTCGAAGTAGTTGTGGTGGTAGGTGACCTTCAGGTATCCGATGTCGTCGGTGAACGAGTCGGAGTGGCCGAGCAGCATGCTCTTGTCGGTGCCGTGGAACCGGTTCCAGGAGACCGTGACGTAGCTTGATCGTCGTTTGACGTCGACCGACCCGTCGTAGCCCGGGTAGAACTCGTTGTGGTCGATCCAGACGTGATGGGATCCGTTGTGGACGCTGATCGAGTCGTCGTCGGCGTCGCGGAAGGTGATGTTGCGGACGATCACGTTGTTGCCGGGCCGGGTGGTGGTGCCCAGCTGCAGCCCACCGCCGACGATCTCGGCGGTGTCGCCCAGCCCGACGATCGTCTTGTCGGCCACCACGGTCACCATCCCGGAGACCTGGATCCGTCCGGACACCTCGATCACGTACGGGGTGTTGGCCCCGGCGTACTGGGCGAGTTCAACCGCGGTGGTGACGGTGACGGTCGGGCCGCCGACCCCGCCGGTGGTGCCGGGAAGACCCATCGCCGGTACGGCCGCGTACCCGTCGGGCTGGCCGGGTCGCGGCACCGGCGGCGGGCTGGTCGGTGTCGGCGATCCGGTCGGAGTCGGAGTCGGGGTTGGCGGTCCGGTGGGAGTCGGTGAGATCGTCGGTGCGGGGGTCGGCGACGGCGTGCCGCTCGGCTCGGGCGTCGCGCTCGGCGACGGACCCGGTCCGGCGCTGTCGGTGACCGTGACGTCGTCGAAGGACGCGCTGGCGTAGTAGGTCACCAGCCCGACCCGCCCTGATCCGAGGGTGCTGTCGACCGTGCTGAGCAGGGCCCGGCCGTCGACGTAGCCGCGCAGATCGGTGCCGAACGCCTCCAGCCGTACGGTGTGCCAGCTCCCGGGCGTCACGGTGGTCGGCGCGCTGGCCAGTGTCGTGTAACCACCCGAGCCCCGGCGGCCGAGCACGACCTGCCCGTCGGCGCGCAGCGCCAGGTAGTAGTAGGTGGTCATGTTCCGGGCCCGGGCGGCGACGCCGACGAATCGGTCGCTTCCGCCGAAGGCCAGTGGGTTGACCCTGGCCTGTACGGCCTGGTCGGTCCAGGTCGCGCCGGCCTGGGCCTTGGCGTCCGAGCCGGTGCCGGACTGCCGGTAGACGCCGGATCCGTCGGTGACCACCGACCAGCTGCCGCCGGAACGGGTCCAGCCGGCGGCCGAGCCGGTGTCGAAGTCGTCACTGAACAGCGTCGCCGCGTGTGCCACGCTCGCCAGCGAAACGGCGAGGACGATGGCGAGCGAAACGGCGAGGGCTGCGGCCAGCGCGGTGGCCACAGCCGTGGCCGGTGTGGTGGCACCGTGCCCGGCGGTGACCCGCGATCCGGTACGGCCGGCGCGCGGCCGGATGTCCGTCCGGGTGGACGTCGTGTTCCGCCCGGTCATCAGATCCTGCCCACGCCGGCACCGGCGATGACGATCGTCCGCACGTCTGCCGGATCGTCCATCTGGTAGCTGTAGTAGTCGCGGGGTTCCTGCACGGTGCCGCTGCACACCGGTTGGCCCGGTTCGTTGCCGGCGTACACGTTGTCGCGGGCCACGCAGCGGCCGGACGGCCCGGCGTACCGGTTGGTGATCGGTTCTTCGACGCTGTCGAAGTAGTTGCCCTCGACCATGCAGCCGGCATTGGCCTGACAGGCGACTCCGGTGTCGGTGTTGCGGTAGAAGTAGTTGTTGTAGATGTGCACCGGCTCGCCGAAACGGACCCGGGGGTTGCGCTGCGGGGCGTCGTCCAGCCAGTTGTGGTGGTAGGTGACCTTGAGCCGGCCGATGTCCTGGGCGCCGTTGTCGTCGTCGTGGCCGAGCAGCATGTTCTTGGTGTGGTGGTGGAAGTGGTTCCACGAGATCGTGACGTACGACGAGCCGCGTTTGACGTCGAGTAGACCGTCGTAGCCGTGGGCCAGGTCGTTGTGGTCGATCCACACGTGATGCGAGAACATCTGGATGTTGATCGAGTCGTCGGTCGCGCCCCGGAAGATCATGTTCCGGATGATCACGTTGTGGACGGCGTCAGCCGGTGGGCTGGTCATGCTGTTGTCGATCGGCAGGCCGATGTTGAGGCCACCCCCGGTGATGCCGGAGTTCGCGCCGATGCCGACGATCGTCTTGTCCGAGGTGACGTCGTGCATCTGCGGGGTCGACGGCAGTTGGATCATGCCCCGTACGCAGATGTTGAGCGGTCCGGCCTGGCCGATCGCGGCGATGAACTCGGCGGCGGTGTCGACCTCGACGGTTGGTCCGCCGGCCCCGCCGGTCGTGCCGTCCTGCCCCCAGGCGTCGACCGAGGCGAATCCGGTCGGCCGGCCCGAGGTGTCGCAGGTTCCCGACGGCGGCGGAGACACGGTCGGGGAGACCGACGGTGACGGAGACGGAGACGGGGTCGGGGTGACGGACGGGCTCGGTGTCGGCGTTCCGGGTCCGCCGGGTGCGGCGTCGTCGGTGACCAAAAGGTCGTCGAAGGAGGCGCTGGCGTAGCGGGTGTAGAGCCCGACCCGGCCGTTGGCCAGGCTGGCATCGGTGGCGTCGATCACCTCGGTGCCGTCGAGGAAGCCGCGCAGACTGGTGCCGAACGCTTCCAGCCGCAGCGTGTACCAGGTGCCGGGGGTGACGGTGGCGGCGCTCGACGCGATCACCTGTGGACTGCCGCCGGTGCGTTTGCTGAGCTGGATCCGACCGGTGTTCGTCAGGCCGAGCTGGTAGTAGCTGGTCATGCTCTGGGCTCTGGCCAGCACTCCGACGCTGCGGTCGGTGCCGTTGAACGCGGCCGGTCTGACTCTGGCCCGCACGCTGTAGTTCGTCCAGGCGCTCGATCCGCTCTGCGCTTTGGCGTCGCTGCCGGTGCTGGACTGGTGGTAGACCCCGGAGCCGTCGCTGATCACCGACCAGCTGCCACCGGATCTGGTCCACGAGTTGCTGGTGCCGTCGTCGAAGTCTTCGGAGTAGAGGGTGGCCGCGTGCGCGGTGCTCGCGCTGACGGCGATCACGGCGACGGCGATCACGGCGACGGCGATCACCGCGGCGATCGCGCCGCCGGTGCGGGCCGTGTCGAGTCCGGCGGCTGTGATCGGCCGACGGCGGGAGAACCTCGATCGTCTGGGCAAAGGCATGGATGTCGCCCTTTCCGCTGCCCACCGGCTGCGCGGCGGGGTGGGGGTGGGGCCGGTGGCGTGGGTGCCGGGCCGCCGGCCGACCGGTTCGCGGGTACGCCGAGCACCCCTGTCGGTGTCCGGGAGGGTGCGTGTCCCGAACGGTGCAGGGGTTGGTGGTGGGGGTGGGATAAGCGGTTGTAACAGCGACGTAACCGACTGTTCTCAACGTAGGGAAAGGGCTTTCCTTGCGTCAAGGGGATCGATGTGCAGGAATTTTGCAGCGGTCCGGACCGCGCCACCTACCGCCCAGACGGCGACAGCCGTACGGGCCCGTGGTCCCCGATGGATCTCGGGAACCACGGGCCCGTACGGCCTGATGGCTCTGGTGCGGGCGGGCTCAGCCCAGGTCGGCGAACTGGCCGGGCTTGCGACCGGGACCAGCCGGACCACGGTAGGCCTGGGCGATGTCCAGCCACTGGTCGGCCTGCGCGCCCTCGGCGGTCAGCGCCAGGTCGGCCCGGTGCCGGCGACGGGTGACCAGCAGACAGAGGTCCACGGCCGGCCCGGTGATCCGCTGGGTGGAGTCGGCCGGACCGTGTTCCCACAGCCGCCCCGACGGGCCGGTCAACTCGAAGCGCAACTGCACGTCCGGCACCTCCAGACCCCGCGCCAGGTAGCCGAAGTCCCAGGTCCGGACCGCGAAGCCGACCAGGAAGCCGACCCGTTCGGTGCGTTCGATCCGAACCTTGAGCGCGTCGGCGATGTCCTGACCGTGGCCGAACAGCTCCATCATGCCCGCCATTGCCAGCACTCCCGGCGGCAGCGGGCGGACCAGCCACGGCACGACCTGGTCGGCAGGTACGGCGGCCAGCGCCTTCTCCGCGGCTTCCCGTTCGCTCCGCCACCGGGCGAGCAGCCCCGACGGCGTCTCCACCAGATATTCGGTCAGGGCCCGTTCCACGTTGGCGTTGAAGTCGGGGCCGAGTCGGGCGGTGAGCGCGGTGAAGCCGTCCGGGTCGGCGGCGGCCATCCCGGCCAGGCGGAAGGTTGCGGCGAGGTGGGCGATCTGGTGGGCGATCGTCCACCCCGGAGCGGGGGTCGCCATCCGCCACTGTTCGTCGGTCAAGCCACTGACGAGTCGGTCGACGACCGCGCCCTCGGCGGAGAGCGCGGAGATCACGTCCGGTTGCTGGGCCATGCCATTTCCCTTCATTGCGGTCTCCGGCGCACCGGCTGATGCATTCACGGCGTTTTCCGATACGTTGCGGTCAACGGCCAACGGCCAACGGCCAGCGACCCGGCCCGGGTCGTGGCGTACGTGTCCGGTGCCGAGTCCGGATGTGTGCCACGCCGGCACCGGGGCTTTCCAGAGCCGACCGTGCGGATCGAGCGTAAACGAGTCTCGGATAGACGTACGTCTCCCAGCGTGCGGACCCGAAGGGCCGTATGCCGGTCCTGGGTCGATCGATCGCTACATGCGACGGTGATCCGTCGTTGCCGATATTGCGGTTCTCTTCCTTGTTAAGTACGGCTGGAGCGAAGCAATCACGGAGATGCCGGCCTCGGTCGGCGGCCCGCACGATGGATGGCGGACGAGTGGAGGAATGTGTCCGCGTGGAGCTCGACGACCGCCGGAGACGACTGCCGGAAATGAAGACAACGCCAGGTATCCAGAGATTACGGGAGGCGCATCGTGCATTCAGATCCGGCGGCCGACGAGACGACCATGACGTTGGAGGCGTACGCCGACACCATCCTGCCGGGCGAGAAGCGGTGGCCCGGCGACCGGGCGATCGCGGGCGTTTCCGTCGGCGGTGGGGCCGTGGTCTGCGGTGCGTTGGAGGTGTTGCGCGGTGAGGAAGGCGGCATGGCGCCCCTGCTGGAGGAGCTGGCTGTCGGCCTCAACGACCACGCAGGCGAGTACGCCGAGACCCACGGCCGCACTCTCGACGACGACGTCCCGCCCTTCGTCGCCCTCGACTATCCCGACCGGGTCGCGCTGATCCAGCAGCTCACGTCGGTCGACTTCGAGGAACGCGAACTGTGGATCAGTTTGGCGATGTTCAACACCATCGCCTTTGACGCGGCCTCGCACATGCACACCACCGACGCGTTCGCCCAGGGGCATCCAGGCCTGTTGACACTCGGCTACTTTCCGCCGGACCAGGATGGCCTCTGGCGTTTTCCTGCCTATTCGTACGGGCGGGCCTTGGCCGATCTGCACCCCGACACCACCCCCTCAGGGAGCCCGGCATGACGAGTATCGAATCAACTGACGTCCTGGTGATCGGAAGTGGATTCGGCGGAGCGATCACCGCATATCATCTGGCGGCCGGGGGCGCTCGCGTCGTCATGCTGGAACGCGGTCCGTGGCTGACCGGACCGGAATTCGACCAGGATTTCAAGTTCGGTTCGTCGACGACCCGGGCGTTCGACTTCGTCATCGGTGACGGCATGAGCGTGCTCGGCGGCAACTGCGTCGGCGGCGGCAGCGTGGTGTACTTCGCGGCGATGCCGCGCGCCCCCCGGTTCACTTTCGACCGCCAGGGCAGCATCGGGCGCCGGATGTGGCCGGCGGCCATCTCCCGCGACACGCTCGACCCATGGTACGACCGGGTTGCCGAGGCGTTGCCGATCACGCAGACGACCTGGGACAAGGTGCCCTACGCCGGTGGCCTGTTCGCCGCCGCCTGCCGGCACTCCGGCCGGACGGCCAACCCGGTCCCGGTGGCGATCGACGACGCCAAGTGCACCAACTGCAACTGGATGATGTCCGGGTGTCGCTTCGACGCGAAACGGTCGCTGCTGCTCAACTATCTGCCGGCGGCGATCAGCCACGGTACCCAGATCCGGCCCATGCACGAGGTACAGCATCTGACCCGCAACGACGACGGCGGCTACCGGGTGCATTACTCGGTGATCGACGACGTCGACTACCGGGTCGAGGTCGGCAGTGGAGCGATCGACGCCAAGATCGTCATCGTGGCCGCCGGTGCCGCCGCGACCCCGGTGATCCTGCAGCGGTCCGCACCGCATCTGGGCACCATGCCGGCAGCGGTCGGCCGCTACTTCTCCGGCAACGGCGAACGGCTCAACACCGCGATCATGAACGAGGACCGGATCCGTGACGTGCTCGGCCTTTCCCGCGCCGAAGGGATCGCCTACCAGGCGTACCAGATTGGTAAGGGGCCCACCGTCGCCAACTGGGACCGGTTGGACGGATCGCTCCCCGAATACCACCGCTACTCGCTGGAGCAGCTCTATTTTCCGCCCGGCTTCGGCACGATCCTCGCCCAGGTGCCGGACGCGACCGGTCCGACCTGGTTCGGTGCCGAAAAGAAGGAGATCCTGCGGCGCTGGCAGTCGTGGCTGACGGTGTTCACGATGAGCGAGGACGACAACGAGGGCGAATTCGGCACCCCGCCGCCGTCGGGCAACGCGGTACGGCTGTCCCAGCAGATGCTGTCCCGGGGGCCGCTGCGGTACCGGCCGACCGCCAATACGCTGCTCGGCTGGCAGAAGTCCGACGCCGAGGTGCGCGACATCCTGGAGCGCGACGGCCTGTCGCGGGTGCTGCCGTGGACCAACGAGCTGGTGGGCGCCTACACGGTGCACCCGCTCGCGTCATGTCGCATCGGCGACGACCCGGCGACGTCGGCCTTGGACGATCGGCACGAGCTTCGGGGCCATCCGGGAATCTTCGTCACCGACGGTTCGGCGGTGCCCGGCGCGTTGACCGTCAACCCGGCGATGACGATCAGCGCCCTCGCAGAGCGGGCGGTTCCCGGCATCGTCGAGGCCGCCCGGCAACGGGGTGTCCAGGTGACCTACGGCGCGCCGGCACCGAGCGGGGAGACCGCCGGCCGTCGCGGTGTGCTTCAGCACGCGGTCACCTCGACCGCCCACTGAACAGGGCCGAGTCCACCACTCAGGACGGCCGTCGCGGCGGTGGTCCAGGTAGGCAGGAGCGCATGCGCGGCTGGTTGATCCGTACGGGAGTCAAGCGGTCCTTCACCGACGTGCGGTACGTGACACCGGTGGCACCGGGGGCGGCCGTCGGGCTCGTCGCCGATGTCTACCGGCAGGTGGAGCGGGAGTTCGGCATCCTGGCGCCGCCGCTGGCGCTGCATTCGCCGGATCCCCAGGTGTTGGCCGCCTGCTGGGCGATGCTGCGCGCGACCCTGGTCGCCGACGGTCACCTGGAGCGGGCGGAGAAGGAAGCGATCGCCGCCGCCGTATCGCTGGGCAACTCCTGTCCGTACTGCGTCGAGGTGCACACGACGGTGTTGGCGGGGTTCGGCGGCGGCGAGGCGGCGCAGCTCATCTCCGCCGGCCGGCTCGACGCGGTGCCCTCGGCGCGGCTACGGGCGCTCGCCGAGTGGGGCCGGCACAGTGGCAGCGTCGGCGGGCCCGCTCTGCCGGCTACCGGCTCGTCAGCGGCCGACGCCGAGGCGATCGGTGTGGCCGTCACGTTTCACCTGCTCAACCGGATGGTCAACGTGTTCCTCGGGTCGTCGCCGATCCCGGCGGCGGCCCCGGCGCCGGTCCAGCACACGATCCGTCGCCTGCTCGGGCAGGTGATGCGGGCGGTCGCCGAACGCGGTGGCGATCCGTCCCGGTCGCCGCTGTTGCCACCGGCGCCGTTGCCGGCGGACCTGGGCTGGGCCGCGCCGGCGCCGCTGATCGCCGACGCGTTCGGTCGGGCCGCTGCAGCGATCGAGGCGGCCGGTGTCCGGAGCGTGCCGGCGCCGGTCCGCGACCACGTCACGACCGGGTTGGCCGGATGGGACGGCCAGAGCTTCGGACTCAGCCGGGCCTGGGCCGACCAGGCGGTACGTGAGCTACCAGTGGAGCATCGGCCGCTCGGGCGGTTCGTCCAGCTGGTCGCGTTCGCCGCGTACCAGGTGGATGAGACCGTGGTCGAGCCGGCCCGATCGTCGGCCGGCGGCGACGAGGCGTTGATCGGCGTCGCCGGGTGGGTCAGCTGGCGTGCGGCCCGCCGGATCGCCAGCTGGTTGTCCCGCTCGGTGCCTCCACTGCCGCGCTGACCTTTCTGGCTGACCTTTCTGGCTGACCTTTCTGGCTGACCTTTCTGGCTGACCTTTCTGGCTGACCTTTCTGGCTGGCGTCGACCCTTCGTAATGGTGCTGCCCGGGCGACTCGACCGCCCGGGCAGCACCAATGCCTACCGGGGGCTGACGTCCGGTTCGGGAGTGGAGTGCGGATCGCCGAGTGCGTCGGCGACTCTGGCGTCGCCGGCCTGCCGATCGGATATCGCCCCGGTGGCGTGCAGCCACCGGACGGTGTCGGCCATCGACTGGCGTAGCGGAATCGCCGGCTGGTCGAGCAGATCGTCGGTTGCCGACCCGTCCACCGGGCGGCCGATCCGGCAGATGTAGACCGCACCGTACTGCACCGGCAACGGGGTGGGGAGCAGCCGCTGAGCGGCGCTGGCCAGCCGACCGACGGGCAGCACCGCCGCCGACGGCAGCACGATGGTCGGTAGCCGCCGGCCGGTGACCTCCCGCAAGGTGCCGACGAACTCCCTGGTGGAGACGTAGCGTCCGGGGGCGAAGTAGCGTCGAGGTCCTTGGCCGGCGCGCAGTAGCGCGGCGTGCAGGCGGGCGACGTCGCGTACGTCGCCGACCGGGAAACCGCCGTCGGGCCAGATCGGCAGCAGACCCCGGAGGACGTCGCGGACCCTGCTGGCCTGGTCGCCGAGGTGCGGATCGTGTGGACCGAGCGAGGCCATCGGATAGGTGATGACGACCGGCGCGCCGTCCGCCTGGTGCTGCCGGGCGATCGTGTCGGCCCGTGCTTTGGTCCGCAGGTACGTTTCCCGAGGTGCCCCGACCGGCGACTGTGGGGTGATCGACGTGTCCCGGCTGGGCAGCAGCGCGCCGAAGGTCGACACGTGCACGATGGGATCCGCTCCGGCCCGCCGGGCGCGGGACAGGACGATCTCCGTACCTCGGATGTTGCTGGCCGCCATCGAGCGGTGTCGGCGGGAGTCGAAGCTGTAGACCGACGCGGCGTGCAGCACGGCGTCGCATCCGTCGACTGCCGCGTCGACGGTACTCGGGTCGGTGACGTCACCGACCACCACCTCGACGTCGTCGGCCGGTACGCCGAGCGGCACCAGCGCGGGCGCGAGCCGACGTGGATCGCGGACCAGCAGCCGCAGGCGGTGGCCGGCGTGATGGATGGCGGCCGCCGAGTGCGCGCCGATGAAGCCGGTACCTCCGGTCACCAGGACAAGCACGTCTCCTCCTCAGGATGGCTGCGCCGGGCCGCGGTGCTCAGGATGACCGCGCCGGGTTCGGCGCTCGGGTGGGCGTCGCGGTAGTCGATCGACATCGCATCGATAGCGACCCAGTGCCTCTCGGTCAGTGTTCCACGGCGGTGGGCCCCGGTTCAGCTTGTCGGATGCGCGATGGTCTCGATCCGTAGGCCTTGGTGGCAGCGACGTGGATCGTGGTCGCACAGGGCATATGACGGTGGTTGCCGGCATATCCGAAGGAGGCAGACTATTCCTTTTAGCCATGTTGAGGAGGCTGCCGCTCCGCCCGCTGCTTTCTTCGATATTGCCGAAGGTGTAACTACGAGTTACCTTGGGTCACTTTTTTTGGGCCAGGACCACTGCGGAGTGTGAAGCGGTGACGGCGGTGTCTGGTTTCGGCAGTCGGGTCGCCGAGGGTTGACGAGCGGTCGGTGAGGGCTCCGGTAGGCAGCCCTGGATGGGCGGAATTTCGGGAAAAGCGGTGGATGCCGGCGTGCGGTTGAGTGCTGCCGGGTGGACCGCGTGATTCGCGTAAATCAAGGCTCTTGTCTGATCTGTTGCGATATACCGCCGTGACCGTTCGGGTTGCCGGACGTTTGCTTGGTCAATGACCGAGCGGATAGCGGGAATCTCTACCAACCATTATCCAGACGGCATTGACCGCAGCAAGTGATGTCTTCCCTGGTAGTGGTGTCACTCATGGTGATCCGGCCCTCGATCAATCGTTGCTAGGGGTGGAGTAGGTGGGCTAGCATCGACTCGGTCGCGGTTAGTCATTGCAGATGGTGCACCTGTTCTGGTGAGGATCAGGGTGTTCGCGTGCGATTAGTTGACATGTCGACGACAGATCTTTTGATTGGCGGACCGCTGGGGCCGCCAATCCGCAACCTTCTTGGCAGAACGAGTTGGATTTCTTGACGTCACTGACAGATGGGAGTCGCGGTGGA
Organism: Solwaraspora sp. WMMD406; assembly: GCF_029626025.1. Classification (NCBI taxonomy): domain Bacteria; kingdom Bacillati; phylum Actinomycetota; class Actinomycetes; order Micromonosporales; family Micromonosporaceae; genus Solwaraspora; species Solwaraspora sp. WMMD406. The sequence goes on from NZ_JARUBF010000001.1 coordinate 2,505,021, forward strand.
AGGTGCAATCGAGAAGGCTGCGGTGCGGGCTATCGACTACATGCGAGCGCATCTCGGTGAGCAGTTGACCGTTGATGACATGGCCCGCGCGGCGCTGTTCAGCAAGTTCCATTTCTCCAGGACGTTCCAGCAGGTCACCGGAGTCTCGCCGGGCCGCTTCCTCTCCGCGTTGCGGATCCAGCGGGCCAAGCAGCTCCTGCTCGCCACGTCGATGAACGTGGCGGACATCAGCATCCAGGTGGGGTACGCCAGCGTCGGCACCTTCAGCTCAAGATTTTCCCGAAGTGTCGGACTCTCGCCGACTGCCTTCCGACGCACCGGGGGCTACGCCATAGATGTTCCGACAGTCGATCGGATGGTGCTGGCCCGCCGGATGACCGGCGGAGCACGGGGCCGCATCCGGGCGCTCGACGCCGGGCAGAGTGGGCCGGTGTTCATCGGTCTCTTCCCGGAGCGGATCCCCGAAGGGCGTCCGGCTCAGTGCGCGGTCTTGGACGGGCCGGGTGAATACCGGCTGGACAAAGTCCCGGTCGGCGCCTGGTATCTGCTCGCCCACTGGATGACCGACCCCGACGACCCCGGTGCGGCCTGGGTGGGCAGCTGTGGCCCGCTGGTCGTACGGCCCGGCATGGTGGTCGAGGCGGACGTCCAACTCGACCCGATGACCAGCCTGCATCCGCCGGTTCTGCTCGCCCTGCTGGACATCCGGCAGGACGCGCTGGCCGCCTGACCCGACCGAACACGTATATGTGACGGGGGAGTGGGCGTCGCCCTCGGTGTCATTCGTCCGACGACGGACGGCACCGACACGGCTGGCGCCCTTGTCCTGTGGCCCTGACGCCGTTGTCCGTGGGCTGACCTCGTTCGTGGGCTGCCCTTGTCCGTAGGTCCCGACACCGCCGCCGACCCGGCATAACGGAATCCGGCCGGCATTCCGGAATTCGGCCGGCGTCACGCGTACGGGCCAGCACCGCGCATCCCGTATCGCGCTCGTCGCATCTCGCGTGACGCGGCGCGCGCCCGATGGTACCGGTCTTCCTTCTCCTCTCTGAAACATGCCGAGTCACGGCAATCTGCGAGAACAATACCGCCACCGGCGCTGGCAGTATTCACGAATATCGCTGGTGTCCGTTGATCTAAGTGGGGGATAGAATTGGCCACACTCTGGCGCGCCATGCGCCGCCAAATCCTCACACCAAAGGTGTCCGAGACCACGTTGGAAACCCGTGGTTTCTACGAGAAGGACGCCGCCGCCCGAGATGTTCTCGAGACTGTCGGCCAGTCCTTTCTCGCCGGCTACGCGGCTGCGATGGAAGCCCCTACGCCCGAAGCCGTAGCCGGTCCCCTCGACGACCTTCCGGTGCGGTTCCGGGGCTTCGCCTACGAGGGTGCGGCCATGGCGTTCGGTGTCCTGGACGGTCTCCCCTTCGGGGGTGGCGGCCGGCTGGCCCGATTCCTCGACGGTCCCGGATCCGCGCACGTCTACATGGCCTACGTCGGCATCGGCTGGGCGATGGCCCGGCTGCCCCGGTTCCGTTGGTCCACCCTGGCCGCGCCGGACCCGCTGCTGCGCTGGCTCGCGCTCGACGGCTATGGGTTCCACCAAGCCTACTTCCACACCGACCGGTACGTCGGCGGACAGTACGAGGAGACGAACTTCCCGTGGCCGGTCGGCGGCCCCCAGTGGTACGCGGCGCGCGCGATCGATCAGGGGGTGGGCCGGGCGATGTGGTTCGTCGGCGGCACCGACCCGGACCGGGTGGCCGGACTGATCGACGCCTTCCCGGCCCGCCGCCGGGCCGACCTGTACAGCGGTGCCGGGCTTGCCGCCACCTACGCCGGTGGTGCCAGCGAGGACGAACTGCGCCGGTTCTGGGAGCGCGCCGGCGACCATCGGCCGCAGGTCGCCCAGGCCAGCGCCTTCGCCGCCGAAGCCCGGATCCGGGCCGGGCTGCTCGTACCGCACACCGCGCTGGCCACCGAGGTCTTCTGCGGCATGTCACCGGCAGACGCCGCCGAGGTCAGCCGACGGTCCCGCCCGGACGTCGCGGCCCGCAGTCAATTGCCGTCCTACGAGATCTGGCGGGAACGCATCGCCAGCGAGTTCGTGTCCCTTGGGAGGTGTTAGTTCCGTGTCGTCGACAGTTGGTTGGCTTCGCCGGCAACTTGCTGGAATCGTCGCCGTACTGCTCGTGGTGACGTTGTTCTTCATCGCACGTCAGCCCGGTGCCGCAGCCGATACACGATCGGAGCTGGCGAGCGGGTACTCCTTCACCCCGATGTCGATCGCGATGCCGGGCGGGTTCCCGCAGCAGTCGATCCGCAAGGTCAACCAGGCGTACCGGCACATCGACGCCTGGATCTCCTCGGTCGGTGCCGGCATCGCCATGAACGACCTGGACGGCGACGGGCTCGCCAACGACCTGTGCGTCACCGATCCCCGGATCGACCAGGTCGTGGTCACCCCGGTCCCGACGGAGGGCACCCCCCGGTACGAGCCGTTCGCCCTGCGGCCCGACGGACTGCCGATGCACGAGGCGATGGCGCCGATGGGTTGCGTACCCGGGGACTTCAACGCCGACGGCCGGATGGACCTGCTGGTCTACCTGTGGGGCCGGACCCCGATCATCTACCTCGCCCGAGCCGGCGTCGACGAGCTCAGCATGGACCGCTACCTGCCGACCGAGCTGATGCCGGGCTCCGGCGGACGGGGCTACACCGGACCGGAATGGAACACCAACGCGGTCACCGTCGCCGACTTCGACGGAGACGGCTACGACGACATCTACGTCGGCAACTACTTCCCGCACTCGCCGGTGCTCGACGACACCGTCGACGGTGGCGTGCAGATGAACCACTCCATGTCCTACGGCCTCAACGGCGGGCCTGACTACATCTTCCGCTGGACCGGCGCGACCGCCGGCACCAACCCGACGGTCAGCTACGAACGGGTCGACGACGCCATCCCGGAAGAGGCCTCCAACGGGTGGGTGCTCGCCTCCGGCGCCAACGACCTCGACGGCGACCTGCTGCCCGAGCTCTACCTGGGGCACGACTTCGGCCCCGACCGCCTGCTGCACAACAGGTCCACCCCGGGCAACATCGACCTGGCCATCGTACGGGCGGTACGCAAGCCGAACGTACCCAAGTCGTTGCACCTCGGTCGGGACTCCTTCAAGGGGATGGGTGTCGACTTCGGCGACATCGACGGTGACGGCATGTACGACATGTTCGTCAGCAACATCACCACCACGTTCGGCATCATCGAAAGCAACTACGCCTTCGTCAGCACCGCCGCCGACCACACCGACATGCGTCGGCGGCTGACCGCCGGCGAGGCACCGTTCGAAGAGCGCAGCGCCGACATCGGCCTCGCCTGGTCCGGCTGGGGCTGGGACACCAAACTGGCCGACTTCGACAACAGCGGACGCACCGTCGTGACCCAGTCACTCGGCTTCGTCAAGGGCGAGGTCAACCGCTGGCCGCAGCTGCAGGAACTGGCCACCGCCAACGACCAGGTGCTGTCCGACCCGCGCTGGTGGCCGCATGTGACGGCCGGTGACGACGTCGCCGGGGGTCAGACGCTGCGGTTCTTCGTGCCCGGCGAGGACGGCCGTTACATCGACCTCGCGCACGAGTTGGGCCTGGCGATCCCGGTGCCGACCCGGGGCATCGCCACCGGCGACGCCGACGGTGACGGTCTGCTGGACTGGGCGGTCGCGCGGCAGTGGGCCGAGCCGGTCTACTACCACAACGTGAGCCCGTCGCCGGGGGCGTTCCTCGGGCTGCGGCTCGTCCACCCGGTCGACGCGGCGGCAGCCGGCGGCGAGACCCCGGCCGGCGGCGAGACCCCTCCCGGCGGCGAGACCCCGGCCGCCGGGACCCCGGCGACGGGTGCCCAGGTCGTCGTCACCACCCCGGACGGACGCACCTTCATCTCCCGCGTGGACGGTGGCAGCGGCCACTCCGGCAAGCGCAGCCACGAGGTACACATCGGTCTCGGCGACGTGTCCGGACCAGTGCAGGTGCGGGTGACCTGGCGTGACCGCACCGGCCAGGTCCACGAGGCGAACCTTCAGCTGACCCCGGGCTGGCACGACGTGCAGCTCGACTCCCAGGCAACGGTGAGGTGACCACGATGACCACGACCACTCTCGATCAGCCGCGCACCGCGCCACGCCACGACCCGAAGGTCACCACGGCGCTGCGACGCTTCGCCATCTCCATCTCCGTGTTCAACATCCTCGGCTACACCGTGCTCGGGTTCGAGCAACCCTGGATCTGGCCGTTCATCGCCCTGGCCACCGCCTACAGCATCGAGATCGGCCTGGAGGTACTGGGCGCCCGCTCCGAGGGCCGCGCGCCGCGCTTCCTCGGCAACGGCGTCCGGGGCCTGGTGGAGTTCCTCTACCCGGCACACATCACCGCTATCGCGGTCAACATGCTGACCTACGTCAACGACCAGGTCTTCGCGATGATGTTCGGCGTCGCTGTCGCCATCGGTGCCAAGTGGGTGCTGCGCGCCCCGGTACGGGGCAAGCTGCGGCACTACATGAACCCGTCCAACTTCGGGATCATGGTGATCCTGGTCGTCTTCCCGTGGGCCAGCATCGCGCCGCCGTACCACTTCACCACCAACGTCGACGGCATCATCGACGTGGTGATCCCGCTGGCGATCATCACCCTCGGCACCATGCTCAACGCCAAGCTGACCGGCCGGATGTGGCTGATCGCCGCCTGGCTGAGCGTCTTCGCGCTGCAGTCGATCGTCCGAGGCGTCATCCTCGACACCTCGATCATCGGCGCGCTCGCCACGATGACCGGTGTCGCCTTCGTACTGTTCACCAACTACATGATCACCGACCCGGGCACCACCCCGTCCAAGCCGGCCTCGCAGATCGCCTTCGGCGGCGGGGTGGCCCTGGTCTACGGCCTGCTCACCGGTGCCGGCATCGCGTACGGCCTGTTCTTCGCCACCGCCGCCGTCTGCGCGATCCGGGGCGGCTTCCTCTGGTCGGTACACATCGTCAACAAGGTGCGCGAGGAACGGGAAGCGGCGATACCCGTCTCCCCGGCCGTCGAGGCCACCCCGCCGGCCGCCGCGCCGTCGTCGAACACGAAGGAGGTGGTGGTGGCATGACCAGGATCGCCGTCGTCGGCATGGCCTGCCGCTATCCGGACGCCACGTCACCACGTGAACTCTGGGAGAACGCGCTCGCCGGCCGCCGGGCGTTCCGCCGCCTCCCCGACGTGCGGATGCGGCTGGACGACTACTGGGACGCCGACCCCGCCACCCCGGACCGGTTCTACGCCCGCAACGCCGCCGTCGTCGAAGGCTACGAATTCGACCGTATCGCCTACAAGGTCGCCGGCAGCACCTACCGATCCACCGACCTGACCCACTGGCTGGCCCTGGACGTCGCCGCCATGGCGCTGGCCGACGCCGGTTTCCCGATGGCTGAAGGGCTGCCCCGCGAACGCACCAGCGTGGTCGTCGGCAACAGCCTCACCGGCGAGTTCTCCCGGGCCAACCAGATGCGGCTGCGCTGGCCGTACGTGCGGCGGATGGTCGCCGCCGCGCTCAAGGAGCAGGACTGGGACGACGAACAGCTGGCGACGTTCCTGGCTGACCTGGAGACCAGCTACAAGGCGCCGTTCCCGGCGATCGACGAGGACACCCTGGCCGGTGGGCTCTCCAACACCATCGCCGGTCGGATCTGCAACCACTTCGACCTCAAAGGCGGCGGGTACACTGTCGACGGTGCCTGCTCGTCGTCGCTGCTGTCCGTCGCCACCGCCTGCAAGACGTTGCTCGACGGTGAGGCCGACGTGGCGATCGCCGGCGGCGTCGACCTGTCCATCGACCCGTTCGAGATCGTCGGGTTCGCCAAGACCGGCGCGTTGGCCCGGGGCGAGATGCGGGTCTACGACAAGGGTTCCAACGGGTTCTGGCCCGGCGAGGGCTGCGGCATGGTCGTGCTGATGCGCGAACGCGACGCGGTCGAAGCCGGCCACCGCAGCTACGCGACCATCGCCGGCTGGGGCATCTCCTCCGACGGCAAGGGTGGCATCACCCGCCCCGAGATCAGCGGCTACCAGCTCGCGCTGCGCCGGGCGTACGACCGGGCCGGTTTCGGCATCGACACCGTCGGCCTGTTCGAAGGCCACGGCACCGGGACGGCCGTCGGTGACACCACCGAACTCAAAGCGCTGACCCTGGCCCGGCGGGCCGCCGACGCACGGGCACCCCGCGCCGCGATCAGCTCCATCAAGGGCATGATCGGGCACACCAAGGCCGCCGCCGGCGTCGCCGGTCTGATCAAGGCCGCGCTGTCGGTGCACCACGAGGTGCTGCCGCCGGCGATCGGCTGCGTCGACCCGCACGACGAACTCACCCGCGACGACGCGATGCTGCGGGTACTGCGGCAGGCCGAACCGTGGCCGACCGAGGTGCCGGTGCGCGCCAGCGTCACCGCGATGGGCTTCGGCGGCATCAACACCCACGTGGTGCTGGAGAAACGCGAACCCCGGCTGCGGGCCCGGCTGGACAGCCGGACCCGCTCGCTGGCCACCTCCGGGCAGGACGCCGAACTGCTGGCCGTCGACGCGTTCTCCCTGGCCGAACTGCGCGACCGGCTGCAGCGCCTGATCGACTTCGTGCCGACCGTGGCGTACGCCCAACTCGCCGACCTGGCCGCCACCCTGCACCGCGAGCTGCGGGACCTGCCGTACCGGGCCGCCGTCGTGGTCACCTCACCGGAGGACGCGCACCGGCAGCTGACCCGGATCATCGACGCGGTCGACGCCGGCGACACCCGGCTGCTCGCCGCCGACGGACGGGCCTTCCTCGGCTACGTCAGCGGGCCGGGCCGGATCGGTTACCTCTTCCCCGGCCAGGGATCCGGGCGGGGCACCAGCGGCGGGGCGCTGCGCCGCCGGTTCGTCGAAGCGGACCAGGTGTACCGGCGGGCGGCGCTGCCGGTGACCGGCGACATGGTCGCCACCGACGTCGCCCAGCCCCGGATCGTCACCGGCTCCATGGCCGGTCTGACCGTGCTCGGCAACCTCGGCCTGGAAGCCACCGTCGCGGTCGGCCACAGCCTCGGCGAGATCGCCGCCCTGCACTGGGCGGGCGCCATCGACGAGGACACCCTGCTGCGGATCGCCCGGGTCCGGGGCCGCACCATGAGCGAACACGCCTCGTCCGGCACCATGGCCAGCGTCAGCGCCGCCCCGGACGCCGTCGACCCGCTGATCGCCGGACGGCCGGTGGTGATCGCCGGCTACAACGGCCCGCAGCAGACGGTCGTCGCCGGCCCGGTCGACGAGATCGAGGCGGTCTGCCAGGCCGCCCGGCGCTCCGGCGTGGCCGCCACCCGGCTGGCCGTGTCGCACGCGTTCCACTCGCCGCTGGTCGCCGCCGCGGCCGACGCGTTCGGCAAGCGGCTCGTCGGGGAACGGCTCACCCCGGTCGCCCGTACGGTGATCAGCACCGTGACCGGCGACGCGCTGCCCGCCGAGACCGACCTGCCGGCCCTGCTGCACCGGCAGATCACCGACCCGGTGCTGTTCGCCCAGGCGGCCACCATCGCCGCCAAGGACGTCGACCTGCTCGTCGAGGTCGGCCCCGGCCGGGTGCTCAGCAACCTCGTCGCGCAGATCACCGACGTGCCGGCCTTCGCCCTCGACACCGACGACCAGTCGCTGGTCGGACTGCTGCGCATCGTCGCCGGCGCCTTCGTCGTCGGTGCCGGCAGCATCCACAGCGGACTGTTTCACGGCCGGCTCACCCGCAACCTCGCCGTCGGCACCGAGTTCAAGTTCTTCACCAACCCGTGCGAATCCGCGCCGACCGTACCGGCCTCCCTCGTCGCCGTGGCGGCACGGCCCGGCGCCGGTGCCGGCACCGACACCGAGGCACCGACCGGCGGCGGGCCGGCCAGCACCGTCGCCGACGGCGCCGAAACCAGCCTGGAGCTGCTGCGCCGGCTCGCCGCCGAACGCGCCGAACTTCCGGTGGAGATGGTCCGCGAGGACAGCCTGCTCCTCGACGACCTGCATCTGAGCTCGATCACCGTCGGCCAACTGGTCAACCAGGCGGCCGCCCAGCGGGGCATCGCCGCCAGCGCCACCCCGACCAACTTCGCCACCGCCACCCTCGCCCAGCTCGCCGAAGCACTCGACGAACTCAGCACCACCGGCCAGGGCGAGGAGCGCGGCACCGCCGCCGTGGCCGGAGCCGCGGTCTGGGCGCGCGCCTTCCAGATCGACTACGACCTGGTCGCGGCACCGGCCGCACCGGCCGCACCGGGCGGTGCCGGCCCGGCCGGGACCTGGCAGGTGTACGCCCGCGACGACCATCCGCTGGCCGAGCCCCTTCGGCTGGCTCTGGAACAGGCCGGTGTCGGCAGCGGGGTGCTGGTCTGCCTGTCGGCCGGCAGCACCGAAGCGGAACTCGAACTCGCCCTGCGGGCGGCCAAGGCGGTTCTGAGCGGCACCCACGGCGACCGGTTCGTCCTCGTCCAGCAGGGCCGGGGAGCCGCCGGGCTGGCCAAGACGCTGCGCCTGGAAGCCCCACAGGTACGGGTCACGGTGCTCGACGTACCGCTGATCCGGGAAGCCCTGCCCTGGGTCTGCGCCGAAGTCGCCGCCACCGACGGCTTCACCGAGGCCCGCTACGACGCCGACGGCGCGCGCCGGGTGCCGGTACTGCGCCCCATGCCGGTCCGGCCGGCGCGCACCGAAGCGGCGCTCGGCTCCGATGACGTGCTGCTGGTCACCGGCGGCGGCAAGGGCATCACCGCCGAATGCGCGCTGGCGTTGGCCGGCGACAGCGGTGCCCGGCTGGCGGTGCTCGGCCGATCCGACCCGGCCGACGACCAGGATCTGGCCACCAACCTGCGGCGGATGCGCGACAGTGGAGTGACGGTCCGCTACCTGCGGGCCGACGTGACCGACGCCGGGCAGGTCGCTAACGCCGTCGCCGAGGTGGTACGGGAATGGGGTCCGGTCACCGGCGTGCTGCACGGCGCCGGCCGCAACGAGCCGGCCGCGCTGACCAACCTGGACATGGCCCGGTTCCGGGCCACCTTCGCCCCCAAGATCGACGGGCTGGACGCCGTCCTCGACGCCGTCGACCCGCAGGCGATGCGGCTGCTGGTCACCTTCGGCAGCATCATCGGCCGAGCCGGGCTGCACGGCGAAGCGCACTACGCGACCGCCAACGAATGGCTCGCCGCCCGGACCGCGTCCTTCGGCGAGCAACATCCGCAGTGCCGGGCCATCTGCATGGAATGGTCCGTCTGGTCCGGCGTCGGTATGGGCGAACGCCTGTCGGTCGTCGAGACACTGCACCGCGACGGCGTCATTCCGATCTCGCTCGACGACGGGGTGGCCCTGATGCGCCGGCTCGTCGTTGACCCGCAGGTGCCGCCGGTCGTGGTGATCAGCGGGCGGACCACCGGCATCGACACCGTCGCCTACGACCTGCCCGAACTGCCGCTGCTGCGGTTCGTCGACAAACCACTGGTCCACTACCACGGAGTCGAACTGGTCAGCGAGACCATCCTCGACCCCGGCGGCGACCTCTACCTCAACGACCACCGGCTGGACGGCAACCTGCTGTTCCCCGCCGTGTTCGGCATGGAAGCCATGGCCCAGGTGGCGACCGCCGTCACCGGCGCCGACACCGTACCCCGTATCGAACAGGCCGAGTTCATCCGGCCGATCGTGGTCCCCCCCGACGGCAGCACCCCCATCCGGGTCGCCGCCGTCGTCACCGACGACGACACCGTCGAGGTCGCCATCCGCAGCGCCGAGACCAGCTTCGCCGCCGACCACTTCCGGGCCACGCTGCGCTTCACCGACGACGCCGCCCCCGCCGGAGCACCCGACCAGGTCGCCGACGACCTGCCGGTGGTGCCGCTCGACCCGGCCCGTGACCTGTACGCCGACACCATGTTCCAAGGGCCCCGGTTCCAGCGGCTGCGCCGCTACCACCGGGCCGCCGCCCGACACATCGACGCCGACGCCGAAGCCGTACCGCAGACCGCGTGGTTCGCCGGCTACCTGCCGGCCGACCTGCTCCTCGGCGACCCCGGCCTGCAGGACACGCTGATGCACGCCAACCAGGTCTGCGTGCCGGACGGCACCCTGCTGCCCGCCGGCATCGACCGGATCCACCCCGGCGGCCGGCGGCTGACCGGCCCCGGCGACTTCCGGTTCTGCGCCAGCGAACGGAGCCGGGACGGCGACACCTACGTCTACGACATCGCCGTCCGCGACGGCGACGGCACCGTGGTCGAACGGTGGGAAGGTCTGCGGCTGCGGGCGGTACGCAAGAAGGGCGGCGCCGGCCCCTGGGTCGCGCCGCTGCTCGGCTCCTACCTGGAACGGTCGGTGCAGGACCTGCTCGGTGGCGACACCGCCGTCGTCGTCGAACCCGGACCGGACGCCGACGAACCCGCGGTACGCCGGACCCGTACCGCGCTGGCCGCCGGCCGGACCATCGGAGCGCCGGTGACCGTCGACCACCGGCCGGACGGGCGTCCGGAACTGGCCGACCGGGCGATCTCCGCCGCCCACGGCGCCGGAGTCACCCTCTGCGTCACCGGCAGCGGCCCGCTCGGCTGCGACGTCGAACCGGTGGCGCAGCGCTCCGCCGCCGACTGGGCCGGCCTGCTCGGCGGACACCTGCCGCTGGCCGAACTGCTCGCCACCGAACTCGGCGAAAGCCTCGACACCGCCGCGACCCGGGTATGGACCGCCATCGAATGCCTGCAGAAGGTCGGCCGGCCCCAGCCCGTACCGCTGACCCACCTGGCCGACGGACCCGTCGGCTGGACGATCCTCGGCAGCGGGGGGATGCGGATCGCCTCCCTCGTCACCTCGCTGCGCGACCACGCGGGCCCGGTGGCGTTCGCCGTGCTCGTCGAAGGGCGGTGAACGAACGTGTCTGACTACTTCGAGTACCGCCACGTGGTCGGCTTCGAGGAAACCAACATGGTCGGCAACGTCTACTACGTCAACTACCTCCGGTGGCAGGGCCGGTGCCGCGAGATGTTCCTCAAGCAGCACGCCCCGGACGTCCTGGTCGACCTGCAGGCCGACCTGAAGCTGTTCACCCTGCGAGTGGACTGCGAGTTCTTCGCCGAGATCACCGCGTTCGACGAACTCGCCATCCGGATGCGGCTGGTCGACCTGGCCCAGACCCAGGTCGAGTTCAGCTTCGACTACGTACGGCTGGACGCCGGCGGCGAGCTGCCGGTGGCCCGGGGACGGCAGCGGGTCGCCTGCATGCGCGGACCCAACACCCGGACCGTTCCGACCCGGGTACCCGAGGCGTTGCTGCGCGCCCTGGCCCCGTACAGCGCCCTGGCGCGGGTGTAGCCACGGCCGTTGAAGGAGGACGACGTGAACGTCGATCATCAGCCATCGCACGAGCTGCTGGATCCCACGCTGCTGCGTCAGGTGTTCGGCACCTTCGCCACCGGCGTCACGGTGCTGACCGTCGGAGGCGCGCAGCCGCACGGGATGACCGCCAACTCCTTCACCTCCGTGTCGCTCGACCCGCCGCTGGTGCTGGTCTGCGTCAACCGGCAGGCGGTCATGCACGACTCGCTCGTGGCGGCGGGCACCTTCGGGATCTCGGTACTCGCCGCCGACCAGGAAAAGGTGGCCCGACATTTCGCCAACCGGTGGCGGCCGCTCGGCCGGGCCCAGTTCGACGACGTCGACTGGCAGCCCGGCCGGGTCACCGGCGCGCCCCTGATCGACCGGGCCGTGGCCCACTTCGAGTGCGGGCTGTGGCGCACCTATGACGGCGGTGACCACAGCATCTTCACCGGTCACCTGCTCTCGGCCCAGCAGTACAGCGACGACGAACCGGTGCTGTTCCTGCACGGGCGGTTCCGCCAGCTCAGTCCGGAGCGAAAGGAGGTACCGACGTGACCACCACCCCCATCACCGCGGTCCCACCGGGGCCGACCGGCGCGGCGTCGCTGGGCACCCTGTGGAAGTTCGGCCGCGACCGACTCGGCGTGATGAGCTCGTCGGCGAGCCGCCACGGCGACGCGGTACGGCTGGCCACCTGGCCGTGGCCGTTCTACTTCTTCAACGACCCGGAGCACGCCAAACACGTGCTTGCCGACAACAACCAGAACTACCACAAGGGCATCGGCCTGGTGCACGCCCGCCGGGCGCTCGGCGACGGGCTGCTGACCAGCGAAGGCGAACTGTGGCGGGAGCAGCGGCGGGCGATGCAGCCGGTGTTCCAGGCCAAACGGATCGCCGGCCAGGCCGGCGTGGTTGCCGAAGAGGCCGCCGGGCTGGTCGAACGGTTACGCGCCCGGGCCGGCGGCCCCCCGGTGGACGTCGTACGGGAGGCCACCGCGCTGACCCTCGGCGTCCTCGGCCGTACGCTGCTCGACACCGACCTGGCGGAGTACTCCTCGATCGGGCAGTCGTTCGAAGCCATGCAGGACCAGGCCATGTTCGAACTGGCCACGATGAGCATGGTCCCGATGTGGGTGCCACTGCCGCAGCAGCTGCGGTTCCGCCGGGCCCGGCGGGAGCTGCAGACCATCGTGGACCAGATGGTCGCCGACCGGACCCGACGCGACGGTCCCGGCGGCGGCGGTGACGACGCGCTGTCCCGACTCATCCAGTCCACCCGCAAGGAGGCCGACCCCCGCCGTGGCCAGCAGCGGATGCGCGACGAGCTGGTCACCTTGCTGCTCGCCGGACACGAGACGACGGCCAGCACGCTGAGCTGGAGCTTCTACCTGATCGACCAGCATCCGCAGGTACGTCAGCGGTTGCACGAGGAAGCCGTCGACGTGCTCGGCGACCGACTGCCCACGTACGAGGACCTGCGCCGGCTCACCTACACCTCGATGGTGATCGAGGAGGTGATGCGACTGTATCCGCCGGTGTGGATGCTCTCCCGCATCGCGCAGGGCCCCGACACCATCGGCGGGTACGAGGTACCGGCCGGGGCGAACGTGCTGATCTGCCCGTACACCCTGCACCGCCATCCCCGCTTCTGGCCGGACCCGGAGCGGTTCGACCCGGAGCGCTTCGACCCGGGCCGCCCCACCGACCGCCCCCGGTACGCCTACGTGCCGTTCGGCGCGGGTCCCCGGTTCTGCGTCGGCAACCACCTCGGCATGATGGAGGCCGTCTTCGTGCTCGCCCTGGTCAGCCGCGAGCTGCGGCTGATCAAGCCGACCCGTTACCGGGTCGTGCCGGAGCCCATGCTGTCGCTGCGGATCCGGGGCGGGCTGCCGATGCGGGTCGAACCCGCGCGCTGAGCCACGGCACGACAGAGTCGACCCCGGCGGCCAAGGCCGCCGGGGTCGACGTCGTGGTGCGTCGTACCGTCGCAGGTGGTGTCGGCGGCGCGGCGGCGGTCAGTGGGCCGGATGCGGTAGCGCGGCCGGCACCTGCCACCGACCGACCTGGCGGGCGGCCAGGAAGCTGGCCCACGCGGCCACCTCGACCAGTTGGCTGTCGTCAGGATGGTGGCGCCGGAACTCGTCGACCACCTCGGCGTCCACCTGGTACGAGGCGAGCGCGGTGAGCAACGCCAGCCGGGCAGCCGCCCGATCGGCGTCGGGCAGGCCGTCGATCAGGTCCTCGCACCACTGCCGGCTCAGCCCGGTCTCCTCACCCCGCCAGCGGGACAACCGGTTCTCCACCACGTCGCGCACCTGCGGGGAGACCGCCTGCCGCCCGACGGCGTCGAACGCGGCGTAGGCCCGGGCCACGGCGTCGGCGACGTTCGGATCGGCGGCGGCCCAGGCCGCGTCCGGCGGCAGTACGGCGGTCGGCAGCAGCGGCAGCGACCGTCCCGGCGTCGGCTCGTCGCGCAGCGCCGGATCGAGCCGTCGGCTGATCGCCCGCTTGAGCCGCCGGCGGGCCGGCGGATGCAGCCCCGGCGGCAGCAGGAAACTGGACAGGAAGACGTTCACCATCCGGGTCAGGTAGTGGAACGCGACCACGACACCGACGAGTTCCGGCAGCTCCGCCGCCGGGTACGGCGAACGGCTGGCCGGGTCGTCCGGCAGATGGGCTGCCCGGGCCCAGGCGACCAGTTCCCGTACCCGGGGATCGGCGACGTCGTCCGGCCGGTCGGCGACCACCGCTTCGGCGTCGTTCTCGTCCGCCAGCGCGTACATGCCGGTGCTGTGCATGTCCACGCAGTACGGGCAGATGTTGGCCACCGAGACGCCGGCCGCGACCGCTTCCTTCGCCAGTCGGTCGACCCGGCCGACGACCAGCAGCGGCTCCCGCATCAGCATCCAGAAGGCGCTGAGCGTCCGGGGGGCGGGGGAGTGCAGCAGCACCGGCGGGATGACCAGCCGCATCTCCTGCGCGCACTGGGCGTACACCTCGGCGACGCTGCCGGTCGCGGCCCCTTCCGGTACCGGGCGGACGTGACGCACCTGGCGTCCGACGACGGAGGCGACGACCCGTCGGATGACCATGACGATTCCCTTTCGCTCGACGTGGCGCTTCCGGTGCCGTTCCCTTTCCGGGCAGGACGCCGCCCGTCGGTGGTCTGCTGCCCCCAGCATGGCCAGCGGGTCGGACGAGGGGGAACTTCCAGAATGCCGAGCGGTCGGTCGTGCCGGTGCGCGCCGGCCGCTCGCGCGCCGTTTGCCCAACCGTTTCTGAGATGTCAGCCGGTAGGCATACTCTGGAATCGTCGACGTCGATCCCGACGATCCTGGCCAGCGCTGATCCCTCCGCGCCGACTCGTCACGTCGGCGCAAGTGACGAGAGGAGTAGCCGTGTCCCATTTTCAACCCCGACATTCCAGACCGCCCTGGCCGGTGCTGATCGGACCCGTCGGTGACACGTCGTCGCCCGGCGGCGACCCGACCCTGGGCGGCGGCGACCTGACCCTGGGCGGCGGCGACCTGACCCTGGGTGGGGACGGCACGATCGCCGACCTGGCGGCGGCAGCCGGCTACGTCGCCCGGATCTGCTTCAAGACCGGCCCGCCGAGCCGCGCCGGCCTCGAACTCGAATGGACCGTCCATCACCGCGACCAACCCGCCCGCCCCCTCGATCTGACCGTCCTGGCCGACGCGCTCGGTGACCACGCCCCGCGGACCATCCGGCCGGACAGCACCCACACCCCCCTGCCGTACGGCGGCGTCGTCACCGTCGAACCCGGCGGCCAGGTGGAGATCTCCACCGCACCGAATCGATCCCTGGCGACGCTGTGCCGCCACGCCGAAGCAGACGCGCGGACCTTGACCGACCGGCTGACCAAGGCCGGCCTGCGAATCGGGCGATGGGGTAGCGACCCGCACCGGGCGCCGCGGCAGATCCTGCGAAACCGACGATACGCCGCGATGGCCGGCGCGTTCGCCCGACAAGGCACCGTCGGAGCCGACATGATGTGTGGCACCGCCGGCCTGCAGGTGTGCCTCGACGCCGGCACCCAGCAGCAGTTGTCGGCCAGATGGACCGCGGCGCACGCCGTCGGTCCGGTGCTTGTCGCACTGTTCGCCAACTCGCCGTACCGGGCCGGACGACGGACCGGATGGGTGTCCAGCCGGATGGGCACCTGGTTGGCGCTCGATCCGATTCGCACCGCCCCGCCAGACCTCGGCCGGACCGATCCGGTCGACGCCTGGATCGACCGGGTACTGGACACCCCGCCGTTGTTCGTGGCCGAAGGCGCCGACGCCTGGCGACTGCCGGGACCGGTCAGCTTCGGGGAATGGATCCGGACCGGCTCACCGCGCCCGCCGACCTACGCCGACCTGGACCTGCACCTGAGCACCCTCTTTCCGCCGGTACGTCCGCGTGGCTACCTGGAAATTCGCTATCTCGACGCCCAGCCGCGCAGCGAGTGGATCCTGCCGGCGGCGGTGCTGTGGGCACTGTTCGCCCGGGACGAGACCGTCGAGGCCGCCATTTCGTACGCCGCCCCGGTTGCCGACCGGTGGCTTGCCGCCGCCCGTCACGGTCTCGCCGACCCGGATCTGGCCGCTGCCGCCCGGTCCCTGGTCGACCTGGCCTGCGGCGCGCTGCCCGACACGGACCTCCCCACCGACACCGTCGAGATGGTGATACGCGCGCTGGGTGACCGGCTGCGCGATACCGACCCCGGTCGGCCGCACCGGCTGAGCGTGGCGAACCACGAAGGAGAACTGCCGTGACCGAAATCGACCCCGTCCGGAACCAGCCACCGGGCGTCGCGGCTTCCGGCGACGACCCGCGCGCCGTGCTGGCCGACGACCTACGCACCGTGCTGGCCGATGACCTACGCACCGTGCTGGCCGACGACCTCGACCGGGCGCGACGACGCAGCCAGCTGCTGACCGACGCGGTGGACGACGACGACCTGGTCCGCCAGCACTCCCGCTTGATGTCGCCGCTGGTGTGGGACCTGGCGCACATCGGCAACCAGGAGGAGCTCTGGCTGGTCCGCGACGTCGGCGACCGGGAGCCGGTCCGCGACGACATCGACCACCTCTACGACGCGTTCAAGCATGCCCGTGCCGACCGGCCCGCGCTGCCGCTGCTGGACCCGGCGCAGGCCCGCGCCTACACCCGTACCGTCCGGGACAAGGTCCTGGACCTGCTCGACACGGTCGCCTTCGAGGGGCGGCCGCTGGTCGAGCACGGGTTCGCCTTCGGCATGATCGTGCAGCACGAGCAGCAGCACGACGAGACGATGCTCGCCACCCACCAGCTGCGGGTCGGGGCGCCGGTGCTGACCGCGTCGCCGCCGCCGGCGACGACGGTGCCGGTCGAGGGTGAAGCGTGGATCCCCGCCGGCCCGTTCACCATGGGCACCTCGACCGAGCCGTGGGCGCTGGACAACGAACGGCCCGCGCACACCGTCGACGTACCGGGCTTCTTCGTCGACCGGGCCCCGGTCACCAACGCCCAGTACCAGCGGTTCGTCGCCGACGGCGGCTACCACGACCAGCGGTGGTGGAGTGCCGACGGGTGGGCGCACCGGCAACGGGCCGACCTGACCGGACCAATGCACTGGCACGGCGACGGCAGCTACACCCGGTTCGGCCGGCGCGGCCCGATCCAACCCGACGAGCCGGTGGTGCACGTCTGCTGGTACGAGGCCGAGGCGTACGCGGCCTGGGCCGGTCGCCGGCTGCCCACCGAGGCCGAATGGGAGAAAGCGGCCCGCTTCGACCCGGCGACCGGCCGGTCGCGCCGCTTCCCGTGGGGCGACGACGACCCCCGCCCGGAGCACGCCAACCTGGGACAGCGGCACCTGGCTCCGGCCCCGGTCGGTGCCTACCCGGCCGGCGCCTCTCCGGCCGGCGTGCACCAACTGATCGGCGACGTGTGGGAGTGGACCGGCACCTGGTTCGACGGCTACCCCGGCTTCACCGCCTTCCCGTACCGGGAGTATTCGGAGGTCTTCTTCGGCCGCGACCACCGGGTGCTGCGCGGCGGGTCGTTCGGCACCGACCGGGCAGCCTGCCGGGGCACCTTCCGCAACTGGGACTATCCGATTCGCCGCCAGATCTTCAGCGGTTTCCGGACCGCCCGCGATCCGTTGCCCGGCGAGGCTGCCTGATGTGCCGCCACCAGGTCTATCTGGGGCCGCCCGCCAGCCTCGCGGCGCTGCTGATCGACCCGCCGTACGGGCTGCACCGCCAGTCCTGGGCACCACGGGACATGCGCGGCGGCGGCACCGTCAACGCCGACGGGTTCGGTATCGGCTGGTACACACCCGACGGTCCGGTGCGCTACCGCCGGGCCGCCCCGATCTGGGCCGACGCCGGCCTGGCCGAGCTGGGCCGGGCCACCAGCGCCGGCGCGGTGCTCGCCGCCGTCCGCTCGGCCACCCCGGGAATGCCGGTGACCGAGGCGGCCTGCGCGCCGTTCACCGACGGCCGCTGGCTGTTCAGCCACAACGGAGTGGTATCCGGCTGGCCGGGCAGCGTCGCCGGCCTGGCTGCCACGCTGCCGGTGACCGATCTGCTCACCCTCGAGGCGCCCACCGATTCGGCGCTGCTGTGGGCGATGGTCCGTCACCGGTTGCACCGCGACGCCGACCCGGGCGCGGTACTCGCGGGCGTGGTCGCCGACGTGCTCGAAGCGGCCCCGCGATCCCGGCTCAACCTGGTGCTGACCGACGGCGAGCGCGCCTGGGCCAGCGCCGTCGGCCATTCCCTGTCCGTCTTGCCCGGCCCGGGCCGGTTGATCGTCGCCTCCGAGCCGTTCGACGACGACCCGGCCTGGGCACCTGTCCCGGACCGGCGGCTCGTCGTCGCCGACCGCCACGCCTACACCCTGGAGGACCTGTGCGGATCGACATCGAGCTGACCGAGGCCGACCAGCAGCGGGCGCTGCGGGCCGACGCCCGGACCGGGCTCACCGCCGACCCGAAATGGCTGCCCCCGAAGTGGTTCTACGACAAGTACGGCAGCGAGCTGTTCGAGCGCATCACCACGCTGCCGGAGTACTACCCGACCCGGGCCGAACGGGCCGCGCTCACCGCGTACGCCGCCGACATCGCGGCGGTGACCCAGGCGCGGACCCTGGTCGAGCTGGGCTCCGGGTCGTCGGAGAAGACCCGGCTGCTGCTCGACGCGCTCCGCCGGCAGGGCAGCCTGCGGCGGTTCGTGCCGCTGGACGTGTCGGAGTCGGCGCTGCGCGACGCCGCCACCGCGCTGCACCGGGACTACCCGGGGCTGACCGTCCACGGCATCGTCGGCGACTTCACCCGGCACCTGGACCGCGTCCCGTCCGGCGACGGCCGGCTGGTCGCCTTCCTCGGCGGCACCATCGGCAACCTGGTGCCGGCCGAGCGGGCCGAGTTCCTGGCCGGGCTGCGGGACGTGTTGCGGCCCGGCGAGTGGCTGCTGCTCGGCACCGACCTGGTCAAGGACCCGGCGACCCTGGTCGCGGCGTACGACGACGCCGAAGGGGTGACCGCCGAGTTCAACCGCAACGTGCTGTACGTGCTCAACCGGCAGCTCGGTGCCGACTTCGACCCGGCCGCGTTCCGACACGTCGCCCACTGGGACACCGAACGGGAGTGGATCGAAATGCGGCTGCGCGCCGAGCGGGACATGACCGTACACCTGGCCGACCTGGACCTGGTCGTGCCGTTCGCGGCCGGGGAGGAGCTGCGGACCGAGGTGTCGGCCAAGTTCCACCGCCCCGGGGTGACCGCCGAGCTGGCCGCGGCCGGGTTCGACCTGACGCACTGGTGGACCGACCCGCAGGGGAGGTTCGCGATCAGCCTGTCCCGCAGCCGCTGACCTCAGCAGCTGGCTGGGGCCGGCGACCCGCCTCAGCCGGCCCCGGCGCCGGTGATCCGGCGCAGGAACTGTCGGGTACGCGGGTGCTCGGGCGCACCGAGCACCCGCCGCGCCGGGCCCTGCTCGAGGACGGCGCCATCGGCGAGGAAACAGACCCGGTCGGCGACCTCGCGGGCGAAGCCCATCTCGTGGGTGGCGATCAGCATGGTCATCCCGTCGGCTTTCAGCTCCCGGATCAACGTCAGCACCTCGCCGACCAGCTCCGGGTCCAACGCCGAGGTGACCTCGTCCAGCAGCAGCAACCGGGGCGCGTTGACCAGGGTCCGGGCGATCGCCGCCCGTTGCTGCTGGCCGCCGGAGAGCCGGTCGGGGTACTGCCTGGCCTGATCGGCCAGGCCGACCCGGTGCAGCAGTTCCATCGCCCGCCGCTCGGCCTGCGCCCGTCCGGTCCGGTGCACCGTGCGCGGCGCCAGGGTGACGTTGTCCAGCACGGTCAGGTGCGGAAAGAGGTTGTACGACTGGAAGACCAGCCCGATCCGCTGGCGCACCTGATTCGGATCGATCCGTGGATCGGTGATGTCCCGTCCGTCGAGGTGGATCGTGCCGTCGTCGACGGTCTCCAGCAGGTTGACGCACCGCAGCAGGGTCGATTTGCCGGAGCCGCTGCCGCCGATCAACGCGACCACCTCGTGCTCGGCCACGTCGAGCGTCAGGTCCCGCAGCACCACCCGGTCACCGAAGACCTTCCGGACCCCGGCGCAGGCCAGCACCGGCGTCGTGCCGTGCCCGCCCGGGTCTGCCGCCGACGTCACGCCGTGCCGGCCCAGGTCTGCCGCCGGGCGGCCCGCATCGTCACCCAGTCGGTCACCGCCACCAGCGGAATGGCCATCAGGATGAACAGCACCCCGGCCACCACGTACGGGGTGAAGTTGTAGCTGGTCGCGGTCTCGATCTGGGCGGCCCGGATCGCGTCGATCGGACCGGCCAGCGAGATCAGACCGACGTCCTTCTGCAGCGCCACCAGGTCGTTGAGCAGCGGCGGGGCGACCCGCCGGACCGCCTGCGGCAGCACCACGTGCCGCATCGTCTGCGCGTGGCTGAGACCCAGCGACCGGGCGGCGGCCCGCTGCGCCGGATGCACTGACTCGATCCCGGCCCGGAACACCTCGGCCAGGTAGGCGCCGTAGGTGATCACCAACGCGCAGCCGCCGAGCACCAGCACCGACGGGGTACCGGCCAACCGCAACCCCGGTACCCCGAAGGTGAACAGGTACAGCACGATGATCAGCGGCGCGCCCCGGAACACGTACGTGTAGGAGGTGGCCGCCGCCCGCAGCGGGAAGAACACCGCCGGGCGCAGGGTGCGGGCGATCGCGATCGCCAGACCCAGCGCGAGCGCCCCGAGCGCGCAGAAGAACAGCAGCCGTACGTTGAGCCACAGTCCGCGCAGCACGGCGGGCAGCGCGTCGAGTGCCACCTCGGGGTCGAAGAAGGACTGCTGGACGCGCGGCCAACCGGGCGAGTTGGCGATCGCCACGACCAGCAGGGAGCCGACGACCGCGGTGGACGCGGCGGCGACGACGACCGACCGGACGCTCTGCCGGCGGCGGTACGCGTCGCGCCGCCGCTGCAGCTCACTCGGCTGGTGACCGTCGTCGCCGACGTGCTCCGTGGTCGCCGGCTGCCGCGTGGTCGGCGGCTGAGCCGCCGGTTGATGGTTCGCTGGCACGGGCGGTCAGGACAGCACCGGCGCGCCGGCCACGTCGGCCAGCCACTCCGCTTCCAGATCGGCCAGGGTGCCGTTGCTCCTCAGCTCGTCGACGGCGGCGCTGACGCAGCTGGTCAGCGGCGATCCCTTGTCCAGCACCAGCCCGAACTGTTCCGGCTCCCCGGACGGCTGGGCGAGCTGACCGACGATCCGGGCGTCGTCGATCTCGGCGGCGGTGACGTAGAACGCGGTCGGCAGGTCCAGCACCAGCGCGTCGATGGTGCCGTTGCGCAGCGCCGCCTTGGCGTCGTCGTTGTTGTTGAACACCGCCGGCTCGGTGTCTGGGGCGACGACCTCGGTGATCGCCCGGTAGCTGGTGGTGCCGACCTGGGCACCGAGTGCGATCCCCTTCAGATCGGCCAGGCTCGTCGCGGCGGCGGCCGGCGTAGCCTCCAGCGCGATCACCGCCTGCGTGACGTCGTAGTACGGGCTGGAGAAGTCGACCGCCGCCCGTCGCTCCTCGGTGATCGAGAACTGGTTGATGTCGAAGTCGAACGACTTCGGCCCGGGGGCGATCGCGGTGTTGAACGGCACCCGTACCCAGGTCACCTCGTCGGGTTCGTAACCGAGCTGGTTGGCGACCGCGTACGCCACCGCCCCCTCGAAACCGGCGCCGCTTTCCGGGGCGTCGTCGACGAACCACGGCGGGTACGCCGGCTGGTCGGTGCCGACTGTCAGTGTTCCGGGGACGATGGTGTCCAGCCACTGCGGGTTGCAGGCGTCGGGGGTCGGCGCCGCCGTCGGCGGGTCGTCGTCCTGCGGCGAGCAGCCGGCGACCACGATCGCCGTCAGCACAGCTGTCGTCGCGCCGAGCAGGCCAGTCATTGGATGTGACCGGTGCATGACCGCTCCTCGATGTTCGGTGGGTACGCCGGGCCGGCGGTTACATTCGATCAGCCGCCGGCCCGACGATCAACGGGCTATCTCGCGCCCGGAGCTATCCATTCGTCGAGGTCGAAGTCGTTGCGGAGGAACTCCTGGTCGGTGAGGAACTCCTTGGTGCCGGCCAGCAGCGTCAACCCTTCCTCGGTGAACGGCTCGGCCGGCCACTGATCCGGCGAGGTCGTGGCGCGGACCACCTCCGGTGGGAAACCGTTGATGCTGATCGTGTAGTCGAGGAAGCCCGCCCAGTCCTCGCCGACCTGTTCGGCCGCGCCGCGTTGGGCCCGTTGCCACACCTGCACGATCTCCGGGCGGGCGGCGAGGAAGCTCTCGGTGACGACCGCCGCGCTCGTGCCCAGGTACTGCCGGTGGTCGACGGAGGCGACCGTCAGCACAGGGTAGCCCCGGGCCCGGAGGAACTCGACGTTGGCGGCGGGTACGGCGGCCGCGTCGACGTCACCGCGTTCCAGCGCGGCCTCGACCTCGGAGGCGTAGACGTGCAGGATCTCGGCCGGTTCGACACCGGCGTCGGCGAGCGCGCCGAGCAGGTATCGGTGAATGTACGAACCGGTCTGTACGGCGAGCTTCTTCCCGGCCAGTTCGGCGACCGAGGTCGGTCCGCCGTTGGCCTTGGCCACGATGCCGGCGTCGAGGTTGACGCTGGCCTGGGCGATCAGCCGGGTCGGCTGGTTCGCGCCGCGGGCCACCAGCGCCGGGGTGTCGCCGTAGACGGCGAGGTCGAGTTCGCCGGCGGCGAGCGCCTGATTGAGGTCTGGCCCGTTGGGGAAGGTCACGACGGCGACGTCACCGACGCCGGCCTCGGCCAGCGCCGGCACCAGTTCGCCGCGTTCGTGCAGCCAGCCGACCGGTCCGGAGAGCTTGTTGCTGTTGCCGATCGCCCCGATCCGCAACGTGTAGCCGTCGGTCCGCGCGGCAGAGGCGTCGGATCCGCAACCGGTCGTCGCCAACAGGCCGGTCAGGGCCAGCGCGACCAGTGGCGTGAATCGACGGCGAAGTGCGGTACGCATGTGCTTCGTTCTCCTATGTCTTCTTCGCGGTGGCGGTTGTGCCGGCCACGGCGCTGGGTGCCTCTTGGGTCGGTGCGGTGTCGGCCGGCGTGATCCGGGCACGACCGAGTTCGGGGCCGACGGCCCTCCGAGCCCCAGGTCTGCGGCCACGGCCCCAGCCGATCTCCTTGCGGTAGCTGCCGAGCAGCCCGGCGTCGGTGACGTGCTGTTCATCGGTCAGCGGCGATCCGGGTGGCGCCGGGTGGGTCAGTGGTGCCACGAACAGGGCGTCGGCGGGGCAGTGCGCCTCGCACATGAAGCAGGTCTGGCAGTCACCCTGCCGGGCGATCACCGGCACCCCGTCGGTGCCCCGGTCGAAGACGTTCGTCGGGCAGACCGCGACGCAGACGTCGCAGGTGACGCAGCGGGACGCGGAGACGATCTCGATCACGACGCCACCGCTGTCAGCCGGCGGTCGGAGTCGGCGCGGGTCGGTTCCGGCCGGATCCACAGTTCGTCGAGCCCGCCGACGGTGAGCCGGTGCCATTGCGCCGGATCGAGCTGCGGGTGGTCCTGCCGCCGGGCCATGCCACGGCTCTCCGTACGGGCCAGCGCGCTGGTGTACATCCACCGGGCGTGGGCGAGCATCGCGGCGGTCTGCCGGAGTCGTACGGCGGCGGCCCCGGTCGCGGCGGCCCCGGCCCGCAACTGCCGCCAGGCCGCGTCCAGTTCGGCCAGCGCCGGCGTCAACCGTTCGCCGTGGCGCAGGTAGTTCTTGTCGTACGGATGCACCTGCTCGCCCAGCACCCGCTCGGCCTGCGCCCAACCGGCGTACCGCTCGGGGTTGCCCCGCACGACGGACCCGGTCGGGCGCAGCCCGGCGCCACCGGTGGCGGCGAGCCGGCGCCGGTGCCGGGCCGGTCCGAGCCCGGCCGCGAACCGGGCCGCGCCCTGCCCGGCCCAGGTGCCCGACGACATCGCCCAGGCCGAGTTGTGGCTGCCGCCGCCGGTGAAGCCGCCGCAGATGAGTTCGCGGGTGGCCGCGTCGCCGGCGGCGTACAGGCCGGGCACCGTGGTGGCGCAGTCGTCGCTGACGACCCGGATGCCGCCGGTGCCGCGTACGGTGCCTTCGAGTAGCAGGGTCACCGGGAACTTGTCGGTGAACGGGTTGATGCCGAGCCGGTCGAAGGTGAGGAAGAAGTTGGGTTGGCCCTCGCGCATCTGTCGCTGCTGCTGCGGGGTCGCCTGGTCGATCTGGCAGAGCACGGTGCCGCTGCGCAGCAGTTCGGCGGCGATGACCGAGCGGCCGCCCTGACTGCCGGCCCCGGCCAGCGGGGTGCCGTCGCCGTGGAAGAAGGTGGCGAATCCGTAGTAGGCGGTCTTCGTTACGGAGGTGAACGCCGGGGCGATGGCGTAGGAATTGGAGAACTCCATCCCGGACAGTTCGGCACCGGCCTCGGCGGCGTACAGCGCCCCGTCGCCGGTGTCGACGTCGCAGCCCAGCGCCTTGCTGAGGAACGCGCAGCCGCCGGTGGCCAGTACGACGGCGCCGGCCCGGACCCGGTACCCGGTGTCGTGCTGGCGCCGGTGGCCGGCGACTCCGGCGACGGCGCCACCGGGGTCGACCAGCAGTTCGAGCACCGGGCTGTGGTCGAGGATCCGGGCACCGGACCGCTTGACCCAGGCCCGCATCCGGCGCATGTACTCCGGCCCCTGCACGCCGCGTTTGTACGGTTGCCCGTCGACCACCGGAAACGGGTAACGCGCCTGGGTGGCCAGCCGGTTCATGTTCTCGTACGTCTGGTCCAGCACCCGGGCCATCCAGCGCCGGTCGGCGAGGTAGCCGCCGAGCGCTTCCCGGCTGGCCATCGCCTTGTCCCGCGCCTCGGGATCGGGTGCGACGTACCAGACGCCGGTTCCGCCGGAGGCGGTCGGGCCGCTGGTGCCGCAGTAGCCCTTGTCGAGCAGGACCACGTCGGCCCCGGCAGCGGTGGCGGCCAGCGCGGCCCAGGTGCCGGCCGGGCCGCCGCCGACGATGACGACTTCGGCGGTCAGGTCCAGGGTGGTGGTGTCGGTGGCGGGCATGTCAGTGCTCCTGTCCGTCGGTGGAGTCGGTCGGGGCGTCGATCGGGGCATCGGCGGGTGCGTCCGTCGGTGCGATCTCGGTGACGCCGAGTGCGCGCAGCAGTGCGCGCCGCAGGGCGAGCAGGCGGGGCTGGTCGAGGGCGCGCGGCCGGGGCACGTCGACGTCGAAGGCCTCGGCGATGTGTCCGTCGCGCAGCACCAGTGCCCGGTCGGCGAGTAGCAGCGCCTCGTCGACGTCGTGGGTGACCAGCAGGACGGCCGGCCGGTGGTCGGTCCACAGTTGGGCGACGAGCGCCTGGACCTTGATCCGGGTGAGCGCGTCGAGGGCACCGAACGGTTCGTCGAGCAGCAGCAGATCCGGGGTACGGACCAGCGCGCGGGCCAGTGCGACCCGCTGCGACTCCCCGCCGGACAACGTGCGTGGCCAGGCGTCGGCGTGCCCGGCGAGGCCGACCTCGTCCAGCGCGGCCAGTGCCCTGGCCCGCAGGTCGCGGCCGGACAGGCCGAGGGTGACGTTGCGCCAGACCCGGCTCCAGGGCAGCAGCCGGTGTTCCTGGAAGACGATGGCGCGTCGAGCAGGTACGTGGAACCGGCCGGTGGCCTCGCGGTCCAGTCCGGCGACCGCCCGCAGCAGGGTGCTCTTGCCGGATCCGCTGGCACCGAGCAGCGCCACGAATTCACCGGGTGCGATGTCGAGGTCGACGCCGTGCAGGACGGTTCGTCCGGCGTACGCGCGGCCGGCGTCGCGGACGCTGACGGTCGGGGCGAGCGTGGTGCTGGTCATGATCACTCTCCGGAGAACCCGCGGCGCCAGGCGAGCGCCGGACGTTCGATGAACCGGACGAACAGGTCGGTGCCGAGTCCGAGCAGGGCGTAGATGACGAGGACCACGAAGATCACGTCGGTACGGAGGAACTCGCGGGCGTCGTTCATCAGGAAGCCGACGCCGGAGATGGTGGCGGTCTGCTCGGCCACGACCAGGCTGAGCCAGCCGATGCCGAGCGCCTGGCGCAGGCCGACCAGGATCTGCGGCAGGGCACCGGGCAGGATGACCCGACTGATCAGCCCCCACCGGCCGACGCCGCAGGAGCGCGCCGATTCGACGAGCCGTTCGTCGACGTTGCGGATGCCGTGCAGCACGTTGAGGTAGAGCGGGAAGACCGGCCCGATCGCGATGAGCGCGATCTTCGAGGTCTCACCGATGCCGAACCAGATGATGAAGATCGGCACCAGGGCGAGGTGCGGCAGCATTCGCAGCGACTGGATCGGTGCGTCGACGATGTCCTCGGCCAGTCGGATCAGCCCGGCGGCCAGACCCAGCGCCAGCCCGGCGCTGAGGCCGATGGCGAGTCCTTTCGCGACCCGCCCGAGGGAGACCCCGAGGTGGTGGGCGAGCGCGCCGGAGCTGATCAGCTCGACCGCTGCGGCGTAGACCTCGGTGGGGGAGGGCGTCGTGTTGCCCAGCCAGCCGGCGCTCGCCCCGGCCTGCCAGAACGCCAGTACGGCGACCAGCCCGGTCAGCCGTCGTGCCGGGGTGAGGGTCCGCGCGGCCCGCCGCCACCGCGACGGTGCCGGTGGCGGCGATGGCGGTGCGGCGGAAGGGGACCGGGTGAACAGGGATGCTGGTCGTTGGTCGAGGACTCCAGCGGACATGGCGTCTCCTTCGCGGGCGGCGTCGGGGTAGGTGACGGCACCGCGCGGTGGGCTGCGGCGGGGGCGGTCGGCCGGCGGTCGGGCTGCGGGATCGGTGCCGAGAGCGCGCCGGGTGGTGCCGACAGGTCGACGGCCGCGGCTTGAGTGGTGCGTGGCACGCCGGTCGTCGTCGACCGGGCGTGTGCGGTGGTGGTGAGCGGTGCGCGGTGGCGTACGCGGCGCTGGGTCAGCGCGGCGCGGGGTGGTCAGCGGCAGTGGCCGCGCGCGCCGGTCCAGCCCCGGGCGCAACCCCGCGAGACCGCCAGCGCGGTCGCGTCGAGTCGGCTCTCCGTGCTGCTCATGCACCGAGCCTCAACCAAGCAAACCTATCTGTCAAGTAGGATATTGCTGGTCGGGACGCAGGTCACTGGACGTGCCGCGACGGAGGATGAGGTCTGTGTTCGACGAACTACCGACGTCAGGGCTGCCCGACGGGGGCGAACCGCTGACCGTGGGCTGCGGCGGAATGTTCGGCCCGTGCCTGCGTGACGGCGGATTGTTCGGCCCGTGCCTGCGTGACGGGCGAATGTTCGGCCCTGCCGACAGCGGGCCGGGTGCGGACCGTGCCGCACCCGGCCAACAGCCGAGCGGCTAGCCCCGGTCGATGTCGATGTTCACCCCGTCGGTGAGCCGGTAGCCTATTCCGTACACGGTCGTCACGAGCGCGACGTCGTCGCCGAACTTGGCCCGCAGCCGTCGGACGTGGACGTCGACCGTACGCAGCCCTGCGTGGGTGTGTCCCCACACGTGGTCGAGCAGTTGCAATCGGGTGAACACCCGCGCGGGATGCTCGGCCAGGAACAGCAACAGCTCGTACTCGAGGCGGCTGAGGTCCAGCGGCATACCGTCGAACGTGACCACCCGTGGCGCCGTTCGGATGCCGATCCGGCCCTGACCCGCAGCCGGAGCTGTCGCTGCCAGCTGGCGGCCGTTGGATTCCACCGTCGATGTCCAGGTGGTGGTGTCGGGCCAGCTGATCGACGTTTCGATGCCGGTGCCGGCGGCGAGATCCTGCAGCGCCCGCAGTAACCGGTCCTGCGCCTGACCACCGGCCAGCCGAAGCGAGATGGTGACCTGGACGTCGCTGCCTGCGTCCAGCGGGCCGGAGGGCACCGGTGGCGTCCGGCGGAGGATCCGGCCCCGCTTGTATGTCGGGCTGTTGGCGTGGGCAGCGGGGATGCGGGTCGGGGAAATGTGGGTGATGGATGCTGGCCCGGTGGTGCTGACGGCGGACATGATTCTCCTGCCTGTGCCGAGGTGGCGGTGGTGTGCCACACGGGATGTGGTTGATCGGGCGTCGATCCGGCCACGTTGCCGGGCCTGTCAGCGGTGCGGGTTGACCACCGGCAGCCCGGCGGCCTGCCAGGCGGCGAAACCGCCGGCCAGGTCGGTGGCCCTGGGCAGGCCGATGCCCTGAAGCGAGGCGGCTGCTAACGAGGAGGCGTACCCTTCCTGGCAGACGATGATCGGCCACAGTCGCGGGTCGTCGGCGATTGCGATCCGGGCAGCGCTGCGGGGGTCGAGCCGCCATTCCAGGACGTTGCGTTCGATCACGTACGCGTCTGGTATCTCGCCGAACTCCGCGCGCTGGGCGATCGGCCGGATGTCGACCAGGATGGCCTGCCCGTCGCGCTGGGCGTGGTGGGCGGTGACCGGGTCGACCCGGTCCAGCCGGTCACGGACCTGGTCGAGCAACCGGTCGATGCCGGGGCCGGGCTGCTCCGGCTGTCGGGTCACCACTGGGCACCGGCCCGGTCGACGGCGAGCACCTGCAGCCCGGCGTCGGTCAACTCGTACCGGGTCATCGTGCGTAGCGCCGGCCCGTAGACGTGGATGCTGATGGCCGGCTGCCCGGTGCGGTTGGTGACCCGGTGGATGTGGCGTGGCCCGAACCGGTGCCCGGAGCCGGCGGCGACGTCGCGGGTGGTGACCACCGGACCGGGGTGGTTCAGCGTCCGTCTGGTGACCACCTCCTCGGTCAGGCGTCCGGAGAGGACATAGAGCGCTCCGGCGGAGCCGCCGTGATCGTGCAGCTCGGTTGCCTGGCCGGGCAGCCAGGTCAGCAGCCACGCCTCGCTGTCGGGCTCGGCGACGATCCGGTGGTACCACCGGGCGGTGAGGCTGAAGCGGG
The DNA here is from genome assembly GCF_029626025.1 of Solwaraspora sp. WMMD406. Taxonomy (NCBI): domain Bacteria; kingdom Bacillati; phylum Actinomycetota; class Actinomycetes; order Micromonosporales; family Micromonosporaceae; genus Solwaraspora; species Solwaraspora sp. WMMD406. The sequence continues at coordinate 2,533,845 of NZ_JARUBF010000001.1, forward strand.
GCGCGACCGGCCAACTTTCCGGGTCGGCGGCTATCCGGGCGGCGGTCGCCAGGTGGTCGGTGCGGGTCTCGGTGGTGATCAAAGCTGCTCCTGGTAGTCGGCGCCGCCTGCTTGTCGTAGCGGCGAAGTCAAACCCTCTACTCCTATCTACACAATAGGAATTTGTACCCGGTGTCGGGCAGTAACGGGTTGATTCGCACGCGCTGGATCGGCGAGAGGGCGGGGCAATCGTGTCGTGGGTGCTCAACTGGCTGCGCTCGGCGCGAAACGGCCGAAGATCGATGTGACTACAGCTCAGCGAGGACAGCGCGCACTGGCGCAACGGACAAGATCGATCACCGGGCGGGAGGTCAGCGTGATGCCCTGGTGTGCCATGCCCTCATGCTGGCGCAGCGGACGCTGTCCATCCAAGCCCGTACCGAAATGTGGGAATCTGCGAGAGTTGGTCGTCCTGCGGTCTTGATTTCTCTATCGGAAGGTTAGGAACGTGCGGGCGCTTCCATCGATGCCCGGTCGCGGTGGGGCGGCGCTGATTGTGGCCGGCGCCACAACCTATATTGCCTACCGGCGTTATAGGTATAGTGGCGACACGCTGCTGAGCTGCCCGATCAGGAGATTCCATGTCCCGCATCACCAACGACGCACCACGAAGCAGCGAACTCCCCGCCGCTCGATCAGCGCCTGCCCACATCGGTCCGTCCGCCCTTCCCGACACCGCGCTCATCGGCGACGACGCCGAGGCGGTGTCGGTGGCCCGCGAACTCGCCGCCGAGTTCTCCGTCGGCGCGGCGCAGCGTGACGCGCAGCGCCGGCCACCGGTCGCCGAGCTCACCCGCCTCTCCGCCAGCGGTCTGCTCGGCATCACCGTCCCGGCGGCGTACGGGGGAGCGGACGTCAGCGCACAGACGTTCGCCGAGGTGGTGCGGCTGCTCGCCACCGGCGACCCGAACATCGCCCAGATCCCGGCGAGCCACTTCGTCTACGTCAACGTGCTTCGCCAGCAGGGCACCGAACAGCAGCAACGGTTCTTCTTCGCCGAGATCCTCGCCGGGCGACGCTTCGGCAACGCCCAGTCCGAGGCCGGCACCCGGCACGTCCAGGACTACCGCACCCGGCTCACCGCAGACGGCGACGGCTACCTGCTGACCGGAGTCAAGCACTACAGCACCGGAGCGCTGTACGCCGACTGGATCCCGGTCCTCGCCCGAGGCGACGACGAGCAGTTGTACGTCGCCTACGTGCCGGCAGGGGCACCCGGGTTGACTGTCCGCGACGACTGGAACGGCATGGGCCAGCGGACCACCGCCAGTGGCACCGTCGAACTCGACCGGGTGCGGGTGCCCGCCGACCGGGTCGTGCCACACCACCTGACCTTCACCGGTCCGCAACTGCACGGGGCGTACGCCCAGCTCATCCACACCGCCATCGACGCCGGGATCGCGCGTGCCGCGCTCGACGAGACCGGCGAGTTCGTTCGGACGAAGACCCGGCCGTGGGCCGAGAGCGGCGTCGACCGGGCAGCGGACGATCCGTTGCTCATCCAACGTTTCGGCGAACTGGCCGTACAGGTCAGGTCGGCCGAGGCGCTGCTCGCCGAGGCCGGCCGGGCGATCGACGCTGCCCGTGCCGAGCTCACCGACGACAGCGCCGCCGCCGCGTCGATCGCGGTAGCCGTCGCCAAGGCCGTCGCTGACAACGCCGCCATCGACGTGACCAGCGCCTTGTTCGAACTCGGCGGTACGCGGTCCAGCCTCGACCCGCTCAATCTGCACCGGCACTGGCGCAACGCCCGCACCCACACCCTCCACGACCCGGTCCGCTGGAAGTTGCAGCACATCGGACGGTACGACCTCAACGGCACCCGCCCACCCCGACACGGGCTGATCTGATCCGCCGAGGAGCACCATGTTCACCATCCTGACCATCTCCGGATCGCCCTCCGCCACCTCCCGTACCGCCGCCGTGCTGGACCTGGTGTCCGCCACGGTGACCGACGCCGGACACCAGGTACGGCTGCTGTCGGTACGTGACCTGCCCCCGGAAGCGCTGTTCGGGGCCGACCCGAACCATCCGGCGATCCGCGCGGCGGCCGCCCAGGTGGCCGCCGCCGACGGACTGGTGATCGCCACCCCGGTGTACAAAGCGGCGTACAGCGGTGTGCTGAAGTCACTGCTGGACCTGTTGCCGCAGTTCGCCCTCGCCGGCAAGGTGGTGCTGCCGCTGGCCACCGGCGGCACGCTCGCGCATGTGCTGGCGTTGGACTACGCACTGCGGCCGGTGCTGTCGTCGATGGGTGCCGACCACATCGTCGCCGGCTACTTCCTGCCTGAGCAGGCGCTGGGTCCGGTGGTCGCCGGCGGTGTGCGGGTCGAACCGGCGGCTCGGGCCCGTTTGGACGAGGTCGTCGACGGCTTTCTCGCCGCCTTGGACCGCCGAGGGCCGCTGCCGATCCTGCTCGCCTCCTGACGAACGTCGTCGCGCGCGCTTCACCCGGCCAGCCGCAGCGCGCCGAGGACGACCAGCGCCGCCAGGCCGGTCCGTAGCAGCCGGTCCGGCACCCGGGGTGCGAACCGTACGGCCAGCCATGACCCGACCAGTCCGCCGGCACCGAGCGCCAGCCCGATCGGCCAGTGCGGTGTCTGCACCCGGGTTGCCCCGGCGAGGTCGGCGACGGCGTACGTGGCCAGCCCGGTGACCGACACCGTCAACGTGGTGAGCAGTGCCGCCCCGGCGACCCGGCTGGTCGGCCAGCCGGTGACCAGCAGCGCCGCCGGGGCGGCCAGCACCGCCCCGCCGAGGCCGTAGAAGCCGCCGAGCGCGCCGCTGGCCAGCCCGGTGACCACCAGCACGGTGGTCACCACCATGCTGGCGGTCACCGCCGGCCCGGCCAGTTGCCGGGCCGACCGGGCACCGCGTGGCCGGGGCAGCAGCAGGCTCGCCCCGACGGCGACCAGCAGCCCGGCGACCAGGTATCGGAAGATCGGCGAGTCGCCGAGCCAGAAGACGTTCGCCAGCGCGCCGGCCACGGCCGCCGGTGCGGCGGTGCCGGCCAGCAGCAGCGCCAGTCGCCGGTCCAGGCTGTGCTGGCGGACGTGCCGGGCGATCCCGGCCGGTGTGGAGACGATGTTGAACAGCAGGTTGGTGGCGCTCGCCACGGTCGGCGGCAACCCGAACGCGGTGAGCAGTACCGGAAGTAGCAGCAGCCCGCCGGAGACTCCGGTCGGGGTGCCCAGGGCCGCCGCCAGCGCTCCGGCGCCGACGGCGGCCGTCAGGATCCACGGATCGGTCATGGGCGGTCGCTGATCAAGGTCCGGGTCAGGACTGGGTCAGGACTGGGTCAGGCCCCAACGACGCCGCAGCGCGTTGTCGACCGCGTTGAAGGCGATGTCCACCAGGATGCCGATCACCAGGATCACGATGATCCAGGCGAGCAGCCGTGGTGCGTTGTTGAACTCGCGGGCACCCTGCATCAGTGAACCGATCGACCCCTGACCGGCCACGATGACCAGCAGCTCGCCGGCCATCAGGCTGCGCCAGGCGAACGCCCAGCCCTGCTTGAGCCCGGACACGAACGACGGCAGCGAGGCGGGCAGGATCAGATGCCGGTAGAGCACCAGACCACGCATGCCCAGGGTCTTGCCGACCCGCAGCCAGGTCCGGGGCACGTAGTCGATGCCGCTGATCAGACCGTTGGCCACCGAGGGCGCGGCGCCGAGTACCACCACGAACAGGATGGTCGTCTCGCTGATCTGGAACAGCAGGATCGCGAACGGGAACCAGACGATCGAGGGCATCGTCTGCAGCCCGGTGATCAGTGAACCGATCGCCGCCCGCAGCGGCGCGAACCGGGCGACGGCGATGCCCACCACGGTGCCGATAGCCACCGCCACCGCGAAGCCGACCAGCGCCCGTTGCAGCGTGATGCCCACCGCCCGGGTGAAGTCGGGTGTGGACATCAACCGGGTCAGGTCCTGCAGCACCGTGGCCGGGGCCGGAAGCGCGTACGGTGGCCGCCAGCCAGACAGGAAGACCAGCTGCCAGGCGGCCAGCACGAGCGCGATCGCCAGTAGCTTCGGCCACATCGACCGCCACAGTCCACCGGCCAACTCCACCGGCCGGCCACGTCGCCGGGCCGGGCCGAGTTCCAGTTGGTCGAGCCCGCGCACCTGGGCCCCGCTGTTGTCGCCGGTCGTGGACGTCGTCTCGTCGAGGGCGGTACGGGTCTCAGCGGGCATGCCGGGACACCTCCGTCCGCAGCCGGTCGGTGATCGCGGCGGACAGGCTCGCCACCTCGGGCGAATCGATCCGTCGGGGTCGGGCCTGGTCCACCGGGAACTCCTCGATGATCCGGCCGGGTCGGCTGCTGAGCAGGATCACCCGGTCGCCGAGTCGGACGGCCTCCCGGACGTTGTGGGTCACGAACAGCACGGTGAGATTCCGTTCCCGCCAGATTCGCTCCAGCTCGTCGTGCAGCACGTCGCGGGTCATCGCGTCGAGCGCGCCGAACGGTTCGTCCATCAGCAACACGTCGGCGTCCTGGGCGAGGGCCCGGGCGAGCGCGACCCGTTGTCGCATCCCGCCGGAGAGTTCGTGTGGTCGCTTGTGCCCGAACCCACCGAGCCGGACCGTGTCCAGCAGGGCGGCGGCCCGTTCCCGTCGCTCCCGGCGGCCGACACCGCGTAGCCGCAACGCGATCTCGACGTTGCGGGCCACTGTCAACCAGGGGAACAGGGCGGATTCCTGGAACATCATCGCCACCCGGTGATCACTGGTGTCGATGGTGCCGGCGGTGATCTCGTCGAGGCCGGCGACCAGCGACAACAGGGTGCTCTTGCCGCATCCGGAGGCGCCGAGCAGGCAGACGAACTCGCCCTGGTCGACGGTCAACGACACTCCGTCGAGGGCCAGCAGCGCCGAAGCGCCGCGCCCGTAGATCTTGCGTACGTCGTCGAGCCGGACGGCCGCGTCGCTGCGGCCGTCCGGTCGTTCGACGGCAGTCGCCACGTCGGCACTGCTCATCAGCCTGCGGCCTCTCCGTCGACCGTCGGCTTGCCGGCGGCGGTAAGCAGGTCGTTGAGCAGGTCGAGCTGGTAGATGCCGGTGAGGTCGACCGGGTCGAGCAGGCCGGCGTCCTGGGCGTGCTCGGCGCTGCCGTACAGCGACGACGCGATCGGGTCGACGGTGAAGGTGAGGTTGTCCATCGAGGCGGCGAGGATCTCGTCGGTCAGCCGGTTGCCGGTGAGCGCTTCGAGGTGGTCGTTGGCGGTGGTCGCGGCCGCCTCGGGCTCGGTCGCCAGATAGTCCAGCGCCGCGAGATGGCCCCTCAGCAGGTCGCGTACGACGTCCGGGTCGGCCGCCAGGAACTCCTTGCTGACGATCAGGTGGGTGGTGACGAACTCGCCGCCGGGCCATTCGTCGCGTTCGTCGACGAGCACCGTGGCGCCGTGTTCGATGATCAGCCGGCTCAGGTGGGGTTCGGGCAGCCAGGCGCCGTCGATCGCGCCGCTGGTGTACGCGGCGACGACCTCCGAGTTCGCGGTCGGCACCACGGAGACGTCGCCGCCGCCGGAGGTGTCCGTGGCGTACCCCTGCTCCTTGAGCCAGTGCCGCAGCGCGACGTCCTGGGTGTTGCCCAGCTGCGGGGTGGCGATCTTCTTGCCCCGCAGGTCCGCCACTGAGGTGATCTCCGGCTTGACCACCAGTGCGGCACCGCCACTGGTGACTCCGGAGATGATCTGCAGCGCTTCGCCTTGTGACTGGGCCCAGCCGGTGATCGCCGGGTTGGGGCCGATGTAGGTGGCGTCGATCGCACCGGAGAACAGCGCCTCGATCGCCGACGGGCCGGCGTTGAAGGTGGTGGTCTCCAGTGTCACGTCGCCGAGGTTCTCCGCGAAGATGCCGTTCTCCACCCCGACCAGGGCGGGTGCGTGGGTGATGTTGGGGAAGTAGCCGAGCCGCAGGGTGGTGGCCTGGTCGCCGCCGCTGGCGTCCTGTGCCGGCCCATCGTCCCCGCCGCACGCCGCCAGCGTGGCGCCGGCTAGCAGCGCGATGGCCGTGGTGGTGGCCAGCTGTCGGATGCGTGAGCTCATCGTCGTCCTCCGAGAGGTTGTCTATTAATTTGATCGACTTTTGGTTTTATAGGCGGGGTGCCGCGAGTGCCTTGGGACAGCAGATCGGCCAGACTGATGTCGTCGACGACTCCCTCGATCGCCTCGTTGACGGCGATCCAGACCTCCCGCAGGCCCGTCGCGGCACCGGCGTAGGTCGCCGCCGTCGCGGGCAGTCCGCGGACCGTGGTGAGGCTGCCGGTCAGCGCCCGCAGCACCTCGCCGACGGTGATCTCGGTCGCCGGCCGGGTGAGCTGGTAGCCGCCCAGACCGCCGCGGTGGCTGTGCAGCAGGCCGGTTCGGCGCAGGTCGAGCAGTATTCCTTGGAGGAAGCTCATCGGCAGGCCCTGCTGTTCGGCCAGGGTCGATGCTTTCACCAGGTTGCTCGGTTCGGCGGCGATCGAGAGCATCGCCCGGAGTGCGTAGTCGCTGCGTGCGGAGACGAACATCGGAGTCCTTCCGTCGACGTTGGCCCGCTAACCCCATGTGTCCTATCGGACTGATAGGAATAATCGAGCAGGCGTCCATACGCGGTCAATCGGTGTTCAAATAGTGAGACGTGGTCGCCTTTCGGCTTTGTCGGGCCCCGGCCGGCGGCTCAGCGCGCCGGTACCGGCAGCCGCCCGGCGACCAGGCCCGCGACGGCCGTACCAGCCAGGTGCAGTGGCGCCGCGACGATCCCCGCCGCCCGCGCCGCCGACCAGTACGCCGCCGCCAGTTCCGTCCCCACCAGACCGTGCACCAGCGGCAGGTCCGGTCGAGCCGCCTGCAGCAACGACTCCACCTGGCAAGACGCCACCGCGTCCGGCAGCCCGCCCCGGGCGGCGTACCCGGCCACCGCCACCGGCGGCAACCCGGCCGGCAGCAGCCGGCGCACCGTACCGCAGGAGAGCAGGCCACCACCGACCACCAGCACGTCGCCGTCGCGGCGCATCCGGTCCAGCGCCGCGTCCGGGTCGACGCAGTACGGGAACGAGTCGTCGACCAGCACCGTACCCGGCCGCAGCCGGCCGACGTCGACGATCTCCGACGAGGCGCTCACCGCCGCCACGATCGTCGCCGCCGCGTACACCTCCGGCGCGGCGGTCGATGCCGCACCGCCAGCGGAGATCGAGTCGGCCCAGACCAGCTCGCCACGGAACCCCAACCGGCGGATCCGATCCGGATAGTCGGCCAGCCGCCGCCGGCTCGCCGGCAGGTCCGCCAACACGATCCGGGGCGGGTGCGGCCCACCATGGCGCAGCAACAACTCCACCGCAGACCGGCCGATCGACCCCAGACCGACGACGGCCAACGGACCGGCGGTCAGGTCACGGCCGGCGGCCGTCAGCGCGGCGAGCGTGGTCAGCACCACCGAGGTGGCGGTGGCCGCGTGCCCGGTCGTCACCCGTACCGCCGGGTCGACCCGCCGGACCACGTCGAAGCCGTAGCCGGTGACCGACGGCAGCATGCCGGCCAACGACACGCACCGGGCACCCGCCCGCGTCGCCAACCGGACCGCGTCGGCGGTCGTCGACGCCAGGCCGGGGCCGAGTTCGTCGGCGAACACCGGCAGGCAGACGAACCCGGACCGGCCGAGCGGGGTGACCAGCTCCTCCAACAACCGGGGTGCCCCGGTCGGAAACAGCAGCTCGCGGAGGTGCTCTCGGGGCAGTTCGGCCGCCGGCATGCCGGCCAGCGCCGCCAGCTGCGCCGGTGCCGGCAGGTAGCCGACGATCGCCGCGTCCAGCACGGCGGCCACCGTTGCGGCCACCGTCGCGGCCCGGCCGGTCGCGGTCGCGTCGGCGATCCGGCCGGCGTCCGTTCGGCCGGTGCCGCCAGCTGCGGCGACCAGGTCGGCTCCGATCGCGGTGACGAAGTCGGCGAAGCGGTCGGTGTCCATCGCCGCCGGCGCGGCTCGTACGGCGACGCGCAGCCCGTCACCCACCGGCCGGACGGTGAGCAGGACATCGGTGCCGACCGGCGGCGGCTCCAGCTCGCTGTCGGTCTCGTCCGGCTCGATGGTCAACTCGCCGGTGGCCGCCGGCCCGAGCCCGGTGAAGTCCAACGAGCTGAAGATGAACTGGGCACCGAGCAGCGCGGACGCCCCGGTCAGCAGCGCGGACGCCCCGGAAGCGTCGGCGGACGCCCCGCCGTCGGTGCCGGCCCGCGCACTGTCGGATCCGTACCGGCGGGTGGCGGCGACCTCGGCGGCCACCCGCGCCAGGTCGTCGCCGAACGTCTCGGCGTCGGTGAGTCGCAGCGGCAGCAGCACCGCGCACGGGCCGAACAGTCGGTGCAGATCCGGCAACGGGTGGTCGCGGCCGGTCACGGTCAGCCCGATCACCAGGTCACCCTGGCCGGTCAGCCGGGCCAACCCTCGGCGGTACGCGGTGAGAATCGGCGCGTACCCGGTGGTGCCCGCCGCCGCGGCCAGCCGGCGCAGCCCGGCGGTGACCGTACCGTCCAGGGTGAACCCACCCGTGCGGGCCCGGTCGTGCCCGGCGGCAACGCCACCCGCACCCCCACCGCCACCCGTGTCGGCGGCGACGGGAACACGCAGCGTCGGCGGCCGGTACGGCGACCCGAACCGCTCCCGCCACCAGCGTCGCGCCTCCGGATCGGGCATCCGCCGGTGCAGCCAGTCGACGTAGTCGCGAAACGTGGTCCGGGGCGGCGGTGCCGTGTCGACCGCCGGATGCGCGTGCAATGACAGCAGTTCCCGCCCGAGCAGCGCGGCGCTGTAGCCGTCGCCGATCAGATGGTGCGCGTGCACCACCAGGACGTGCTCGTCGGGAGCGAGCGTCAGCACCAGCAACCGCAGTAACGGCCAGGCCCACGGCTCCACCGACCGCTGCCGTTCCCGGGCCACGATCTCGGCGACCTGACCGGCCGAGGCGACGGATTCGAACCGCACGGGCAGCCGCAGCGTCGCCGGCAACTCCTGCTGCACCGGCGGCCGTGCCCCGGCGGGGAACACCGTACGCAGCATCGGATGCCGCGCCACGACGATGTCGACGGCCCGCTGGAACCGCTGCCGGTCCAGCCGACCCGACAGCCGCAGCCGGGCCAGCCAGGTCGAACTGCTGCCCGGCGCGGCCGCCTCGGCGAGCAGGAAGCCGCGCTGCGCCGGGGACAGTGGGTACGGCCGTGGATCGTAGGGGGCGTCGACCGGTGCCGGGACTGCCGCCGCCGGTGCCGGCGTCGCTTCGACTTCCGGTGTTGCGTCGACCTCCGGCGCTGCGATGTCGAGCGCCGCCGACAGCCCGGCCAGGGTCCGGTGGTCGTAGATCACTGCCGGGCCGGGCGCGGCCGGGAACTGCTCCCGCAGCCGGGCGAAGACCTCGATCGCCACGATCGAGTCGCCGCCGAGGGCGAAGAAGTCGTCGTCGCGGCCGACGGCCGGCACCCCGAGCACCGCCTGCCACACCTGCGCCACCTGCCGCTCGGTGTCGGTGAGCGGCGGCTCCGCGCCCGCCTCCGGGAGCCGCCGCCGTCCACCGTCCGCCGGCACTTCATCCTCAGTAGATGGTGGCTCTTCGTCGAGCAGCCCGGCCAGCAGACGCCGGTCCACTTTGCCGGTGGCGGTCAGCGGCAGCGCCCGTACCGGTCGGATCCGGGCCGGCACCCACTGCGGCGGCAGCCGGTCCGCGAGATGCCGGCGCAGCGCGGCGGCCGTCGCCACCGGGTCGTCCGCAGCGTCCCCGGTCGGTTGCACGAACGCGACCAGCCGGGGGTACGGCGTCGCCTGGTACAGCACCGCCGCACCGCCGACCGCCGGATGGCCGCTCAACGCCGCTTCGATCTCCGCCGGCTCGATCCGGTGGCCGTGCAGCTTCACCTGGTCGTCGAGCCGACCGAGGAACTCCAGGTCACCGGTGGGTCCGACGCGGACCCGGTCGCCGCTGCGATACCAGCGCCGGCCGTCGCGCTGGACGAACGCCGCTGCGGTCTGCTCCGGATCGTCCAGGTAGCCGCTGGTCAACCCGGGCCCGGCGATCTGCAGCTCGCCGGGCTCACCCGGCGGGCAGGGCCGCCCGTCGGCGTCGACGACGGCCAGGGCCGCGCCGGCCACCGGCCGGCCGATCGGCACCCGCCGCAGGCCGTCGGCGGGCCGTCGGTCGATCATGAACCAGGCGGCGTTGATGGTCGCCTCGGTCGGCCCGTACAGGTTGGTGATCCGGTGTCCGGGGCCGAACAGGTCGAACCAGCTCCGTACCTGCCCGGGGGGCAGGGCCTCGCCGCCGACGTGGATCCAGCGCAGCGCCGACAGGTCCGGTCGCCCACCCGAGGCGGTACGCCGCCGCGCCGCCGCCAACAGCTGGCTCCACAAGGTCGGCACCGAACTCCACACCGTGATCCGGTCCTGTTCGACCCGGCGCAGCACCTCGTCGGGGTCGCGCAGCAGTCGCTGCTCCAGGATGACGGTCGTCGCCCCGACCAGCAGCGGTGCCAGTAGCTGCCGGACCGAGGCGTCGAAGCACCACGACGAGGTCTGCGCCAGCCGGTCACCACTGTGGTAGCCGAACGTGTCGACCGCCCACCGCAGGTAGTTCGCCATCGACCGGTGACTGACCGGCACACCTTTGGGTCGGCCGGTCGACCCGGAGGTGAAAATGACGTACGCCGTACCGTCCGGGTCGGGAACCGCCGCGTCGGGCGCCGCCGGCTCGTCGGTGGTCTCGGCGGCGATGATCGGGCCTAGGTCGACCGTCACCAGCCCGTTCGGCCCGTCCGGCGCGTCGACCAGCGCCGTGGACTCCGCGTCGTGCAGCAGCACCCGTGCGCCGCCGCGCCGTAGCTGGTCGCGGTGGCGGGCCGCCGGGTGGGTGACATCGAGCGGCACCCAGCCGGCCCCGGCGCGCAGCACCCCGACGACGGCGGCGACGCCAGCCGGGCCCCGCGCGGCGAGCAACCCGACCAGGTCACCGGCGCGTACGCCGTGGTGGCGCAACGCGGCGGCCACCCGGTCGGCGGCGGCGTCCAACTGTCGGTACGTCATCCGTACCGCGCCGGACTCGACCGCGACGGCGTCGGCGTGTCGGCGGCACACCTGCCCCATCATCTCCACGATGGACGGTTTCGCAATGGCGGCCGGCTCGGCCGACGCGGGCGCGGCGAGTTCGGCCAGCACAGCCAGTTCGGCCAGTTCGGCGAGGAAATCGGCGGCCATCCCGGCGACCGTGGCCCGGTCCAGCGCCGCCACCGGATGGTTCCAGGCGAACCGTAACCGCTCGCCGTCCTGCCAGCAGAGCAGCCCCAGCCGGGTGCCGGCCGACGCGGTGCCGGCGGCCACCGGTACCGGAAGGTCGGCGTCGGACCTGATCGGGAAACGGGCGAAGCTGAAACCGGCCGGGCTCGCGGTGACCGGCCGGCCGCCGCCGCCGCCGACGTCGACGTCGTGGACGCCAGCCGGGTCGTCGGGTCGCGGCGTCGCCCGCGCCAGGTCGACCGCGTCGACCGTGCCGTGCCGCTGCGCGACCAGCCAGGCGGCCAAGACCCGGTGCGCGAGGTCGACCGCCGGTTCGGCCGGGTCGACGTGGACCGTCACCGGCAGGGTGTCGGCGAACGGTCCGACGACCCGGTCGACGCCGGGCAGCCGGGCGTCACGGCCGGCGCGGGCCACCGCCACGGTGACGGTGCGCTGCCCGCTCGTGCGGGCCAGGCACCGGGCGTACCCGGCGAGCAGCAGGTGGAACAGCGACACCTGCGCGGCGGCGGCCACCTGGGTCAACGCGGCCACCGTCGGCGGGTCCACGCTGACCTGATAGGCGGCGTACGGGGGTGTGGGCGGTGCGGCCGGGTCACGCCACGGCAGCCGCAGCCCGGCCGGCCACGACGCCAGGGTCTCCCGCCAGAAGGCCAGGTCCTCCGCAGACGCCGGGGCGGCGACGGCCAGGTGGTCGCGGAACGTCGTCGGCACCGGCGGCAACTGCGGTACGCGGCCGGCGGCCAGCGCCCCGTACACCTGCCACAGTTCCTCGCTGAGCACACTGAGGCTGGCACCGTCCCCGGCGGCGTGGTGCAGCACCAGCAGCAGCTGGGCGTCGGCGGGACCGGTGCGGATCAGAGCGGCGCGCAGCGGCGGCCGGCAGGTCAAATCGATCGGCTCGTTGCACAGCCGTTCCGTCAGCGCGTCGACGTCACCGGCATCGTCGCTGTCGTCGTGGACGGCGTCGTCGTGGATCTCGTACCAGTCGGCGAGCGGCGTCGGCGGGCCGATCAGCTGGCGGGGCGGCGTCACGCCGTCGCCGTCGGTCCACCGCATCCGCAGCATCGGGTGCCGGTGCGTCAGCTGATCAAGGGCTTGGCCGAGCAGCTCGGCGTCGAGCGGCCCGCCGACGGCGTGCCGGACGAACCCGTACGCGGCCACCTGCGGGTAGAGCCGGTGCAGGGTGTGGAACGCCCGCTGCACCCCGGACAACGCGAACAGGTCCGCGTCGCCGTCGGCCGGCGGCGTAACCGCAGACGGCTGCGGTGGCGGACCCGGATCCGCGAGCCGGTCGACGAGCGCCGCGATGGTGCCGTGCTCGAACAGCAGCATGGTCGGCAGCGGCTGGCCGAGTTCGCCTTCGAGGGTCTTGACCAGGTCGATGGCGGTGAGCGAGTCCAGGCCGAGGGAGAGAAACGACGTGTCGTCGTCGATCCGTGCCGGATCGCAGTCCAGCGCGTCGGCGAGCAGCCGCCGCAGCACCTGCCTGATCTCGTCGGGAGTGTGCGTCGGCCGACCCACGCCACCGGCCGGTGCGGTCCTCGCGTTTCCTGGTGCGACGGCCGCCAAAGGCGCGCTCGCGGCGGCCGTCGGAGCCACGGACGCGGTGGTCAGCCGGGCGACGACCAGGTGGGCGGCAGGTCGGCGCAGTGCAGACCGCAGCGCCGGCAGGGCGTCGTCGAACGGCAACGCCGGCAGGCCCCGGGCGGCCAGTCGCGCCGCTAGCCCCGCATCGGCGGCCATCCCCGCGTCGGCCAGGGCGGAGAACCCGACGGTACGCAGCGGCCGGCCGGCGGCCCGCTCGACAGCGGCGTACGTGTCCAGGAAGGCGTTGGCGGCGGCGTAGTCACCGACCGCCCCGGCGAGTCCGGGCAGCAGCGCGCTGACCGAGGTGAACGCCACCACGTTCGCCGGGCGTCGGCCGTACCGGCGCAGTGCCCGGACCAGCAGGTGACCGCCGCGTACCTTCGGGGCCAGCACGGCCCGCAGCTGCGCCACGGACCGCGATCGCAGCGGGCCCGGCCGGACCACGCCGGCGGCGTGGAACACCCCGGCTAGGTCGGGCAGCCCGGCGATCAACGCGTCGACGTCGGCGGGGTCGGTGATGTCACAGCGGCGGTAGTCGACCTGCGCGCCGAGGTCCCGCAGCCGGTCGACCAGCCCGTCCGGCGCGGCGGCGGCGCGGCCGGCCAGCACGATCCGGCGGTGTCCGCGCCCGGCCAGGTCCGCGGCGAGTGCGCCGCCGACGCCGCCGGTGCCACCGACAATCAGCTGTACGCCGTCCGCGTCGACCTGGTCCGTCGGGTCCTCAACGGTCGGTTCGGCCGCGACGAGTCGCCGGCCCAGCCGCTGCCCGGCCCGCCACGCCACCAGCCGCGACTCCGCCAGGTCTGGCTGCGCCCCGACAGCCGCCAGTTCGGCGACCAGCGCGTCGATTCGGGCCGGTACGTCGTCGGCCGCTGACAAGTCCATTCCGGACACCATGCTGTCGGGCTGTTCGTCGGCGAGCGCCGCCGCCAGCCCGGTGACCAGGCTCTGCACCGGGTCCGGCCGTTCACCGGCCGCCCCGGTGCAGACCGCGTCGCAGGTGACGACCAGCAGCCGGAACCCGCGTTCGGGCAGCGCGGCGACCAGCCCGGTCACGCCGTGCAGCGTGGCGTCGACGGCCGCGTCGAGCCCGGCCACGCCGCCGTCGATGTCGAATGGGTCGCCGCCGGCCAGATAGACGACGAGCTCGGCGTCACCGATCCCGGTGGCACGCTCGATCCCGGCGGCGGCCAGCCGGTCGTGCAGCCCGTCGGGCAGCGGGCGGCCGAGCACCGCACCAGGACCGGTCAGGTGCACCGAGGCGGGGGCCCGGCCGGCCGGCACCGGCAGCGGCGACCAGCTCACCTGGTGGACCAGCTCGTCCCTTGTGGTCTCGGGCAGCCAGTGTCGACGCCGCTGGTACGGGTACGTCGGCACGGCGACCCGCCGACGACCACCGGATGGTCGGACCCGGTCCACCGTGACCCCACGCTGCCACAACGCCCCGACCAGCCTGGTCAGCCCACCAGTGTCGCCGTCCGGCGGCAACGACAGCACCTCGACCTGGTCGGCCGCCTCCGGTGACGCGTCGCGTACCGCCCGGGTCAGCTGGCGCGCGTCGGTGCCGAGCAGCACGTCGTAGCCCTGGTCGAGCAGTGCCCGCAGCTGGTCGGCGTCGTCGCCGATGACGGCGTCGGGCACCACCCCCCAGTCGGCCAGCCGCCGGCGGACGGCCACTGTCGGCCCGGTACCGCCGTCGGTTGACGTGACCACAGCGGTACGCGGCCGGCGTACCACCTCGGTGACCAGGCCGGACGCGGCGGCGGCCAACGCGGCGGCCAGCCCGGCGGTGCTGTCGGCGACGACGGCGACCCGGTGCGGCCGATCGTCGCGGGCGGTGTTCACAGTGGCGCAGACGTCGCCGGGATCCAGCTCCGGACTCGCGTCGAGATGGGCGGCGAGATCCCGCAGCGACTGCCGCAACGCGGCCTCGGTCGCCGCCGAACAGGTCACCAGGTACGGCCTGGCGCTGGCCGCCTCGGCGGTCTGCTCCGCTGCCGGGGCGGCCCGCTGCGCTGCTGGTGCCGGGGCGGCTTCCTGCAGGATCACGTGCGCGTTGGTGCCGCCGAACCCGAACGCGTCGACCCCGGCGGTCAGCGGAGCGTCGTCGTCGGCCCGGTCCCAGTCGGTTACCTTGGTGACCACCTCGAACCCGGCGGCGGCCAGGTCCAGCCGGGGCGACGGGGTGTCGACGTGCAGCGACGGCGGCAGCTGGCGGTGCCGCAGCGCCAGGATCACCTTGACCAGGGCCGGCATCCCGGCGGCGTTGAGCAGGTGACCGAGGTTCGACTTGACCGAGCCGAGCAGCCGGGACCGGCCGTCCGGGCGGGGCGGGAAGGCGTACGCCAGCGACCGAATCTCCACCGGGTCGCCGAGTTCCGTACCCGTCCCGTGCGCCTCCACGTAGGACACCATGGCCGGGGCGACGACGCTGTCCCGGTACGCCTGGGCGATCACCTCCCGTTGGCGCAGCGGGTTCGGGGCCAGCAGACTCAACGACCGGCCGTCGTTGTTGACGGCGGTCCCGCGTACCAGGGCAAGCAGCTCGTCCCCGGCGGCGCGGGCGTCGTCGGCGCGGGCCAGGACCAGCGCGGCCCCGCCCTCGCCGGGCACGAACCCGTCGGCGTCGGCGGCGAAGACCCGGCACCGGCCGGTGGCCGACAGCGCCCCGGCGGCGTCGAGCAGCCGGTGCCCGGTCGGCGTCAGGTTGAGGTTGACCCCGCCGACCACCGCCAGGTCGCATTCGCGATCCCGCAGGCTGCGCACCGCCATGTGCAGCGCGACCAGCGCCGACGAGCAGGCGGTGTCGACCGCGATCGCCGGCCCGGTCAGGTCGAGGGCCTGCGCGACGCGGGCCGGGATCAGGTTGCGCAGGTTGCCGACCAGCGCGGCCGGGTGCATGCCTGCGTCGGGCCGGGTACGCAGCAGTTCGGTGTAGCCGCTTTCGCCGACCGCCGCGAACACCCCGACCCGGCGGCCGTGCCGGCGTGGCCCGGCGTACCCGGCGCGTTCCAGCGCCTCGTGCGCCAACTCCAGGAAGATCCGGGCGTGCGGGTCGGTGAGGTCGGCGTCGGTGTCGGACATGCCGAAGAAGCCGGCGTCGAAGCCGGCCGGGTCGTCGAGGAACGCCCCCCAGCGGGCGGTGTCGGTGTCGCCGTCCGGCTGCCACCGTTGCGGCGGGACCTCGCCGACACTGTCGCGGCCGGCGAGCAGCTGCCGCCAGAACTCGTCCGGGCTGTCCGCACCGGGGAACCGGCAGGCCAACCCGACGACCGCCACCCCGTCCGTCGGACGGGTCGCCACCTCGGCGGTTGGCCCGTCAGCCACTCCGCCCGCCGGCTGGGCCAGCTCTGCATTTCCCTTCACCGGGGTGAGCAGATGGTCGGCCAGTGCCGCCACCGTCGCCCGTTCCCGCAGCTCGGCCGGGTCGAGTTCGCGGCCGAACGCGTCCTCCAGTCCGGCCAGCACCTCCATCGCCTGCAGCGACGAACCGCCCAGCGTGCTGAACCGGTCGTGGACGCCGATCTGGTCGGCGGGCCGGCGCAGCACCCGCGCCCACACCGCCCGTACGACCCGCTCCACCTCGGCGCGGCTCCCGCCGCCGGCCACCGTGCTCATCGTCGGTGCGATCGTCGGCGTCGGCGGAGTCGCTGCCGCCCACCGCTGTTCGACGGCGGCGAAGTCACCGGCGGCGTACCGCTGGCGCAGCCGGGGCCGGCGCAGCTTGCCGCTGGTGGTGCGGGGGAACGCCCCGGCCGGCACCGGCAGCACCCGTACCTGGTCGTGGCCGGTCGCCGCCACGATCCGGGCCGCCACCCGCGCCAGCACCGCAGCGGCGTCGGCCAGCGGCGCTGTGGCGTTGGCCCACTGCACGAACACCACGATCCGCTCGGCACCACGGTCGTGGTCGGTGCAGCCGATCACCGCGACCCGCCCCGCCGGCAGCCCGGCCGTGCCGGCGACGACCTCCTCCAAGTCGGCGGCGTGGAAGGTACGGCCGTTGACGAAGACGACGTCCTTGGCCCGGCCGGTCACGCAGAGCCGGCCGTCGCGCAAGAACCCCAGATCACCGGTACGCAGCCAGCCGTCGACGAACACCTCGGCGGTGGCCGCCGGGTCACCGTGGTAGCCGGCGGCCACGTTCGGGCCGCGTACCTCGATCCGGCCGACCCGGCCGTGACCGGCGGCGCGGCCGGTGTCGTCGACGATGCGCACCTGGCAGCCGGGCACCGGCGGACCGACGTCCATGAACTCCACCGCGTCCGCGTCGCCCTCGGCGGCCGGTCGCACCGTGCCGGCCGCGAGGGCCGCCCGGTCCAGCCGTACCGGTACGGCGGTTTCGCCCAGCGGCGGGACGGTGACGGCGAGGGTCGCCTCGGCCAGCCCGTACACCGGTTGCAGGGCGGCCGGGTCGAGCCCGGCGGGCCGGGTCCGCTCGACGAACGCCCGCCACACCACCGGCGAGATCGGCTCCGCGCCGACCATCATCAGCCGTACGGCGCTCAGGTCCAGCCCGGCCAGGGCGTCGGCCGGCACCCGCCGCACGGCCAGCGCCAAGGCGAAGTTGGCCGCCGACAGCAGCGTGGCCCGGTGCCGATGCGCGGCGCTGAACCACAGCAGCGGCCGTTTCGCGAACGTCAGCGGACCGATCCGCACCTGCCGCAGCCGGGCCGCCAGCGGCGCCAGGTGGGTGCCGATCAGCCCCATGTCGTGGAAGTACGGCATCCAGCTGACCGAGACGTCGTCGGCGGTCAGAGCGGCGGCCTGGCCGATTTGTCGGAGGTTGGCCAGCACGTTGCGGTGCCGCAGCTCGACGCCGCGCGGGGTGCCGGTGCTGCCGGAGGAGAACTGCAGGAACGCGGGTCCGTCGGGGTCGGGTGTCGGCAGCCGGTGCCGGGTCGGCCCTGTGCGTAGGCCGGCGATGTGCAGCGCCGGTGCGTCGGCCGTCTGCGCGACCGAGGCGCAGGCGTCGTCGACGATCACCGGTACGCCGCCGAGCAGGTCACGTACGCCGGCCACCCGGGTCGGTTCCGCCGGCAGCGGTACGGGCACCAGCCCGGCCGCCAACGCGCCCCAGAACATCGGCTGGAAGTCGTCGCCGGCATCCGCCAGCAGGATCATCGGGGTGCCGGCCGCGATCCCGGCGTCCCGCAGCCCACCGGCGACCCGCAGTGCCTCGTCACGCAGCTGCCGGTGGGTGACGACGCGTTCGGCACCGTCCCCGCGTACGTGCGTGATCGTCTGGTCGGGGGCGGCATCGGCGGCTCCGATCAGCACATCGAGCAGGTGTTTCTCGCCGTTCGGCCCGTCCGTGATCAGCACGGCCAGACCCTAGCCGAGCCGGCCAACACCCCAGCTGGTCCGGCCAGCCGGAACGCGGCGGATCCCGGGTGCCGGATGTGCGCCGCCGCCGCGCGTCAGCCGTGTGCGAGCCAGCGGGTCACTTCGTCGGTGAGGATCACCTCGTACGGCAGTGCACGCAGGTCGTCGGCGCTCACGTCCAGACCACGGGAGCGTGCGAGGTCAGCCAACCACGACCAGGGGTGCTCCTCGGCGAACTCTTCGTCGTCGGAAAGCACGACCGTCAACACGGACCGGGTGACGCTTTCCCGGGCCTCGTCGACGGGGTCGGCATCTGCAGGCGTGTCGCCCGCCGACCGGCGGCCGAGTGTGAAGCCACGGTCCTGGTGCAGCAACACTCGCCGACCGTCGTCGAGCATGACGAACTCGCCGACGGAGAAGCCCTGCGTGTCGGCCGCATCGGCCCGCTGGGGCCGGAGATCGCAGATGGCGCCGACGCCGACGACACGGCCGGGCCCGACCGGCGGCAGGTCCACGTGGTCGTCGACGGCCCTCGGGTACGCCTGCCAACCGCTTCCCGCTCCGCTCACTTGTCGTGCCTCCTGACGCTGTTGGCTCGCCTCCCGCGATTTTCGTTCACTGGTTCCAAAGATCACTGGCCGAAATCACACCAGCCTACTGTCGTTGTGTTCGAGCAGTTCACCCTCGCATTCGCGGACGGCGTCGGCGGCTCCGATCAGCACATCGAGAAGGTATTTCTCGCCGTTCGGACCGTCCGTGATCGGCACGGCCGGACCCTAGCCGAGCCGGTCGACACCTCACCTGGTCTGGTCGGCCGGAACGCGGTGGGCTGGCCGGTAGTGGTCGTCGCTACTGTTCGGCTGGATCCGGGAACAGCTCCTCAAGCATGAATTGAACCTTGGGGGCGATCGGTCGTCCTGGATACACGGACTCGACCAGGTCAAGTCCTTGCGCCGTTGTAGTGAACCCGCAAAGCCGATACAAGATGGCTATGTCGTCAATGTCCTGTTCTCTTGCTGCCAGGAGTTTCATGGCGAGGAGATACTCAGGTGAGGCGACGTCGACGCGAAGGGAGTCGTTTTCGAACACCTGGCGTGCTTGTGGATCCGATCCAGGGAGGAACCCTTTGACGGCATCGTTGAGCCAGTCGTCGGGAAGATCGTTTCTGGCTGCCACAGCAGCGGCCGCCAGGTGCACTCCGGTCTTCGGGGCGAAGATGGCATCGATGTCCCGGGTCGCCCGGCGAGCGTCGTAGGCGAGAGCCATCGCCGCACCACCGACCAGGAAGACCTCCGCGCGGATGCCCTGGTTGCGCAGCTCTGTGGAGAGCTCGTTGAACAGATGCAGAATCTGGCTGCGATCGAGAAGGCTCATACTCGCACTAACGCCGATTCTGTGATGAACACACCGCGCTTGCGGAATGCCAGTGGTGACTCGACGATTGCGGTGGCATGCCAGGACTTAAGTCCCGATACGAACCACCAGGGCTTTGCGTACCGCTTCTGGTCGAAGGCCCAGGCCGGTGGCCGCCAGCCATCCCGGCGGGCGAGATGTTCGGCCAATCCAGCGAGAGCGGCGTCTACCCGAACGTCGCCAGTTTCGGGTGGCGCCGTTGCGAACAGCGTCGCTCCAGCGGCAAAACCATCCGTGGACAGTGCTCGCTGGTAGTCGTCAAGGAGCTGAAGGAGACAGCGGAAGGCATGCTGAGGACCGCCGCCGCTTGCCAGCTCGGCGGCGGCATTGCGGGCGGCATCTGCTGCGGTCCAGAGCGTCACACTCAGAGCTTACGACGCCGCGCTGCACGCCGCCTCAGGGCGCGGGACTTCGTCGAGGAGCATGACGTGGCGAAGTGCTACGGGTCCAGCTGCGGTCGAAACGCAGGGCGGCGAGCCTGGTGACGGTCTCCGGCGGGAAGTCGGGCCAGGTGCGCAGGGTCTCGTGGCGTCGGTTCAGCCGGCGGTCGAGGAAGCGTTGGGTACGGACGAGCCCGTCGGTCGCCTCGGCCGGCGTCAACGCGCCATCTCTGGCCGCTGCGGCGTACTCGTCGAGGTCGAGCACTCGGTAGGGATGGTCGGGCGGTCCGACGATGACATCGATCCATAGGTCGTCGACGACGATCTCGGTGTCGGTGCCTGACACCCGTACCAGGTCGCAGTACCACCACCCCTGCTGCGCCGCGGGAAGCTCACCGGCTGGTTGATCTGGAACCCGTCATCGAGCAGGACTTAGCTGCGCTGCTCGTGGTGCCGTCCGTTGAGCTGGAAGCCCCAGTCGTAGACGACGACGTCGTCGAGTCGCCGTCCCGCTGCGCGTATCTCGCCGTTGCGCACCACCGTGACCGGCGCCAGTCCGTCGATGCTCATGTCGTCCATGTGTGGCATCCTGACGCAGGAAGCTTGCCATCCGGTACGCCGTTTTCTCGGCCGCCAGACGCTGGCGCACATCGGCTTGGCTGCGGCTGGGAGACTGGGCGGTATGTCGACTGTGATCGTCCCCGCCGGGTTAAGCATGGGTCCGCGCTACCGCTACGTGCGCCCGCCCGACCCGACGCCGGAGTGCTACGAGGTGCATCTCGGTGACGATCTCGTCGAGTTGACCGAGACCGAGGCTGCGGTGTGGGCGGCGGCGTTCCTCTACCCGGACCGGCACGCCAAGCTGTTGGTCGACCGGGAGTCGCTGGTACGCATGCTGGAGACCGCGCCGAAGCCGGAGCCGCAGGCCGCCCGGTACGTCGACGACCTGATCGGTCGGGGTCTGCTGGTCGAGTTCGACCCGGCCGGCGACCTGCGGCCGGTGTTCAGCCGGCACAAGCTGCTGCCGCTGGCCCAGGGCCTCGGCTCCACCCCGGACGCCCCCCACCAGCACCGCATCGGCATCGCCGACCAACCCCTCGTCGCCCTACCAGCCGAAATTTACGGTCTCTGGTCCTTTGCCTGTCTACACCCGAACCTGTGGGACGCCTGCGTCGACTTCGCCGACGAGTCGGAGGAAGCAGCCGAAGGTGAGGAGACGCTCGGTCTCAACCCGGAGGACATCGCTCGTGACTTTGCGGCCAACTTGCCGATGCTGATCGCAACAACCTGTGCCTTTCTCGACCCCATCGTCGCAGCATGAGAAGCAGCCGGCAGGTACGGCGAAGGGTAAAGACCGAGCAGCCGTTTTCGCGCCAGCTGGGGCATGAGGTTGCCAAGGAAGGTAGCGGGACACTGGTCCAGCAGCTCGGTGCTGGGCTGGGTGCGCTGCTCGGGCTCGCCGCAGCGAGATGGGGGCTTCCGCCCGCGCCGGTCGCCATCGCGGGTGCCATCCTCGGCCACGCCATCGGTGCGGTTGGCAAGGGATTCGTCAACACGGTGTTGGATCGGCGACGCGAGGCGCGAGCAGGCGATCGCGATGATCCGGGCGGCTCCGGTGGTGGCGGTGGAGCAAGACCGTTGAGCAGCGTCCGCCGCCGCTATCCCGGCCACCGGAGCCGGGGCGGCGGCGACCGTACGATCACCATCGGCGGTCCGGCCAGCCGGGGCGGCGGCGGTGGGGGCGGCAGAGGCACCGCCTCCTACCTTCAACAGCTGCGTCGGCTGCTGGACGAGATTGAGACGCAGCAGGTGAAGCTGGCGAACGTCGCGAACGCGATGCGGGGGAGTCAGCTCGGCGTGGCACAATTGCTCGCCGGTGGGCGACCGGACCGTACGCAGGAGATCTACACCTGGTCGGAGCTGTCCCGCGCCAACGTCGAGGAAGCCGCCGTCCTGACTCACCAAGCAGTCAAGAGCCTGAAGGCGTACCTCTCGAACCTGTAGGTTGATCATGTTGTGACCTGCGCCGGTTCATCCGGTTGGTCATGAAGTTTAACGCGACCATCTGTGTCGTGCTGCGACAGTCTTAAGTGTTCTACCCGGCGACCCAGTTGTGTGCCATGTGGACGTATCCGAACCTAAGTGGTTCCCCCGTCCACCACCACCCTGGGACGCAACTCCGTGATCACTGGTGAACTGAAGAGCAAGATCGACCGCATCTGGGATTCCTTCTGGTCGGGCGGTATCTCCAACCCCCTCGAAGTGATCGAGCAGATCACGTATCTGCTGTTCATCCGCCGTCTCGACGAGTTGCAGACGCTCGCCGACAACCGGGCGCAGCGCCTCGGCCCTGACGGGGTCCGCCACATCTACCCCGATGGCGACGACCCGCTCGGCGTGCCATACAGCGAGCTGCGCTGGCAGCGCTTCAAGAGTGTCGACCCGCGGAAGATGTACGAGATCGTCGGCGAGCACGTCTTCCCGTTTCTGCGCACCCTGGGTGGCGACGGGTCGGCGTACTCGCGGCACATGAAGGACGCCCGCTTCACCATCCCGAACCCGGCGCTGCTCGGCCGGGTCGTCGACATGATCGACGACATCCCGATGGATGACCGGGACACCAAGGGCGACCTGTACGAATACATGCTCAGCAAGATCGCGACGGCTGGGCACAACGGTCAGTTCCGGACGCCCCGGCACATCATCAACCTGATGGTCGAGATGGTCGAGCCCGGCCCGAAGGATCGCATCTGCGACCCAGCCTGCGGCACCGCCGGCTTCCTGGTCGGCGCGGTCAAGTACATCCGCCGGCGGCACCCGGCCGCGCTGCACGACCCGGTGCTACGGGACCACTTCCACCAGGACATGTTCCACGGCTTCGACTTCGACAACACGATGCTGCGGGTCGGCAGCATGAACATGCTGCTGCACGGGGTGGAGGACCCGGCCATCGACTACCGGGACTCGCTCGGTGACGACGTCAGCGACGAGACCGAGGCGTACTCGGTGATCCTGGCCAATCCGCCTTTCGCCGGCAGCCTCGACTACGAGCGCACCTCGCGGATCCTGCAGCAGACAGTCAAGACGAAGAAGACCGAGCTGCTGTTCCTGGCGCTGTTCCTGCGGCTGCTGCGCAACGGCGGCCAGGCGGCGGTGGTCGTGCCCGACGGGGTGCTCTTCGGCTCCAGCAAGGCGCACAAGGAGTTGCGCCGCATGCTGGTCGAGGACCAGAAGCTCGACGCGGTGGTCAAGCTGCCCGGTGGGGTCTTCAAGCCGTACGCCGGGGTCTCGACCGCGATCCTGTTCTTCACCAAGACCAACAGCGGCGGTACGGGCAAAGTCTGGTTCTACGAGGTGAAGGCCGACGGCTGGAGCCTCGACGACAAGCGCGGCCCGCTGCTGCCGGAGGCGAAGCTCGGCCCGGTGCCGGCCGAGGCGCTGACCGCCGAGGAGCACGCCAAGAACAATCTGCCGGACGTGCTGGCCCGCTGGAAGCAGCGCGACGGCGCGGAGCGGGAGCGGGCGCGCACCGAGCAGTCCTTCTGCGTGCCGAAGGACGACATCGTCGCCCAGGACTACGACCTGAGCCTCAACCGCTACAAGGAGATCGTGCACGAGGAGGTCGAGCACCGGCCGCCAGCCGAGATCATCGCCGAACTCGAACGCCTCGAATCCGAGATCCAGCAGGGCCTCGCCGACCTCAAGGGGCTGCTGTGACGGCGGCAACCACGGTACGACTCGGTGAGGTCGCGTCCATCAACCCCAAGCTGCCCCAGCGGCCTGCTCCGGATGATGCTGTGTCCTTCGTGCCCATGTCAGCCGTGGACCAGGAGACGGGTGTCGTTTCCGGCTCCGAGACGCGGCCTTTCGGTGAGGTGAGCAAGGGCTATACGACATTTCTCGACGGCGACATCCTGGTCGGCAAAATCACCCCATGCTTTGAGAACGGCAAGATTGGGCACGCCAGGCTCAAGAACAAGGTTGGGGTTGGATCGACCGAGTTCCATGTCGTGCGCCCCCATCCTGGGCGTGCCGATGCGCGTTACCTACTGCACATGTTGCGGCAGCCGTGGATCCGCGTTGCCGGTGAGCGCAGGATGACCGGCAGTGCCGGTCAGCGTCGTGTTCCCCAAGAGTTCGTGGCAGATCTCAAAGTCCACCTTCCGCTGTTAGAGGAGCAGCGGCGGATCGCGGACGTGCTGGACCGCGTCGACACCCTACGCGCGTGGCGTCAACAAGCTGTTGCGGAGCTGGATGCCTTGGCGTCATCGGTCTTCACCGAACTTCTCGCCGAGGTTCTCAACTCTTCTGGTTGTACCTCGCGAAACCTTGGTGATGTTGCGGATATTGCTTCAGGGATAACCAAGGGTCGAAAGGCCCCGGCTGGTAGTGTCAGGGAGGTTCCCTACCTGGCGGTGGCCAACGTCCAGGACCGACGGCTTGATCTCAGCGGGGTCAAGTACATTGAGGCTACTGATGGCGAGGTTGAGCGCTACCGCCTGCGGATGGACGATTTGGTGCTGACTGAGGGCGGAGATCCGGACAAGTTGGGTCGTGGCTCTTTGTGGCGCTGTGAGTTTCCGGAAGCTATTCATCAGAACCATATCTTTCGCGTACGCATAGACGATGCGGGTCGCGTTCATCCGGTCTATCTTAACTGGTTGATCTCCTCAGCCTACGGCAAGCGCTACTTTCTTCGGTCTGCCAAGCAGACCACGGGGATTGCCTCCATCAACATGTCACAGCTCCGACGATTTCCTGTCGCCGTTCCCGATTATGATGTGCAGAAGAAGTTTGCTGAACAGGTCGACGGGATCGAGAGATCGAAGGCTGTGCAGCGGAGGGCGTTGGGGGAGTTGGATGCGTTGTTCGCGTCGTTGCAGCATCGGGCGTTTCGGGGGGAGCTGTGACGGCAGCCAGCAACTTCGCGTTCCTGCGGGCTGAGTGGCCCGACCTGTTCGACGAGGCGCAGCGCGTCGAGCAACACACGTACGCGGATCCGCGTACCGCCTGTTTCTATGCTCGGCGCTGCCTGGAAAGCCTGGTCAAGTGGCTCTACCGGGTCGATGGCTCGCTGCGGAAGCCGTACAAGCGTCAGCTCGGTGCCCAGGTCGCCGAGCCGACCATGAAGAAGCTGGTCGGTGAGGACCTGCACGCCAAGATGGAGGTCATCCGGCTGCAGGGCAATACGGCGGTGCACGAGAGCCGCCGGGTCAGTGAGCGGGACGCGCTCCTGGTCTGCCAGGAGCTGTTCCACCTGATGTACTGGCTGGCCCGCACCTACACCCGCGACCAGGCCGCCGTGCCGTCGAGCACCCTCGTCTTCGACGAAGCGCTGCTGCCGAGGCCGGCGGTGCGCCAAGCCAAGACCCGTGCCGAGTTGCGCGCCCTCGCCGAGCAGTTCGCCGCGCAGGAGGAGCGCGAGGAGCGCGAAACCGCCGCCGAGCTCGACGGTGACCTCGACGAGCGGATCAAGCAACTCCGTGAGCAGGTTGCCGCCGCCAAGGCGCGTAACAGCAAGCTGCCGGACACCCACGACTACAACGAGCAGCAGACCCGGGACCTGTTCATCGACCTGCTGCTGCACGAGGCAGGCTGGGCGCTGGATCAGGCACGGGACACCGAGTTCCAGGTCAGCGGCATGCCGAACCAGACCGGTATCGGCTACGTCGACTACGTCCTGTGGGGTGACGACGATCGGCCGCTGGCGATCGTCGAGGCCAAGAGCGCCCGCCGGCACGCCATCGACGGCCAGAACCAGGCCCGACTGTACGCCGACGCGCTGGAGCAGATGTACGGCCGGCGGCCGGTGATCTTCTACACCAACGGCTACGAGATCTGGCTCTGGGACGACGTCAGGTACCCGTACCGCAAGGTCCAGGGTTTCTACACCAAGGATCAGCTTGAGCTGCTGATCCAGCGTCGGTCGACCCGGCAGCGGCTGGCCGACACGTCGATCGACCGGGGGATCGTCAACCGGCACTACCAGGAGCGGGCGATCCGCCGGATCGCCGACACGTTCGAGGTCGACGGCCAGCGTAAGGCGCTGGTGGTGATGGCCACCGGGGCCGGCAAGACCCGCACCACGATCGCCCTGGTCGACCTGCTGCAGCGGGCCAACTGGGTCAAGCGGGTGCTGTTCCTCGCCGACCGGTTGGCGCTGGTGCAGCAGGCGACGAACGCCTTCAAGACGCACCTGCCGGACACGGTGACGGTGAACCTGTCGCAGGACCGCAACCGCACCGACGGCCGCGTCTACGTCGCCACGTACCCGACGATGATGGGCCTGATCAACGAGGTCGACGAGGGCAGCGGCCGGCGGTTCGGGCCGGGCTACTTCGACCTGGTGATCATCGACGAGGCGCACCGGTCGGTCTACCAGAAGTACGGCGCCATCTTCGACTACTTCGACTCGCTGCTGGTCGGGCTGACCGCCACGCCGAAGGACGAGGTCGACCGCAACACGTACCGCCTGTTCAACCTGGAGAACGGCGTGCCGACCGACGTGTACGGCCTGCAGGACGCGATCCGCGAAGGCTACCTGGTCCCGCCGCGCGCCGTCTCGGTCGAGATCCGGTATCCGCGGCACGGCATCCGCTACGACGACCTTCCCGAGCACGAGAAGGAGGAGTGGGACGCCCTGGAGTGGGGCGAGGAGGAGGCCCCGGACCGGGTCGACGCGCAGGCTGTCAACCAGTGGCTGTTCAACGCGGACACCGTCGACAAGGTCCTCGAACTGCTGATGACCCGGGGGCAGCGGGTGGCTGGCGGTGACCGGATCGGCAAAACCATCATCTTCGCCAAGAACACCCGGCACGCCGAGTTCATCGCCGACCGGTTCAACGCCAGCTACCCGCAGCTGCTCGGCCAGTTCGCCCGGGTCGTGCTGCACAAGGACCGGTACGCGCAAACTCTCATCGACTCCTTCGGCACCCCCCACAAGGAGCCGCACATCGCCATCTCAGTGGACATGATGGACACCGGCATCGACGTGCCGGAGGTCGTCAACCTGGTCTTCTTTAAGCAGGTCAGGTCCAAGACGAAGTTCTGGCAGATGATCGGCCGAGGCACCCGGCTGTGCACCGACCTGTTCGGCCCCGGCCAGCACAAGAAAGACTTCCTGGTCTTCGACTTCTGCGAGAACTTCGAGTACTTCGGCCACTCGGCTACCCGTACCGAGGGGTCCACGGCCGCGTCGCTCAGCGAGCGGATCTTCAAGGCGAAGGTCGAGCTGATCAGCCAGCTCGACCAGCGACTACCCGCCGGGACGGTCATCGACGGCGACGGCACCCGCAGCGAATCCGGCCTGCGCTGGGACGTCGCCAACGAGTTGCGTGGCCTGGTCGCCGGCATGCGGCTGGAGAACTTCCTGGTCCGCCCACACCGGCAGGCAGTCGAGCGGTACGCCGACCCGGCGAGCTGGCAGCGGCTCACCCCGGCGGCGTCGGAAGAGATCAGCCACGAGCTGGCCGGGCTGCCCAGCACGGTACGCCCGACCGGTGACGAGGAAGCCAAACGGTTTGACCTGATGATCCTGCGGCTGCAACTCGCCCGGCTCGGCGCCGGTGGCCGCTTCGACCGGACCAAAGCCGACGTGCAGGCGATCGCCGCCGCGTTGCTGGAACAGACCAACATCCCGGCGATCCGCGCCGAGGTGGAGCTGCTCGACCAGGTCGCCGCCGAGGAGTGGTGGCGCGACGTCACCCTGCCGATGCTGGAAGGGCTACGACGGCGGGTCCGGTCGCTGGTCAAATTGGTCGAGAAGTCCAAGCGGGCGATCGTCTACACCGACTTCGAGGACCAGATCAACGACATGACCGAGGTACGGCTGACCGGTCTCGACGTCGGCACCGATTTCGAGCGGTTCCGGGAAAAGGTCCGGGTGCATCTGCGGACCCACGAGGACCATGTGGCGTTGCAGAAGCTGCGCCGTAACCGGCAGCTGTCGCCGACCGACCTTGCCGAGCTGGAACGGATGCTGGTCGACTGCGGCGGCAGTGAGCAGGAGATCGCCCAGGCCCGGCGGCGGGCGAACGGCCTCGGGCTGTTCCTGCGCTCCCTGGTCGGGCTGGACCGGCAGGCGGCGACCGAGGTGTTCGACGAGTTCACCGCCGGCCGCAACCTGGACGCCCGCCAGCTCGACTTCATCAACACGATGATCGACCACCTGACCCAGAACGGGGTCATGGAGCCGAGCCGACTCTACGAGTCGCCGTTCACCGAGAAGGCACCGGCCGGGCCGGACTCGGTCTTCCCCTCGGCGGATGTCGACCAGCTGGTCAGCATCCTGCGTACCGTCACGGCGCGGGCGGCCGAGCCGGCAGCCGACGTCGCCTGACTCGGGGCCAGAGTCACCGGAGGCATTGGACTTGCCTGTGCCTACCCGAGTGCCGCCTTGAACCAGTAGATCGAGGGTGTTTGACTGAGCGCATGGCAACCAGACCGGTCGAGATGAGCGAACGCATCCTCACGGACTCCAGGCGGGCTCCAGTCAAAGCCTTGGCGGAGGCGATCTGGAACGCTCTCGACGTCGGTGCCGACCACGTCAAGATCGATTTCGAGTTCGACGCGCTCGGAGCGATCCACACGATCATCGTCACAGATGACGGTGAGGGAATGAACCGGGAACGTGCGACCAAGGGGTTCGGAGAGTACGGGGACTCCTGGAAGCGGCGCATTGATGCGCGCACCCACAATGGTCGCAGTGTGCATGGCCAGCGCGGGCAGGGGCGGTATGACCTCCTTGGTCTCGGGTTGTCTGCCCGTTGGGAGTCGGTTGCTGAGCAGGTCGATGGAACCATCGCGGCTATTCAGGTCGATCTCGCGGGAACTAGTCCCCGAAACTATGAGATCAGCGAACCGGTGCCCTGCTCCGGACCTACTGGGACGATTCTGCGGATCGCGAACGTCACTCCCGCAGCAGATAAAGAACTGAACCGGCCAGATCTTGCCGACCTCTTGGCTGCTGAATTTGCTCTCTATTTGCGGCAATATCCGAAAGTTGAGATCGAGATTCGCGGTGTCAGCGTCGACCCGTCGTCAAGTCATTTCCCGCCAGTGGATGTGCTTGTCGATGTTGAGGGCTTGACTCAGCCGGCAACGGTTACATTCATCGAGTGGAACCGCAAAGTGAAGGGTACCCAGCGCATCTACCTGTGCGACGCAAATGGGGCGGCGCTACTCGACGTTTCTGCGGACCTCCGAGCGCGTGACATACCCTTCACTGGTCACATCTGCTGGGACGGCTTCAAGGGTCCGGGCACCAGCGCGAGCCTCGCGATTCTGGGCGGCGAAGACTTGGGCGCGCAGGTGTTCGAGGCTGGCCGACAGGCGATCGCCGAGCAGATAGAACAGCGCGCCCGCGAGCGTCAGATGCAGGTCGTTGACGATTGGAAGTCGGAGCAGTCATATCCGTATAAATCGGAGCCTGTGACTGCATCCGAGCGGGTAATCCAGAAGACCTTCGATATCATGGCGACCGCCGCAACCCCATTGCTTACAAAGATGAATGTCGAGCAGCGACGATTCAGTATGCGAATGCTACGTGTCGCGGTCGAGACCGATCCGTCGGCCGTCCATAAGATCATGCGTGAAGTCCTGCGGTTGCCCGAAGAGCGTGCGGAGGAAATGGCTGCGCTGTTTGAGCGAACCACGCTCGAAAGCATCATTACCACCACACACAGTGTCCTGGATCGCCTCGACTTCATTTCTGGCCTCCGCTCCATGGTCTTCGATCACGAGTCGAAGAAGGCCACTACTGAGCGGCGCCAACTACACAAGATCCTCGAACGCGAGGCTTGGATATTTGGCGATGAATGGACGCTGATGGCAAGTGATGAGGCGCTGCGGCGTGTTCTCGTCAAGCACATGAAATTGCTCGGCGAGGATGTTGCCTACGGCGATGTAATGCCTCAATCCCAAGAGGACGGGCAGCTGTTGATCCCGGATCTCGTAATGTCGGGCAGTGCCTCCTCCTACTCCAAGAGTCGCGAGTATTTGGTTGTTGAACTCAAACGCCCATTGGTTACTCTCGGCAAGGACGAGCTTGACCAAATCGAAGCCTACGCTATAGCGATCACCGATGATGACCAGTTCAGCCAGCCCGGGATATCCTGGGATTTCTGGTTGATCGGCAACGACTATGATTCATACGTCAAGCGGAAGCTCGACACACCCGGCAATCCTCGGGGTTGCGCTCTGGTAGCGCCGAAGTTCCGGGTCCACGTTCGCACGTGGGCCGAGGTGTTGGCTGATGCTGAGCACAGACATCGGTACATCCAGCAATCGCTCGCCAGCAACTCCGACGAGGATGCTGGGCTGAGTTATCTCAACCGGGTGCACCAGCAGTTGCTGCCGAGCGTCATGAAGCTGGGCACAGCCGGAACGAGCTCCACGACGCCCAAGCAGCGACGATCGGCCGACACGCCAGCCGAACCTCTCGCATAGGGTTGTCCGCGAGGCACTGGATTCAGCCGGCTGGTGGTGCTGGGATGACCATCCGGTCGCGGCGCAGCTGCAGCGCCGGGTGGCGAGATGGGGCGAAGCCCATCGACTGGTACAGGTTGCCGCTGCCCGCCGTGGCGTTCAGGTCGACGACGCTGACCGTGGTGTCGGCGGCGAACCAGTCCAGCAGCGCCCGCAGGCAGTCGCGGGCGTAGCCGTGGCCACGATGGGCCGGCTCGGTGCACACGTTGAACAGGTGCCCGCGCAGTCCGCCTGGGTTGCCGGGGGAGGGGGCGTGCCGGTCGCACAGGCCGACGGCGCTGCTGACGATGCCGTGCTCCGGGTCGTCGACCACGAACGCCGCGAACATCTCCGGGTCGCCGAGCGACCGGGTGAACCAGTCGAGAGCCGCCGACCGCCACTGCGCCGACTCGTCGCCGACCGGTGCGCCCATGTCGCGCAGCATGACCACTCGGAGCCGCACCAGGGCGGGCGCGTCGGCCTTGGTCGCGCGGCGGACCAGTGGCCGGGCCGGCAGCTGCGTCGATGGTTGCGGTGGATCTTGCATCGGCGCAGCCTATCGCCGGCCGGAGCCGGGCGATCGGGGTGCCGGGTGGGTGGCGGCGGTACGGCGTGCAAGATCAATGTGAGTGCCATTGTTGTCAAAGTCGCGAAGTGACACCCATAGCGCTCACATTGATCTTGGCCCCACGGTGCCGCCCGACTGCTCGGCGACGAACGCGCCCACCCCGGGTATGCCTTGGACCATGCCCTCCGCCTGCAGAGCGAGGATGGCTTGGCGGACGACCGACGTGGCGACCCGATGACGTTCCCGCAACTGCTCGGTGGGCGGCAGCCGATCGCCGGGACGCAGTTGACCGGACTCGACCTGCGCCCGGATGTCGTCCGCCACCTGCTGCCACTGCGGCCCTGTCGTCACTGGCACTCCGGCGCGTTGGTACTACGAGCCGGCGGATTCGTCGCGGTCGGCGACGAACACCCCAAGCCCGTGTACGCCCTCAACTACGCCCTGCATCTGCAACACGAGGATGGCGCGGCGGACCACTGTGGTCGACACGTTGTGCTGCTCGCGTAGCTGCGCCGTTGACGGTATCTGATCCCCCGGACCCAGCTCGCCGGATTCGATCTGCGAGCGGAGGTGATCAACGAGCTGTTCCCACTTGGGCTTGACGGGCATTTTGGACTCCCAGGTCTGCCCCGCCATTGGATCACAGCCCAGCTATGTACGACAAGACACAGCTACTACAGCAAAGCTCTGTGCGACCAGATGTACAAAGTTGGCTCCGGTGTCTTGCTTGGTGCGTCCGGGTGTGCAAAGCTCCCATTGACCGGTTCTCAGGTCTGCAAACCCGGAGCTGGTTTCCCGCAAGGAGCCTGGTCAGCCGGCCGCCCCGCCGGCTGACCAGGTGCGCCCTCTCCACCCTGAATGGGAGGCACCGACCGGTGACATCCGACCCCCCACCTGCCCCGAACCTGACCGCCACCGTCAACCAGAGGCCAGCGAACTACTACACGGTTTATGCGCGGAATGCAGTGATAGCGGCGCGACAGACCGTCGCGGCGCACACCACCTCGGCGTACAACGGGTGTTGTCTGGGCTGCGGACGGCCCGGCCCCTGCGCCGACCTGGCCGCCGCCGAAGCAACCCTGGCCCGCTACCACCGGCTGCCGTTCCGGAGGCCGGCATGACCGACACCGACGCGCCAGTGCGGAAAGACGACCCCGCCGACGGGCAGGCGTTGCAGGTGGCCGCCGACACGATCGACGTGCTGCGAGCCGTCGCCCTGGCGATGGAAACCGCCGTCACGCACGCCGACGAGCAGCTCGACAGCGGCCTGCATCCGGACGCCCGGCTGGCCACCGACCGCTACCAGACCGCGCTGCACGAGGCGTGGCAGGCGTACGGCGAGGTCCTCGACGCCGTCGTCGCCGGCCGTCCGCAGCTGCCGGGTGGTCGGCCGGTCGCGGTCGCGTCCATCCTGTACGGCCTGCGGACCGCCCGCCACCACGCCGCGCACGCCGCCGCCCAGCTGCCCGACCTGCGACACCGACTGGCGTACGCCGCCGACCGGCTGCACCGCAGCGACCACCCGCCGGCCCGGGCGACCGCCGATCGGCTGACCGCCGCACTCGGTCGGCTGCGCGATATCGAAATCAGCCTCGACCTCGGCAGCGGTGCGCTCGACCGCTACCTCGACGCCCTCGACACCGGCGTCGATCCGCCAGCCGCGCGAACCGCCCGGCTGGCCACGATCCGGCCGATGGCCAGCCCGAACGGTGACGCCGTCACCATCGGCACCCGGATGGCGGCGACGGTGGTCGCCGCCAACCGTCGGCACCTGCGGTTCCGGACCCGCTGGCAGGTGTTCCGCCAAGCGCTGTGGGACAACGTGAAGCGGGAGATCCGCCCGTGACGACAACCGAGCCACTGGCGGCGCTGACCTATCTGATGGCCGGGCAGGTGAGTGCCCACGACCGGCGGGTCCAGCGGTTCACCGAGGCCGAGCGGCAGCACTATCTTGACCTGCTCAGCGGCCTGTTCGTGCTCTGCGTCGACCGGCGGTTCCGCCGCGCCGACGGCCACGGCGCGGTGATCCGGTTCGTGGCCAGTGTCCGGGAACGGTTTGACCCCGACCGCACCCTGATCGACCCGACGGTCGCGGAGAACCTGCTGTTCGCCGCGCTCGGCGGTCACGATACGCTGCCGGCCACCGCCGAGAACGTCACCGTGCAGACGCTGCTCACCGTTGCCCTGGTCAGCGACGAGCAGCCCAGCCCGGCCGGCTACGACGCGCTGCTGTGTCAGGTCGACACCATGATCGCCACGGTGCCGCCCACCGACTAGGCATCCACCTCGACGATTGTTCCTTGATGGACTGACCGCATACGCTTGTCCGCAATCGACTTCGAGGACGGCCGATGACAGCGAACAGCCCGCCATCCACCATGCTGCTGCGGACAGCCGGTGGGTGTGATCTGCAGCCGGCGCGGCTGCTCGACGCCGTCGCCGACCAGCGGCGGCTGCTCCTCGACGACCTGCGCGGGTTCGGGCCGCAGGAGTGGTCCGCGTCGACCCGCTGCCCCGGCTGGTCCGTGCACGACACCGTACGGCACATGTCCGACGTCACCCGCGCGATCGCCGCCGACCCCGGCGACCGCACCCTCGACATGTCGGCCGGGTTCGACCCACGGATCACCCCGAACCGGTGGCTCGCGGCGTCTGCCGGTGAGCCACCCGCCGCCACCGTCGACCGGCTCGCCGCGACGACGGACGAGGTCCTTGCCGTGGCGCGGGGCCGGCTGGCCCGTGACGAACGGTTCGACGTCGCCCTGCCGTTCGGGCCGATGGACTGGACTGTGCTGGTGCTGCACGTCCTGTGGGACTCGTGGCTGCACGAACGGGACATCTTCCTGGCCCTCGGCGTCAACCGCCCGACCAGCTACGCGGAGCCGACCAGCTACGCGGAGCCGACCAGCTACGCGGAGCCGACCAGCACCGCGGAGCCGACCAGCTACGCCACCGCGTACGGACTGCTCATCGCTGCGGCCGTGGCACGGCGGTTCGGCGATCGGGTCAGCCACCGTCTCGCGCTCGGCGGCACCGGTGGTGGCATCTTCGAGCTGGATACCGACGACGCGGTGACGCTCACCGTCACGTCGACGCCGGCGGCCGGCCCACCCGCCGCCGAGGTGACCGACGCGTTGGCCGGGCGTGGCTCGGCCGCTGTGCTCGACGCCGTACCCGGCGGGGCGCGGACCGCCCTGACCCACCTGGCCACCTTCTTCACCACCCCGGTCGAGGAGACCGCAGTCTGATGGAGCACACGGTAGTACCTACGGGGTGATGACGATCCTGGCGCCGGCCGACCCGTCGGCCTGGGCCTGCCAGGCGGCGGCCACCTCGTCGAGTGGCCGTACCTGGTGGTCGACGGTCAGCCGGCCGGCGTGCGCGTGTCCGGCGATCGCGGCCAGCGCCGCCGCCCGTTGCGGTGCGGTCAGCTCGTTGTTGCTGTAGCCAAGTACGCGCAGCGCCCCGCCGCGCAGCGTGGCCGACTCGATCGGGGCGGTCGCCCCGGCCGAACCGCCCAGGTTGACCAGCCGGCCACCGGGCCGCAGCACCCGTAGCGCCGCTGCCGCCGGTACCCCGAACAGCGGGTCGAGGACCAGGTCGACCGGTCCGCCGGCGGCTTCCCGCAGCCGATCGGCGAGCCCCGGTACGTCGTCGTCGGCGCGTAGCGGCACCACCTCGTCGGCACCGAGGGCCCGCAGCCGATCGGCGGCGGCGGTCGACCGGGCGGCGGCGGTGACCCGGCGGGCCCCGACCAGCCGGGCGAGCTGCACCCCGACCTGCCCGACGGTGCCGCTGGCCCCGAGGACCAGTACGTCCTCCCCGGCGCGCAGCCCGCCGCGCAGGGTCAGCGCCGACCAGGCGGCGATCGCCGAGTAGCCGAGGGCGGCGATCAGCCGGTGGTCCACCCCGTCGGGCAGCGGCACCAGGTCGGCGACGGCCACGACGGCGTACTCGGCGAGGCCGCCGTCGCCCGGTGCCATGCCGGCGCGGGTCGGGAACCACACCCCGGAGCCGTCGGCGAGGGTGCCGACGCCCTGCACCCCTGGTACGTACGGCAGGGCCGGCGCGCCCAGGTAGGAGCTGCCGGAGGCGCAGAGCAGGTCCAGCGGGGTGATCGGCGCGGCGCTGACCCGGACCAGCACCTGCGCGGCTGCCGGCGTCGGCCGGGGCCGACGCTGCACGGTCGGCGGTCGCCCGTACCCGGTGAGCACGGCGGCGGACGTCGACTCCGACGCGGTGGACATCAGGTGGCGATGTCCGGGTACGGCAACGCGAAGTGGGCCAGCCGCAGCCCGTACTGTTTCTGATAGGCCAGCGGCTCGTCGTGGTCGCGTTCGAACATGGCGATGAACAGGGTCAACGTCAGGAACGGGTGTGCGCCCAGCTCGAACAGCCGCACGTGGTCGTGGGTGGCCAGCGCGTCGCGTTCGTCGTCGGTGAAGCGCAGCCAGGTGCTGGCCTCACCGGTGTGGCAGTTCAGGACGGAGTTCGCCCGTTCCGCCTCCCACCAGGTGACGAATTCCCGTGGCTCGGACCGGTAGCGCTCGACGAGCTCCGGGTCCCGGTCGACGGTGTAGAGGAACTTGTCCACAAGGTACTTGCTCATGCCGGCGCTCCGTTCGGGTACCAGGTGAAGTAGGCCTCCATGGTGTGGAACAGGTCGAGGGTGTCGACGTGGTGTGCCTTCGCGCCGGCTCCGGCGACTCCCATCATGAGCATGAAGTCCATGAAGCCGTGGGTGGCGTTGCCGGGGGAGTGCAGGCTGTCCAGGGTGACTTCGGCGAGGCAGCCGTCCAGGTCACCGTTGGCGATCCACTCCACCGCCCGCTGGTCGAACTCCGGGTCCGGGCCGTGCGGGCCGAACTGGCGCGGCCCGCCCAGCTCCAGCGACAGGTGCCCGGTGCCGATGATCGCGACCCGCAGGTGACTCGGCCACGACGCGACGATGTCCCGGATCGCCTCGCCGAGCTGTACGAAGCGTTTCGGCTGCGGCAGCGGCGGGGCGAAGATGTTGGTGTAGATCGGCACGATCGGCAGGTCGGCCTCGGGCCGCAGGGTGATGATCGGGCAGGTGATGCTGTGGTCGATCCGCAGCTCGTTGCTGAACGCCAGGTCGAAGCCGGCGTCCAGGCCGGCCCGCAGCAGGTGCCCGGACAGGTCCTCCTGGCCTTTGAGCAGCATCCGGGGCAGGCCGAACTCGCGTTCCTCGTTGTACCAGTTGGCGTCGTAGAACGGGGCCTTGCCGACCAGGAACTGCGGCATGTTGTCCAGCCACAGCTGGTGGAAGTGGTCGGAGCCGACCATCACCAGCACGTCCGGGTCGGCCTTGGTGAGGGTCTCCCGGAACGCGAGGATCTTGCGCTGCCACTCGTCGGCGAAGGGTGGCCGGTCCTCCCCGGTGGCGGTGGTGGCCCGGTAGTAGAACGGGTGGTGTGTGGAGGCGATGACCGCGACGATGCTGGCCATGGCCGCTCCTTCCAAGAGTGGGGATCAGGAGGTGGCAGGGGGGACGTAGCGGGCGTTGCGGTCGACGGTGCGGTAGATCTCCATGCCCAGCGGGTTGCGGCGTTCCTCGGCGAGGTGGCCGAGCAGGCCGGCGGTGCGGGCCAGCAGGGCGAAGCCGCGCAGCAGGTCGACCGGCAGGTCCAGGTCGGCCAGCGCGGCGCCGCAGACCCCGGCGCCGTTGAGCGGCAGGGCGCGGCCGAGCACCTGCGGGTGGACTCTGCCGATCGCTTCGAACAGCCGCAGGTGCGGTCCGCGCAGACCTTCGTCGTCCGCGATGCGGATCAACACCGGGGTACGCGGGTCGATGTCCTTGTGGACGGGGTGCCCGAGGCCGGGCAGCAGCCGTTTGGCGGCGCGGGCGTCGCGTACCGCCGCGAGGGCGACCTCGTCCCAGCCGGCGTCGTCGTCGGGGTGGGTGTCGAGCCCGGCGAGGACGTCGGCGAGGAACCGGCCGCAGTCCTCGGTGACGCCGAGGAAGCGGGAGCCGCCGCCGAGCAGGCCGGCGGCGATGGCGCCCTGCAGCGACTCGGGGGCGCTGAGGTACGTCAGTCGGGCGGCGATCGCGGTCGGGGTGAAGCCGTGGTCGGCCAGCGCGACGAGGACCGCTTCGAGGACCCGTACCTGTCCGGGGGTGGGTCGGTGGCCGGCGACCAGCCAGTACGCCAGCTCACCGAAGCCGACCTTGCCCATCAGGTCCTCGGCGAGGTCCTGGCCGAGCAGCCGGATCGTGGTCCGGTCGGAGGTGCCGATCGAGGTCGGGAAGTTTAGCCCCGGATCCTGCTTGTTCAGCTGGTCAGCCATGCGCGGATCTCCTCACCGTGTTCGTCGAGTGCGGGCGGCGGCGCGTCGTAGCGTGCCGGGGTCTGCGACAGGGTGATCGGGTGCCGGATGCCGGGTACGGCGGTGTCGCCGTCGCCGACGGTGACCACCGGGTCGAGGCCGAGTCGTTGCGCGAGCGCCACCCCGCCGTCGATGGTGTTGATCGGCGCGCACGGCACTCCGGCGGCGAGCAGGACCTCGAACCATTCGTCGCGGGTACGTGTCATCAGCTGCTCGACCAGCAGCGGGCGTAGTGCCTCGCGGTTGGCGGTGCGGTCCTGGTTGCGGCCGAACCGGGGGTCGTCGACCAGCTCCGGTACGCCGAGCACCTCGCACAGTTTGCGGAACTGCCCGTCGTTGCCGGCGATGACGATGAGTTCGCCGTCGGCGACCGGCAGCGGCTCGTACGGGAACAGGCTCGGGTGGGCGTTGCCCATCCGGAACGGCACGACGCCGCCGGCGACGTACCCGCTGCTGTGGTTGACCAGCCCGGACAGTGCCGACGACAGCAGGTTGACCTCGACGTGCTGGCCGGCGCCGGTCGTGTCGCGGTGGTGCAGGGCGGCGAGGATGCCGATGCTGGCGTGCAGCCCGGACATGACGTCGAAGACGCTGATCCCGGCCCGGTACGGCGACCCGTCGGCGTCGCCGGTGAGGCTCATCAGCCCGGAGACGGCCTGGACCATCAGGTCGTAGCCGGGGTAGGCGGCGCCGGCGCCGGTGCCGAAGCCGCTGATCGACGCGTAGATGATCTTGGCGTTGCGTTCGGCGACGCTGTCGTAGTCCAGGCCGAAGCGGCGCAGCCCACCGGGCTTGAAGTTCTCGATCAGCACGTCGGCGCGGTCGGCGAGCCGGCGGGCGATGTCGAGGTCGTCGGGGTCCTTGAGGTCCAGGGCGATGGACCGCTTGTTGCGGTTGATCCCCAGGTAGTAGGTGGAGACGCCGTCGCGGGCCGGCGGCATCCAGGTGCGGGTGTCGTCGCCGCCCGGCCCCTCGACCTTGATCACCTCGGCGCCGAGGTCGGCGAGCAGCATGGTGGCGTACGGGCCGGCGAGGATCCGGGAGAAGTCGGCGACCAGGAGTCCGTGCAGCGGCCCGGTGCCGCCGGCTGGTCGCGCGTCGGCAGCCGGTGCGTGGTGCTCGGTCATATCTGGTCGCCTCCCTCGTGCCCGTACGGACCAAGTGACCGTACAGCGGACGATCGTCCGAGAATGCGAGTCTCGGTTGGTCGGCCCCAGTGTGTCAACCCGTGGCGGCGGTCTCTCAGCAAACCTCCTGCTCCAGATCGTTAACGCTAGGCTGAAACAATTTAGAAATCTTCTCTTGACGTCGCTCGTGATCCGGAACACACTGGCTGGGATCGTGATTGACCGTCTAGCGGACAGTGGTCCGACAACCTGTGAAGCGGGATGGGAGAAGCGCCGATGAGCACAGACGCGCAGCAGACGGCGGGCCGGCCGGTGGTGTTCCGCAACGGTCTGGTGCTGACCATGGACGACAGCCACACGGTGCTGCCCCGCGCCGACGTGCTGATCGTCGGCGACCGGATCGCCGAGGTCGGCGAGGCGCTCGCCGTACCCGAGGGGACGCTGGAGATCGACGCGGCCGGCGGCATCGTCATGCCCGGCATGATCGACACCCACCGGCACATGTGGCAGACCGCGATGCGCGGATACGGTGCCGACTGGACACTCACCCAGTATTTCGTCTGGTACTACCTCGAATCCGGCAAACTGTTCCGCCCGGAGGACGTGTACGCCGGCAACCTGCTCGCCGCGACCGAGGCCATCGACGCCGGGGTCACCACCACCGTCGACTGGTCACACGGGTTGCAGACCCCGCAGCACGCCGACGCCGCCGTCGACGCCCTCGAAGCCGTCCCCGGCCGGTTCGTCCTGGCTTACGGCAACCTGCAGCAGGGCCCGTGGGAGTGGGCGACCAGCCCCGGCTTCCGCGACTTCGTCACCCGCCGCGTCCACGGCAAGGGCGACATGCTCGGCTTCCAGATGGCCTTCGACGTCACCGGTGATCCGACCTTCCCGGAGAAGGCCGCCTTCGAGGTGGCCCGGGAACTCGGCGTGCCGGTGACCACCCACGCCGGGGTCTGGGGCGCGACCAACGACGACGGCATCCGGCTGATGCACGAGAACGGCTTCATGACCGAGGAAACCGTCTACGTGCACGCCGCCACCCTCAACCGCGACTCGTACAACCGGATCGCCGCCACCGGCGGCTCGGTCTCGGTCTCCACCGAGAGCGAGCAGAGCGCCGGCCAGGGCTACCCGCCCACCTGGCAGCTGCGCCAGCACGACATCCCGGTGTCGCTGTCGATGGACACCAGCGTCTGGTGGAGCGGCGACCTGTTCTCCGCGATGCGCTCCACGCTCAGCGCCGACCGCTCCCGCGAACACCTCGAAGCGCACGGGCGACAGGAGACCGTCACCCACTGCCACCTGCGGGCCGAGCAGGTCGTCGACTGGGCCACCCGGGGCGGGGCGCGGGCATTGGGCATGGACAGCCTGGTCGGCGCGCTCACCGCCGGTCGCAAGGCCGACGTGGTGCTGATCAAAAACGACGCCTCGCCGGTGATGTTCCCGGTCATCCACCCGTACGGGCACGTCGCCTTCCAGGCCCAACGCGGCGACGTGCACAGCGTGGTGATCGACGGCCGGCTGGTCAAGCACGACCACCGCCTGGTCGACGTCGATCTGGCCGCCGCCCGCGCCGCCGTCGCGCGCACCATCGAGCACCTCATCGAGCGGATGGGCGCCGATGCCTGGGCCAAGGGCATGAACCCGGACATCCCGGAGACCAAGGTGCTGGACAACCCGTACACCTACACCCAGTGGGACGCCGGCAGCGCCCAATGGAAGCATTGACCTTCTGGACAACCCCCGGCGGACACCCGTCCGCCGGGGCCGTCCCCGGCCGGGTGCCACCCGCCGGGTCACCGGCAGCGGAGGGTCGCCATGGCGCGGGAAGCCGGACGTGAGGCCGGACGTGAAGGCGGACGTGAAGGCGGACGTGAAGGCGGACGTGAAGGCGGACGTGAAGGCGGACGCGAAGCCGGTGCCGACTTCATCGAGGCGCTGGCCCGAGGGCTGGACGTGCTGCGCTGCTTCCGGCCCGGCCGGCCCACGATGACGCTGAGCGAGATCGCCGCCGCCACCGGGCTGGCCCGCCCGACCGTACGGCGGATCCTGCTCACCCTCGACGAGCTGGGGTACGTGCGCAGCGCTGCCGACCGGGGCTTCGCGCTCACCCCGCGCGTGCTCGAACTCGGCATGGCGTACGTCAACGCGTTGAGCATCTGGGACGTGGCCCGGCCGCACATGCGACGCCTGGTCGAGCAGACCGGCGAGTCGACGTCGATGGCGCAGCTCGACGGCAGCGACATCGTCTACGTGACCCGGGTCGCCGTACCGAAGATCGTCACCCTGGCGGTGACCATCGGCACCCGGTTCCCGGCGGTGGCCACCTCGATGGGCAAGGTGCTGCTGGCCGCGCTCGACGACGACGAGCTGACCGCCGTACTGGCCCATCCGGGACGCTCCGGCATCACCCCGCGCTGGCAGCCGGAGCGGGCCGAGCTCGACCGGGTGCTGCGCGAGGTCCGGGCCCGTGGCTGGGCCGCCGCCGACCAGGACCTGGCCGCCGGGATCCGGTCGGTCGCCACCGGGGTACGCGACGGCGACGGTCGGGTTGTCGCGGCGGTGAACGTGACCGTGCACGCTGCCGAGACCTCGATGGAGAAGCTGCTCGGCGAGCATCTTCCCCGGCTGCTCAGCACCGCCGCCGACATCGGTCACGACTGGGCGCGGCTGGACGCCGTCCCGATGGAGACCGTACGGCAGCCGCAGCCGCAGCCGCAGCCGGCCGGGCGGTGACGATCCCGGCCCTGGTCGGCGTCGCGGTGCGTGACCTCGGCGTTGAGGCGGCTAAATCCGGCAAATATCGCGCTTGGCACCAAAAGCACTGATAGAACTGTCCGTACCTGTCAGGGTGCGGAGAGTGGGTGCGGAGCGGAATGACCAGTGCCGAGCTGGCCACTAGGGACGTCCGGGAGCACCCGACCGGTTCGGCCCGGCCTGCCGCCACCGACGGCCGGACGCACGGCACGTTTCGCCGCGACATCGAGGGACTGCGGGCCGTCGCCGTACTACTCGTCGTCCTCTATCACGCGGGAGTCCCGCTGTTCGGCGGCGGCTACGTCGGCGTCGACGTCTTCTACGTCATCTCCGGGTTCGTGGTCACGACGGTGCTGCTCCGCGAGTACGCCACCCACGGGACGATCTCCATCGTCGGCTTCTACGCCCGACGGGCTCGGCGGCTGCTGCCCGCCGCCGTCCTGGTGCTGCTCGCCACCCTGGCCGCCGCCTGGTGGTGGCTGCCGCTGCAGGTGCAGTGGATCGCCACCCAGGCGATCGCGAGCGCCGCGTACTGCGTGAACTTCCTGCTGGCCCGCAACAGCGTCGACTACCTGGACACGATGCGCCGGGAGTCGCCGCTGGAACACTACTGGTCGCTGGCGGTCGAGGAGCAGTTCTATCTGTGCTGGCCGCTGCTGCTGCTCGCGCTGCTCGGCCTACCTCGACTGCTGCGGTGGCGGTCGACCCGGTCCCGGCCCGGCGGGTCCTGGTGGCGTCCGGGTGACCTGCGGCCGACGCTGGTCATCGTGGCCGGTGTCGCCGTGCTGTCCTTCGCGCTCTGTGTCTGGCTGACCGCCACGTCCCCGGGGTACGCGTACTTCGGCTCACCGGCCCGGGCCTGGCAGTTGCTGGCCGGCGTGCTGATCGCGCTCGCGGCCGGGGCCATGACCCGGATCCCGGCCCGACTGGCCGCCGGCATGACCTGGGCCGGGTTGGCCGCCGTGGCGACGGCGGCCCTGCTGTTCGACAGCACGACACCGTTTCCCGGCTATCCGGCGCTGCTGCCGGTCGCCGGTGCGGCGCTGGTGATCGCCGCCGGCTGCGCGCCGCACACCGGCGGAGCCGGTGGCCTGCTCGCCCTGCGTCCGCTGCGGTGGATCGGGCGGCTGTCGTACTCGTGGTACCTGTGGCACTGGCCGTTCCTGGTGATCGGTGCCGCGTTGCTCGGCGGCCGGACCACGATCTGGCAGAACCTGGGCCTGGCCGGCGGTGCGCTGGTCGCCGCCGCCGGCACGTACCTGCTGGTCGAGGCCCCGTTGCGGCACCGCCGCCGGGTAGCGCGGCCGTGGCGGACCGTCGGCCTGGCGGCCGCGGCGTCCGCCGTCGTCGTCGCGGTCGCGGTACCGGCGCTGGCGACGAAACCGTCGCTCGTCGGGCCGGGCCGGCCGGTCGACACCGCCGCGCTGCTGGCCGCCTCGACCGACGTCGATCAGGACCTGGCCCGGTTGGTCGCCGCCAGTGCCGAGTCCGGCCCGGTGCCGGCCAACCTGACCCCGCCGCTGCCCGAGGTGACCACCGACATCCCGGCCGTGTTCCACGACGGCTGCGTGGTCCTGCGGATCACCGACACCGGCACCGACCACCCCTGCCGGTACGGCGACCCGTCGGCGGCCCGGACGGTGGTGCTGTTCGGTGACTCGCACGCGGGCAGCTGGTTCCCTGCGGTGCGCCGACTGGCCGACGAACGCGGCTGGCGACTGATCGTCATGGTCAAGGGGTTCTGCAGCGCCGCCTCGGTGCGATTCCACCTCGACTCGGTCAACCGACCGTACGACGAGTGCGTCCGA
The DNA here is from genome assembly GCF_029626025.1 of Solwaraspora sp. WMMD406. Lineage (NCBI taxonomy): Bacteria > Bacillati > Actinomycetota > Actinomycetes > Micromonosporales > Micromonosporaceae > Solwaraspora > Solwaraspora sp. WMMD406. The sequence goes on from NZ_JARUBF010000001.1 coordinate 2,576,920, forward strand.
TGGCGCGAGCAGGCCCTGCGCCGGATCGGCGAGCTGCGGCCGGCGATGGTGATCACCTCGTCGACCAACTACACCTTCGGGGACCCGGTCGGGGCCCACCCCGACCGTGACCAGGTCTGGACCGACGGCTGGGTCGAGACCGTCGCCCGGATCAGGTCCACCGGCAGCGACGTGGTGTTGATCGGTGACGTTCCCTGGCTGCCGCCGACCGTGGTCGACTGCCTCGCGCTGCACCTGGGCGACGCGCGGACCTGTCACGGTGCGGTGGCCGACGTGGTGCTGGAGCCGCGTCGGCGGCAGATGATCGCCGACGCGACCCGCCGGCAGGGTGCCCTGGTCGTCGACCCGACCCCGTGGTTCTGTACGTCCACGGTCTGTCCGGCGGTCGTCGGCAACGTGGTCACGTTGCGCGACGGCAACCACATCTCGGCCACCTACTCGCGGTTGCTGTGGCGGGCGTTGGACGAGCGGATCGGTGCGTTGGGCGCCTAGTGGACATCGTGAGCAGCTCCCGACAGGGCGCCGGTACGGGACCGGGGGTACCGGGTCCCGTACCGGCGCCTCGGACCGATCGGCGACCCGTGCGGGCGCACCGTCCACCACGGACGCCGTTGGCGAGCTGGCTGCTGGCGGTGACTCTGATTCCGGCGACCAGCACCGTGCTGGCCGCCGTGGATCCCCGGCTGCGGCACTGGTTCCTGATCCCGGTCACGGTCTGCGGGGTGCTGATCGGGGTCGACGCCGTCGAGTGGCTGCGACGCCGGCGAGACGTTTTCGACCCGCAGGCGATTCTCGGCCTGTTCGGCGTTCATTTCTACTATGTGGCGCCGGTGCTGCACGTACTGCTGGACTACTGGCCGGCGCTGCTGTACCCGTCGGCGTCCGGGTGGCGGCCGGCGTTGGGCGCGATGGCGCTGGTGAACATGGCCGGGCTGGCCGTCTACCGGCTGGTGGTGTCGCTGCCCCGTCGGGGCCATCGGGTGGCCCGGCCGGCGCGGTGGAGTCCGGCGCGGTTCCATGCGGCCGCCGGGGCCGCGGTGATGATCGGCGTCGCGGCGTTCGCGATCGAGGTCCTCCTCCTCGGCGGGCCAAGTGGCTTCCTCTCGGCCATGACGCAGGACCGTTCGGCGCTGACCGGGATGGGCTGGCTGCTGCTGATCAGCGAGTCGTTCCCGCTGTTGGCGTTCTGCCTGATCATGGTGCGGTGGCGGCACCTGCTCCGTCGCCGGGTCGACCTGGTGGTGTTGCTGCTGGTCGCGCTGGTCGCCGTCCAGTTCCTGGTGGGTGGTCTGCGGGGCAGCCGGTCGGCGGTGTTGTGGCCGCTGGTGCTCGGGCTGGTGCTGGTGCATCTGCTGGTGGTGCCGATCACCAGGAAGGCGTTCGTCGCGTCGGCGGCGGCTGTCGTCGTCTTCGTGTACGCCTACGGCCTCTACAAGGGTGCCGGGGTGGAGGTCGTCGACATCGCCAAGGGCACCCGTACCATCGAGGAGGTCTCCGCCGAGACCGGCCGTGACCTGCCGACCGTGCTGCTGTCCGATCTGGGACGGGCGGACATCCAGGCGTTGCTGCTGGACCGGCACCGCGCGGGGATCACCGACGGCAGTTTCGGCAGCACCTACGTGGCCGCGCCGTTGTCGCTGGTGCCGGGCCCGTGGGGTGCCGAATGGTTCCGGAGCAAGACGGCGGTCGGCACGGACGCGTTGTACGGGCACGGGACGTACGCCTCCGGTGTGAGCTCCCAGCGGGTCTTCGGCGTCACCGGCGAGGCGATACTCAACTTCGGACCGGTCGGCGGCCTGGTGTCGTTCCTGCTGCTCGGTTTGTTCCTCCGGTTCGCCACCCGCTACTACGCGCGGGCGAAGCAGCACGACGCCCTCACGGCCAAGCTGCTCTGTCTGCCGCTGTGCGCGATCACCATCATTCTGGTCACCGCTGACCTGGACAACATCCTGGCGTTCTATCTCGGTGAGGTACTGCCGCTGGCGCTCGTGGTGCTCGGCGCGCGGGCGCTCACGCCGCCGGCCCGTTCGTTGCCGGTCGGCCCGTTGCCGGCCCGTTCGTTGCCACTCGGTCTGTTGCCGGACGGACCAGCGACAATCCCGAATACCGACAATCCGTGTCTAATACCTTGATAGCCTCAAATCAGCGCAATCCTTGTAGGAGGTGCATCGGGTGGACGACATGCATGTCGTGATCATGGCTGGGGGCAAAGGGGTACGGCTGCGTCCGTACACCACTGCGCTGCCCAAGCCGCTGGTGCCGATCGGCGAGCACTACGCGATCCTCGACGTGGTCCTGCACCAGCTGGCCGCCTGCGAGTTTCGGACCGTGACCATCGCGATCAACCACCACGGCGCACTGATCCGGGCGTTCGTCGGCGACGGCACCCGGTTCGGCCTGCGCGTGGACTACGCCGAGGAACGGACCCCGCTGTCCACCGTCGGACCACTGTTCGGGCTGCGTGACCGGCTGCCCGAGCGCTTCCTGGTGATGAACGGCGACATCCTGACCAACCTCGACTATGCCGACCTGCTGCGTGCCCACACCGACTCGGGTGCCCCGGTGACCGTGGCGACCTTCCGCCGCAAGGTCAAGGTCGACTTCGGCGTGCTCGCGGTCGAGGGGGACAAGGTCGTCGAGTTCAAGGAAAAGCCCACTTTGGACTACCGGGTCAGCATGGGTGTCTACGGGCTCACCCGACAGACGATCGCCGGATATCCCAGCGGCATCGAGTTCGGGTTCGACCAACTCATGCTCGACCTGATCGCGCGGGGCGACCCGCCCGCCGCCTACGACTTCGACGGCTACTGGCTGGACATCGGCCGACCCGAGGACTACGACGAGGCGAACCGCAGCTTCGAGACGTTGAAACCGATCCTGCTGCCGGCAGCGCTGCGCGAGCCCGCGTGAGCGCGCGACCGGGCACGCCGGATCTCGGATCGGGGCAGCCGGATCTCGAACAAGACCGGCCGGATCTCGAACAAGACCGGCCGGATCTCGTACCGGACCGGCCGGACCTCCAACAAGGAGCGACAATGGTCAATCGAATTGGCATCGTGGGAATGGGCTACGTCGGGCTGACCCTGGCGGCCGGCCTGGCCCGCAACGGATTCGAGGTGCACGGCGTCGACAGCGAGCCGCGGGTCCGCGAAGCCCTGTCCGCCGGACGGGTCCACCTGTACGAACCCGGCCTCGCCGAAGTGCTGCGCGACACCCTCGGCCGGACGCTGTTCGTCCACCCGACGCTTCCACCGGGCCTCGACGCGGCCGTCATCTGCGTGTCCACCCCGGTCCGCGACGACACCCGGCAGCCGGACCTGACCAACATCGCGGCCGCCGCGACCCAGATCGCCCGGCACTGCGGACCGGAAACCCTGGTCGTGGTCCGCAGCACCGTACCGGTCGGCACCAGCCGGCGGATCGTCCTGCCGGCGCTGATCGAAGCCTGGGGCAGGGCCCGGCTGGTGATGGCACCCGAACGCACCATCCAGGGGCAGGCGTTGCGCGAACTCACCGAACTACCGCAGGTGGTCGGCGGTCTCGACGACGACAGCCGACGCGCCGGGGAAGCGCTGTTCGGCCGGCTCGCCCGGCAGGTCGTCCCCGTCTCCAGCCTGGAGACCGCCGAACTGGTGAAGCTGGCCAACAACTGCCACACCGACCTGATCTACGCGTACGGCAACGAGATCGCCCTGCTCGCCGGGGCGCACGGCGTGGACCCGCTGGAGGTCGTCCGGGCCGCCAACCACGACTACCCCCGACCCGACCTGGCCCGCCCCGGCTTCGTCGGCGGAAGCTGCCTGTCCAAGGACCCGTACCTGTTCGCCGCCAGCGCACCGGCGCACACCCCGTCCCTCGTCGCCGCCGCCCGGCAGCGCAACGAGCAGTTGCCGACGCAGGTGGCGGAGACCGTCGTCGGGCGGCTGCGGCAGCTGCGTGGCGCGACCGCCGGGGCGACCCTGGCCGTACTCGGCTGGGCGTACAAGGGCTGGCCACCCACCGACGACATGCGCGGTGCGGCGGTGGTCACGATGATGCCGGCGTTCGACCGGGCCGGGCTGCGGGTGCTGGGCCACGACCCGCTGGTGGCCGACGAGGTGATCCGAGCCCACGGTGGTGAGCCGGTCAGCCTCGACAAGGCGTTCAGCGAGGCCGACGCGGTCCTGCTGCTCAACGATCACCCCGACTACCGGGGGCTGCCGGTGGGGACGCTGCTGCCCGGCACCAGGGTCCGGTTCGTCTATGACTCGTGGCGGATCCTCGACGAGGAGTCGGTACGGGCGGCCGGGGCGCACTACGAGAGCCTGGGCTACCGAGCGAGCCGGGAGCTGGTGTGATGCGCGCGCTGGTCCTCGGCGGTGCCGGGTTCATCGGCCTGCACCTGGTGCGCCGGCTGGTCGCCGACGGCCACTCGGTCACCATCGTCGACGACTTCTCCCGGGGCCGTGACGACGCCGACCTCGCCCGGGTCTGCGCCGACCCGGCGGTCGAGGTGGTCGCCGGTGACCTCACCAGGGCCGCGACCTGGGCTGCGTTGCCCCGCCACTGGGACCAGGTCTACCTGCTGGCCGCCGTCGTCGGGGTGCGCAACGTCGAGGCCGACCCGGCTCGGGTGGTCCGGATCAACGCGCTCGTCGCGTTGCACCTGATGGACTGGATCGGCGCCGCCGACCGGGTCTTCTTCAGCTCCACCAGCGAGGTGTACGCCGGCGCGGTCGACGCCGGGGTGGCCGCCGTACCGACCGGGGAGGACGTCCCGGCGATGGTGGCCGACGTGACGGCACCCCGGTTCGCGTACGCCACCAGCAAACTGCTGGGCGAGGCCGCCGTGCTGCACGGGTCCCGGGCGGTCGGCGCGCACGCCGTGGTCGGCCGGTTCCACAACGTATACGGGCCCCGGATGGGCGCCGACCATGTCGTCCCGGAGATGTCCCTGCGGGCGCTGCGCGGCGAGGACCCGTTCCGGGTGCCGGGCGCCGACCAGTACCGCGCCTTCTGCTACGTCAACGACGCCGTCGAGGCAGTGGTCCGGCTGATGGCCACCCCGGAGGCCGCCGGCCGGATCGTGCACGTCGGCGACGACACCGAGCAGACCAACATCGCCGACCTGGCGAAGCTGGTGCTGCGTACCGCCGGCAGCCACGCGAGCCTGCGGCCCGAACCGGCACCCGCCGGCTCGGTGCGTCGGCGCTGTCCGGACCTGGGCCTGCTGCGCCGGCTCACCGGCTACCAGCCGGCGGTCGCTCTGGAGGAGGGCGTCGGGCGGACCTTCGCCTGGTACCGCGACCACGACCGACCGACCGTCTCTGAAGGGAAGGTGCCGCCATGTGGGTGAGTCCGCACCGGACCGAAGGGGAGGTGCCGCCATGTGGGTGAGTCCGCACCGGACCGAAGGGGAGGTGCTGCCATGGCGGTGAGTCTGCGTCGCAGGATCCTCGACGCGGTCGACGACCGGGTCGACCCCCGGATCATCGCCGGGCTCGGCGGGATCGTGTTGTCGCTGCGGGCCCGCTCGCGGTGCGTCGTGCGGTACGAGGACGACACCTGGATCCACCGGTACCGGGGCGGGACGGTGGTCAACACCGAGCTGGGCGGGCTGTCCGCCGAGCGTGAGGACGAGGTGGTCCGGGATACCTTCCTGTACGGCTACCAGCCACGTCCCGGGGACACTGTCGTCGACATCGGGGCCGGTGTCGGTACCGAGGTCCGGTTGTTCTCCCGGATGGTCGGTGACCTGGGCCGGGTGCTCAGCATCGAGGCGCATCCGCGCACGTTCCGCTGCCTACGTCGTACCGTCGAGCTGAACCGGCTGTCCAACGTGACGCTGCTGGAATGCGCGGTGGTCGACGAGGCCGCGACGGTCCGCATCGACGAGGACGCACTCGGCCACATCCGCAACGGGATCAGCCAGGACGGCACCGGCGGGATCGAGGTCGCCGGTCGCCGGCTGGACGAGATCCTGCGTGGCTGCGGAGTCGACCGGGTCGACCTGCTCAAGATGAACATCGAGGGCGCCGAGCTGAGCGTGCTGGAGGGGTCCCGCGACGTGCTCGACGTCGTCGACAATCTCGTCGTCTCCTGCCACGACTTCAAGGCCGAGGGCCCGGCCGACGCCTGGATGCGGACGTTCGTCCCGGTCCAGGCGCTGCTGCACGATGCCGGATACACGATCACCACCCGGCCGGCCGACCCCCGGCCGTGGATCCCGTACTACGTGTACGCCTCCCGAGGCAGGCGCTGATGCGACTGTTCTACATCGGCGGCATCGGCCGCAGCGGCAGCACCCTGCTCGAACGGGTGCTCAACGAACTGCCCGGCGTGTGCGGGCTGGGCGAGGTCGCGCAGGTCTGGGACAACGGGGTACGGGACAACCGGCTGTGCGGCTGCGGTGTCCCGTTCCGCAGCTGTCCGCTGTGGAGCAGGATCGGCGAGTACGCGTTCGGCGGGTGGGACAACGTCGACCTCGACCGGATCTCGTGGCTGCGCGACACCGTTGGCCGTACCCGGCACGTGGGGTCGCTGGCCGCGCCGTGGCTCGGTCACCGGCGTCGGTCCCGGGTGCGCGAGTACGTCGACTACCACGCGCGCGTCTACACCGCCGCCGCGGTGGTGACCGGGGCGCGGGTCGTCGTCGACTCGTCCAAGGACACCGCGTTGGCGTACTGCCTGCGTTGGGCCGGACCGGCCGATCTGCGGATTCTGCATCTGGTGCGGGACCCGAGGGGCGTGGCGTACTCGTGGACGCGGCGGGTGCACGACCCGGAGTCCGGCACCGACGTCGCGGTCCCGATGTTTCCGGCGGCCCGGTGCGCGCTGACCTGGAGCGGGCACAACGCGGCGTACGACCTGTTGACCCGGCTTGGCCGGCGGCGCCGGGGGGCCGGCGCCGGACGGCTGGTGCACCGGATGCGGTACGAGGAGTTCCTCGCCGACCCGCAGGCGGCGGTCGTCACGTTGAGCCGACTCGCCGGCCTGCCGGCGACCGGGGTCGACCTGTCCTACCTGTCCGAAGGGGAGGCGGAGCTGAGCGAGTTGCACAGCGTCTCCGGCAACCGGATGCGGTTCACCACCGGGCGTACGACGCTTCGGGTCGACGACGCGTGGCGTACGGCGCTGCCGGTCGCCGCCCGCAGGACCGTCACCGGGTTGTGCGCGCCACTGCTGCGCCGGTACGGCTACCACCGCCCGCTGCCGGTCCTGTCCGTGCCGTCGCGGACCGATGCTGCCGAATCGCGGCTCCCACAACGGCAAAAAGTATAGATTGAGCATTAACCACCTTAATGTTCTATTAGCTGCCTGAGGAGGGCCGATGCGCGTGGTGGTGACCATCGAGGCGCGGTTCACCCGCACCCCGGACGGCGCGATCTGGACCCAGACCGGCCAGGACCACCAGTTCTGGAGCGGGTATCTGACCGCCTTCGACCAGGTCCGGGCCGTCGCCCGGGTACGCGACGTGGCCGAGCCGGCCGCCGAGGCGAAACGGGTCGACGGACCCGACGTCGAGGTCTGGCCGGTGCCGTACTACCTCGGGCCCTACCGTTACCTGGCCCACCGGGCGGCGATCGGCCGGGCGGTCCGGGCGTCCGCCGGCCCGCGAGACGCGGTGATCCTGCGCGCACCGTCACCGATCGGCACGATCCTCGCCGCCGTCCGCGACCGCCTCCGGTTGCCGTACGCGATGGAGGTCGTCGGCGATCCGTCCGACCTGTTCGCCCCCGGCGTGGTGGACCACCCGCTGCGGCCCGTCCTGCGGCGGCTGTACGTCGACCGGCTGCGCCGGCAATGCCGGTCCGCCGTCGGTGCCGCCTACGTCACCGACCGGTTCCTGCAGTCCCGATACCCGACCGCGCCGGGCGCGGTGAACGTCGCGGTCTCCGACGTCGACCTCGCCCCGGTGGCGTACGTCGACACCGCCCGACCCGCCGCACCAACCCGCCGTCCCACCACGCTGATCTCCGTCGGCTCGCTGGAGCAGCGGTACAAGGGCATCGACACCGTCATCGCCGCGCTCGCCGCCCTGACGGCCACCAGCCGGGCGGTCCGGCTGGTGCACATCGGCGACGGCCGCTACCGGTCCGAGCTGGTCGACCTGGCCCGCCGGTACGGCGTCGCCGACCGGGTGGTCTTCACCGGCGCGCTGCCCGGCGGCGACGCCGTCCGCCGCGAACTCGACGCCGCCGACCTGTTCGTCATGCCGTCGCGCACCGAGGGGATGCCCCGCGCGTTGATCGAGGCGATGGCGCGGGCCCTGCCCGCGATCGGTTCCACCGTGGGCGGCATTCCCGAACTGCTGCCGCCCGGCTCGCTCGTCCCGCCGGACGATCCCGGCCGCTGGGCCGACGCGATCGCGGCGCTACTGGACCAGCCGGAGCGGATGGCGGCGGACTCGGCCCGCAACCTCAGCCGGGCCCGGGACTTCTCGGCCGACCTGCTGACCGCCCGACGCAACGCCTACTACCGGGCCGTCGCCGAGGCGACCGCCGAACGTACCGGCCAGCCGACTCGGAAGCGGACCGGACCGGGCACCGGCCAGCGCGGCCGGGCCGGCGCGGCAACGAGGAGTCTCGCGTGATCCAGCCAGCCGCCCCGGCCACGGCGGGGTCCTCCGCGACCGACTCCGACCCGTCGGCATCGTACGGACCGGTGCACGTGGTGCACGTCATCGGCACCCTGGACCGGGGCGGCGCGGAGACGCTCTCCCTCGACATGTGCCGGGCGATCCCGGCCGACGAGGTCCGACAGACCTTCGTCACCATGGGCGGACGGGAAGGTAGCCTCGCGCCACGGTTCCGGGCCGCCGGCGCCGACGTCGTCGAAGTCCCGCAACGCCCGGCCGTCACCTTCCCGTGGCGGCTGCGGCGCTGCCTACGCCAGCGACGGGTCGACGTCGTCGTGTCGCACATCAGCCTGTTCAGCGCGGTCGTGCTGACGGTGGCCGCCGCGACGGGCGTGCCGGTACGCATCGCCCGGATGTGGAGCGAGGGGGACGGGCGCCGCGACACCGTCGCCCGTCGGCTGCTGCGCGCCGTCCTGCGCCGCCTACTGCGCCTGGTCGCCACCGACATCGTCGCGGTCAGCGACGCGGCGATGGCGTACGCCGGCCGTCGCGTCGGCATGGCCGGTTGCCGGATCCTCTACAACAGCGTCGACGCGACCCGGGTCGCCGGTGGGGACCGGGCGGCGGCGCGACAGCGGTGGGGCATATCCCCCGACGACGTGGTCATCGGCTACATCGGCCGGGCTTCCCCGGAAAAGAACCGGCCGTTCCTGGTCGACGTCCACCGTGCGGTCCGGGCCCGGACCGAATCGCCGGCTGTCCGGCTGCTCATCGTCGGCCCGTCCGGCGTCGACGACGTGGTGTCGGCCCACCCGGACGTGCCGGACGATCCGACGGTCATCCTCGGCGGGGAAGTGGACGAGATCGCCTCGGTACTCGCCGCCGCCGACGTCTTCGTCCTGCCCTCCCACTGGGAAGGGCTGCCCGGCGTGGTGCTCGAAGCGCTCGCCGCCGGCCTGCCGGTCGTCGCCACCAACCTGCCCTGCCTGCGCGAGGCGTCCCGGTACGTCGACGGACTCACCCTCGTCGACCTCTCCGCCGGACCGCACCGGTGGGCCGAGGAGGTGACCCGCGCCGCCCGCAGCACTCCCGCCGACCGCGACCGGATCCAGGGGAGCTTCGTGACCTCCCCGTTCCAGACCCGGCACGCCGCCGCGCAGTGGCGGTCGCTGTGGCGGGCCGAGAGCCGGCGGGCCGAGACCCGGTGATCCGTGACCCGGTGGCCCGCGACCGGCGGTCCACCCTGGCCCTGCTGACCGGCTCCAGCGCCGTCCAGATGAGCAGCAACATGGCGGCGGCGCTGCTGGCCGCCAGCGTGCTCGGCCCGCACGGACGCGGGCTGATGGTGCTCGGTGTCTCCACCGCCGGCATCGTGCCGCTGCTCGCCGGACTCGGCACCGGACCGCAGCTGCGTTCGGCGTTGCCAGCGGCCGGCGGCACCCGACGACGCGATCTGGTGGCCAGCTACACCTGGTGGTCGGCGGCGGCGACAGCCGGCGCCGCCGTACTCGCCGTCGCGGTGTCGACGATGTCCGCGCCGCTGATCGACCCGGCGCTCGCCGACCCCCGCTACCTGCTCGCGCTGGCCCTGCTGACCTGCGGGTACGTCGCCCACACCCAACTACCCGACGGCTGGTACGCGGCCGGTCTGTTCCGGGCCGGCAGTCTCTGGGCGATGGCGACCACGCTTGGCGGCGGGCTCGGCCTGCTCGTCGCGGTCCTCGTCGCACCCGACGTCTGGTCGTTGCTGCTCGGCCAGGGAGCCGGCATGCTCGCGGCGACGACCGCCCAGGTCGTCGCGCTACGGGACGCCGGGCTGCTCTGCTTCCAGGCCCCGACCCGAGGCCAACTGTCGCGGCTGCTCGGTCAGGGCTGCCGTGCACTCGGCCTCACCCTCGGACTGGCGTTGGCGCTGCGACTGGACCGCTACGTCCTCGGCGCGCTCACCGGTGCGGCGGCGGTCGGCGTCTACTCGGTGGCGTCCACCCTCGGCCAGGTACCGAGAATGGTGCCGAACGCCATCGGTCAGCTCGTCAACCGGGACGCCGCGATCGCGTCCGGCCCGTTGCGTCCGGCGCGCACGGTCGCCGTGACCGCGGTCGCGGTGACCGCCGTCGGCGCGGTGACCGGGCTGGTTGGCTGGCTGGTGATCATCCCGTTGCTCGGTGCCGAGTTCGCCGACGCCGGACCGCTGCTGGCGGTGCTGCTGGTCGCCGAGATCGCGTTCGTGCCGTACGCGGTGGCCAGCCGGGCACTGCTCGGCGCCGGCCGGATGGGCGCGGTCGGTCTGTTCGGCCTGGCCTGGAGCGCCGTCGCGTTGGCGCTGTTCCTGCTGGCCGTACAGCTGTGGGGCGCGGTCGGCGCGGCGGTCACCTGCGTGACGCTGTACGCCGGGATCTCAGCGTCGTCCTGGCTGTTGCTGATCCGCCGGATCAGCCCTGACCAGGGACCGGACGGACCCCTGTCCGAGGCCTCCGTCGACGCCCGCCAGGGAGGAGTCGACGACCCGCGATCTCAGCCGGCCACCCCGCTCAGCAGAGTGTGACCTACCCACCCAGTGATGGAGTGATGTCGATGCTTCCCTACGGGCGTCCCTGTCTGGACGAGTCCGACGCCGAAGCGGTCGCGGCCGCCGTACGGACCGAGTGGCTGACCGCCGGACCGACCGTACGCCGGTTCGAGACCGAACTCGGCGCCTACCTCGGTGGGGTCGGCTGCGTCAGTGTCAGCTCCGGCACCGCCGCGCTGCACACCGCGTACGCGGCCGCCGGCCTGCGCCCCGGCGACGAGGTGATCACCACGCCGCTGACCTTCGTGGCGACGGCGGCCACCGCCGCGCTGCACGGCGCGCGGGTGGTCTTCGCCGACGTGGAGGACGCGACGGGCAACCTGGACCCGGCCGCCGTACAAGCGGCGGTGACCTCGCGGACCCGGGTGGTGACCGCCGTCGACTACGCCGGTCATCCCGCCGAGTACGGTCAGCTGCGCAAGGTGGCGGCTGATGCCGGCGCGCTGCTGATCGACGACGCGGCGCACGCGATCGGGTCGACGTACCGGGGCGTGCCGGTCGGCGGGCTCGCCGACCTGACCACCTTTTCGTTCTTCCCGACCAAGAACCTCACCACCGGTGAGGGCGGCGCGGTGACCGGCACCGACCCGGACCTGCTGGACCGGGTACGCCGGTTCGCCAGCCACGGCATGGTGCGCGACCCGCGGCGGCTGCGCGATCGCGACGAGGGCGGCTGGCACCAGGAGGTGCACAGCTTCGGCCTCAACTACCGACTCTCCGACGTGCTGTGCGGGCTCGGGCTCAACCAGCTCGCCCGGCTGCCCCGGTTCAAGGCCGACCGCGCCCGGCTGGCCGCCCGCTACCACGAACTGCTCGCCGACCTGCCGGGTCTGCGACTGCCCGAGCGGCGGCCCTGGGTCGACCCGGTCTGGCATCTCTACCCGGTACGCGTACTCGACGGCCGGCGACGCGAGGTCTACGACCGGATGCGGGCGGCGGGCATCGGCGTACAGGTCAACTACCTGCCGGTCTACCGGCATCCGGTCTTCGCCGACCTCGGCTACCGGCGAGGGGAGTGCCCGACGGCGGAGGCCTACTACGCCGAGGAGCTGTCCCTGCCGATCCACCCGGACCTAGGCGAGCCCGATCAGGATCGGGTCGTCGACGCGCTCCGGGTGATCCTGGGCTGACCGGGGTCGGAACCTAAGTCCGACCGGGCCGGAGCGCGTCCGGACGGCGGACGGCGGACCGCCGTACCAGGCACGACGCAGTGAGGTTCGCGCTATCGGGCCGTCACCGTTTCCGTACCCGTACCCGCGAAGTCCTGATGCCCGAGCACCGCGAGCAGCCGGATCTTCTCCTCCGCCTCGCTGCCCGGCCGAGGCGTCAGCACCAGCAACGCCTGCCCCTGGTCCTCGGTGAACAGCGCCTGACAGTCCACCTCGATGTCGCCGACCTCGGGATGCACCAGCGTCTTGTGGTCGGCGAACCGGCGAGCCACCTCGTGCCGCTCCCAGAGCGCGCGGAACTCACCCGACGCGGCTGACAGCGCCCGTACCAACTCGCCGGCCCGCGACCCGGGGCCCGCCGCGCCGTACGCCACCCGCAGCGAAGCGACCAAGCTACGGCCCTGCCGGTCGTGATCCTCCGACGGATACACCGACCGGGCGGCCGGGTCGGTGAACCAGCGGTAGACGTCGCTGCGGGCCAAACCGGTCCGCGACGCCGGATCACCGAAGATCGACACCGCCAGGCGGTTCGCCACCAGCACCTCGCTGAGCGACGACAGGATCAGCGCCGGAGTGTCCGCCATCCGGTCCAGCACCCGAAGCAAGGTCGGAGCCACATGCCCGTCCTCGGGTGTCCGACGCGGCGCGTTGTGGCCGACCAGCCGGTACAGGTGATCGCGTTCGTCAGCGGTCAGCCGCAGCGTACGGGCGAGCGCGGCGAGCATCTGCTCCGACGGCTGCGGCCCCCGCCGCTGCTCCAACCGTACGTAGTAGTCGACCGACATCCCGGTCAACGCCGCCACCTCCTCGCGCCGCAACCCGGGCGTACGTCGGCGCTGACCCGACACCAGGCCGACATCGGCGGGACGCAGCGCCGCACGACGACGGCGGAGAAAGTCGGCCAGCCCTGCACGATCCATGCCTGCCATCCTGCGACGCGCGGGGCCGGCGCAACCAGGGATCGCCGGTCCCCCGATCACCGGGTCTCTGCCGCCGGGGGTACGCGGCGCCGAAGGTGGAGGCATGAACCTGACCGGAAACACCATCTTCGTGCCCGGTGCCACCTCCGGCATCGGGCTCGCCCTGGCCCAGCGGCTGCAGACCAACGGCAACACCGTGATCGTCGGCGGGCGGCGCACCGCCCTGCTCGACGCGCTCGCCGCCGAACACGGATTCGGCACCGTACCCATCGACATCGCCGACCCGGAGTCGGTCGCGACGGCGACCGCGAGCGTCGTCGAGCGCTACCCGGACCTGAACGTCCTGATCGCGATGGCCGGCATCATGCGTGCCGAGGACTGGACCACCGCCGGCTTCCTCGCCGACGCCGAACAGGTCGTCACGACCAACCTGCTCGGCCCGATCCGGCTGATCGCCGCGTTGACCGAGCACCTGCGGACCCGCCCCGGCGCCGCGATCGTGACCGTCTCCTCGGGCTTGGCGCACGTCCCGCTGCGCGTGACGCCGACCTACAACGCCACCAAGGCCGCCATCCACCGGCTCAGCGAGACGCTGCGGCTGCAACTGGCGCCAGTGGGTGTCCAGGTGATCGAGTTGGTTCCACCCTCCGTACGGACCGCGCTGTTGCCCGGGCAGGAGACCTCGGAGTTCGCGATGCCGCTCGACGAGTTCGCCGACGAGGTCGTCAGCCTGATCCAGGCCGACCCGAACGCCGACGAGATCCTGGTCGACCGGGTCAAATTCCTGCGGTACGCCGAGGTACGCGGCGACTACGACCAGGTGGTGGCCACCCTCAACGCCGCCGACCCGCACGCCCGCTGACCCACCCCTGTCAGGAGGAAACGCCATGCCGTACGCCAACCTCAAGGTCCCCGCCGACACGCTTACCGCGGAGTCGAAGAAGAAGCTGCAGGACGCCGTCACGGATGCCTTCGTGTCCGTGTACGGCGAACGCGCCCGGCCGACCACCCTGGTCATCGTCGACGAGGTGACCGATGGTGGCTGGAGCCTGGGCGGCACCATCCTCGACGCCGAGCTCCTCGGCCGCAGTTGACCGACGTGATGTAGCGGCTGCCGCTGAACATGCGTCGAAGGGCCGGGCCCCGGTGGTCGGGGTCCGGCCCTTCGTGTGTCCTGCCCGTCTGGCGGTGGGTCAGCTGTTCCAGTGCTGGGCGACGAGTTCGGCGGCCTGGGTCTCCCACTGGGCGTAGTGGTCCGGGTACGCCGACACCTGCACCACCTGCGCGGCCTCGGTCAACGCCATGTCCTGCCAGCCGTCCACCTGCTTGAGCCCGGTCAGGAACGCGGTGGTGGAGTACTCGACGTCGGTGATCTGCTCCACCGTGCCCCAGCCCGACGACGGCCGCTGCTGGAACAGGCCCTGCGAGTCGTGGTCGTTACGGTCACCCAGGTGACCCAGGTTCTCCAACTTCGACTCCTGCAGGGCGGTCGCGATCGCCACCACGGCGGCCCGCTCGTCCATGCCGGCCTTCTTCGTCGCGGCGATGATGCCCTTGACGTTGTCGGTCTGCTCGCCCGACAGGTCGATCCGGGACTGCTCGCCCCGCACACCGTGCGGGATCAGCTTGTCGTTGTCGACGCTCGCGGCGGCGACGGGGGCGGCCAGGGCGGTCGGGGCGTGCTCGGCGGCCAGGGCGGGGGCGGCGATCGCCCCGCCGGCCAGGGTCAGACCGGCGATGCCCAGGGCGGTGTTCCGCAGGCTGGTACGCAGGGTACGGGTGATGATCGTGGTCATGGGGGGTCCACCTTCCGTTTCCGGGGGGCGCGGGCCCGGACCGGGGGTCGGGGCGCGCGGGTAAACGGTCATCCGGGTGGTACGGGGATGATGCGGGGGTCGCCGGACGCTCACTCGCCGGCCGGCACCGTCGGGGGCACCGTCACCGTCGGGTGCGGGGCGCTGGTGAGCGTCGTGACCATGCACAACGACCCGGCCCACCGGATCATTCCGGCCCACGTCCGCCGGAGGTGGGCCGGGACGTTTCCCACCGATTACGTCTGCCCCGGAAGACGTCAATAGGCACTGCGGTGTAGCACGCGATGGCCCGCAAGATCGACAAGGGCTTACCAGGAAGTGGATACCGGTCTCGGGAACCGCCGCCGACCTAGCCGCAAAGCGGCCCGCAGCCGATCGCCCTACCCTCGACATCGAGGCCGACCACCCCCGCGATCGTCACGGCCGTCGTGCATCTTCTGGGGCCGATGCCGCATCGGTCGGCTGGGGCCGGTTGGGGCCGCATCGGGTGTTGTCTGTCGTAGAGACTCGTGAAGCAGCGGGTTCAGTGTGATCCGATGCCGTGCTCTGCGTAGCTGTTGCCTTTTCCGGTTCGGTTGGTTACGGCTGTCCGGATTCGCCGGGTCAGGCGATCGGGGCCGTAGCTGTCGAGGCTGTCCGGAGCGATGAACCGGTACTCGGTGACCTCTCGATCCTTGAAGATGATCCGGTCCTGGTCGTCCGCACTCATGGTGCCGGCGTCGAAGATGAAGAGGAGCTTGTCGCCTTCGGCGGGCGCGGGTGCCCAGTCGACGACCAGGAGGCGTCCGACTTCAACGGTGAGTCCGAGTTCCTCGGCGATCTCGCGTATGCATGCGGCGCGGGGTGACTCGCCGGGCTCGACGTAGCCGCCGGGGATGTCCCAGTGGTTCTTGTAGGCAGGCCGTACGAGGAGGATGCGGCCGGCGTCGTCGAAGAAGAGTGCGCCAGCGGCAACGCGTGGGGTCGCCATGGGCGGTGTCTCGGGCTCGGTCACCCTTGGCAGGGTAGACGGGGTGGGTCAGTCCAGCACGTTCAACCGGCGGGCGAGGCCGACGAGTTGAGTTGAGGGCTTGCCGCGCTGGCGGCGTACCCAGGTGAGGGCGAGTTGCCGGCTGAGGTAGTGGTGGCGGACCTGTTCGGGTGCCATCTGCTCGGCGTCGAGGAGGATGGCTTGTGCCTCGTCGGTGCGGTTCCACGAGCTGAGGGCGCGGGAGACTTCCAGGGCGTGGCGTATCCGGCGTTCCATCGGTAGTGCGCTGGTGTCGATGCGCGGTCCGAGGTCTACGGCAACCTGGATGTCTCCGAGTTCGGCGGCGGTGGCTACCCGGTGGATGGCGACGTTGGTGGGGCCGAATGCTGTCCAAAGGTGGTTGGCATCGTTCCCGAGTCTGGCGGCGGCCTCTTCGGCGGCAGTCAGGAAGGTCCTGGTGGTGCTTGCGTCATCGGACCGGGCTGCGGCCATCGATCCCGCGAGCATCAGCGTGCCGTAGACGGAGAGCAGAGCCGGGCTGGCGGTGGTGCCAACGTGCGGGGCGAGGTAGGCGGCTGCGTCCTCGGTGAGGCGGACTGCTTCGCGGTATCGGCCGGTGGAGTGCAGCGCGTGGGACACCGAACGGAACAGGGAACCCATGATGACGGGGTCGCCGGTGGGCCGTACGGCGGTTAATCCGCGGTCGGCGGCAATCCACGCGAGGTCAGCTTCTCCAAGTTTGGTGAGCTGCGTGGCGGCGAGTTGGTAGGTGAGGCCGAGCAGCTGGCGGGCCTGGTCCTGGTCGGCGCCGTCGCTTCCGTCGACTGCCGCGTGTGCGTTGTTGATCAGCGCGGGTAGACCGCTGGTGACGTAGCCGAACCGGGAGCCCTGGTAGGCGCTCCACAGGTCGTCGACCTGGCGTCGGAGGTCTGCCGTGTCGGGTGCCTCGTCACGGCTGCCGCTCCCGGCGAGCTGGGTGACTGCGTGGTAGTCGGTGAGCGCTGCCCGGAGGGCGGGGACGGTGCTGGTGCCGCTGTCGCCTGTCCACTCCAGCAGGGTTGGTTCGGCCAGGAGGTCACCGAGTCCGACGTCAAGGACATCGGCGAGGGCCGTGATCACTGACAGCCGGTCGAGGTCGATCCGGTTGTTCTCGACCTTGCCGAGCCAGTCCGCCGTACGGCCGACAAGTCCGGCCAGGACTTGTTGGGAGAGACCACGGCGGCGACGATACCAGGCCACGCGTTCGCCGATGGTAAGTGAAGTGTTCTTCCCACGCATGGTGATGACCCTCCCGCGCCGTGGCTGTGGTAACCCGGAACGATTTTCCGGGTTGCGGGGCCAGTTGTGCCACAGCCTGTGTCCATGAACGAGCACAACCCGAACAGCTACCGCCTCCCGCACTGGGTCCGGGCGGAGTACCTCACCCGACGGACCGGCCTCCAGACGTCGCCAGGGTGCGGATCGCGGACAGGCGTTGGCGCGTCGGTCGTGTGTGTACTGATCCGGTTCGGGAAGGGCCAGTGGCGTGAGCTGGGCACCGGGACGACCCGTACCGCCTGCGGCGGCGGCCGGGTGATTGAGACAGGGCGCCGGGCTGGGTGCTGGGTAGGTGGCGTGCTGGCCGTGCCGCTGATCCCGACAGCGGTGCACGTGGGGGCTGCTGATCCCCGCCCGGCTCGGGCGCCCATCCAACCGTTCGGGGGTGGCCCGGTGATGGATCTGAAGGTGGGGGATGTGCTGCGGATCGGTGCTGCGGCGTCGGTGCAGTTCGCCGGTGACCGGGCGTTGATCTTCCGGGTGACCGCGATCCGGAAGGAGCAGACGTACATGGGCTGGTGTTGGTTGACGGGTTACGTGCTGGATGCGACGGGTTCGGCGGTGGAGCGGCGGGAGGTGTTCGTCCGGCGGGCGGGGCTGCGTCGGATCGTCGTCCACGACCGGCGGCCGCCGGCCGGGGGACAACGATCGGCGTCGGGGATGACGCCGGCAGGGGCGAGGATGGAGGGTAACCGTGGCGTTCGACATCCGGGTCAGACTCGGTGACACGATCCGACTGCGACCGACGGATCGGTATCGGCCGGCGGACGGTCCGGTCGTGATGCGGCTGACCGGCGTACGGCTGATCACGAACCGGCCGGACAGTGACGAGTGGATCTGGCTCGAAGGTCTGAAGCTCAACCTCGACGGTACGTGGGGCGATCACGCGTTGGTGATGGCGCGGGCGTCGCTGCTGGCAGCCGACCGGAACTGAACCGCCGCCATGCGCCGCCCGCCGCCGTATGTCGAGCTGCGTGCTGCGCAGCGGCTGCTTGACCGGCATCCCGGACCTGACCGTGACGGCCGGTGTCCGGGGTGCGGCCGGTCGGACTGCCGGCCGGCGGCGGATCGCGTTGCGGGTCTTCGGCCGGTACGGCTACCTACCGCGACAATGGCCGAACCGGCAGACCTGAGGCACCCGGCGGTGACGGGACAACCATCACTCACCGGCGACCGGATTCCGGAGCTTTCCCGGGGGTCGGCTACGTCGTCCTTGACGGTGTCCGGGAACCCGTCCGGGTTCGGTTCGCCTTCCTGTCCGACGACCACGTTCGTGGGCTGGGCTCCGGACCTATCGGCACCTCGACGACACCGACAACGGCGCTGGTGGCGGGCCGGGGGTAGTCGCGTGACGGCCTCGACCGGTGGACCGACCAGCGCGGAGCGGGCGGAAGGTGTGCTGTTGGTGGTGATCCTGCTCGTCGTCGGTGGTCTGGCGGGGGCGGCGTCGTTCACCCACGTGCACGAGTGGACGAGGATAACTCCCCGGCGGGTACGGGGGAGTGGTTCGGCTGGGCCAACGCCGCGATCTCCGAACTGATCCCACTGGCCGCGTCGCTGACGATCCGGCGGCGGCGTCGTACGGGTGGGCCGGTCGCCTATCCGATGTTCTTGCTCGTCTGCGCGGTCTGCCTCTCCCTGGCGGCACAACTCGCCGTCGCCAAACCGGGGATCTCGGGCTGGCTGCTGTCGGCGGTGCCGGCGTTGGCGTTTCTCGGCCTGTCGAAGCTCGTCCTGTCCACCAAACCCGCCCCGCCCCGGTCCCGGCCGGTGTCGACCAGCCGGACAACCAGCAGTCGGCGAACGTCGACCAGGTCGACACGGACTACGCTGCCGCAACCGGCGGCGCCCGTTCGGACCGCTGTGGTGCCCGTCGCGGCGGGTGTCTCTCCACCCGTAACGGTGCCCCAGCAGGTCAGGTGCCGTCGTGACCAGCCGGCGGATGCTCCTCGGGTCGTGGCGGTCGTACGTGTTTCAGGTCGCGGCGATCGCTCGCGGCGATCGCGGCGAAGTTCTTCCGGGCATCGAGCAGGCTCAGCCCTCGGTTGGGGCCGCCGCGCACCCGAGCCGCGTCGTGTTCGTCCTGGCCGTCGTCCTCCCAGAAGCACACCGGACAGATCTCGTAGCTACCACGCTCAGCCAACGTCAGGTAGCCGCAGCACGGACACGCGTACGGACCGTGCTCCGGACCTCGGAACACGTTGACGAACGGTCCCTGATCAGCCGTCATGCCCGGCAGCGTGCCATGCCGATCTCCCGATCGGAGTCCGACCGATGAGGCTTCCAACCCCTGGCCAAAGACGCCCTACGGCAGCTGGCGGAGCAGCATCAGGTGTGCGTACGGCCGGTGGTGCTGCGCCGCACCGACACCGTGACCGGCCACCGATATCGTCGAAGTCCCCTGCTGGGCGACCTTGGCGGCGAAGTGCAAGCCGTGCGCGGAACGCGGCCGACGGCTGCGGATCCAGCAGATCCGGGAAGGCTGGCACCCGACAAGCCGGGTGAGGACGTCCTGTCGCTGGTCCAGCTCCGGGCGCACCTCGAATTCGAACGCCATGCCCTGGCCTACGAACCGATGCATCCGGACGCGGGCGGCGCAGGTCGCCGACCTGGACGCGGCGATCGTCGAAGTCGACTAAGCGCTGGCGGAATCGAACCTACGCGGCAAGCTCACCCCGACAGAGCGGGACGAGTGGCCTCGGCGTCGGCACACCGGCAACAACCTGGCGGCGGTGACGGGTGCGAGTACCCGTGACCTGATGTCCCGGATGGGGCACGCCAGCATGCGGGCGGCGCTGATCTACCAGCATGCCAACAGCGAGCGGGATCGGGAGATCGCGGCCGGCATGACCGGGTGATCACCGCTGGGTTGCCGCGTCCTGCGGGCCGGCAGACGAGTGCTCCGGACGGCACGCCGAAGGGCTCGGCCGGAGCTAGCGGCACGCGGATAGCCCGCAAGATCGACAAGGGCTGACCGGGAGAGTGGTCACCGGTCGCCGGAAAGCGCCGCTGACCTGGAGCGGAGCGTCTGGAGCGGGCGACGAGAATCGAACTCGCGTAATCAGTTTGGAAGACTGAGGCTCTACCATTGAGCTACGCCCGCGCGCGCCCCGGCGGCCGGGGTCACGGCGTCTAGCGTACAAGTTGTCGTCGGTGTGCCGCACGGGGGTATCACCAGCGGATGCCGCGGCCGGTGGTCCTCCGGACCGCTGGGGTGGTGGACCTGCGGTCGGACCGCGCCCGCCGACGGGTTTAGCCAGAGGCCACGGAGCGCTCCGCGCGTCGGGGCGGATACCGGGCGGCGTGGTACTTGGCCGACCGCATAGACTGAGCGACGCCACGGGGTGTGGCGCAGCTTGGTAGCGCACTCGCTTTGGGAGCGAGGGGCCGTGGGTTCAAATCCCGCCACCCCGACTGTGAGCCGCCGGCACAGGCGCCGGGCGCAGGATGTCCGGCGTTTCGCCATGCCTACACTCGATGGGCTGTGCGACAGCCATGTGCCGGGCGGACCCTTCCGGGAGTGGCCCGGAGCGGACAGCGACGACCGGACAAGACTGACATGCATCAAGGAGTACGCCTGTGAAGAGCACCGTCGAGACCTTGAGCCCGACTCGGGTCCGGCTCGCCATCGAGGTGCCGTTCGTCGAGCTCGAACCGAGCCTGCGGAAGGCGTACCGGGAGATCGCCCAGCAGGTCACCATCCCCGGCTTCCGCAAGGGCAAGGTACCCGCCGCCGTCATCGACCAGCGGGTCGGCCGGGGCGCGGTGCTCAACGAGGCCGTGCAGGAGGCGATCCCGCAGAACATCCTGGCCGCGGTGCGTGAGCACGAGGTCAGGACGCTGGGTCGCCCGGAGGTCGAGATCACCGAGTTCACGGACGGCGAGCCGCTCAAGTTCACCGCCGAGGTCGACGTACGGCCGCAGCTGACCCTGCCGGACCTGTCGGCGATCGAGGTCACCGTCGACGAGCTGCAGATCGACGAGAGCGAGATCGACGAGCAGATCAAGGGGCTGCGTGAGCGGTTCGCCACCCTCAAGACGGTGGAGCGACCCGCGCAGGACGGCGACTACGTCCAGATCGACCTGGCGGCGACGGTCGACGGCGAGGAAGTTCCAGGCGGTTCGGCCACCAACATCTCCCACGAGGTCGGCAGCAAGCAGCTGCTCCCCGGCTTGGACGAGGTGCTGGTCGGCATGGCCGCCGGCGGGTCGACGAGCTTCGTGACCCAGCTGGTCGGCGGCGACTTCGCCGGCCGGGACGCCGACGTCGCGGTGACGGTACGCACCGTCAAGGAGAAGCAGCTGCCCGAGCTGGATGACGAGTTCGCGCAGCTGGCCAGCGAGTTCGACACCCTCGACGAGCTCCGTGGCGACCTGCGCGAGCGCGTCGAGAGGGCGAAGCGGGTCGAGCAGATCTACGCGGCCCGCGACAACGCGCTGGACCAACTGGTCGAGGCCGCCGGGGTGCCCGCGCCCGAGGGCGTGGTCCGTGAGGAGGTCGAGCACCGCAAGCAGGCGATGACCGACCAGTTGGAGCGGATCGGTGCCTCCTGGGAGGACTACCTCGCCTCCGAGGGCAGGACCGAGGAGGACATCGACACCGAGTTGACCGAGGCCGCCAGCAAGGGCGTCAAGATCCAACTTCTGTTGGACACGCTCGCCGACGCCGAGGACGTCCAGGTCTCCGACGACGAGTTCGGCCACGAGATCGTGCACCGGGCGCAGCGGGCCGGCATGGCGCCGCAGCAGTACTACGACCAGCTGGCCCGCTCGGGCGCGGCTGGCGCGGTCTACGGCGACGTCCGTCGCGGCAAGGCGCTGGGCCTGGTGATGGAGCGGGTCTCGATCAAGGACGCGGCGGGTAACCCGGTCAGCATCGACGCGATCCGGGCGGCGAGCGAGGCCGAGCACGACCACGGTCACTGAGTACGGCGGCGGCGGTTGTCCGCCGGGCACGATGCCCGGCGGACAACCGCCGCCGGAGTTCGGGACACCGACCTGCGCTGTGAGCGAACAGCACCTGGAGAACGGCGCCCGGCCCGTTCCCAACGGTTAATGTCGGGCTAACGACGCACGGAGAGCGAAGGGCTGCCATGACCGATCTGCACATCCCAGCTATGCCCATCCGGGTGAGCGAGGCCCGCGGCGGTGACTCACTCAGTGGCAACCTCGACGACACGGTCTTCAACCGGCTCCTGAAGGAGCGGATCATCTTCCTCGGCAGCGAGGTGACCGACCAGGTGGCCAACCGGATCTGCGCCCAGTTGCTGCTGCTGGCGGCCGAGGACCCGGAGCGGGACATCAACCTCTACATCAACTCGCCGGGCGGTTCGGTCTACTCGGGCATGGCGATCTACGACACCATGCAGTACGTCAGCAACGACGTGGCGACCATCGCGATGGGCATGGCCGCCTCGATGGGCCAGTTGCTGCTCTGCGCCGGCGCGGCGGGCAAGCGGTACGCCCTGCCGCACGCGCGGATCATGATGCACCAGCCGTCCGGTGGCATGGGCGGTACCGCCTCCGACATCGCCATCCAGGCCGAGCAGATGCTGTACACCAAGCGGATGTTCCAGGAACGGGTGGCGTTCCACACCGGGCAGGAACCGGCGCAGATCGAGGCGGACTCGGACCGTGACCGTTGGTTCACGGCGGCCGAGGCGCTCGACTACGGATTCATCGACCGGGTGATCACTGGAGCCACGCAGGTCCCGACCGGCGCTGGCACCCGCAACTGAGGAAGGCGACGATGACTGACCTGACCATGCCGCCCGGGTTCGCTCCGGTGCACAACCGGTACGTCCTGCCGTCGTTCGTGGAGCGGACCTCGTACGGGATCAAGGAGTCGAACCCGTACAACAAGCTCTTCGAGGACCGGATCATCTTCCTCGGCGTACAGGTGGACGACGCGTCGGCCAACGACGTGATGGCCCAGCTGCTGACCCTGGAGGGGACCGACCCGGACCGGGACATCATCATGTACATCAACTCGCCGGGCGGGTCGTTCACCGCGATGACGGCGATCTACGACACCATGCAGTACGTCCGCCCCGACATCATGACGGTCTGCCTGGGTCAGGCGGCCAGCGCCGCAGCGGTCCTGCTGGCGGCGGGTACGCCGGGCAAGCGGATGGCGTTGCCCAACTCCCGGATCATCATTCACCAGCCGGCCACCGAGGGCGGCTACGGCCAGGGCTCGGACATCGAGATCCAGGCGCGGGAGATCCTGCGGATGCGGACGCAGCTGGAGGACATGCTGTCCCGGCACTGCAACCAGCCGGTCGAAAAGGTCCGCAAGGACATCGACCGTGACAAGATCATGACTGCCGAGGAATCCCGTGAGTACGGGCTGGTCGACACCATCCTGACCAGCCGCAAGAAGGGCCTGCTG
Source organism: Solwaraspora sp. WMMD406 (assembly GCF_029626025.1). NCBI lineage: Bacteria > Bacillati > Actinomycetota > Actinomycetes > Micromonosporales > Micromonosporaceae > Solwaraspora > Solwaraspora sp. WMMD406. Next base: position 2,600,627 of record NZ_JARUBF010000001.1, read on the forward strand.
GCGGCCAGCTCGGCCAGCTGACACGGGGCGGTCGGAGGCCGGCCGGTCGATGAGTAGACTGGCCGACCTCTGACACACCCGATTTTGGGGGTCGGAGTTTGACCCGGTAGCGGGTAACGTCGAGATGCACCGTCTGACGGGGCTGACCGGCAGCAGATGTCCCACTGACGAGGCAGACCGTCCTTAGGCCAGGGCCGGCGTGACCGGCCGAGAGCGCAGGGAGAACGTAGGTGGCACGGATCGGCGACGGCGGCGACCTACTCAAGTGCTCCTTCTGCGGCAAGTCGCAGAAGCAGGTGAAGAAGCTCATCGCGGGCCCCGGGGTCTACATCTGCGACGAGTGTATCGATCTGTGTAACGAGATCATCGAGGAGGAGTTGGCCGAGTCCGGCGAGGTGAAGTGGGAAGAGCTTCCCAAGCCGATGGAGATCTGCCAGTTCCTGGACTCCTACGTCGTCGGCCAGGACCACGCCAAGAAGGCGCTCGCGGTCGCGGTCTACAACCACTACAAGCGCATCCAGGCCGACGCGGCTGGCGCTCCCGGGGCCAACGACACGGTCGAGGTCGCCAAGTCCAACATCCTGCTGATCGGGCCGACCGGCTGCGGCAAGACACACCTGGCGCAGACCCTTGCCCGGATGCTCAACGTCCCGTTCGCCATCGCCGACGCCACCGCGCTCACCGAGGCCGGCTACGTCGGGGAAGACGTCGAGAACATCCTGCTCAAGCTGATCCAGGCGGCGGACTACGACATCAAACGCGCCGAGACCGGGATCATCTACATCGATGAGGTCGACAAGATCGCCCGCAAGTCGGAGAACCCGTCGATCACCCGGGACGTCTCCGGCGAGGGCGTCCAGCAAGCGCTGCTCAAGATCCTCGAGGGTACGGTCGCCAACGTCCCACCGCAGGGTGGACGTAAGCACCCCCATCAGGAGTTCATCCAGATCGACACCACCAACGTGCTGTTCATCCTCGGCGGGGCGTTCGCTGGACTGGACCGGATCATCGAGGCCCGCACCGGCCAGGGCGGCACCGGCTTCGGTGCCCGACTGCGGGCGGTGTCCGAACGCTCGACCGATGACATCTTCAGCCAGGTCATGCCGGAAGACATGCTCAAGTTCGGGCTGATTCCCGAGTTCATCGGCCGGCTGCCGGTGATCACCAACGTGCGCAGCCTCGATCGTGAGGCGCTGGTGCGGATCCTGACCCAGCCCCGGAACGCCCTGGTACGCCAGTACCAACGGCTCTTCGAGCTAGACAACGTCGAGTTGGAGTTCGAACCCGCTGCTTTGGAGGCGGTCGCGGACCAGGCGATGCTGCGGGGCACCGGCGCGCGCGGGCTACGGGCCATCCTGGAAGAGGTCCTGCTCTCCGTCATGTACGAGGTGCCCAGCAATCCGGACGCGGCCCGCGTGTTGATTACTCGGGAAGCCGTGTTGGAAAATGTCAATCCGACGATCGTGCCCCGGGAGTTCACCGGCCGTCGCCGCAGGGACCGTGAGGAGAAGTCGGCGTAGTCGGCGTCGGTTCAGGCATCGGCTCCATCGTCCGCTGATGACCCCGCCGCCCGGCGCCTCGGGCCACGGCCGAAGGAACAGGTGATCTCGTGCGTGTGGCGGTCTGTCAGCTCAACAGTCGGGACGACCAGGACGCCAATCTGGCAACCGCTCGCAAGCTGGTGGAGGCGGCCGCTGCCGGCGGAGCGGACCTCGCCGTCCTGCCGGAGTACGTCGACTACCTCGGCACCGCTGCCGGCCTGCCGGACCCCGAACCGATCGACGGTACGGTCGGCACCTACTTCGCCACCGCCGCGCGGGAGCTGGGCATCTGGGTCCTGGTCGGGTCGTACCATGAGCGTGGCCCCGACCAGCGACGGACCTACAACACCTCGTTGATGTTCAACCGGCAGGGCGAACTCGTCGGTACCTACCGGAAAATCCATCTCTACGATGTCGAGATTCCCGGCCGGGTCTCCTATCACGAGTCGCGCAACGTCGCGCCGGGCACCGACCTAGTGGTGGTGGAGTGCGAGGGTGTCCGGATCGGCCTGTCCATTTGCTACGACCTGCGGTTTCCCGAGTTGTACCGGCGGTTGGCCGTCGACGGCGGAGCACAGGTTCTGGTGGTGCCGGCGGCGTTCATGACCCACACCGGGCGGGATCACTGGGAGGTCCTGCTCCGAGCCCGGGCGATCGAGAACCAGTGCTACGTGCTCGCCGCCGGGCAGATCGGTGAGCACCAGCCCGATCGCACATGCTACGGCCGCAGCATGGTGGTGGATCCGTGGGGAACCGTCGTGGCGCAGGCCCCGGACACCGTGGGGATCGTGCTTGCCGATCTTGATCTGGCTCGGCTGGCGACGATCCGGAGCGAACTGCCCAGCCTGGCCAACCGCCGTCTGTAGCACGGCGCGGTCGGCGGCCTGAGCGTCTTCTTTACGGTGCCGGTTCGGGTTCAGCCCGGCTGCGCGGCCATTTCACCAGGTCGAGGTCAGGACACCGATGATCGCCAGGCCGATGATCGCTCCGCCGAGCACGAGCAGGGCGTTCGTCATCCGCGACCGACCGCGTCGGGCCAGCCGATGGATCGAGACGACGACCGCGAGTACGACCACCGCGCCGATCACCAGCTGCCAGAACGGCAGGAGCAGCGCGGAGATCGCGTCGATGGCGAGCGGCGATCCTTCGACAGTCATGACGCCACTCTGGCACGGGTCGCCCGTCGGTGGGGGCCCAGCTGATCGCCCTCCGCTGGGACCCGGCTGCGGGCGCGACTACGTCGGGTTAGGGCTGAAGGCTGCGGCATCAGGGCGCGTGGTGGGTGCCCACACGTCGGTGAGCTGCGACTTTGTCGGACTCGACCCGGTCTTTCAAGATCAATTTGCGTTCGAGCGGCAAGCCGCGTAACTTTCTCTCTGCAAGCGGGACACGGACAAAACGGCCGGAACCGCAAGCGCCAGGATGGGGTGGGTGACCACCGAACCAGACTGGACCGGGTGGTGCGGATCGCCGGCAAGCCGGACTTGAGTTCGCGAAACCAACCGGGTAAGGTAGGAAGCCGGCAGGAGCCGGGCCGAGCTTCGGTTGACGAAGTGGGCCGGTTTGCTGGACACCCCGACCTAACGACCGCGACTGCGGTTGACGAAGCACGGGGAAGCCTGGGCGGTGCGAAGGCGAGAGCCGAAACTGGTTCTTGACAGCGCGAAGCCGACCGGGTAAGGTAGAGAAGTTGCCCGGCGGATGCCGGGTGTGTGGTTGGCCCTGGTGGGGTTGCCTGGTTGTTCTGGGTGGTTCTGCTGGTGTGTGTTTGTTCTTTGAGAACTCAACAGGGTGCTTGATAAGCCAGTGCCAAAGTTTGTTTGGTTCCCGGCTGGTTTCTGCCACGTTGGTGGTGGTTTCTGGTTGGTGATTCCTTGGCATTTTATTATGCCGGGTTTGATTTTCCAAGTTTTTGTTGGAGAGTTTGATCCTGGCTCAGGACGAACGCTGGCGGCGTGCTTAACACATGCAAGTCGAGCGGAAAGGCCCTTCGGGGTACTCGAGCGGCGAACGGGTGAGTAACACGTGAGCAACCTGCCCCAGGCTTTGGGATAACCCCGGGAAACCGGGGCTAATACCGGATACTACATGTTGCCGCATGGTGGTGTGTGGAAAGTTTTTCGGCTTGGGATGGGCTCGCGGCCTATCAGCTTGTTGGTGGGGTGATGGCCTACCAAGGCGACGACGGGTAGCCGGCCTGAGAGGGCGACCGGCCACACTGGGACTGAGACACGGCCCAGACTCCTACGGGAGGCAGCAGTGGGGAATATTGCACAATGGGCGGAAGCCTGATGCAGCGACGCCGCGTGAGGGATGACGGCCTTCGGGTTGTAAACCTCTTTCAGCAGGGACGAAGCGTAAGTGACGGTACCTGCAGAAGAAGCGCCGGCCAACTACGTGCCAGCAGCCGCGGTAAGACGTAGGGCGCGAGCGTTGTCCGGATTTATTGGGCGTAAAGAGCTCGTAGGCGGCTTGTCGCGTCGACTGTGAAAACCCACAGCTCAACTGTGGGCTTGCAGTCGATACGGGCAGGCTAGAGTTCGGTAGGGGAGACTGGAATTCCTGGTGTAGCGGTGAAATGCGCAGATATCAGGAGGAACACCGGTGGCGAAGGCGGGTCTCTGGGCCGATACTGACGCTGAGGAGCGAAAGCGTGGGGAGCGAACAGGATTAGATACCCTGGTAGTCCACGCTGTAAACGTTGGGCGCTAGGTGTGGGGGGCCTCTCCGGTTCTCTGTGCCGCAGCTAACGCATTAAGCGCCCCGCCTGGGGAGTACGGCCGCAAGGCTAAAACTCAAAGGAATTGACGGGGGCCCGCACAAGCGGCGGAGCATGCGGATTAATTCGATGCAACGCGAAGAACCTTACCTGGGTTTGACATGGCCGCAAAACCTGCAGAGATGTGGGGTCCTTCGGGGGCGGTCACAGGTGGTGCATGGCTGTCGTCAGCTCGTGTCGTGAGATGTTGGGTTAAGTCCCGCAACGAGCGCAACCCTCGTTCGATGTTGCCAGCGCGTTATGGCGGGGACTCATCGAAGACTGCCGGGGTCAACTCGGAGGAAGGTGGGGATGACGTCAAGTCATCATGCCCCTTATGTCCAGGGCTTCACGCATGCTACAATGGCCGGTACAATGGGCTGCGATACCGTGAGGTGGAGCGAATCCCAAAAAGCCGGTCTCAGTTCGGATCGGGGTCTGCAACTCGACCCCGTGAAGTCGGAGTCGCTAGTAATCGCAGATCAGCAACGCTGCGGTGAATACGTTCCCGGGCCTTGTACACACCGCCCGTCACGTCACGAAAGTCGGCAACACCCGAAGCCGGTGGCCCAACCCCTTGTGGGAGGGAGCTGTCGAAGGTGGGGCTGGCGATTGGGACGAAGTCGTAACAAGGTAGCCGTACCGGAAGGTGCGGCTGGATCACCTCCTTTCTAAGGAGCGCTCTCCCGGCGAAGGTCGGGTAGGGAGCCTGCCGCCTCCGAGTGTGGGGTGGGGGTGCTCATGTGGCGGAGACACTGGTGAGTTCGTGTCGGCAACGGCTGATGCTGCTAGTACTGCCTCTTTCGGGGGGTGTGGAGGGTGGTGTTGGTGCGGCTGGTGTGGATGGTGAGCATCCTGTTGGGTCCTGAGGGAACAAGCCACGTGTGGGTTGTTGTCTTGGTTGCCAGGCATGGCCTGGTCTCGCATACCGGCTGCCGGTTGGTGGTGCTGGTGTGGGGCTTGGGGTTGTGGGTTGGTCGTTTGTTGAGAATTACACAGTGGACGCGAGCATCTTTGTGGTCAAGTTGTCAAGGGCGAACGGTGGATGCCTTGGCACTAGGAGCCGATGAAGGACGTGGGAGGCCGCGATAGGCCTGGGGGAGCTGTCAACCGAGCTGTGATCCCAGGGTGTCCGAATGGGGAAACCTGGCATCAGTCATGTGGTGTCACCCGCATCTGAACACATAGGGTGTGTGGAGGGAACGCGGGGAAGTGAAACATCTCAGTACCCGCAGGAAGAGAAAACAATTGTGATTCCGTGAGTAGTGGCGAGCGAAAGCGGATGAGGCTAAACCGGCTGCGTGTGATACCTGTCAGGGGTTGCGTGGTCGGGGTTGTGGGACTCTGCTGATCGGACTGACATTCGGTCGAGAAGTGAGAAAGCCAGTTGCTAGCTGAATGGTGTGGAAAAGCCAACCGTAGACGGTGATAGTCCGGTATGTGAAAGCTTCTGGTCTTCTGTGGATGTTCCCGAGTAGCGGCGGACCCCTGAAATCTGCCGTGAATCTGCCAGGACCACCTGGTAAGCCTAAATACTTCCTAGTGACCGATAGCGGACGAGTACCGTGAGGGAATGGTGAAAAGTACCCCGGGAGGGGAGTGAAATAGTACCTGAAACCGTTCGCCTACAATCCGTCGGAGCCTTTAGGGTGACGGCGTGCCTTTTGAAGAATGAGCCTGCGAGTTAGTGGCATGTGGCGAGGTTAACCCGTGTGGGGTAGCCGTAGCGAAAGCGAGTCTTAATAGGGCGTTGAGTCGCATGTTCTAGACCCGAAGCGGAGTGATCTAGCCATGGGCAGGCTGAAGCGCGGGTAAGACCGTGTGGAGGGCCGAACCCACCAACGTTGAAAAGTTGGGGGATGACCTGTGGTTAGGGGTGAAAGGCCAATCAAACTCCGTGATAGCTGGTTCTCCCCGAAATGCATTTAGGTGCAGCGTCGCGTGTTTCTTGCCGGAGGTAGAGCACTGGATGGTCTAGGGGGCCTACAAGCTTACCGAAATCAGCTAAACTCCGAATGCCGGTAAGTGAGAGCGCGGCAGTGAGACTGCGGGGGATAAGCTTCGTAGTCGAGAGGGAAACAGCCCAGATCGCCAGCTAAGGCCCCTAAGCGTGTGCTAAGTGGAAAAGGATGTGGGGTCGCTTAGACAACCAGGAGGTTGGCTTAGAAGCAGCCACCCTTTAAAGAGTGCGTAATAGCTCACTGGTCAAGTGGTTCCGCGCCGACAATGTAGCGGGGCTCAAGCACACCGCCGAAGCTGTGGCATTCACGCGTGTACTTCGCTGATCCTTTTGGGGTTGGTGCAGGTGTGTGGATGGGTAGGGGAGCGTCGTGCCGGGGGTGAAGCAGCGGGGTGACCCAGCTGTGGACGCGGCACGAGTGAGAATGCAGGCATGAGTAGCGAAAGAAGGGTGAGAAACCCTTCCGCCGGATGACCAAGGGTTCCAGGGCCAGGCTAATCCGCCCTGGGTGAGTCGGGACCTAAGGCGAGGCCGAGAGGCGTAGTCGATGGACAACGGGTTGATATTCCCGTACCCGCGAAGGAGCGCCCATGATGAACCTCGTTGTGCTAACTGCCCGAACTTGGTGAGGTTTTCGGACTGATCTGAGGGAGCGCGGGAACCTGGCGGGTAGTAGTCAAGCGATGGGGTGACGCAGGAAGGTAGCTGATCCCGGCCGGTGGTTGTGCCGGGGTAAGCGTGTAGGCTGCATCATAGGTAAATCCGTGGTGCGTGAAGGCTGAGACGTGATGCCGAGCCGATTCAGGTGAAGTCAGTGATCCTATGCTGCCGAGAAAAGCCTCTAGCGAGCTTCTAGCGGCCCGTACCCCAAACCGACACAGGTGGTCAGGTAGAGAATACCGAGGCGATCGGGCGAACTGTGGTTAAGGAACTCGGCAAATTGCCCCCGTAACTTAGGGAGAAGGGGGGCCGGAGACGTGAAGCCCCTTGCGGGTGGAGCGTTGTATGGCCGCAGAGACCAGGGGAAAGCGACTGTTTACTAAAAACACAGGTCCATGCGAAGAAGTAATTCGATGTATATGGACTGACGCCTGCCCGGTGCTGGAACGTTAAGGGGACCGGTTAGCTCTTCGGGGCGAAGCTGAGAACTTAAGCGCCAGTAAACGGCGGTGGTAACTATAACCATCCTAAGGTAGCGAAATTCCTTGTCGGGTAAGTTCCGACCTGCACGAATGGCGTAACGACTTTCCTACTGTCTCAACCACAGGCCCGGCGAAATTGCAGTACGAGTAAAGATGCTCGTTACGCGCGGCAGGACGGAAAGACCCCGGGACCTTTACTATAGCTTGACATTGGTACTCGAATTAGCTTGTGTAGGATAGGTGGGAGACTGTGAAGCTGGTACGCCAGTATCGGTGGAGTCATTGTTGAAATACCACTCTGGTTGCTTTGGGTATCTAACTTCGGACCGTGATCCGGTTCAGGGACAGTGTCTGGTGGGTAGTTTAACTGGGGCGGTTGCCTCCTAAAGGGTAACGGAGGCGCCCAAAGGTTCCCTCATCCTGGTTGGCAATCAGGTGTTGAGTGTAAGTGCACAAGGGAGCTTGACTGTGAGACTGACAGGTCGAGCAGGGACGAAAGTCGGGACTAGTGATCCGGCACTTGCGTGTGGAAGCGGTGTCGCTCAACGGATAAAAGGTACCCCGGGGATAACAGGCTGATCTTCCCCAAGAGTCCATATCGACGGGATGGTTTGGCACCTCGATGTCGGCTCGTCGCATCCTGGGGCTGTAGCAGGTCCCAAGGGTTGGGCTGTTCGCCCATTAAAGCGGTACGCGAGCTGGGTTTAGAACGTCGTGAGACAGTTCGGTCCCTATCCGCCGCGCGCGTAGGATACTTGAGAAGGGCTGTCCCTAGTACGAGAGGACCGGGACGGACGAACCTCTGGTGTGCCAGTTGTCCCGCCAGGGGCACGGCTGGTTGGCTACGTTCGGAAGGGATAACCGCTGAAAGCATCTAAGCGGGAAGCTCGCTTCGAGATGAGGTATCCCACCCAGTGATGGGGTAAGGCTCCCAGTAGATGACTGGGTTGATAGGCCGGAGATGTAAGCCAGGTAACTGGTTCAGTTGACCGGTACTAATAGGCCGAGGACTTGACTTACGAAGATGTACGCGTCCACTGTGTGATTCTGGGCAAACGGGCATACCTGTGGGTGTGTTTGGTTTGTTGTGAGGGTTACGGCGGTTATGGCGGAGGGGAAACGCCCGGTTACATTCCGAACCCGGTAGCTAAGCTCTCCAGCGCCGATGGTACTGCACTCGTGAGGGTGTGGGAGAGTAGGTCACCGCCGGACATCATTAACAGTTGAGGGCCGCTCCCTGCGGGGAGGCGGCCCTCAACTGTTTGTCTGTTCCTGTGTTTCTCCACCCCTGCCAGGCCGGCGTGTCGGCGGGGGAGCTTCGAAATCTCGCTCCGAGATCGCTCCGAGATCGTGCCGGCCCCGTTGGCTCCCGCTAGCAGGCCCGTGTTCCTCGGTGTCAGTCTCGCTGCTGGATCGCGTCGCGTAGCTCAACGAGCAGCGCGGCGGATTCGTCGACGCCACGCTGTGGAAAAAGTGCCACGGCGATGCTCCCGTGGTCGGCCCATCCGCATACCGGCATCTGGGTGTCGTCGACCGGGGTCGTGCCGCATTTCATCACGCCACCGAGGCGTCCCGCCGGCACCTGGTGCACCCCGGAGACGGTGCCCTGGTCGTCGCCGACCAGAGCGAGCATCGTGTCCAGGTCTCGTTCCGGAGACCACAGCAGCGTGGTCCCGCCGACCAACAACACCGCGCGGTCCTCTGCGTTCGGGTCGGCGTACACCACGCCGATGCTGCGGTCGAGAGCTATCCCGGCGGCGAACGCCGTGTTGAGGTAGTCGGCGGTAGCGCTGGCCTGCTCGCTGTCGTCGCGGAGCAGCCCGGCCGCTTCAGCCGGTGCGCTGAGCGCGGCGTCGGACTGCTGCAGCACCCGCCACGCGGGGATGCCGATCAACCCGGCCCCGACCAGCCCGGCAGCGGCGACGGCGGCGACAGCGATGGTGCGGCGTCGGCGTGCCGGTCGGTCGTCGTGGTCCGCGTCCGGTCGGGTCGCCGCCGGCAGCGGTGTCACATCGATCGGCTCCCGATCGGGTGCTCGCCGTCCCCCGAACATGTCGTCGACCATGTTCGACACCGTACGCCACCGGCTGACGTGGCCGGGTGCCTCGCTACGCCCCCCGGGCGCTCCGTAAACTCGATGGGTGACCGAGACTGCGCAGACCCACCGCGTCGATGCTGCCTCCTTGCCGGCCCAGTACCAGCCCGGTGAGGTAGAACAGCGACGCTACGAGCAGTGGGTGGCCGAGGGCTACTTCCGGGCGGACGCCCGCAGCGGGAAGCCGCCGTTCTCCATCATGATTCCACCACCCAACGTGACCGGGTCGCTGCACGTCGGCCACGCGCTTGATCACACGGTGCAGGACACCCTCACCCGACGCAAGCGGATGCAGGGCTTCGAAGCGCTGTGGCTGCCGGGCATGGACCACGCGGGAATCGCCACCCAGAACGTCGTGGAGCGGCAGCTGGCCGCCGAGGGCCTGTCCCGGCACGACCTCGGCCGGGACAGGTTCGTGGAGCGGGTCTGGCAGTGGAAGGCCGAGTCCGGTGGGGCGATCCTCGGCCAGATGCGCCGGCTGGGTGACTCCGTCGACTGGGACCGTGAGCGGTTCACCATGGACGCTGGGCTGTCGAAGGCCGTACAGACGATTTTCAAGCGACTCCACGACGACGGCCTGATCTACCGCGCGGAGCGCATCATCAACTGGTGCCCGCGGTGCCTCACCGCGCTGTCGGACATCGAGGTCGAACACACCGACGACGAAGGGGAGCTCGTCTCCATCCGCTACGGCGACGCAGACGCGTCGATCGTGGTCGCCACCACCCGGGTGGAGACGATGCTCGGCGACACCGCTGTCGCGGTGCACCCCGACGACGACCGTTACCGCCACCTGATCGGCACCGAGGTCGAGCTGCCGCTGACCGGGCGGCGGACCCCGATCGTCGCAGACACGCACGTCGACCCGACCTTCGGTACCGGTGCGGTGAAGGTGACCCCGGCGCACGACCCGAACGACTTTGAGATCGGTCAGCGGCACCAGTTGCCCAGCCTGACCGTGCTCGACGAGCGGGCGGTGGTTACCGCCGCAGGCCCGTTCGAAGGGCTGGACCGGTTCGAGGCCCGACCGGCGATCGTCGCGGCGCTGCGCGCCGAAGGCCGGATCGTCGCCGAGAAACGGCCCTACCTGCACGCGGTCGGACACTGTTCCCGCTGCCGGACGACCGTCGAGCCACGGCTGTCGTTGCAGTGGTTCGTCCGTACCGGTCCGTTGGCGAAGGCCGCCGGTGACGCGGTGCGGGACGGCCGGACCCGGATCGAGCCGCCGGAGTTGGCGCCCCGCTATTTCGCCTGGGTCGACAACATGCACGACTGGTGCATCTCGCGGCAGCTGTGGTGGGGCCATCGGATTCCGGTCTGGTACGGCCCGAACGGCGAAGTCGTCTGCGTCGGGCCGGACGAACAACCACCGTCCGGTGCCGGCTGGAGCCAGGACGAAGACGTCCTCGACACCTGGTTCTCCAGCGCGTTGTGGCCGTTCTCCACGCTGGGCTGGCCGGAGCGGACCGAGGACCTGACCAGGTTCTACCCCACCAGCGTGCTGGTGACCGGCTACGACATCCTGTTCTTCTGGGTGGCCAGGATGATGATGTTCGGCCTGTACGCGATGGACGGCCGGCAGCCGTTCGACGTGGTCGCCCTGCACGGCATGGTCCGCGACCAGTACGGCAAGAAGATGTCGAAGTCGTTCGGCAATGTGGTCGACCCGCTGGACTGGATCGACCGGTACGGTGCCGACGCGACCCGGTTCACGCTGGCCCGTGGCGCCAACCCAGGTGCCGACGTGCCGATCAGCGAGGAGTGGTGCCAGGGTTCCCGCAACTTCTGCAACAAGCTGTGGAACGCGACCCGGTTCGCGTTGCTCAACGGCGCCCATCTCGACGGTGACCTGCCGCCCGCCGAGCAGCTGGGGACGACCGACCGGTGGATCCTGTCCCGTCTGCAGCAGGTCGTCGCCCAAGTCGACGAGTGGTTCGAAGCGTATGAACTGGCCAAGGTCTGCGACGCCCTCTACCACTTCGCCTGGGACGACGTCTGCGACTGGTATCTGGAGTTGAGCAAGCCGGTGCTGGCCGCCGGCGGCGAGGCGGCCGACCGGACGCGGCGCGTGCTCGGTCATGTGCTCGACCAGTTGCTGCGGTTGCTGCACCCGATGATGCCGTTCGTCACCGAGGAACTCTGGACGGCGCTGGTCGGCGCGGCAGAGCCGTCGGCCGAACCGCTGGCGCAGCAGACGGCCCAGCAGTCGTCGCAGCGGGCTCGCAGCGTCGTCGTCGCGGCGTGGCCGGTCGCCGACCGCTCGCGGCTGGATCCGGCGGCGGAAGTTGAGCTGGCGGTGGTGCAGCGGGTGGTCACCGAGATCCGGCGGTTCCGCTCGGACCAGGGCCTGCGCCCGACTCAACGGGTGTCGGCCCGGCTCGCCGGGCTCACCGAAGCCGGCGTCGGTGCGCACGAGCCGCTGATCCGGTCGTTGACCAGGCTCGACGAACCGGCGGCTGACTTCTCCGCGACCGCGAAGCTCGCGGTGACCGCTCAGGTCGGTGTCGAGTTCGACACCCGGGGCACGATCGACGTGTCCGCCGAGCGTAGCCGGCTGGCCAAGGACCAGGCGGCGGCCGAACGGGAGGCCGCGCAGTGCCGGGCGAAGCTGGGCAACGCGGCGTTCGTCGACAAGGCTCCGGCACCCGTCGTCGACAAGATCCGGGCCAGACTGGCCGCTGCCGAGGCGGAGCTGGCCCGCATCGCGGGTGCGCTCGCCGCGCTGCCGGCCACGGACGGCCAACCGTGACCGGTCGTCGGGCGGCGGCGGGCGGCGAGGAGTTCGCCGAGGTCGAGCGGGAGCTGGCGGGCCGGGGCTTCACCCGCATGGTGTTCGATCTCGACCGGATCGGGCAGCTGTTGGACCTGCTGGGCAGCCCGCAGCGGGCGTACCCGTCGATCCATCTGACCGGGACGAACGGCAAGACGTCGACCGCCCGCATGATCGATTCGCTGCTGCGCGCGTTCGGCCTGCACACCGGGCGGTACACCAGCCCGCACCTGGAGACCGTCCGGGAGCGGATCAGCCTCGACGGCGAGCCGGTCGGTGCCGACCGGTTCGTGTCGGCGTACCGGGAGATCGCTCCGCTGGTCGCGCTGGTCGACAAGCAGGCGGCCGAGCCGTTGACCTATTTCGACGTGACGACGGCCCTGGCGTTCGCGACGTTCGCCGACGCGCCGGTCGACGTCGCGGTGGTGGAGGTCGGTCTCGGCGGGGCGGAGGACGCGACCAACGTTCTGGCCGCCGGGGTTTGTGTGATCACGCCGATCGGTCTGGACCACACGGAGTGGCTGGGCGACACGCTCACCGACATCGCGTTGGCCAAGGCCGGGATCGTGCACCAGGGCGCGACGGTGATCACCGCCGTACAACCGGAGGAGGCGGCCGAGCCGATCCTGGACCGCTGCGCCGAGGTCGGCGCGACCATCGCACGCGAAGGCGGCGAGTTCGGCGTCGTGCACCGGGCGGTCGCGGTCGGCGGCCAGGTACTCACCCTGCAAGGGCTCGGCGGACGGTACGACGAGATCTTCCTGCCGTTGCACGGTGCCCACCAGGCACAGAACGCGGCGCTCGCGTTGGCCGCGGTGGAGGCGTTCCTCGGTGCCGGCCCGGGCCGGACGTTGGACGCCGAACCGGTGCGCGAAGGCTTCGCGGCGGTGTCGTCGCCGGGGCGTCTGGAGCGGGTTCGCAACGCGCCCACGATCCTGCTCGACGGGGCACACAACCCGCACGGCATGGCAGCCACGGTCACCGCGTTGCGGGAGGAGTTCGCGTTCCGGCGGCTGGTGGTCGTGCTGTCGGTGCTCGGCGACAAGGACGTGGACGCCATCCTCGACCTGCTGGAGCCGGTCGCCGACGCGGTGGTGGTGACCACCAACACGTCGCCTCGGGCGATGCCGCTGGCCCAGCTCGCCGACGCCGCGGTCGAAGCGTTCGGTGAGGACCGGGTGCAGGTGGCGCAGACCATGCCGGACGCGATCGAGGCGGCCGTGGTGTTGGCCGAAGCCGACGTGGACGGGGAACTGACCGGGGTCGGGGTGCTGGTGACCGGGTCCGTGGTGACGGTCGCCGACGCGCGGCGGCTACTGGCCCGATGAGCGGTCCACCGGCGGACGGCCCGGTCCGGGGTTCTCCTGAACCGAAAGGCCGGGGCGGCGAAGGAGCCGACGCGAGGCCGGCGGGCGGCGGGCCGGTCGAGAGCGGGCCGGCGGGTAGTGGACGACCGGTCGGGCCGAGACGGTCCGGACTGCGCAACCCGGTAGCGGCGGCGCGCGGGCTCGGCGCGGCGACGCTCGGGCTGGAGGCGTTGGTGCTGGTCCTGGCGGTCCAGCCGATCCGTGTCCTCAGCGCGGGCTTCGGTACGGCGGCCGTCGTCGCCAGCGTCGCACTCGCCGTCGGCGCGATCGTCGTGGCGGGCCTGTTGGGGCGCGCGTGGGCCTGGTACGCGGGCACCGTACTGCAGGCACTGGTGTTGCTCGCCGGCCTGCTGCACTGGTCGCTGCTCGCGGTCGGGGTCCTGTTCGCGCTGGTGTGGGGGTACGTCTGGCACGTTCGACGGGTCATCCTGAGCTGACGGCGCTGACGGCGCTGACGGCGCTGACGGCCAGGTCGTCCGGCCCGCCGGCCGGCCGGACCGACCGGCTCAGTCTTCCGCAGTGGTGGACGCCGACGGTGGTTGATCCCGGTCACGCCATTCGATGATGGCGACGCCGTGTCCGTCAGGGTCGCGGAACGCGGCCGCCCACAGCTCCAACCGGGCTCCCCGGTTGACCGCCCGGGGCGCGTAGGTGAACCGTACGCCTTTCGACTTGAGCTCGTCGTGGACCCGCAGCAGATCGTCGACTTCGAGGTTGATGTGCATCAGCCGTCGGTTGACCGGCGCGACCTCCGGCACCGACCGCAGCACCAGCCGGGTCTGTCCGGACGCGAGTACGGCGTTGCCGTCTCCGCCGTCGATCTCGAAGAAGCCGAGCATGTCGCGGTAGAACTCGACCGACCGGTCCAGGTCGGCGACGAGCAGGGTGAGACCCACGCCGTGGAACCTCCCGGCGTCGCCGGCAGGCGTCGACGCGCCGGCCTGGACCGGCCCGGCTGCGGCCAGGTCCTCCAGCGGCTGCGCGAGGTCTGCGGTGGCGGCCTCCTCGCCGGAGGTGTCGGGCTGGTCGGCGAGGACGGTGCCGGTGGCGGCGGGGCCGGTCTCCGGTCGCATCTCGCTGGAATGCGTGCGCTCGCCCGGCGGTGTCATGCCGGTACCGGAGGTCTGCGGATCGTCCGAGGGATGGGGCTTCGGCCTCGGTCGCCTCGGCAGCGGAACCGCCGGGGGATCGACCAGGGTGCCTTCCAGCACGATCGGCCCGCCTGGGGTCTGACTCACCACGACCGGCTCGCCGCGTGGCCCGGTGTCGCGGTCACGGGTGGGTGGCGGGTCGAGGTCGGAGCGATCCGGCGCGGTGAAGTCCTTGGCGAAGTCGGCGTCGAAGTCGGCGTCGGCGAAGTCCGGGCGGGGATTTTCCGCCGGGCCGCGTCCGGTGCCGCGCGGGACCGGGCCGGACGGTGAACCGGTCGTGGCACGGTCGCGCGAGGCACCGTCTGGAGTGCCGGGCTCCGGTTGGTCGCTGTCGGGCGCCGCGCTGGCGCGTAGGCCGCTCAATTCGTCGCTGAGGTCGGCAGTGCGGACCGTGTCCGGGTCGAGGAGCAGGTCGTCGTCGGCGCCACGGCGGGCCCACGGCGGTTCGGTGTCGACGCCGAGCAGGTCGTCGTCGACCAGTAGGTCGTCGTCGAGCGGGCCGAAGTCGGGTTCGTCGAACTCTGGTGGCAGCTCGGCCCGTTGGGCAGCGGCCTCGGCGTGGGTGAGCACGTCGTCCCACATGATCCGGACGTGTCGCTGGTCGTCGATCGCCACCATGATCGGCAGCGTGGCCCCCGGGTCGGGCCACTTGGCGACCGGCACCCGGGGATCACGGATCTTGACCGAGCGTGGCGGCACTCCGGGCGCATCCACCAGGATCTGCAGTTCGCAACGCCCGTACGCCGAGGAGGCTGGCGGTTCCGAGACGCTGCGGACGTGGGCGATGCCGGCGACCCAGGCCCGTTCGGCACCGGGAAAGGCGGTGATGAGTACCAGGCTGATCGCCAGCACCAGCAGCGCGACGCCGAGGGCGGCGATCGCCCAGCTCGTCATGCCCGCGCCGAACAGAATGACGAACGTCGCGAGGGTGCCCAACACCGCGGCGACGAGCTTACGGACAGTGGAAACAGGTCGACGGCCGTTCGCCACAGTAGACCTCCCTGCGTTAAGGCCAGGCTAGGCCGGGCTGGGCGTTGACGGAAGACCCGCGATCGGCATGGTGTGCCGGGCACACGCGATACCCGAGACTTCTGTCTCCATGATGACGCGCCGGGCGGCGACGCGCCGCGCGGTGCCGACACGGCGCGCCGCGCGGTGCCGCGACGGCGGGCCGTCCAGCACCGTGCCGCGACGGCGGGCCGGTCGAGGCGGGCCGGGTCGCCCGACCGGTGTCGTATGTGACCAAGCCGACCGGGCGGTCGGGTCGACCCACTAGGCTGGCAACGCCAGCCCGTACCGGAACGCACGGCGCGTAGTGGCGCCGGTCCGCCGAGGAGGAACCAGCGTGTCCAGCCCCACCGACGTCGAACGTACCCTGGTGTTGATCAAGCCCGATGCGGTTCGGCGTGGTCTGGTCGGCGAGATCGTCGGCCGTTTCGAGCGCAAAGGACTGCACCTCGTCACGTTGACCCTGCGGGAGATGGACGCCGACCTGGCCGACGCGCACTACGCCGACCATGTGGACAAGCCGTTCTATCCGCCGCTGAAGGAGTTCATGACCGGTGGGCCGCTGATCGCCCTGGTGCTCGCTGGTGATCAGGCCATCGACGTGGTGCGGGGGCTGATCGGGTCCACGGACGGACGCAAGGCGGCGGCCGGCACCATCCGCGGTGACCTCGCGTTGTCCAACCGGGAGAACCTGGTGCATGCCTCGGATTCGCCGGAGAGTGCCGCGCGCGAGATCAAGCTCTGGTTTCCCGAGCTGGGCTAGGCCCGCCGACGCCCTGGAGCCGATCCGCGCTGGGCAGGCCGACTAGCTGGGCTGGTTCGGCTACCGCCGGGCGTTTTCGGCTGGTTCGTGTGCCGGCCACCTGATCATGGGGGCGGCAGCCACCTTCCATCGATAGATCTCTGTGGACACGTTCGGACGTCTTCTGGAGGACATCGATGGAACCCTTGGATCGCCGTACCCTGCTGCGAGCCGGTCTGACCACCGGCGCCGGCCTCGCCGGCGGCGTGCTGCTCGGCGGTGCCGGCGCGTCCGGCGTACCCACGACGGCCGGTCGGCCGGGCGTACCGGCCTGGCGGCCCAGCGGCCGGCCGGTGCTCACCCACGGCGTGCAGAGCGGCGCCGTCGGCCCCGGCGAGGCGGTGGTCTGGACCCGGGCCGACCGGCCGGGTCGGCTCGTCGTCGAGATCGGCCGCCGTCCGGACCTGCGCGACGCCCGTCGGGTACGGGGACCGGTGCTCCACGGCGGCGGTGACTTCACCGGCAAGGTGCGGTTGCGCGGCCTACCGGCCGGCGAGCGGTTGCACTACCGGGTACGGGTGGAGAGCCTGCACCGCCCCGGCCTGCTCAGCGAGCCGCTGACCGGGTCGTTGACGACCGCGCCCCGAGGCGGTGGCGTACCGGGCCCACGTCGGTCGGGGCGACCGGCCGGCGTGCGGTTCGTGTGGACCGGCGACATCGCCGGCCAGGGCTGGGGGATCAGCGACGACTTCGGCGGCATGCGGATTTTCGAGGCGATGCGGCGATGCCAGCCGGACTTCTTCCTGTGTAGCGGTGACACCGTGTACGCCGACAACCCGCTCGCCGAGACGGTGACCCTGCCCGACGGCCGCATCTGGCGCAACCTGGTCACCCCGGCCAAGACGAAGGTCGCCGAGACGCTCACCGAGTTCCGGGGCCAGTTCGCGTACAACCTGCTGGACGCCAACCTGCGGGCGTTCTGCGCCGAGGTGCCGCAGCTCAACCAGTGGGACGACCACGAGGTCACCAACAACTGGTACCCCGGCGAGATCCTGACCGATCCGCGGTACACCGAGACCCGGGTCGACGTGTTGGCCGCGCGCGCCCGGCAGGCGTTCCACGAGTGGCTGCCGACTCCGGACGACGGGCCGCTGTACCGGGTGGTGTCGTACGGTCCGCTGCTGGACGTCTTCGTGCTGGACATGCGGACCCACAAGGACCCCAACGACGGCAACACGTACGCCGATCCGCGCCGGGGGCTGCTCGGCGCGCGGCAGCGGGCCTGGCTGATCCGGGAGCTCACGCGGTCGCGGGCCACCTGGAAGGTGATCGCCAACGATCTGCCGCTGGGTCTGATCGTGCCGGACGGTTCCGCCGCGCAGGAGGGCGTCGCGCAGGGTGACGACGGCGCGCCGGCCGGACGGGAGCTGGAGTTCGCCGAGATTCTCGGCGCCGCGCATCGGGCCGGGGTGCGGGGGATCGTGTTCCTCACCGCGGACGTGCACTACACGGCCGCGCACCACTACGACCCGGCGCGGGCGGCGGTCGGCGATTTCACCCCGTTCTGGGAGTTCGTCTCCGGGCCGGCGCACGCCGGCGGGTTCGGCCCCAACACGCTGGACGGGACCTTCGGCCCGCAGGCGGTGTTCGTACACGCCCCGCCTCGGGCCAACACCTCGCCGGCCGAGGGCTTCCAGCACTTCGGGGAGGTCGCCATCGACCCGCAGTCCCGGGCGTTCACCGTGCACCTGCGTGACGCCGACGGTCGGTCGCTCTGGTCGACGACCCTGCCGGCGGCCGATCACTGACCCGTACCCCGCAGAGGGGGGCGGGGCAGGGGCGGGGGCGGCGGAAACGGCTGGCGCGGTCCGCTACGCTTGGTGTCACCAGGCGATGACCCGGCTATCACCGGTGAGCCCCCGGAAGAACCGGTCGCCCGTACGGCGGCCGCAGTAGAACCGGGCGGGTCCGGCCCGTCACAGCCGGCCGACGAGCGGGCGGCCGATCACTCGACCGTCAAGCGAGGTGGTACCGCGGCCCGTCGTGGGCGGCATCCGGCCCGGCGGCCGGTGCCCACCCCGGCGGGTTCGTCCTCGCCGACCACGACGACAGTGAGCTGCGCGCGCGAGGAGAACGACCACCATGGCGTACCCGATGACCGGTCCCGTCACCCGGGCGTCCGACGGCAGCGATCAGGCCGAGACCGGCGATCAGGCCGAGACCGGCGTACCGGCCAGTCCTGACCTGCCGGCGGTGGAACGCCGGGTCCTGGAGTACTGGACGGCCGACAAGACCTTCGAAGCCAGCGTCGACCAGCGCGACCCCGGCCCGAACGGGGCCAACGAGTACGTCTTCTACGACGGTCCGCCGTTCGCCAACGGGCTGCCGCACTACGGCCACCTGTTCACCGGCTACGTCAAGGACGTGGTGCCGCGTTACCAGACGATGCGGGGACGACGGGTCGAGCGCCGCTTCGGCTGGGACTGCCACGGCCTGCCCGCCGAGGTCGAAGCCGAACGGCAGCTCGGCATCTCCACCAAGGCGGAGATCGTCGAGCTGGGCATGGAACGCTTCAACGACGTGTGCCGCAGCTCGGTGCTGGCCTACACCCAGGACTGGGAGCGGTACGTCACCCGCCAGGCCCGCTGGGTCGACTTCGCCAACGACTACAAGACGCTCGACCTCGACTACATGGAAAGCGTCATGTGGGCTTTCAAGGCCCTGCACGACAAGGGCCTGATCTACGAGGGCTTCCGGGTGCTGGCGTACTGCTGGCGGTGCGAGACGCCGCTGAGCAACACCGAGACCCGCATGGACGACGTCTACCGGGACCGGCAGGACCAGACCGTCACCGTCTGGTTCGAGCTGGCGCCGCAGCAGCCGGGCGGCGAGCCGGAGCGGATCGGGGTGTGGACCACCACGCCGTGGACCCTGCCGTCCAACCTGGCCCTCGCCGTCGGCCCGGACATCGAGTACGCGGTGCTGCGGCGCGACGGGCAGCGTTACCTGCTCGGCGCGGCGCGGGTCGAGGCGTACGCCAAGGAACTGGACGGGTTCGAACGGATCGGCACCGTGCGCGGGGCCGACCTGGTGGGCCGCCGCTACACCCCGCTGTTCGACTTCCTGGTCGACCAGGCCGGCCCGAACGCGTTCCAGGTGCTCGGCGCGGACTTCGTCACCACCGAGGACGGTACCGGGGTGGTGCACATGGCCCCGGCGTTCGGCGAGGACGACCAGAACGCCTGCACCGCCGCCGGAATCCCGACGATCGTCACCGTCGACGACCACACCCGGTTCACCGCGCTGGTCCCGCCGTACGTCGGTGAGCAGGTGTTCGACACCAACAAGCCGATCATCCGCCAGTTGCGCGAGCGGGGTGTGCTGCTGCGTCACGACACCTACACCCACTCGTACCCGCACTGCTGGCGGTGCGACACGCCGCTGGTCTACAAGGCGGTGTCGTCGTGGTTCGTGGCCGTGTCGACGTTCCGGGACCGGATGGTGGAGCTGAACCAGCAGATCGAGTGGTCACCGGCGCACGTCAAGGACGGCTCGTTCGGCAAGTGGCTGGCCGGGGCCCGGGACTGGTCGATCAGCCGCAACCGGTTCTGGGGCTCGCCGATCCCGGTGTGGAAATCCGACGACCCGGCCTACCCCCGGGTCGACGTGTACGGCTCGCTCGACGAGCTGGAGCGCGACTTCGGCGTCCGCCCGGCCGATCTGCACCGGCCCGGCATCGACGAGCTGACCCGGCCCAACCCGGACGACCCGACCGGCCGGTCCACGATGCGCCGGGTGGCGGAGGTGCTGGACTGCTGGTTCGAGTCCGGGTCGATGCCGTTCGCCCAGGTGCACTACCCGTTCGAGAACCGGGAATGGTTCGAGCACCACTACCCGGGTGACTTCATCGTCGAGTACATCGGGCAGACCCGGGGCTGGTTCTACACCATGCACGTGCTGGCCACCGCGCTGTTCGACCGGCCGGCGTTCCGGACCTGCGTCAGCCACGGCATCCTGCTCGGCGCCGACGGGCGCAAGATGAGCAAGAGCCTGCGTAACTACCCGGACGTGTACGAGGTGTTCGACACCTACGGCTCGGACGCGATGCGCTGGATGCTGATGGCCTCGCCGGTGCTGCGCGGCGGGGACATGGCGGTGGTGGAGAGCGGCGTCCGCGACGCGGTCCGGCAGGTCCTGCTGCCGCTGTGGAACGTCTGGTACTTCTTCGCGCTGTACGCCAACGCGGAGGGCTACACCGCGACGCGGCGGACCGACAGCACCCACCTGCTCGACCGGTACGTGCTGGCCAAGACCGGGGAGCTGGTCGACGAGGTCACCCGGCAGATGGACGGCTACGACATCTCCGTTGCCTGCGCCAGCGTGCGGACCTACCTGGACGCGTTGACCAACTGGTACGTGCGTCGGTCCCGGGACCGGTTCTGGTCCGGCGACGCCGACGCCTTCGACACGCTCTACACCGTGTTGGAGACGCTGGCCCGGGTGGTGGCGCCGCTGGCGCCGCTGACCAGCGAGGAGATCTGGCGAGGGCTGACCGGGGAGCGGTCGGTGCACCTGACCGACTGGCCGGTGGCGGCCGAGTTCCCCGCCGACCGCGACCTGGTCGCGGCGATGGACGCGGTCCGGGACGTCTGCTCCGCCGGGTTGTCGCTGCGCAAGGCGCGTAACCTGCGGGTCCGGCTGCCGTTGCCGGCGATGACCGTGGCGACCTCGGCGGCGGACCGGCTGCGGCCCTTCGCCGACCTGGTCACCGACGAGGTCAACGTGAAGTCGGTGACCTTCACCGACGCCGTCGACAGCTACTGCCAGCAGGTGCTGACCGTGGTGCCCCGGGTGCTCGGGCCACGGGTGGGTGGCCAGGTCCAGACGGTGATCAAGGCGGTGAAGGCCGGGGACTGGACGTTGAGCGACGACGGTGCGCCGGTCGCCGCCGGGGTCCGGCTCGCCGAGGGGGAGTACGAGCTGAAGCTGGTCGCCGCCGACCCGGAGCACTCCGCGCCGCTGCCGGCCGGCCAGGGGGTGGTGGTGTTGGACACCACCGTCACCCCGGAGCTGGCCGCCGAAGGCCTGGCCCGGGACCTGGTCCGGGTGATCCAGCAGGCCCGCCGTGCCGCCGACCTGCGGATCACCGACCGGATCCGGGTCAGCGTGGCGGCCGGCGATCAGGTGGCCGAGGCGGTACGGGCGTACCACGGCTTCGTCGCCGGTGAGGTGCTCGCCGACGACGTGTCGTTCCGACCGGCCGGTGCCGGCGTCGGTGATGACGCGGACGGTGGTGCCGGTGATGACGCGGACGGTGGTGTCGGTCCTGGTGCCGACGCCGGCGTCGGGTTCGCCGGTGAGGTGGGTGAGGGTGAGCCCGTCACCGTCCGGGTACGCCGGTCTGAGCGGGGGCGCGCACGGGTCTAAGCGGGCGGGTCTGAGCGGGCGGGGCGGGATCCCGTCCGCTACCGTGTCATCCCGACCACCCCATGCCCGCTGTCCCGCCGCCGGAGGATCCGTGCCGCCGCTGTATTCGATCGGCAAAGTCACTGTCGCACCCGCTCTGATGCTCGGCTGGCGGCCCAAGGTGGAAGGCCTGGAGAACGTCCCGTCCACTGGCGGGGTGATCCTGGCCGCCAACCATCTGTCCGTCGCCGACGAGTACTTCCTCGGCGCGGTCCTGCCCCGGCACGTGGCGTTCTGGGCCAAGGCGGAGTACTTCACCGGTACCGGGGTTCGGGGTTTTCTGACCCGGAGCCTGGTGACCGGGTTGGGGGCGATCCGGGTGGAACGCGGTGGCGGACGGGCCGCGTTGAGTGCGTTCGACGGCGCGATCCCGCTGCTGCGAGCCGGCCGGCAGGTGGCGGTGTTTCCGGAAGGGACCCGGTCACCGGACGGCCGGCTGTACCGGGGCCGGACCGGTGCTGCCCGGCTCGCGCTGGCCGCCGGGGTGCCGATCGTGCCGGTCGGCTTCCTCGGCACCGACGAGATCCAGCCTATCGGCGCGCTCTGGCCGAAGTTCAAGCGTGGCACGGTCGTGGTCCGGTTCGGTAAGCCGCTGGACTTCACCGGGCGCGCAGACGACCACACCGAGTTGCGCAAGATGACCGACGAGATGATGAGCGAGATCCAGCGGCTCACCGGCCAGGAGTACGTGGGGCGCTACGCTCCACCGCGTACCGGTGCCGGCCGGGCCGTGAACGGTTCGACCGGCGACGCGCCGCCGCCGGCCGGCCCGGCCGGCGACGACCCGGTCACCCCCGGCTGACGACGTCGGCGCGCAGCCGTCGGGTCAGCTCGGCGCTCTCGTCGACCGATCGGCGGGTGAACATCGCGGTACCGAGGCTGCCGTGGTCGGCCCAGGCGCACACCACCACGTCGGTCCCGTCGGCCCGTCCGGTGCCGCAGCTCAGATGCATGCCACGGGCGTCCGTCTCGAAGGCCACGACGTCGGTGAACCGGAATTCACCGTCGATGCGGATGATTTCGTCGTCGAGGTCGGTGCCCGGTGTCATCCGGAAGCCGGTGGTGCCGGAGAGCACCACCAGCTTGCCGTTGCCGTCGCGGTAGACGCCGGCGAAGGTGTCCTCGGCGAGCAGATGCGCGGTGCGCATCTCGCTTTCCAGCCGGGTCACGGTTTGCAGGCTGGTCCGGTCGTCGCTCAACCGTAGGTCGGCTATTTGCGCCGGCAGTGCTGCGCTCGCCGGGTACTGGTCCCACAGCGGTTTGCCGTAGTAGGCCGGGCAGCCGCAGCAGCAGGCGAGGGTGAGCAGAGTGAACAGGGACATCGTCCAGGGCCACCGCCGTCGGCGGCGCCGGGGGCGGCTGGGCGTCGGTGGCGGGCGGAAACCGGCGGCCGGGGGCATCGGTCGTGCTGGCACCCGCGACGGCGGCCCGGGTCGCGTTTGGGGCTTCGGGGCGACCGGCGTCGCCGGCGGTGGCACCACCGCCTGTCGTGGTGGCGGCTGTCGCCGGGTTGGCTGATAAGGGGTAGCGGGATCCATCGGCTCGTCCGCGACCGGCCAGTCGTGGTGGTGTCCGGCGTGGTGGTGTCCGCCGGCCGGGTCGCCGGTCGGCCACGGATCGGCGGCCGCCCACGGATCCACCGGGGTACGGGTCTCCGGGTCGTCGCCGGGCACCTCACCGATCGGCAGACGCAGGGTGGGATTGCGAGGCGGGGCGGGTGCTTCGGGTACCGGGTCGTCCCGTCGCCACCACGCCTGCCTGGGCCGTGGCGGTGGTACGGCGGCGGAGCCCCGCCACGGCGCCGGCGACACCGAGGTCGCCGGCTCGTCTGCGGCCCCGGTGCCGTCTGCGGCCCCGGTGCCGTCGACGGTCGGAGTCGCGTCGATCCGGGTCGCGTCAGTTGCCGCGGTCGCGTCAGTGGCGGGGGTCGCGTCGATCCGGGTTGCCTCGGCGGCCCGCGTGGTCGCCTCGGTCGGGCGTACCTTGGTCGGGCGTACCTCGGTGTCCGGCGCGGTGGGGTCACCGGCCGCCTCGGGCGTCCGGTCCGTGGTCGGACCCTCGTCCGGTCGCGGCTGCCGCATCGCAGATGCATCTCCTCTCGGGCCTCGTTCGAGGTTAGTACCGCCCGGCCAACCCGCCACCGGCCGCTGCCCGACGGCACCTCGGCCACCCGGGCCACCCGGGCCGGCGGTACGCGTACCCTGGGTGGTTGATCTGTGCGTCCGGTGCGGTCTGGAGGAGGTTTGATGAGTGTCACGGCGGGTGCTGCGCCGGCAGGTGTCGAGAGCGGCCCGGTGACCCGATCGGTCTGGCCCCGGTTGGAGCCGCTGCTGCCGCAGGTCAGCAAGCCGATCCAGTACGTCGGCGGCGAGCTGGGCGCGGTGACCAAGGACTGGGACGCGACGATCGTGCGTTGGGCTCTGATGTATCCGGACGCCTACGAGGTCGGACTGCCCAACCAGGGGGTGCAGATCCTCTACGAGGTGCTCAACGAGCAGCCGGACGTGCTGGCCGAGCGGACGTACGCGGTGTGGCCTGACCTGGAACGGCTGATGCGCGAGCACGGGGTGCCGCAGTTCACCGTCGACGCGCACCGGCCGGTCGGCGACTTCGACGTCTTCGGGATCTCGTTCGCCACCGAGCTGGGCTACACGAATCTGCTGACCGCGATCGACCTGGCCGGCATTCCGCTGCTGGCCGCCGACCGTACCGACGCGCACCCGGTGGTGCTGGCCGGTGGGCACGCGGCGTTCAACCCGGAGCCGATCGCGGACTTCATCGACGCGGCGGTGCTCGGCGACGGTGAGGAAGCCGTCCTGGAGATCACCGCGATCGTCCGGCAGTGGAAGGCCGACGGCTCGCCCGGCGGGCGCGACGAGCTGCTGTTGCGGCTGGCCCGTACGGAGAGCGTCTACGTGCCGCGCTTCTACGACGTCGACTACCTGCCGGACGGCCGGATCCAGCGGGTGGTGCCGAACCGGGCGGACGTGCCGTTCCGGGTGCACAAGCGCACCACGATGGACCTGGACGCGTGGCCGTACCCGAAGAAGCCGATCGTGCCGTTGGCCGAGACGGTGCACGAACGGTACGCGGTGGAGATCTTCCGGGGCTGTACGCGCGGCTGCCGGTTCTGCCAGGCCGGCATGATCACCCGTCCGGTGCGGGAACGATCGATCACCACGGTCGGCCAGATGGTCGCCGACGGCCTGGAGTACTCCGGCTTCCACGAGGTCGGCCTGTTGTCGCTGTCGTCGGCCGACCACTCGGAGATCGGCGACATGTGCTCGGGTCTGGCCGAGCAGTACGCGGGCACGAACGTGTCGCTGTCGTTGCCGTCGACCCGGGTCGACGCGTTCAACATCGAGCTGGCGCAGGAGCTGTCGCGCAACGGCCGGCGTACCGGGTTGACGTTCGCCCCGGAGGGTGGCTCGGAGCGGATCCGTCGGGTGATCAACAAGATGGTCTCGGAGGAGGACCTGATCCGGACCGTGGTGACGGCGTACACCAACGGTTGGCGTCAGGTGAAGCTCTACTTCATGTGCGGGTTGCCGACCGAGACCGACGAGGACGTGCTGCAGATCGCCCGGCTCGCGCACGAGGTGATCAAGGCGGGGCGGGCGGCGACCGGTTCCAAGGACATCCGCTGCACGGTGTCGATCGGCGGCTTCGTCCCCAAGCCGCACACCCCGTTCCAGTGGGCGTCGATGCAGTCGCCGGAGGTGATCGACAACCGGCTGCGGCTGCTCAAGCAGGCGATCAACGCCGACCGGTCGCTGGGGCGGGCGATCGGCTACCGCTACCACGACGGCCAGCCGTCGCTGATCGAAGGGCTGCTGTCGCGCGGTGACCGGCGGGTCGGCGCGGTGATCCGCCGGGTCTGGGAATCCGGCGGCCGGTTCGACGGCTGGAGCGAGCACTTCTCGTACCAGCGCTGGGTCGACGCGGCGGCCGAGACGTTGCCGGCGTACGGAGTCGATCTCGACTGGTACACGGCGCGCGAGCGGGACGCCACCGAGGTGCTGCCGTGGGATCACCTCGATTCGGGCCTGGACAAGGACTGGCTCTGGCAGGACTGGCAGGACGCGATGAGCGAGTACGAGCAGGACGACTGCCGATGGACGCCCTGTTTCGACTGCGGTGTCTGCCCGTCGATGGACACCGAGATCCAGATCGGCCCGACCGGGCAGAAACTGCTGCCGCTGACGCCGGTGAACACCGGTCTGCGGGCACCGGCCGCCGGCTGACTGGTACGGCGGTGTCACCTGGGCGACGATTGCCCGGTCAGGTGGCCATCGTCGTCCGATCGGCATCCCCATCTCATTCG
Organism: Solwaraspora sp. WMMD406; assembly: GCF_029626025.1. Lineage (NCBI taxonomy): Bacteria > Bacillati > Actinomycetota > Actinomycetes > Micromonosporales > Micromonosporaceae > Solwaraspora > Solwaraspora sp. WMMD406. The sequence goes on from NZ_JARUBF010000001.1 coordinate 2,626,951, forward strand.
AGGAGCATCGCGATCAGCAGGAAGCCACAGCCAGAAGGCGGCCAGGCGCCGGTCGTGCAGCGGATCCGGATCCGGTACGCCAAGCGTGGGCCGCTTCGGTTCACGTCGCACCGCGACTTCGCCCGGGCGTTCGAGCGCGCGTTGCGCCGGGCCGGCGTACCGGTCGCCTTCTCCCAGGGGTTCACGCCGCATCCGAAGATCTCCTACGCGAGCGCGGCACCGACCGGGGTGGCCAGCGAGGCCGAGTACCTGGAGATCGGCCTGCAGCGGGCCGTCGACCCGGGCGAGCTGCGCGTGGCGCTCGACGCGGCCCTGTCGCCGGGCCTGGACGTGCTCGACGCTGTCGTCGCCAGCGGCGGCAGCCTGGCGGACCGGATCGACGCGTCGCGGTGGCGCGTCGAGTTGCCGGGGATCGAGCCGGATCTCGCCCGGCGGGCGGTCGAGGTGTTCACCGCCGCCGACGAGGTGCTCGTCGAACGGATGACCAAGCAGGGGCGGCGGACCTTCGACGCGCGCGCGGCGGTGCTGCGGATCGCGGTGGTCACCGGGTACGGCGAACCGGCTGATTCAGGTATCGGACCGGATGCTGGCCTACCTTCCGAGGTCAGCTCGGTGCCGTGTGCGATACTCGACCTAGTCGTCCGGCAGGTCACCCCGTCGGTACGACCCGATGACGTCCTTTCCGGCCTGCGCGTCATGGCCGACCTGGAGCCGCCGGTGCCGCCCAGAGTGACCCGGCTAGCGCAGGGAACACTGACCGCGCAGGTGGAGATCGTCGATCCGTTGGAGGCGGATCGCGTCGGGCAGTCACCGGTGAACGCCGACCGTGTTCCGGCCGGCGCTCAGTAAGCCAGACTTCGGCGGTCTGCCTCCGGGTCTTTCGCCCAACCGGGCCGGGAGCTCAGCGGCGTGTCCGCCGGAACACCTTTGCGGCAACCCTGCGTGGCAGCGCTCACCCGCGCCCGGGGCGGCCAGAACTGGAGAACGTCCGATGCTCGACAACGAGCCCGAGGGCGGTGACCTGACCGGCGTGCAACCGGTCAGCGACACCACCGACACCACTCGTACCGCGCCGGCCAAGGCCACCCGGCGGCGCAGCACCAAGGCGGCCGCTGCTGCCGAGGCCGCTGCTGCCGAGGCCGCTGCTGCCGAGGCCGCCGCAGCCGAGGCTGGCGGCCCGTCCGCCGGCGCATCGTCGTCCGGTGATCCGGCCGGTGGCGAACCACCGGCGGCACCCAAGACACGTCGTCGCCGTACGACCGCGGTGAAGGCCACCAGCGACGCCGCCGAGACCAGCGGCGGCCCGGAACCGACCGGCGGGGAGTCCGCCGGCACGGCAGGGTCCGCCGGGGCCGGATCCGCCACCAGCGCCGCACCGCCGGCCGCCACCGCCGGCGAACCGGCCAGCGGGTCGGCGGAACCGGTGAAGAAGGTCACCCGACGCCGCAAGAAGGTCGCGGAGCCGGTGGTGGTCCCGGTCGAGGAGAGCGAACCCGCACCCGGATCGGCCGCTCCCGCGTTGGCGGCGGCCCGGCCTGTCGGCTCGCCCGTGGTCACCGAACCGCCGGTGGGCGAGTCGGCACCCACCCCGCCCGGTCAGGTGTCCGACGAGAGCGACTCGGCGGCCGACCCGACGCCGCCGACCCGACGCCGTCGTACGGCTGCGGCCAGTCCGCCGGTGGTGCTGTTCATGGCGCCGGACCCGCAGGCACCGCCGCCCGCCGGCGCGGCGCGTCCATCGACCGCTTCTGCCAGCTCGGCCGGTCCGGCCGGCTCGACCTCGATCGAGCCGGCCGTGGCCGAGCCGCCGGCACCCGAGCCGGCCGCCGCGGACACCGAGCCGACCCGTCGGCGGCGGCGCGGCCGGCGCAGCGCGGACGGCGACGCCGAGTCGGTGGCCGGCGCGGCGACCGCCGACGTCGACGAGCCGGCGGCGGCCGCCGCCTCGACCGAGTCGCTCGACGAGGACGACGACGATGACGACGACACCCCGGCGGGACGCCGTCGGCGCCGTCGCGGACGCCGTGGCCGGGGCCGGGGCAAGGGCGGTGCCGAGGACGACGGCGTCGACGAGACCGAGCCGGTCGGCGCGGTCGACGAGCCGGCGGCCGACGACAGCGACGCCGACGCCGACGGCGGTGGTGACGGCGACGGTGACGGCGACGGGCTGACCCGCCGTCGTCGTCGGCGGCGTCGCCGGGGGGCGGGCGATCCGGAGTCGGGTGCCGAGGACGGCGTACCGACGGTGGTGAAGATCCGCGAGCCGCGCAAGACCGCCGACGAGGTGCAGGGCGTGTCCGGGTCGACCCGGTTGGAGGCCAAGCGTCAGCGTCGCCGCGACGGGCGGGAACAGCGCCGTACCCGGCCGCCGATCCTCAGCGAGTCGGAGTTCCTGGCCCGACGTGAGGCCGTGGACCGGGACATGGTGGTCCGCCAGCGCGGCGACCGGACCCAGATCGCGGTGCTCGAGGACGGCGTCCTGGTCGAGCATTACGTCACTCGTGCCACCTCCGGCACCATGGCCGGCAACGTCTACCTGGGCAAGGTGCAGAACGTTCTACCGAGCATGGAGGCGGCGTTCGTCGACGTGGGGCGCGGCCGCAACGCCGTGTTGTACGCCGGGGAGGTCAACTGGGACGCCACCGGTCTGGAGGGGCGGGCCCGGTCGATCGAGCAGGCGTTGCGGTCCGGCGACTCGGTGCTCGTCCAGGTCACCAAGGATCCCATCGGGCACAAGGGCGCTCGGTTGACCAGCCACATCGCGCTGTCCGGCCGGCACCTGGTGTACGTACCCAACGGCAACGCGTCGGGGATCAGCCGCAAGCTGCCGGACACCGAGCGTAAGCGGTTGCGGGACATCCTCAAGAAGCTGGTGCCCGACGGCGCCGGTGTCATCGTGCGGACCGCCGCCGAAGGCGCCAGCGAGGACGAGTTGGCCCGTGACGTCAAGCGGCTGCAGGCGCAGTGGGACGACATCCGGGCCAAGGCGACCGGCGGTGGCGCGCCGACCTTGCTGTACGAGGAGCCGGATCTGGTCATCCGGGTCGTGCGGGACCTGTTCAACGAAGACTTCCGCGAGCTCGTCGTGGAGGGCGACACGGCGTACGAGATGGTCGAGTCCTACCTGGCGCACGTGTCGCCGGATCTGTTGCCTCGGCTTCGTCGGCACGCCGGGGTCGTCGACATCTTCGCCGAGCGTCGGATCGACGAGCAGATCCTCAAGGGTCTGGACCGCAAGGTGTTCCTGCCGTCCGGTGGGCACCTGGTGATCGACCGGACCGAGGCGATGACCGTCATCGACGTCAACACCGGCAAGTACACCGGTGCCGGCGGCAACCTCGAGGAGACGGTCACCCGCAACAACCTCGAGGCCGCCGAGGAGATCGTCCGGCAGCTACGGCTGCGCGACATCGGCGGGATCGTGGTCATCGACTTCATCGACATGGTGCTGGAATCCAACCGTGAGCTGGTGCTGCGTCGACTGACCGAGTGTCTCGGCCGGGACCGCACCAAGCATCAGGTGACGGAGATCACCTCGCTCGGTCTGGTGCAGATGACCCGCAAACGGATCGGCGCCGGCCTGCTGGAGGCCTTCAGTGAGACCTGTGACTGCTGCAAGGGGCGCGGGTTGATCATCCACACGGAGCCGGCGCCGGACAAGCCCAGGGCGGCAGGCACGTCCAGCGCCAGCGCGAGTGCCGGTGCCGGTGACAAGGTACGGGCGGTCGCTGCGGCCACCGCTCCGGTGCCGGTGTCGGCCGGTACCGGTCGGCGACGGGGCCGCAAGGCCGTCGAACCGGTGGTCGACGTGGTCGACTCGGCCGAGGCGGTGGAGACCGACCGCACCGGTTCAGCTGGCGTCGAGGGGACCGGTCCGGCGGTGGAGATCGGCGGAGCAGGTGGCGTCGATGACACCGCTGGCGTCCACGACTCCGCTGGTGCGCAGGAGTCCGCTGGTGCGGCTGAGCCCACCGGCACCGGTGAGCCCGGCGGCCGGGTCGAGCGGCCGGCCGTGTCCGGTCTGATCACCGCGAAGGCCGGCGGCGTGGTGTCCGGGTTGACCGCCGAGACCGACGACGAGGACGACACCATGGGCTACGACCTGTCCCGGTACGAGGTCGACTTGGCCCCGGACGGTGGCAACGGGCGGGAGCCGACCCGGCTGGCCGGCGACGATGATCCGGATCTGGCCGGCGACGATGATCCGGACCGGGACGCGGTGTCCGACAACGGCTCGGTGGGCCGGCGTCGGGTTCGTCGGGGTGGTACCCGGCGCCGGACCCGCCCCTGAACCGTGAGGTTCACCCGCCCTCGGTCGGGGTACCGATTTGAGGGCGGGGACCGGCATGGCGTACGCTTGCCGGTGGCGCACCCGGTGCGCCACGTTCCCGCGCGCCCGTGACTGGCCGGTTCGTCCGACAGTGTGACGGGCCGACGCGAACATCATCCGCCAGCGACAAACGACAGGAGCCGCGTCCGATGTACGCGATCGTCAAGACCGGCGGCAAGCAGTACAAGGTCGCCGAGGGCGACGTGATCGAGGTCGAGAAGCTCATCGGCGTACCCGGTGACGCGGTGACGCTGCCCGCAGTGCTCCTCGTCGATGGCGACGACTTGGTGACCGACGCGACCGCGCTTGCCCAGGTTGCGGTGACCGGCGAGATCGCCGCGCACACCAAGGGTCCGAAGATCCGGATCCACAAGTTCAAGAACAAGACCGGTTACCACAAGCGCCAGGGTCATCGTCAGCCGCTGACCCAGGTCAAGGTGACCGGCATCTCGAACGGGAAGTAGGCGCCAGACATGGCTCACAAAAAGGGTGCATCCAGCTCGCGTAACGGCCGCGATTCCGAAGCCAAGCGCCTCGGGGTCAAGCGTTTCGGCGGCCAGGTGGTCAGTGCCGGCGAGATCCTGATCCGTCAGCGTGGTACCAAGTTCCACCCGGGTGACCTGGTCGGCCGGGGCGGCGACGACACGCTGTTCGCGTTGGCCGCCGGGTCGGTGCAGTTCGGCACCAAGCGCGGCCGCAAGACGGTCAACATCGTGCCGGCGGCGCAGTAGGCGTTCGCGTCGATCCATACGCGTCGAGCGGGCCGTGGACCTGAGGTCCCGGCCCGCTTCGTCGTGTCGGAGTCGATTCCGTACCAGGAGAGGACAGGGCCGTGACCACGTTCGTCGACCGGGTCGTGCTGCACGTACAGGCCGGTAACGGTGGACACGGCTGCGTGTCGATCCACCGGGAGAAGTTCAAGCCGTTCGGCGGGCCGGACGGCGGCAACGGTGGACATGGCGGCAGCGTGACGCTGGTGGTGGATCCCCAGGCACACACGTTGCTCGACTTCCACTTCCGTCCGCATGCCAAGGCCGAGAACGGCAAGGGCGGCGCGGGCGGCAACCGGGACGGCGCCAAAGGCGCTGATCTGGTGCTCAAGGTGCCGAACGGGACCACCGTGCAGACACTCGACGGCACCGTGCTGGCCGACCTGGTCGGTGCCGGGACCAGCTTCGAGATCGCCCGGGGTGGTCGGGGCGGCCGGGGCAACGCGGCGCTCGCCAGCGCGCGACGTCGGGCGCCGGGCTTCGCCGAGTTGGGTGAGCCGGGTGACCAGCTCGACGTCGTCCTCGAGCTCAAGAGCGTGGCCGACGTGGGCCTCGTCGGGTTCCCCTCCGCCGGCAAGTCGTCGCTGATCTCGGTGATCTCGGCGGCCAAGCCCAAGATCGCCGACTACCCGTTCACCACCCTGGTGCCCAACCTCGGGGTGGTCCGGGTCGACGAGCACACCTTCACCGTCGCCGACGTACCGGGACTGATCCCGGGTGCCGCCACGGGCAAGGGGCTCGGTCTGGAGTTCCTGCGGCACATCGAGCGGTGCGCGGTGCTGGCCCACGTCGTGGACACCGCCACCTTGGAGTCGGGACGCGATCCGGTGGCGGACATCGACGCCATCGAGGCGGAGCTGTCCGCGTACGGCGGTCTCGCCGACCGTCCCCGGCTGGTCATCCTTAACAAGATCGACATTCCGGACGGCCAGGAGATGGCCGACCTGGTACGTCCCGACCTGGAGGCCCGGGGGCTGCGGGTCTTCGCCGTCAGCGCGGTGAGCCGGCAGGGTCTGCGGGAGCTCAGCTACGCGCTGGCCGAACTGGTCGCCGCCGCCCGCGCCGCCGCTCCGCCGTTGGAACCGACCCGGATCGTGCTGCGCCCGAGAGCGGTCGACGATGCCGGCTTCACCGTCGAGCCGCTCGACGACGGCGCGTTCCGGATCAACGGCGTGCGTCCGGAGCGGTGGGTACGGCAGACCAACTTCGACAACGACGAGGCCGTGGGTTACCTGGCCGACCGGTTGGCTCGTCTCGGGGTGGAGGACGCGCTGGCCAAGGCGGGTGCCGAACCCGGCGCACTGGTCAGAATCGGTACGTACGAGTTCGACTGGCAGCCGAGCCATTTCGCGGACGTCGACTATGTGCCGAGCTCCCGCGGGACCGATGTCCGGCTCGCCGAAGCGCCGACCCGGCACTCCGCCGCCGAACGGCTCGCTGCCCGTAAGGCCCGCCGACAGCGACCGGCCGACGAGATCGACGGGGACGGGGACGACGATACCGGAGAGTAACCGTCCGGTGTGGCTTCCGCTTCATCTGACGCCGGCCAAGTTGTCGAAGTCGGGCCTGATCCCGGCCAACTGGACGAAACCTCCGGGAAATGCGGATTGTCTACCGTGACAGAGTGTTAATCGAGCGTCGCCCGTCCACCGATCCCGAGGTGGCCGCTCTGGTCGCGACTCAGGAACGGGAACTCAGGGAGGCGGAACGCGCCGGCCGTACGGTCGATCCGGTGGTCTACCCGGTACACGACGACGCGCGGTACCTGGTCTGTGTGGTGGACGGCCGGGCGGTGGCCTGTGGAGCGATCCAACCGGTGGACGCCCAGACCGTGGAGATCACGCGGATGTACGTCCGTCCGGCGTACCGGGGTCGGGGGATCGCCCGGCATCTGCTGACGGCGCTGGAGGAGTTGGCGTACTCGTCGGGGTACACGGTGTTCCGGCTGGAGACCGGCAGCTATCTGCCGGCCGCGCTGCACCTCTACGCGTCGGCCGGTTACTCGCGGATCCCGGTGTACGGCGAGTACGTCGGTAACCCGTACAGCGTCTGCTTCGAAAAGCGCATCCCGGTGGCCGCGGCCTGACCGGTCGCACTCCGCCCCGGGGTGGCGATAGCCGGGCGAATGGTGGGATCATGTCATGCCATGAGCGATTCGCCGGTTCTGGACGGCCCCGAGGCTATCGATGCTCATCTGACCGCCTCCATCGAGCGGTGGGAACGGGGACGGCACGGTGTGCGGTTCGTCCTGTGTGACGACCAGGACCGGGTGCGGATGCACTGCCCGGTCGACGATCTTCCCGCCAGCCCGGATCCGACCGACTGCGCCCAAGCGGTCTCGATCTTCGCCAACGCGTTGGCGGAGCGGGCCGGCAACGGGGCCATGCTCGTCGTGCTGACCAGGCCGGGGTCGAGTGCGGTCAGCGATCCGGACCGCGTCTGGTTCCACGCGGCGTACGGCGTCTGCGGCAAGGTCGGGGTACGGCTGCTCGGCGTGCATCTGGTCACCCCCGCCGATCAACGGCGCATCCTGCTCGACGACGCACTCTGAACCTGCTCCCGGATGTCGCGTGCTGGGGGCTGCTGCCGGCTTGTGTAAAAGATTATTGACATCGTGTCGGGGTTACTTTACCTTGGTGATGTCAGGTTTTCTTTACATCTGGTTGGTGGTGCAGCGTGTCGTACGAGGAGAAGGGCACCTGGGTGTTCCTGGTGACCACCCTGGGCACGTTCGTGGGCTACACGGTGGCCGTCCTGCGGCGAGCCGGCGACGGGCCACTCGTCGAGGCACCGTACGTGTCGACGATGCTCTGGGCGATCGGCGTCGCCATCGTCGCGGCCATGGTCGTGCGGATCGTGGTCGAGATGGCCGCGCCGAGCGAGACCTACCAGATTGACGTGCGCGACAAGGAGATCAATCGGCGGGGCGACTACGTCTCCGGGCTGATCCTGTCGGTCGGGATGGTCCTGCCGCTCGGGCTGACCCTGGCCGAACTCGACCACTTCTGGATCGCCAACGCCATCTACGCGGTGTTCGTGGTGTCCACCTCCATCGGCGCGATCGTCAAGATCGTCGTGTACCGGCGGGGGTGGTGACGCATGGGCAAACCGACCAGGGTGACCAACTCGATCCGGGCCCTGCGTTTCGCCAACGGTGAAATGACCCAGGCCGAGCTGGCCAAACGACTCGGCGTCACCCGGCAGACGGTGATCGCCATCGAACAGGGCAGGTACTCGCCGTCGCTGGAGATGGCGTTCCAGATCGCCCGCGTGTTCGCGGTCCCCCTCGACGACGTCTTCCAGTACGCCGCCGACGAACCCGCCTGACCACAACCCCGCTGTGCCATTGATCGCCACCCCCTCGGGAGGACCCGCCATGCAAGCGATCACCCAGGATTCGTACGGCCCACCGCAGGACGTGATGGTCCTGCGCGAGGTCCCCCGGCCGGTGCCGGAGGAGCGTGACGTGCTGGTTCGCGTACACGCCACGCCGGTCAGCGGCACCGACTGGCATCTGACCAGAGGACTGCCGTACGTCGCCCGACCGGTCACCGGCTGGCGTCGACCGAAGTCCCGGATTCCCGGCTACGACCTGGCCGGCACCGTCGTCGAGACCGGAGCGGCGGTGACCACCCTGCGACCGGGCGACCAGGTGTACGGCTGGGCCGCCAGCACCTTCGCCGAGTACGCCACCGTGCCGGAGCGGCAACTGGTGCCGGTCCCGACCAACCTCACCCTGGAGCAGGCGGCGGCGGTGCCGATCGCGGCCTTCACCGCGCTACAGGCGGTGCGCGACGGGGGCGGCCTGCGGCCCGGCCAGGCTGATGAGCCCGGCCGCCGGGTGCTGATCACCGGAGCGTCCGGCGGCGTCGGGACCTACGCGGTCCAGTTCGCCAAGGCGTACGGTGCCCACGTCACCGGTATGTGCCGGACCAGCAAGATGGACCTGGTCGCCGGGCTCGGCGCCGACGAGGTGGTCGACTACACCACCACGGCGCTGCGCGACCTCGGCCGCCGCTTCGACGTGCTGATCGACCTGTACGGCAACCCGTCGCTTGCCGACTGCGCCCGCGTGCTGGTCCCCGGTGGCAGGATCGTCTACGTCGGCGGTACCGGCGGCCGGTGGTTCATGGGCGTCGACCGGTGGCTGCGCGGCATGGTGCTCGCGCCGCTGCGCCGGCTCCGCACCCGGCCGGTGATCCACTCCGACAGCCGCGACGACCTGGTCACCATCACCGGGATGATCGAGTCGGGAGCGGTCCTACCGGTGCTGGATCGGACGTTCCGGCTGGCGCAGGCGGCCGAGGCGATCCGCTTCGTCACCGCCGGCGAGGTACGCGGCCAGGCCGTGCTGCGCTGCGCCGACTGACCACCGTACTCGCCTCAGTTCGACGACGAATCAGCCGATCGACACCTGACCCGGGCACTGGATCCACCACCGCGATCTCTCTGGTCCGCTCCGCGAACCGGTCACTGTCCGACGATCGGGTCAGCAGGTCGCGCAGGTCCGAATCGAAGGCCGGCAGGCGATCGGCGAACAGGTGCGGTGCCGAACTGGACAGGGGAGAACACCGCAGCGGCGACCTCGTCGACCGTACGCCTCACGATCTGACCGCCGCCGACCTCGATCCGGGCCGGTCCGGTGAAGCCGGCCCGGCGCATGACGTCCTCTCCGCCGGAGCGGGTCCCGACGGGCAGTAGACCCTGTCCGGCCCTGCGTACCGGCCCGAGGTCGTCGGCTACCAACTCGTCGACGCGGTCCCACGGCGGGCGGGGGTGTGGCAGCGGGTCGGCGCCGTCCACGCCGCGATGGGTAGTGGCGTGGACGTGGACCCAGGCACCATCCAGGTCGAGCATGTCCCGGACCCGGTTCGCCACCAGGACTGATCCATCCAGTGGAACGACTGGGCGAACGTGACCACCCGGAAGGTGCCCAGATCCGCCGGTAGCTCCTCGGCCCGCAGCCGACGCCACTCGATGCTGGCAACGCCCGCCCGGTCGGCGCGGCGGGCCGCCTCGGCGAGCATGCCGGCATCCGCGTCGACCGCCGACTGCCGTCTCGAACAACGGCGCCGGCGGCAGCGTCAACGAG